>CAYPBJ010000024.1:0-33927 GCA_964408945.1 uncultured Rhizobium sp. | reverse complement strand
GTTTGGTCAATGTATAGGCCGAGTCGGCCAATCGATCAAAGAAATTGGCTTGAGCCCCACCTTCGGCCACAGAGAGATTGAAGAAGGTCAAAATGACCCAGAATTTCATGTACGTTTTATGCACGGAGCAATTTTAGAGAAATAGACTTAAAAAATCGAACCCAAATAGAGATTATATTTGAAAATGATTTTTAACCTAAAAAAATCCCTAGTAGTGCTGATATTAATATCAATGCTTAACAACAATATAAAAGCACAAAATAATACTACCGCCGCAATTGCGGGCGGAGTTGTTGGCCTTGGATTGGGAATTCTTGCTTCAAAAATGGCGATCAATGAAATTGAAGATCAACAAGAAGCAATAATGCTTGAGTGGTTGATTGAAAATAATGAAATTAGTATTCCATCGGAATTTGAATTAGGTACTCTGTGTTGGAATTTTAATAGTTATACTGACATCTACAGAGCAAATGCATTAGTGTATTATTTGCACCAAAAAGACAGTCCAACTTATGTATATCTTAGGGTAATTGGAAATGAAGAATATATAACTAAATACGGCACCAAATATATAAAAGGTGCTTATTTAAAATATGATAAAAGAGCATGGGAAAAACTATTGTTTGACGTACTTAAGAAAATTGACAAAAACCATAAAACAGATTATTTAAGCCCAGATTCAATTTATGTGAGGACTAACAGATCCAAGAGTAATAGGTGGCTATCTATTAACAATATTTACAATATCAACAGAGATCAAATTCTCTACATTGTATACGATAGCTTAGGTAATCCAGAATATTTATACGTAGATCATGGAAACTCAACTTTGAAGAAGGATGACCACCACACTATTTTTTACATTAGTTCAGGCTTATTGAATGAAGAAAAGTGTATTGCAGATCTTAGTGAAAAAGAGTTCTTGTTATATATCCCTTCAATACAACAAACAGTTATGTTGAAACCGTCTGATTTATTAACAATTTACAGTGCATTTACAAAGTAATCTTGTTTAATCTATCGAGGTTGTGACCATTTAAATTAAATTAATTTTATAATGATTGAAACAATTGATAAAAGGGCAATCATAAAAATAACCCAACAAAAAATCCAATGCTCCCATCTCTGAATATCTCAAATGAGAGCACTGGATTCTATTTCATAAACTACTTTTCTGTCAACGTTCAATTATCCATCTTCAAGTATTTTCCGTCGTTGTCAAATTCCAAATCCAAACCGTTGCTCAATTCAATTTGCTGAACCTTGCGACTCTCTTTTTCCCAATCGGTGATGAAATACGCTGGATAATTTGTGTTTACATATTCCCGAATTTTCTCAGGAATGACAGAATCGGGTAATTTTGAATTTCCATCGATAGAAATGATTTCCTTCGAACGATTAAACTCCAAACTGATTGCCGAATCTAGCAAAACATCGTAAGTAAGAATTAAACCCTCATTGTCTTTTAAGGTCTGTAAAATTTTGTTTTGCGAAAAATGCGTCGAAACATAATCTTTAATTTCTTGCGGTACATCCGACTGATTGATCAAACTTTCTTTTTCACAACTTGCTAGGAAAGTAGCCCCAAGTGCTACGAATGGCATGAATAATTTGTGTCTCATTTTTTATAATTATAAATTTTACGAAATCATAAACACAGTTTTCTTTAGCATCCCTCAATTTTTTAATCGTTCAAATCATGCTTTTCATCGCATGCACACTCAATAATTCAAACTTCACGTCCCCCGTCTCCCGTCCCCCGTCCCCCGAAACCCGAAACCCGAAACCCGTCCCCCGCCCATAACAATAAATTCATAAATTATACCGAAATTCGCGCAATTTTAATTTTAACATGTCTCAACTGCGCAACATTGCAATCATCGCCCACGTTGACCACGGGAAAACTACCCTGGTCGACAAAATGCTCCACCAAGCCAAACTTTTTAGAGAAAACCAAGACTTTGGCGAACTTATTCTTGACAATAATGACCTTGAACGTGAACGCGGTATTACCATCCTTGCCAAAAATGTTAGCGTAATTTGGAAAGGTACAAAAATTAACATCATTGATACCCCTGGTCACGCCGATTTTGGCGGTGAAGTAGAGCGTGTTTTGAATATGGCCGATGGAGTATTGCTTCTTGTGGATGCTTTCGAAGGACCCATGCCCCAAACCCGTTTCGTGCTTCAAAAAGCTCTTGCACTCGGTAAGAAACCTATTGTGGTAATTAATAAGGTTGACAAACCAAACTGTGATCCTGAAAAAACCCACGACGATATTTTCGATTTGTTCTTTAACCTAGGTGCAAACGAAGAACAACTTGATTTTACTACGGTTTTCGGATCGGGTAAAAACGGTTGGTTCGGCCCAGACTTTAGAAATCCTACTCCAGATTTGACCTTCTTGATGGATACCATCGTAAAGGTTATTCCTGAACCCCACGTGGAAGAAGGTACCAACCAAATGCAAATCACCAGTTTAGATTATTCTAGCTTTACCGGTCGTATTGCCATTGGTAGATTGAAGCGCGGACATTTGAAAGAAAATATGCCCATTTCTTTGGTGAAGCGCGATGGACGTATCGAAAAACACAAAATAAAAGAGATTTATACCTTCAGCGGATTAGGTAAAGCCAAAGTAACTGAGGTTACCGCTGGCGATATTTGTGCTGTAACAGGTTTGGAAAACTTTGAGATTGGCGATTGTCTTTGCGACATTGAAAATCCAGAGGCATTGCCACAAATGAAGATTGACGAACCTACCATGAGTATGTTGTTCGCCATCAATAACTCTCCTTTCTTCGGAAAAGAGGGTAAGCACGTGACTTCTCAGAAGATTCGCGAGCGTTTGATGAAAGAAACCGAGAAAAACTTGGCTCTTCGTGTTCAGGAAACCAATTCTGCTGATCAGTTTTTGGTTTTTGGACGTGGAATTCTGCACTTGGGCGTATTGGTGGAAACCATGCGTCGTGAAGGTTATGAACTACAGTTGGGTCAGCCCCGCGTCATATTAAAAGAAATTGACGGCGTAAGATGCGAACCGATTGAGATTTTAACGGTTGACGTACCTGATGCGCACTCTGGAAAAGTAATTGAATATGTGTCCCAAAGAAAAGGTGAAATGCTCAGCATGGAGCCCAAAGGCGACATGGTTAGATTGGAATTTGAGGTTCCTTCTCGCGGATTGATTGGTTTGAGAAACAACTTATTGACTGCAACACAGGGAGAAGCCATCATGGCTCACCGTTTCAAAGCATACGAAGCCTACAAAGGTGAAATCCCTGGCCGTATCAACGGTGTATTGATATCCAAAGAAAAAGGAAGCTCAACCGGGTATTCTATGGATAAATTGAAAGACAGAGGAAATTATTTTATTCCTACGAATTCAGAAATTTATGCCGGACAAATTGTGGGTGAGCACATCAAGCCAGGAGATTTGGTATTGAACCTTTGTACTGCAAAGCAATTGACCAACTTCCGTGCTGCAGGTAAAGACGATAGCACCGTTTTGGCGCCACCAAAAGTGTTTTCTTTGGAAGAAGCAATGGAATACATCCAAGGTGATGAATACGTTGAGGTAACTCCAGAAAACATCCGTTTGAGAAAGATTTTGTTGGATGAAAACGAGCGTAAGCGCGCATCCAATAAGTTAGAAACCATGAGTTAATTATATTATCTTCGCATCACAAAAGATCAGACCATGAAATTTGATATTGCTGTCATAGGTAGTGGACCCGGCGGTTACGTTGCTGCCATCCGCGCTTCACAATTGGGTAAAAAAGTTGCCATCATCGAAAAAGCCGATTTAGGTGGTGTGTGTTTGAATTGGGGATGTATACCCACTAAAGCCTTGTTAAAAAGTGCTCAAGTGTTTGACTACATCAACCATGCTGCTGACTACGGAATTTCTGTAGCAGAAGTTAAAACCGACTTCGATGGCATGATCAAAAGAAGCCGCGGAGTTGCTGACGGAATGAGCAAGGGTATTGCCTTCTTGATGAAGAAAAATAAAATTGAAGTCATTAAAGGAACTGCCAAATTAGCGGGTAAAGGCAAAATTGCCGTTACAGGTGAAGATGGTAAAGTAAATACCGTTGAAGTTGATCACACCATTTTAGCTACCGGTTCTAGAAGTCGTCAATTGCCAAACATTCCTATCGATGGCAAACACGTCATTGGATACCGTGAAGCAATGGTTCTTCCTAAGCAACCCAAAGAAATGTTGATCATTGGTAGCGGTGCTATTGGAATGGAATTCGCTTATTTCTACAATACCGTTGGAACCAAAGTGACCATCGTTGAGTTCATGAACCGCATTCTTCCCGTGGAAGATGAAGAAGTGAGCAAGGCTATGGCTATGTCGTACAAGAAAAAAGGCATCGAAATCTTAACCGAATCTAGCGTTGAAAAAGTAGAAGTTAAAGGCGACCGTTGCACCGTGAGCATCAAAACTGCTAAAGGTGTTGAAACACGCGAATGCGATATCGTTTTGAGTGCTGCAGGTGTTGAAACCAACCTAGAAAACCTAGGCTTGGAAGAAATGGGCGTTAAAACCGAAAGAGGTAAAGTGGTAGTAGATGAATTCTACAAAACCACCGTTCCTGGCGTTTACGCCATCGGTGATATCGTTCCTGGCCCTGCATTGGCGCACGTTGCTTCTGCTGAAGGAATCATTTGCGTAGAGGCTATCTGCGGACATCATCCTCAGCCTTTGAACTACGGAAACATCCCAGGTTGTACCTATACTCATCCGGAGGTTGCTTCTGTTGGATTGACCGAAGCTCAAGCAAAAGAAAAAGGCTACGAGATTCGCGTGGGTAAATTCCCATTCAGTGCGAGCGGAAAAGCAAGCGCTAGCGGACATAAAGACGGATTCGTTAAAGTTATTTTTGACAAAAAATACGGCGAATGGTTGGGTTGTCACATGATGGGCGAAGGTGTAACCGATATGATTGCTGAAGCTGTTGTAGCTCGTAATTTGGAAACCACCGGCATGGAAGTATTGAAATCAGTACATCCTCACCCAACAATGAGCGAAGCAGTAATGGAAGCCGTTGCTCAAGCATACGACGAGTGCATACATTTATAATTTAAATCCTTAAACAAGATAGAAAAACCCAAGGCGTATGCTTTGGGTTTTTTGTTGTTTACAGACCTATCTTTGCGCCATGCCCATTCAGTCATTCACTTTTAATCCGCTGTCAGAAAACACCTACATTGTTTGGGATGAAAATACCCGTCATGCAGCGCTGATAGACGCAGGAATGTACAATCGTGAGGAATGCAACACCGTCAAAGATTTTTTGACCCAAAATCAACTTACCTTGACCCATTTATTGGGAACCCACGCCCACATTGATCATATTTTTGGCAATTGGTACGTTAAACAAGAGTTTCCGGAAGTTCCATACTATCTGCATCAAGACGATGTCAAAATGATTCAACGGTCAGACGCAATGGCAGCCGTTTGGAACCTTGATTACACCCCTTCTCCCCTTCCAGATCAATTTGTTCAACACGGCGACAGCATCATCGTGGGAACCTTGAAATTGGATGTTAGATTCGTTCCTGGACATTCACCCGGACATGTAATTTACATTCAGGAAGATGAAAATTTTGCGGTGGTAGGCGATTGCGTTTTTCAAGGTTCTATAGGAAGAACCGATCTTCCCGGCGGTAATCACGATTTGCTCCTTGAGAAAATTAGATCTGAAATCTTTACCCTTCCATCAGATATGCAGCTTTTTTGTGGACATGGTCCATCCACTCAAGTTCAGAAAGAAATAAATACCAATCCGTTTTTCAACTAAATGCTATCCAAAAAGCTAGACCATATAGTTCAACTTTTTGAAGAAATTGGCATACTTCGCTGGGTAATTTCACCGGGCTCTAGAAATGCTCCCATCGTTGCAGCGCTGCTTAGAAATCCAAACATGCAATTATTCAGCATGCCCGATGAACGCTCTGCTGCTTTTTCAGCCATGGGAATGGCCCAATCAGATCAGTTTCCAGCGGCATTCTTGTGCACCTCCGGTTCTGCATTGGTAAACGCCTTTCCTGCCGTGGTTGAGGCCTATTATCAACGAATTCCGTTGTGTATTGTTTCTGCTGACCGGCCCGAAGAACTCATTGATCAGTGGGATGGTCAAACCCTCCGACAACCCGGTATTTTTGGCACTTATGTGCGTCATTCACACCATTGCAATCCCCGGAATTCATCTGAACACGAACTCACCGAAGGCATTTACCAACTGTTTCAGGATTCTTTCACTCAAATTCCCGGTCCCTTTCACTTAAATATTGCTCTTTCGGAACCCATTTACGAAGGAATTTCAACCTTTAGCTCTGCTTCTGATTCTGATTCTGATTCCATTGCTGTAAAACCCTTTGTTTACAAGGCATCCCAAATACCCAAAGTAACTTTAGAAGACATATCTTCTGCCATTGGCAGCTCTCAAAAAATTGCGTTGTTGGTGGGTCAAAATCCCCCGTCCGAAACCCTATCTCAAGTACTCTCCGAGCTTCAGAATTACCTTCCGATTTTCAGCGACGTATGCAGTTCACAACAACCCTACGGGCTGCAAAGTTGGGATTGGGCCTTGTTGAAACGAGAAATTCCCGAATCTTTAAAACCAGATTTATTGATTTCTTTGGGGACAGTTACACTGTCGAAACCCCTCAAAAACTTCCTCCGAAAGCACAAACCGCATCATATCCATCTTGGACCATATACAGAGGTAGGAGATCCTTTTGAAACCAATCCGGTACGCATTCCCTGCTTCGAAGCAGATTTTCTCCAAGGAATTTTAGAGCTTTGGAATACCCATAACACTGAAAATCAAGTAATTTCTAGTAAAAAATATTTAGAAGTTTGGCAACAGTTTGTTGCAGCTCAGCCATTGAAATCCAATGAATTGCCTGAGCCATTTTCAAGTGAGCTCGCTTGGATGCAGCAATTTTTCAAATCCATTGATGAGCGTTTTATCATTCATTTGGGTAACTCCATGCCCGTGAGATATGGCAGCTGGTCTTTGCCCACAGCGGCTCAAATTTTCTCAAATCGAGGCGTGAGCGGCATTGATGGTTGTTTGAGCACCGCGGTTGGAACAGCGCTGGCACAGCCCGAAAAAATAGTCATTGCCGTTCTCGGAGATGTAACTACCGTTTATGATTCAAATGCACTTTGGACAGATTTACCGTCCAATTTGAGAGTGGTGGTATTCAATAACGGCGGCGGAAGAATTTTCGACTGGATTGAAGGTCCAAACAAATTCCCTGAACTTCGAAAGTTCATTCATACCCCAAGAAAATTTGATTTTAAACACCTGTCTAAATTCTATGGTGTGGAGCATCAATCATTGGGTGTGGATCACATTGACTTAAGCTTTCAAAAAATCTTATTTGCAGAAACTGCAACTCTCATAGAATTGATTTGCAAAGATGACAACTAAGTTGTTTTTGTAATTGACTTTCAATATTTTTGTGACGTACAAAATTAAAATAATGTACGTCAAAAGTTTTATGGATTACAAATTAACCCTTCGAATATCACAAATGGTTGCGGAAAAAGGCAAACTGTATGCCAAGCGACAGGGTAAAAGTTTGTCTCAATTGGTTGAAGAAAAGTTGATTCACCTTTTGGAAAACGAAGATTCTATTGATTCCCTAGAATTCCCAAATGATTTGTTATCTATCAAAGGATTATTAAATTCTGAATCTGATCATTTAGAAGAAAATGAAGATCGAATGCAATTCATGGAGCAGAAATATAAGCGCTTAAATGATTAAGCTATTTCTCGATACCAATGTATTGGCTGACATATTCTTTGATCGAATGCCTCATTCCAATCACAGTTTGACATTATTGACTTTAGCTTCAGACCGATCGTGGCAACTTTCTACTTCTGCTTTAACCATTGCCAACCTACTCTACTTATTGAGAAAACAAAGCAAATCGAAGCAACAAGAAAGTATAGAAATTGTCACTAAATATGTTCAGGTATTGGATTTAAATTTAGAACAAATCAAACAAGGAATAACCTTGAATCATGAAGACACCGAAGATGGTATTCAAATGGCCGTGGCCACTGCAAACAACCAAGAATTAATATTAACCCGAGATTTGAAAGGCTTTTTAAATTGCAGTATTCCCGTAAAAACCGTAGCGGAATTTTTAAATGAACATCTCACTTTAGATCAATAACGTCCGCCTCGATCAAGATCTCTTTTAATGTCCTTTTCTTTGATATCTTCTCGCTTGTCAAAAGTCTTTTTACCCTGACCTAAGCCAATTTCTAACTTAAAAAAACCACGGTCGCTTTCAAAAAGTCGAACAGGAAAAACAGCGTATCCTTTCGATTTGATTCGCCCTTCGATACGTGATAGTTCACGTTTGTTGAGTAGGAGTTTGCGGTCTCTTAGGGGTTCGTGAGCGTCATAGCTGGCCTGTTTCCATTCCGAAATGTGCATATTCTTTAGGAACAACTCCCCGTTTTCCAAATAACAATAACCATCGCCCATATTCACCGAATTGCTTCGGATGGATTTAACCTCGGAACCTCGCAATTCCATGCCCGCCTCAAACCGTTCTTCAATGTGATAATTGAACGATGCTTTTCGGTTGTGAATTTCAATTTTTTTGGTTCCTTTACTCATGGGGTTATTTGTTCAATCAATCTTTGAACTTTTTCTTTTTTCAATATTTTTTGGCCTTGTTCTCCTTGAGCAACCAACCGTTCGCCGGCATGTACCCAAAAATCACAATCTATGCTATTTCCTTCAAGTCTGGTGATTTTTGCTGTTATGGTTACTTGTTCCCCCAATAAAGCAGGAGAAGCGTGCTTGATATTCAAAAAAGTACCAATTCCCTCTTCGTTTTCCTCCTTCATTTGAAGAACAAATTGCCTACATGTCCACTCAGCATCCCGTCCTAAGGAAAAAGTGGAATAAAATGGATGCACTCTCTCCCCGTTGAATGAGGCCAAATCAGACTCAGTTACCATAAAAGTCAACTGAGTTTCGTCCCCCAAATTAAAAACCGGAATCATGATACTTCTTGAATCAAGTCGCGGCTGCTAATTTCCATGTGCGAAGCGTCGTAAGTGCACTCTCCATTTTTCACCACAATGATTTGAGGGGATTCGTGATAGACGTGCAATTTTTCAGCAATGTAGTTGGAAACATCACGGTGAGCGATTAGATCTAGATAGTAAAAATCAGCCTTTGATAACTCAGATGAATCCAACGACTCAAGTCGTTTTTTAGCCATCGTAGAAATGGAACAGCGGGTAGAATGTTTAAAAAACACCACTGTTTTATTGGCCGAGTTTTGAACGGCTTGATCTACTTGTTCAGTGCTCAATAAATCTTGCCAACCGTTCATGGAATTACTTTACAAGGGTGATTCTCTCACCCATGCTTGGGCATTTGTCTTTCTTACGAACGCCACATGCCGAGAATAAGGTTGCAGCGATACCAATAATTGCGATTAATTTTGCAGTCTTCATGATTTCTGAATTAATTTACAAAGTAAACGCTTTTGAGGACATTTCTCTTGCTTTGTCGTTGATTAATTCGGAAAAATCACCGCAAAAAATGCCTTCACTCGGTGAACTGCAGAAAAAGTTCGGTGAATTCTTACCTTTGGCTTTAGAACAATACAAACTCAAAGAAAAGGCTATCAAGAAATTGCCCTCTTTTGTTTCTGTTGGATGTTTATTCGAACAACGAAGCTTAGAACAATCAACCTCAGAATCGGTGGCCCTTTGGAAAGCGGGCTTTTTTTCATCCAAAAAAATGTTAAGCCTCACCGGTGGATTGGGAATTGATGATTGGGCATGGTTAAAAATGGGATGCGCAGTTAAAAGCTTAGACCCGAATGGGGCCCTTAACCAACTGGTTGAATTCAACTTCCATAAAACCCTACCCGCTGAACAACTGAGTAAATATAAACGGCTCACCTTTACTGCCGAAGAATATTTATCAGTTCACGGAATTGAACCATCCATTGACCTCATTTATGTTGATCCTGACCGCCGCCAGGAAAACGAACGATTGGGAGGCAATTTTTCTATTTTCCAACCCAACATCATTGAGTTAATTGAAAAATACGGCAATCTCTGCAACCGATGGCTCATCAAGTTAAGTCCAGCTACTGATTTTCGAGAAATTAGAAAGTGGTTGCCTGGCGAATTGCACTTTTACAGCGTGATGTACAAATCGGAGGTCAAGGAATTGTTGGTTGAAGTACATCCACTAGGCGCTCAAAACATCCTCCGCAGCGCGGTAAATATCACTGAAAAAGGACATGCTGACATTTTCCATGAAGTTGATGATTTAGCACAAATAGGGGAAAAAAGTGACGGATTGGATTTCATTTTTGAGCCTCACGGACATATAAATGTATTGGGGTTGAATGAGAAGTTCAGAGAGCACCCCGACTTGGTTTCTGTGACCACACAAGGCACATTATTTGTAGGCAAATGTACCTTTCCAAATTATTTGGGAAGAACTTTAAGGGTAGAATTTGAATTCACGGGAAGTTTAAAGGAATTAAAACGCACTTTGAAAGATCAAAATATTGCCCAAGCAACGGTCACTGCTAGAGATTGCGGTGGCATGAAGGGTCACGACCTATTAAAAATATTGGGTATTAAAGACGGAGGAAATAGGGTGATTTTCATCACCAAAAGTGACTCAGAATTTAAGGCCTGGGTGGGCCTTTACTTATTCACTCTTGACAAATAGTCTTCCAAAGCAGCAACCATACTTGGTATATTCACTGCCGGCGCAGGAATATCTAAGATAAGATTGTGTTCTTCGATGGCCTGCTGTGTAGAACTTCCAAAGCCAGCTATTCTGGTTTTATTCTGAACAAACCCAGGGAAGTTGTCATACAATGATTTGATATCGGCAGGCGAAAAGAATACAATTACATCGTAAAACACATTTTCTAGATCGCTTAAATCTGAAGAAACTGTGCGATAAATGATGACTTCGGTGAAATCAAATTCGTTTTGAGTGAAGTAATCTGGGATGCTCGGTTTACGAATATCGCTGCAAGGAAACAAGAATTTTTCTTTCTTATGGGTTTTGAATAGGGTCAGAAAATCTTTTTCATTTCCTTTGGATGTAAACATTTTACGTTTACGCGGCACAATGTATTTCTGAACGTAATTAGAAACATTCTCATTGATGGAAAAATACTTCATCTCGGGAGAAATTTCCACCTTCATTTCTTGAGCCAAAGAAAAGAAATAATCTACGGCATTTTTTGAATTAAAGATTACTGCAGAAAAATCAGCAAAATTGACTTTTTGCTTTCTGATTTCTTTGGGTGTTAGTGGTTCAATGTGAATAAACGCCCTGAAATCAATGGTGATTTTGTACTTTTTTGCAAACTCTTCATACACGTTTCTACCCGGTTCTGGCGGGGGTTGAGTGATCAGAATGGATTTGACTTTGGTTTCTCTTTCCGGGTACATGAATTATGATATGTTTATTCCTAAAAACTTTATTAAAAGCAAATAAGGGATAATTTCCAAGGTGCAAAGGTACAAAATTGAAGTGAAATTTATAGTGTTATCTTTTATTAATCCATAAACTTGGTACAATAAACGAATTGATATCCAAATAATTAAAGACGAATAAATGATTTTCAACCACAATGAATTATTGGAGTAGTCAGCATTGTAATAACTTAGAAGAAATACAGGCATGCAAATGAACGCGAATAACATATTGACATTTATTTGCCTTTGAAATTGACGCAACAAGACCCCTCCCATATCCATACTTTGAGTGAATATGTACTGCGTAAAGAGCAATAAACCATTGAAAATACCAGTAGCAATGATAGCAAGAATGAACGTGTAAATGCTGTTCAATCTGTTGTAATCTGCAGCAACCAAATAAAGCAGAATTCCTTGACAGAAAACCAACAGTCCTAAATTGAAGGCGTGCACGCTACCAGCAGCTGAACTTATGGCTTGTTCTCGCATCAAATCTTCAAAGTAATACTGTTTGGTAAAACTGCTCATTCTTAGCTGAAATTGTTTGGCAAAAGCAGCTCTGAAATAGAGATAATACAAGATTATGAAGATGCTCACGGCAAAGAACCAAAACTTGACTCTCGATATTCTCAAATAGGTTTCATGAATAAAAGGTGAGTATGGCTCAAAAACCCGATCAACCTTAACCGTGGGCGTTTGCCAATTTAATGCACTTTTGAATCTTCCTGAACCAGAATCCTTCGAAACAGAATCCCAAAATCTAAATCCCGCCCTACTGTATTTAATGGCATTGCTATCAAGCAATTGAACAGTATCTGACACAGTTTCAGGTGGAGCATCTAGTGCTGATTGAGCCATCAATCCAGAAGATTGGGCTGTTAGCATCCAAAGAAACCAAAAAAATAGCCACTTAACCTTTGAGCTCATAAAAGTCAGATTCGCAAAAATACAATAACTTCGCACTATGTCGGGCATCTATTTGCACATTCCCTTTTGCAGAAAAGCGTGCCACTATTGCAACTTCCATTTCAGCACTTCCCTAAGGCTCAAAAATGAATTTATTGAAGCGCTTTTGGTGGAAATTGATCGTAAGAAAAATAAGCAACTGAAACTTGAAACCATCTATTTTGGGGGAGGCACACCGTCTCTTTTGGAAAAAGATGAACTTCTTCAAATTTTTAATGCCCTAAATTCTTCCTTCAACCTCTCTGAAATTCAGGAAATCACTTTAGAATGCAACCCAGAAGACATCACTTTACCCCAATTACAAACTTGGTTGGAACTAGGCATTAATAGACTGAGCATTGGAGTTCAATCTCTCAACGATACTGAATTGCAGTTGATGAATCGAAATCACCTTGCTGAACAATCCAAAAAATCTGTTCAACTAGCCGTAGAAACTGGATTTCAAAACCTAACCTTAGATTTAATCTACGGAACTCCCTGGAAATCAATTCAGGAATGGGAAAACGAACTTCGGTGGGCGCTAACCTCAGGAATAAACCATTTATCTGCTTATGCATTAACGGTAGAACCTAAAACTGCATTGGCAAATCAGGTCAAGAAAAAACAAGTTCAAGAACCCGCAGATGAACGAATGGCTGAAGATTTTATGCTCTTGCAAAAATTGATGCTAGAATTTGGCTGGGATGCATACGAAATCAGCAATTACTGCAAGCCTGGACACAGATCAAAACACAATTCCAATTATTGGAAGGGATCACCTTATTTAGGATTTGGGCCATCGGCACACTCGTTTGATGGCGAACTTACTCGAAGTTGGAATATCAGCAATAATGCTCTTTACATTGAAGGAGAAAAAACAGGTTTCCCATCGGTAGAAATCGAGAACCTAAACTCAATTGAGCGTTGCAACGAACTCATTATGACCAAATTAAGAACCAGCGAAGGACTTCAAACGAGCGATTTAGGAGTATGTTCAGAAAAATTCAAATCCAGTAATATTCATTTTTTAAAAACCGCAGCTCTAAACGGTTGGATTACAGAATACGAGGAATCCATATCCCTTACAAATGATGGAAAACTTATATCAGATTATATAATTTCAGAATTGATGTTAATTGATTGATTTTTTTACAGTTCCAATACAACGAAAAGATAATTCAATACGTCATATACCATATTTTTGTATAACAAATAAATTAAACACAAAATCCATGAAATCATTGCTACGCATTTTGTCATTGTCCTTATTACTATTATTTGTAGGTACTTCTTCGGCTCAGTCTAAGGTTGGTTTTTCAACTCAAACTCAGTGCTTAACCGTTTATGCAAGCCCCTATTATTATGATAGTTGCGAGAGCATATCATGGTCAGTAAGTAACACCGTTATTGGTAAAACTAGTAGTTTAAAATATACCTTTTCTACCGCCGGTACCTATACTTTGTGTATGAAGGTTGTAAACAATTGCAAAAGGTGGGACACTACCATTTGTCAACAAATAAAAGTTGCTGCTTGTGCGTGTGATACCACAAAAGTGGTAATGTCAGTGACAAAAGACACTGCAACTTGCGGAAAATACAAGTTTAACGTAACTCCCAAAAACAGTGCAAATTCCAGCTTGAAATACACTTACAGTTGGGATTTTGGAAACGGTTCAACTTCAAGCAACGCTGATCCTTCACAAACTTATTCAACAGATGGCACTTACAAGACCTGCGTAACGGTGAAATGGACCTTAAATAGCACTACGAGTTGCTCTAAAACAGTTTGTGAAACCATCTCAGTAAAATGTTCTACTCAAACAAAAAAGTGCGACTGGAGTAAAACAAAAATTAACATAACCAACAAATGCAATGCATTTAGATTTGAGGCAGGACCTTCTGATTCTTGTATTTCATACTATTGGGTTTTAGATAATACCAAATACAAAGGCAACGTTATTGACCATAAATTCAGCACGAAAGATTCTCAAAATTATTGCTTGATTGCCTACAATTCTTGTTTGCAATGCGATACCACCATTTGTGGGGTGGTATATAATGATTGTCTTCCTAAGGTTTGCAATTGGTCAAATTATCAATTGAGTACAGGTTATGCCAACGTAAAAGATTCTTGCGGTAAAATTGTGATGGAAGCAACTGCAATCAAAGATTCTTGTATTCGCATTGATTTTTATTGGGGAAATACCTTAATTGAAAATAAGCGTGGATGGTCAACCAGAGTTACTAAAAATGGAAATTATCCGTTTGGGTTTAGATATGTGAACAAGTGCACAGGATGCGACACAACCATTTGGAAATATGCCGTAGTTAATTGTTTTGAAAAGACTAAATGTACATGGCCAACCAATATGGGCTTCAAAGTGGCAATGACCACCTGCCCGAAATTAAAAATTGGCATCAATGAATTTGATGATTCTTGTTTCCAAATCACAGCTGTTGTCAACAACACAATCATTAAACCACTTGCAAATAATTACAGATATTACGAATACACCCTAACTCAAAATGGTAAGTATTCCATTTGTTTGAATTTCAAGAATTTATGCACAGGCTGCGACACTACCATTTGCACAACATGGTCAACAGATTGTATCAAGACTACCAAATGTGATTGGAGCAGATTTGATTTTTCTTATGGTAACAGATGCAGAACTTACAGTTTTGAATCTACTCTTCCCAAGGATTCGTGCATTGTTCAGAAAATGAAAATTGTGAGCGGAAACACGGTGATCTATTTTGAAACTGGAACCAATCACACGTTTACTTTCAAAGAAAACGGTTACTACAACGTTTGCTTCTGGGCGAAAAATGAGTGTTTGAATTGCGATACTTGGATTTGCCAAACAGTTTATGTGAATTGCAAAGACTCAACACCAATAAACAAATGTATCCTGCAAGGTAAAGATTTTGGTGTGCATACATCAGCTAATGACTCATGTGTCAAGATTTTTGAAGCCCCTTATTTCGCCAATGGATGCGTAAAGTACAAGTGGTACATTGAAGGTTCTAGCACTATAAAAACATCAAGAGTGGTTGATTATAGATTCCCTGCATGGGGTGCTTATATGGTTAAATTAATAATGACTGATACCTGCCACAAGTGTGACACAGCAATTACTAAGGTTGTTGGTGTTTATTGCGGTAAAGCTTCTACTCAAGATTTAGAATCTAAATTGTGGCAACCACAACCCAATCCGGCATTCGATAACATCACTTTCAATAACAATGAAGCTCTAAAAATTGAATTGCTTAATTCTTTGGGACAAATCATTTTGACTAAAGACATTCAAGCTGAAGAGGCTTTGTATGTAGGAGATATTTCAACCGGAACCTATTACATCCGATTGATAGGAGCAGACAAAAACGCTTCCTATGTATTAATAAAACAATAAGTTAGCAATCCTGACATGCGTCATAGATTCTGCTCACTTTTGTTTGTAACTTTGCATCATAAGAATTAGTCAGTTATGTCTAGACAAACCAACAACAATATTTTGGTGCCTACCGATTTTTCGGATGTGGCCGAATGCGCTGTAAAGCATGCAATCAACGTAGCAAAAGCCTACAAGAATGAAATTACTTTGATGTATGTCATAGAAGAAGGACTTTTGGGTAGTATTTTCTCTAAATCACAATCTGATTTGTTGAAAGACGCTATGCAAACCAAGCTTCAAGTACGTGCTGAAGCCATAGCTAAAGAAACCGGTATTAAGGTGTCTACAAGAATTGGATCTGGTAAAGTATATAAAGCTGTTGCGGAGACTGCAAACATTGAAAAATACGACTCAATCATTATGGGGAGTCATGGTGCTAGCGGATTGGAGCGCATTGTTGGGTCTAATGCTTCAAGAACCATTCAATATGCGGAAGTACCCGTGGTTGTAGTGAAGAACTCTACCGTTTCTTCTGATGGATACAAGAAAATTGTTATGCCGTTTGATTTGACCATTGAATCACGTCAAAAATTAGATTGGGGAATCAATATTGCGCAAAAATTCAATTCTGAAATTCACATTGTTTATACCCGTCCAGATGATGAATACCTCAGCAACAGAATGTTGGCCAACATAAAATTGGTTGAATCTGCTTTGAACACTCATAAAGTGAAATACAAGCTTTATGAATTTAAAGATTCTTTGCTTGACAACTTTGCAACGGAAGTACACAATTACGCCAACATCACTGATGCCGATTTGATTGTTGCCATGACACACATGGAAAAAGGAATCAGCGATTTAATTATTGGTACCATGACCCAGCAGCTCGTAAATAGAGCCGGTAAGGTGGCCGTTATGTGCATCCACCCTACCGAAACTGGATTCAGCTACGACTATTAAAAATCTAAAATAATTCCAATGGTTGGGAGCACTGTTCCGGATTCATTTGGAAGAAATTCAGACTTATAGCTGTTCGGATTGTTGGGGTCTTTGATTAAATTACCCTGATTGTCTTGAGCAGCTATAAGTGTTTCTGGGCCATAGAACTTCGCGTTGAAGAAGTTCTGAATGTCAAAATACAAGTCTAAAGACCACTTCTTTTTATACCAAACCTTGTCTACACGAATATCGAACTGATTGAAATTGCTCAATCGTGCTGAATTCAAACGGTTGTAATCTGGAAGTGCTATTCCTCGTACATCCCAATATTGAGTTTGCATACTTCGAGCAATATCATCAGGAGTATACGGTCTACCCGTAACAAACCTCCATTTTGCACCAATTTCCCAATTTTTCTTGAGTTTTTTACCCGCTGTCAAACTCACTGTATGTCTAGAGTCCCATGAACTCTCTACAAATTTTCCGCGCTTGTCTTCAAATTGAGACCATGCCAACGTGTAACTGGCAATTCCATAGAGTCCTGTTCTTGATCTTCTTTGAATTAAAAACTCAGCCCCGTAAGCACGTCCTCTACCAAAAGAACTCACAGGCTCATTTCCAACTACTGCAAAATCAACCCCCAAATTAGCCAAACTGATACTATCGTTCAACGCAAACGGATAATTTGAATAGTGCTTGTAAAAACCCTCAACCGTAATTTTGGTCTCTTGCCCTTTGTTGTATTGAAATCCCGCAGCAACCATGCGATTTCTGATATAATCAATACGATCTCTATTTACCAAGGTGTTTCCAACTCTATATCCAATAATAGAATAAGTTGGCAATTGATGGAATTGACCTATGTTGGCGTTGAAGTAAATATTTTTTGCAACAGGAACTGAGGCAGATAAACTCACGGTTGGCTGTCCTAATGGATTGCGGGTATTTTTTCCGTAGTTAGCTCCGTCAAATCTCAATCCACCAGAAATCAAAGTCCCTTTAAAGTCGCCCGAAAGCCTTCCGAAGGCGCTGTATTTAAATCCTTCCAAATTGCTTTCAAAATCTATTTTTTGAACCCCAAATGGAGTCACAATATTTGCCAAATTATCAATACCGTATTGAGCGTATTCGGAGCCACCGCCAACCATCCATTTCCAACGGCGGGTTTTACCAGAATGTTCCACTCTTAGTTTGTTTTCCTCTTCGGTGCTGACGTAGTTTAGAATCAAATTCTCCGGTTTGCTATCGTCATTGTCTCTGTACTTGTTGGTTTCGTTGTACAACATGTTTCTCGACAAAAACACCTGTGTTTTTGTGCGCTTACCCAAATGCGTATAAACGGTTCCAAAGGCATAATTCCATTGATTGTAATCAGGCAGATAACCTAGAATATACTTGTTCGACTTCAACTGAAGACTATCAGTAATTCTATCGTTTACGCCGGTATTTAATCGAAAGAAATCAAAGGCCCCTACTACAATTACCGCCAATTTATCGCGCTTACCAAGATCAACGTTTAATTTACCTTGATAATCAATAAAATTAGGCAAAAACGGCAATCCTAAAAGCGAAAACAACCCTTGCAAGTAGCTCTGACGAGCAGAAAAGATGTAGGTTGCTTTTTTACCAATGGGCCCGTCAGCAGTAAGTCCTAAATCGGAGCTACCTAAGGTAAAACGGTATTTCCCTTTTTGTTTATTGCCTTCAATTTGCTGAAATTCAAGCACAGAGCTCAATCCGTTGCTATAATTTAAGGGGAAAGCTCCAGTACTCAGATTTACACTTTTAATAAAGTTTACGTTTAAAAGTCCAACAGGTCCGCCGGTACTCCCTTGAGTTTGAAAGTGATTAATCACCGGAATTTCAATTCCGTCTAGATAAAATTTATTTTCCGATGGAGCACCACCCCTAATTACCACATCATTTCTGAAGCCGGGAATGCTTATCACGCCTGGCAAAGACTGAATGATTTTGGATATATCTCTGTTGCCACCTGGATTACGTTCAATTTCACG
This sequence comes from uncultured Rhizobium sp., assembly GCA_964408945.1. Lineage (GTDB taxonomy): Bacteria > Bacteroidota > Bacteroidia > NS11-12g > UBA955 > VMCP01. Next base: position 15,120 of record CAYPBJ010000024.1, on the reverse strand, counting down.
AATAGAAAGCTCTTGAGAGGACAAAGGCGATTCAGCGCTTCTTTTTTGGAGGGAAGATTTGCGAATACTAACCTCACCAATGGCATCGATAGATTCTTCACGAATCAACTCAATGGTTACAGGAAGCTGTTTATCAAAAGTAAATAGTTGTTCGTAACTATTGGCCGATTTAAATCCGGTTGCTTCGGCCGTTACCGAATAGAAACCGGGCTCTTTGATGGTGATGATAAACTTCCCTTCCTTGTCTGAAGTGGCTGAATAATCGGTTTTGTAAATACTCAATTTAGCTCCAGAAATGGGAAGATTGTCATCTGCACTTACCACCACCCCTTTGATTTCTAGGCCCTGAGCCTGAACTCCTGATGCGAAGAAACACGCAAACAGGATAAAGAACACGTACTTTTTCATCGATACTTTTAACTCTATGACAGATAAACATACTGTTAAAGATTTTGTTTAATCTTTATCTTAAAAATTTAACAAAATAAATTCCGACGAAAATGTAAAAAGAGGCTATCAGTCACTTTAAAGGCACGTCAAAAAACCGTAACTTTGCATTTTTCAGTTATGTTTGGAAATATATTAGGCGGAATCGCCAAGATCTTCGGTGGGAGTGCACACGAAAAGGCCTTGAAAGAGGTTCAGCCCGTGGTTGACGCCATCAATGAATACTACAATTCTTATTCTACTTTTAGCAACGATGAGCTCCGTGGGAAAACTGCCGAGTTCAAAAGTAGAATTTCAGAACACTTAAAAGAAATTGATAATCAGTTACTTGATATTCAAAATCAGATAAAAGAATTAGGCAATGATGCCATAGATCAGAAAGAACAGCTTTTCAAGGAAGTCGCTGATCTAGAAAAAAGCAGAGATGCCAAATTGGAAGATGTTTTGAAAGATCTTCTTCCTGAGGCATTTGCCACAATCAAGGAGACGGCCCGCAGATTTGCTGAAAATGAAGTCGTTTCTGCCACCGCTACCCCCTTAGATCGTGAATTGGCCACTACAAAACAGCACATTCAAATTAGCGGTGACCAAGTTCAATACGCCAATGAATGGCTTGCAGCAGGAGGTAAAATCAAATGGAACATGGTACATTACGATGTTCAGTTGATTGGAGGTTATGCTTTACACAACGGCAATATCGCGGAAATGGGAACGGGTGAAGGTAAAACCTTGGTTTCTACTCTACCCGCTTATTTAAATGCCCTTGGCGGTCGTGGTGTGCACATGGTAACAGTTAATGATTACCTCGCTCGTCGTGATGCCGAGTGGAACATGCCTGTTTTTAATTTCTTGGGACTTACAGTTGATTGTTTGGAATACCACCGTCCTAACAGCGAAGAGCGCCGCAAAGCCTACCAAGCTGATATCACTTACGGTACAAACAATGAATTTGGTTTCGACTATTTGCGTGACAACATGGTGCACGAGCCCAATGAATTGGTTCAAGGAAAACATCATTATGCTATTATTGATGAGGTAGATTCTGTATTGATTGACGATGCTAGAACCCCTTTGATTATTAGCGGTCCAACTCCTCGTGGAGATATTCAGCAATTTGATGTTCTTAAACCCCGCATTCATGCATTGGTTGAAGCTCAAAAGAAATATGCTACCCAGTGCTTGTCTGATGCCAAGCGTTTGATTGGCGAGGGCAAAGACGGCCCTCTTGAAGGCGACGGTGGATTGGCCTTGTTCCGAGCACACCGAGCGCTTCCCAAAAATAGAAATTTAATCAAATTCTTGGGTGAATCTGGTATGAGAAGTTTGCTTATCAAAGTGGAAAACCACTACTTAGCAGACCAACAAAAAGAGATGCCAAAAGCAGATGCACCTCTGTTTTTCACCATCGATGAAAAATCCAACTCCGTTGATTTGACGGATAAGGGAATTGAAATGATCACTCAAGGGGGTGAAGATCCCCAGTTCTTTGTGTTGCCTGATGTAGGTTCCGAGATGGCAGAAATTGAGCGCAGCTCAGCATCCCCCGAAGAAAAAACTCAAAGAAAAACTCGCTTAATGCAAGAGTTTTCTGAAAAAAGCGAACGCATCCACTCTGTTCATCAGTTATTGAAAGCCTACACCTTGTTTGAACGCGACGTTGAATACATTTTGCAAGACAGCAAAGTAAAAATCGTAGACGAACAAACCGGTCGTGTAATGGATGGTCGTCGATACAGCGACGGACTACACCAGGCCATTGAAGCGAAAGAAAACGTTAAAGTTGAAGCCGCAACGCAAACCTATGCAACGGTTACTTTGCAAAACTACTTCCGTATGTACCATAAATTATCGGGTATGACGGGTACCGCGGAAACGGAAGCACAAGAACTTTGGGATATTTACAAATTGGGTGTGAAGGTAATTCCAACCAATCGCCCGATTGCTCGTATTGATAAAGAAGATTTGGTTTACAAAACCAAGCGCGAAAAATACAACGCTGTTATAGATGAAATTGTTGCCATGACCGAACAAAAACGTCCGGTTTTGGTGGGTACAACCTCAGTTGAGGTGAGTGAATTGCTTTCCAGAATGTTAAAGCTTCGTGGAATCAAACACAACGTATTGAATGCCAAACAGCATCAGAAAGAAGCTGAGGTTGTTGCTGATGCAGGTTTGCCCGGAGCAGTTACCATTGCAACCAACATGGCAGGGCGTGGTACGGATATCAAAATTTCTGACGAAGTTAAAGCGGCTGGTGGATTGGCCATCATTGGTACAGAAAGACATGAAAGTAGACGCGTAGACAGACAGTTGCGCGGTCGTGCTGGACGTCAAGGAGACCCTGGAACGTCTAGATTCTATGTTTCTTTGGAAGATGATTTGATGCGCATTTTCGGATCAGAAAAAGTGGCCAACTTCATGGATAAATTTGGATACAAAGAGGGTGATGTAATTGAGCACTCTTGGATGACCAAAACCATTGAACGCAACCAAAAGCGAATGGAGCAAAACAACTTTGGAATTCGTAAACGTTTGTTGGAATACGATGACGTGATGAATCAGCAAAGAAGTAGCATCTATCGTATTAGGAGAAATGCCTTGTTTGGCGACAAACTGAGCATTGATTTGCGAAACATGTTAGAAAATTGGTCTGTTGAAACCATTTCACAAGCCAAAAACAACAACTATAGTTTTGAAGAATTTGAAATGGAAGTCATTCGCACGCTTGCAATGGCACCCCCATTCGATGAAGCAACTTACAACAGCAGCAAAGAAGAGAAGTTGGTTGACCTGCTTTTTGATGGTTTGACCCAACAATATCAACAGAAATCTGAGCAATTAGCAGCGCAAGCGCTCCCTGTATTTTCACAAATTAGAGAAGCCCAAGGCGATAGAATTGAAAATGTAGTGGTACCTATGACTGACGGAATCCATAACTTCCAAGTTACAGTTCCAATGCAAGCAGCATTAGATTCGGGTTGTGAATCAATGGTTCGCGATTTTGAAAAGTCTGTTACTTTACAATCTATTGATGAAGAATGGAAAGAGCATTTGCGCGAGCTTGACGAATTAAAACAAAGTACCTCAAACGCTCAATACGAACAAAAAGACCCATTGCTCATTTACAAAATTGAAAGTTTTGAGTTGTACGGTCAAATGTTGCAAAGGTTGAATCAAAAAATTCTGGGACTGCTGTTCAGAACTCGAATTTACACCGAAGGAGAAGTGAGTGAGGCAAGAAATACTCCCCGCCGTGACAACCCAAGAGTAGTAGCATCGAAAGAAGAAACCACTTCAACAGGGTCTTCCTCTGAAACTGAACAACGCACAGTTCCTACCCAAAACCCCATCAAAAATGAAATGAAGGTCGGACGCAACGACCCTTGTCCTTGCGGAAGTGGTAAGAAATTTAAGCAATGTCACGGGAAGGAGTAAAACGCACTTTTAGTAAAGCCAAAGAACACGAAGATTATTATTGGGAAAACGGATTTTGCGTTTTCACTGAGCGTTTTTTAGCTAAAAAAAAGCAGTGCTGTGGCAGTGGCTGTCGGCATTGTCCGTATTTGCCCAAACATGGCGCAGGCAGTCTAACATTAGACCCTGAAGTTCTCAAAAAGTTGTAAACATCTACAAGCTAAGGCCTTCTTATTTCGTAAATTTGCCGAGTGAATTCACCTATTCGTTCAGCACTTATCTCAGTTTTTTATAAAGACGGATTAGAGCCCATTGCAAAGGCTCTTCATCAAAAAAATGTAACCCTTTATTCCACCGGAGGAACCAGAAAGTTTATTGAAGATCTTGGACTTCCTTGTGTAGCCGTTGAAGATATCACTGGCTACCCTAGCATTTTAGGTGGACGTGTAAAAACCTTACACCCAAAAGTGTTTGGAGGTATACTTGCTCGCAGAGAATTGCAATCTGACATGCAAGAAATCTCTCAATACGAGATTCCTTTGTATGATTTGGTAATCGTTGATCTTTATCCCTTTGCTCAAACGGTGGCTGACGGAGGTACTGAACAAGAGATTATCGAAAAAATAGATATTGGCGGTGTTTCATTGATACGCGCTGCGGCAAAGAATCATGCACATTGTTGTATTGTGGCCGACAAAAAAGAATATACACAATTTTTATCAGATTACCAAACAGGTAACGGCTCTCTATCCCTTGATCAACGCAAATCCTACGCAGGAAAAGCCTTTGCCGTTACCGCTCAATACGACGGACAAATAGCTGATTGGTTTGCGGGTCACACCACTACCCCTTTGCGCTACGGTGAAAATCCTCATCAAAAAGCGCATTTTACCGGAAATTTAGATCAATTATTTGACAAAATACAAGGTAAAGAATTGAGCTACAACAACTTACTTGATGTAGACAGCGCTGTTAATTTATTAAATGAATTCAATGAAAATGAAGGATCTACTTTTGTTATCATTAAACACAACAACGCTTGCGGTGTTGCGACAAGGCCAACAGTTTTACAAAGTTGGACAGACGCATTAGCCTGTGACCCAGTAAGCGCATTTGGCGGCATACTTGCATGCAACCATGCTATTGACTCTGAAACGGCACACCAATTAAATAATTTGTTTTTTGAAGTATTGATCGCTCCTTCTTATTCTGAGGAAGCTCTCCAAACATTGAAAGCGAAAACCAATAGAATCATTCTTCGTTCTAAAGACCTGAAGGAAGTTCAACAAACCATTTACAGAACAGCTCTGAATGGCACCTTGATTCAAGAGCGTGACAACGCCACCGAAACACGTGAAAATATGACCGTAGTTACACATGTTTCGCCTACAGAACAAGAATATCAAGATTTAGAATTTGCCGTAAAACTGGTTAAACAAACCAAGAGCAATACCATTGTATTGACCAAAAATGGACAACTACTTGCAAGCGGAACGGGACAAACCAGCCGCGTTGATGCTTTGGTTCAAGCCATTGATAAAGCCAATAAATTTGGGTTTGACTTAAAAGGGGCGGTAATGGCGAGTGATGCATTTTTCCCATTTCCTGACTGCGTTGAAATTGCAGACAAGGCAGGAATCACTGCTGTAATTCAACCTGGTGGCTCTATCAAAGATCAAGAGAGTATTAATTACTGCAACGACCACAATATGGCCATGGTCACAACAGGTGTTAGACATTTTAAACATTAATCAACTTTGGCATAATTTTAGCAAAGTAGATTTACGCACATGTATCAGATAGTTCGATTTATATTATTTCTTTTGTCGCCCGAAAGGGCGCATGAAGTGGCTCTCAGCCTTATGGAAGCTGCTTTTCGCATTCCAGTTTTAAACAGTCTGATGCGCATCTATGTCAAACCCGTCGGTAGTAAACCCGTTGAATTTGCGGGAATTACCTTCCCCAATATTGTGGGACTAGCAGCAGGATTTGATAAAGATGCTAAACATTTAAATCTTTGGAAAGATTTGGGTTTTGGTCACGTGGAAGTCGGAACCGTTACACCCGTTGGACAAACCGGAAACCCCAAACCCCGTTTATTTCGTTTGGTTCAAGACCAAGCCATTATCAACAGGATGGGCTTCAACAACCAAGGTATTGATTCTATGGTTGAACGTTTGAAAAAACGTCCAAAAGGGTTAATTGTTGGAGGAAACATTGGTAAGAATAAAGAAACTCCCAATGAATTTGCCGAAGATGACTACATCATTTGTTTCGAAAAAATCTACGACCACGTTGATTACATCACAGTCAATGTTTCCAGCCCCAATACACCCGGGCTTAGGGATTTACAAACCGAAGCATTTTTGGTTCCACTTTTTGAAAAATTGAACCAAATAAGATCTCAACGCAGCACATTTAAACCCATTTTAATCAAAATTGCTCCTGATTTTCAATTGAGTGGATTGAAAAAATTGGTTGCTGTTATAAAAAAACTCAATGTTCAAGGGGTTATTGCTACTAACACAACCATTTCTAGAGATGGATTGAATACCAACCACGATGAACTAGAGAAAATTGGTGCGGGTGGATTGAGTGGTTTACCCTTATTCGAAGCCAGCAATGCCATACTTGCTAGTTTGAGCATCGAACTTGGCAGCAAGATTCCTCTTATTGGTGTAGGGGGTATTTTCAACGGTGATGATGCCACCGAAAAACTCATGCGCGGCGCTAGCCTCCTACAAGTATACACTGGTTTCATTTATGAAGGACCACGAATTGTGCGAAACATATTGAAAGACATCCAATACGAAAACTAACCATGAAACATACGGGAATAATTATTGTTTCTGTTGCGCTGCTTCTTTTCACCACGGCTGCTCAACCAAAACCCAAATTATCCCGATTAGAAATCCCTCAGCGCGGTCCGAACGAAAAAATCATTCAACACACCGGCTACGCCACCTCTTACAATCATCAACACCACCAACCCAATTGGGTGGCGTACGAACTTTTTGCTAAACGCTTATTATCAGTTACTGAAAGAAATAACCGATTTACTCAAGACCCCATGGTAAAGCCCCCCACCTGCCTCAGCGCAGACTATACTAAATCAGGTTATGATCGTGGACATCTTGTACCAGCGGCAGATATGCTTTGGGACGAAGACGCCATGAGGGAAAGTTTCTACATGAGCAATATTTCACCGCAATTGCCCGGATTCAATCGCGGCATTTGGAAAGTTCTTGAAGAAAAAGTCCGCGACAAGGCTCGATCTGGCTCACATTTATTTATTTGCGCCGGTCCACTTTTGGGGGATACTTTGAAGAGACACATTGGCGTAAGAAACGCCGTTACTATTCCCGATTATTTTTTCAAAGCCATCGTTGATACTGTGGGCATAGACCGAGGAATCGCTTTTATCATTCCCAATCAATCAAGCAAGGCTCCCCTACTTTCGTTTGCCGTTCCCATTGATGATCTCGAAGCAATCCTATCGCGAGACCTCTTCCCTGCTCTTGACGATGAAATTGAAATGAAAATAGAAAGAGTTATTGGATTTAAAAACTTTTAAACCCGTTTACAAACTAAACTCCGGACTACCTGAAGCATACCAATTGCCGTTCCATTCTATCAACTCAAAACGAAAATTGTAGGCAATTTTTCTTCGTTTCAATTTAAATTCAACACGCCATACCGGTAAAATTCCTTGATTTCGGTACGAAATGTACTGTGTGGAATTAAATTCCATCTGTTTGTAAAAAAGACCTTGTTTGGAAGCTTTTTTGCGGATTTTTTTGATTCCATTGAGAAAACGATACCGATAATTCATGTACTGGCCATGCACAATTACATCGGGTGTAATTGTATCTACCATGCGAACCATGATTAAAAAATCAGATTCTGGCATAAGTCCGAATCCGAGTGGTGCTTTTTTATCGAAGCACCAAAGCATCAGACTATCAATACTTTGAGAAATCGATTGAAAAGCCTGAGGGTTTGGAATATGCGTTGAATCATGGGTATTTGCAAATTTTGCCGATGAAGTCCCAACAAAAGACGCTAGAAAAACGACTAAAATCCACCAAACCTTCCGAACTTTGAACTGTATGCGCCTTGGCATACCGCTAAACTACAACATTCTCATGAATTCCAATAATCCGCCCAACGCTCTTATTTCCTGTAAAAGTCCATACTTACAACAACACGCCTACAATCCGGTGGAATGGCAACCCTGGAGCGATCAATCATGGTCATCTGCAAAGAGTCAAAATAAGTTGGTTTTGGTGAGCATTGGTTACAGCACCTGTCATTGGTGCCATGTCATGGAGAGGGAAAGTTTTGAAGATCATCAAACTGCCGAAATCATGAATTTGGCTTTGATCAATATCAAAGTTGACCGAGAAGAACGTCCAGATATTGACATGGTTTACATGGATGCTTGCCAATTGATGACGGGAAGAGGTGGTTGGCCATTGAATGTCATCTGCCTTCCTGATGGGCGACCCATTTATGCAGGCACGTATTTCCAAAAGCCGCAATGGCAACAAATTGTCTTGCAATTATCTACTCAATACCAAAGTGATCCTGAAAAATTCTTGGAATATGCTGATAAGTTCATGGAGGAATTGAATAAAATGAATGCTCAACCCAAAGTGTTGGGAGATTTGCAAATTTCCAAAATGATGGCAGCGGAGATTTTTGCAAAATATGCAGAAGATATAGATTGGGAAGAGGGTGCAAAAAAACGCGCACCGAAATTCCCCGTGCCCATCCAATTTGAATATACCTTCGATTATTTCTTGGCATCGAATGACCCTACAGCAAAAGACTATCTCCAATTGAGTTTGCTAAAAATGGCCAATGGCGGAATTTACGACCACGTAAGGGGTGGCTTCTACCGATACAGCACCGATGCAAAGTGGTTTGCTCCCCATTTTGAAAAAATGCTCTATGACAATGCACAGCTGATTGGACTTTATTCTCGGGCATTTGCTTGGAGTCAAGCCGATATTTTCAAACAAGTAGCTGAACAAACCATCGATTTTTGCATCCGAGAACTTAAAGATAAGAATGGCGGATTTTACTCAGGATTGGATGCCGACTCCGATGGAATTGAAGGAAGATATTACACTTTCACGTCCCAAGAATTAAAAGAGACCCTCAACGAAAAAGAATTTGAATGGCTAAGTCATTGGTCTAATATTAAGGAAGATGGGAACTGGGAACATGAGTTGAACATCATTCATGTAAATAAGGCTCCCTTGCAAGTGCTTGAAGATGTAAAAATTTCGGCTGAAGAATATCATTCATTGAAGTTTTCGGTATTGGGGAAATTGTTTAATGCGCAGGCCACGAGAAACAGACCTTCACTTGATTACAAAATCATCGCTTCTTGGAACGGATTGATGCTTAAGGGTCTTTGTCGTGCGGGGAAATTCCTAAATACACAATACATCGAGGAAGCCATTGATTTGGGACATTGGATAAAATCTACTCTTATTAAGGACCACAAAATTTATCGCATTCACGCGCAGGGTGAAACTTATACCGAAGGATTTTTGGAAGATTATGCTTCTATTTCATTGGGATATATTGAACTTTTCAAAGCCACACTTGATGATAACTGGTTAAAATTAGCCCAAGAATTGGCAGATCGCGCCATTGAATTGTTCTACCAAAAAGATCAGGGAATTTTCAATTTTACATCGTCAGATGCAGAAAAATTAATCATCAAAAAGTCTGATTCTACCGATGATGTCATTCCCGGTAGCAACACCATGATGGCCGAAGTTTTGTATTTCTTGTTTACTCATACATCTAAATTAAAGTACAAAGAGATTTTTGATGTTTTGATTATGCCAATGGCTCAGCATATTGAAAAGTTTCCGGGTTGGTACAGCGGATGGGCAAGACTACACAATATGTTGACTTATGGAGATGCTCACATTATTGTTAGAGGAGACCTTAAGTTACCAAGCCACGACCAACTTGCTCATTATCCTTCTTGGATGAGTATTACAAATGAAAACAGCGGCCAAGAGGGATATTATATCTGCTCTGTTGACCGCTGTTTTGAACCCGTTCAATCTTGGGAACAAGTTGAAGAACTATTGGATGAACTTTTCAGTATAGACTGAAGATCAAGTGATTTATAATGCCTTAACTTCGGTAACTAGTTTTTGAAGACTGTCTTTGGCATCTCCAAACAACATTCCGCATTTAGGGTCAAAGAAAAGCGCATTTTCGATGCCCGCGTAACCTGACTTCATGCTTCGTTTTAGAACCACTATTTGCTTTGCATTGTCTACATCTAGTATTGGCATGCCGTAAATAGGACTTGTCGGGTCATTTTTCGCAGCCGGATTTACCACGTCATTGGCACCCACAACCAAAACAACATCGGTGGTGGCAAACTCAGGATTGATTTCTTCCATTTCAATCAGTTTGTCATACTCAACGTTACTTTCAGCTAGCAATACGTTCATGTGGCCAGGCATACGCCCTGCAACTGGATGAATGGCGTATTTCACATCTACCCCTTCCTCTAGAAGAATGTTTTCTAATTCGTGACAAACGTGTTGGGCTTGAGCAACTGCTAATCCGTAACCAGGAACAATCACTACTTTTTGAGCGTATTTCATCATGATAGCCACGTCAGTAGCTTGCACTTCTCGAACACTTCCTGTAACTGCAGCGCCTGATGAACTTGAGTTTGAACCTGCCATTCCAATGAGAACATTGGTTAATGAACGATTCATTGCCTTACACATCACCACAGTCAAAATGGTTCCTGCCGATCCAACCAAAACTCCACCCATCAACATGACATTGTTATCGTATAAGAATCCGCCGCAGGCGGCAGCAACACCCGTAAATGAGTTTAGCAAAGAAATTACCACCGGCATATCTGCCCCCCCAATAGGAAAAACAAATAGCAATCCATAAACAACGGCAACGATCATGGTCAAGTAGAAATAGGTCAATGATCCATGTCCACCAGAAATCTGAGCTTCGCCATAAGTCACCCAAGCTGCACCCAAAATAATGATCAGAATTACCGCATTGATGTATTGCTGTCCCGCGAAGCGGAAATCACCAATTTTACCATTCAATTTACCCCAGGCAACAATACTTCCCACGAAAGAGACGGTACCTATGATCAAACCGGCAATAATAGGAATAAACATTCCCAAAGAGATACCGGCATTAACATGTTGCCATTCAATGATAGAAATCAACGCAGCGGCTAATCCTCCCATACCGTTAAACAAGGAAACCATTTCAGGCATAGCGGTCATTTGTACACGCTTTGCCATCAAAGTTCCCACTACAGTTCCCAAAAGTATGGCCCCCATGATGAGTCCAAAATTGGGAATAAGATAAAAGCCATTTTCGCCAATGAATAGGGTGCCAATCACGGCAACTGCCATACCAAAGGCAGCAACGAGGTTTCCTTTTCGGGCAGAATCTGCCTTACCCATCATTTTTAAACCCACTACAAATCCAACAGATCCGATCAGGTATGCAATTTCTTGTAAGTGATTCATGGTTTATTTCTTGGGCTTTTTCTTAAACATTTCCAACATGCGATCAGTCACCACAAAGCCACCAATCACGTTAAGTGTTCCAACAAGAACCCCTACAAATCCGACAATCAATGAGAAATAATCGTTAGAATCTGCATGTCCAAGTACAATAATGGCCCCAATCAATACTACTCCGTGAATGGCATTAGCACCGCTCATTAAGGGGGTATGTAATACAGATGGAACGTGAGAAATCAATTCTATACCTACAAAAACCATCAAAATAATGAGGTAGATATAGGTAATATTTTGTCCTATAAATTCAATAATAATGTTCATAAAACTAAGCCGTGTGAGAGATTAAACATCCTTGAACAATTTCATCTTCAAGGTTAAATTCGATGGTTCCTTTTGGTCCAATAAGTTTGAGAAGTTCCCAAATGTTTCGGGCAAACAACTCAGATGCATTGGAACTCAAACTCGATGGAAGATTTACAGAACCAATGATTTTTACACCATTATGAACATAAATTTCGTTTGCCTTTGTTTGAGCGCAATTTCCTCCTTGTTCTGCTGCCATATCAACAATGATGCTGCCGTTTTTCATGAGCGACAATTGCTCATCGTCAATTAAAATGGGGGCTTTTTTTCCGGGGACCAATGCAGTGGTAATGACTAAATCTGCTTGAGCCAATGATTTGTTTACCGCCTCTCGTTGGGCCTTTCTGTATTCATCGGTTGCTTCTTTTGCATATCCACCTTCGCTTCCTACTTCAACTCCTTTAACTTCTATGAATTTTCCGCCCAAGCTTTGAACCTGTTCTTTGGTTTCCGGACGGACGTCTGTAGCTTCAACTACAGCTCCTAATCGTTTAGCGGTGGCAATAGCCTGCAATCCAGCAACACCCACACCAAAAATCAACACTTTAGCGGGTGTCACAGTTCCAGCGGCGGTCATCAACAAGGGAAAAATCTTATCTAGATGATACGCGCCTTCTATTACCGCCCTGTATCCGGCCAAGTTAGCCTGAGACGAGAGCACGTCCATAGACTGAGCTCTTGAGATTCTAGGAATTGCGTCTAACGAAAAAACAGACCATTTTTTGGCCTGTAATTGTTCCAGTAGTTCCGTATTGGAGCGGTGGTACACGTTAGAAATCCAAATTTTATTATCTGGAAGTTGGCTAAGTATGTCAGTGGTAGGTACGTTGATTTGAACGTACACATCTGCCAACTTTAAATCGTTGAAGGGCTTAATACTTGCACCTGCTGAGATGTAAGATTCATCGGAAAAATGGGCAAGCGCACCAGCGCCATTTTCTACCCAAACCTCAAAACCCATTTTCAGAAGATTTGCTGCAACGGTAGGTGTCATTGACACTCTGTTTTCAGCATCTCTTCTTTCTTTAAAAACTGATATTATCATGAAGTAAATTAATCTTTTGCGAATCGCAACGCGCCACCCCAAATTTGCATCCAGTACATACCTGAAGGCAATTGTTCAATGGAATAAGTGTTGTAATTATTCTCTGTCATGGGCAATCTCTTCAACATGAATGATTGTCCAACGCTATTAAACACGGGGAGTTCTTCGGGTGCAACGAAAGGGACCAAAGTAGGCACCAAACAACTGACGGTGATTTTATCAGATGAAGGATTAGGATGAACCGCGATGGCTTTTGATGTAAATTCTTCCACTCCCAACGGATTAAATCCCCCACTGCTTAGACCGTTGTATTTATCTCTAAATCTAACTTGATTTGGAACAAACTGATTTGTTGGACTCAATTGCCCTGAAACTTCCATCACGGGAATTTTTTCAGAAGTTGCCAACCATTGATAGATGATCTGTTTACGTGGAAATCCTTGTTTAAAAAACTGAGTTTCTATCGTATCTGTGCCATCTACAAAAGTTTTTACTCGAATCACGTCTGTATATTCTTTGTAAGGGGTTTTAATACTGCCCCACGCATCTACCACATTGGTTCTTTTTCCTGCTTGTTTAAAACTAAAGAGTTGTTGCCCAGGAATTGCAAAAGTAAACTTATAAGTGCTTACATCTGAATCGTTGTATTGAAGGGGAAACTGATAGATTTCATCTTCGTCTTCATACATGCTTGCTAATGGGATACCACTGTATGAATAACCTAACCCTTCTGCTTTGAAAACCGTATTTGAAGCACTGTAAAATGAATATACATTGGTAAAGGTTATTGGTCCGCCACCAATGGTGTCAGCCGTTTTCAAACCCGTTTGTCCGAAAAAATAAAACGCATACGGTGTTTTAGAAGCACTCTGATATTCTCTCAATTCTGAAGTTTGAGCTTCGATTGCAGAAAAATCCCACGATTGACTAGCTCCGTTTTTCATCCATCCAGATGGCAAATCTGTTGGTAAAGCTGTAGAAAAACGAATGGTATCTCCAGCTACTGGCATGGAGGATTTTGATATTGTAATTTGGCCTTTTGCGACGCTAATCAAACCCAACAACAGCCAAAGCATGGAGTGTTTTTTCATATTAATTCAAAGATAGTTATAAAACATCATAAAAAAATGTCGATTTTTGCAGTTCTATGGAAATTCGGTGGACTGCAAAATCACTTCCAAATCAAGAAATTGTAGCTCGGCTTTCCAAGGAATTGAACGTTTCTGAGCCCATGGCAACGATATTGGTGCAACGCGAAATTGACACCTATGACAAGGCAAAGAACTTCTTCCGACCAGCCCTGAGCGAATTGCATGATCCTTATTTGATGAAGGATATGGAATTGGCGTATAGACGAATTAAAGACGCCATTAAGGCTCAAGAATCTTTGATGGTTTATGGCGATTATGATGTTGACGGTACTACAGCCGTAAGTTTGGTTTATTCTTATTTTAAAACACTCAACCAAAATATTGAGTATTACATACCTGATCGTTACAAAGAAGGTTACGGAATTTCCAAAATGGGTATCGACCATGCTAAAGAAAATGGTGTAACCCTAATCATTGCTCTGGATTGCGGAATACGCTCGAATGAATTGGTTGATTATGCCAAATCCATAGGTATTGATTTCATCATCTGCGACCACCACCTTCCTGGTGCTGAACTTCCCAATGCCGCTGCAATTCTGAATCCCAAAAGAAAAGATTGCGACTACCCCTACAAAGAACTTTCTGGTGCAGGAATAGGATTTAAACTACTTCAAGGATATTCTAAACGTGAAGGATTTTCAGATGAGAAAGCCTTAGAATACATAGATCTAGTTGCCGTAAGTATTGCTGCCGATATGGTTGACATGCGCGGCGAAAATCGCATTTTGGCCTATTACGGACTTAAAAAGCTCAATGAAAATCCGTCTTTAGGACTTCAAGCGCTCATGGATGGCGGCCCTAAAAAACAATCTTATAGCATTCAAGACATCGTTTTTGGAATTGGCCCCAAAATCAATGCCGCAGGACGAATTTCCGATGCCAAAGCAGCGGTTAGAGTCCTCATCGAAACAGAATACACCAAAGCCATGCAATTATCGCGCGTGTTAAATGACCGCAACGATGAACGTAAGGAATTAGATACAGACATTACAAAAACAGCCATTGAATTGATCAATTCGCATCCTGACATGGCCAACCGAAGAAGCGTGGTTATAAAGGGTGATGAATGGCACAAGGGCGTCATTGGAATCGTTGCTAGCCGAATGGTTGAGCAATATTACAAACCCACCATTGTGTTTTCACTCAACGACGG
>CAYPBJ010000023.1:28455-33999 GCA_964408945.1 uncultured Rhizobium sp. | reverse complement strand
CTGGATTGAAGTAGAAGCATGAGGGATTGTTAGTGTTTGTTGTTGTAAATCCATTAGTGCTGCCACCGCTGCCGGTAATATCAACGCTATCAATCAATTGAGCAAGGCTCAATGTTGTTCGAAACGGATTGTTGATGTATCTAAAGACTCTTCTGCCTTCTGGGATAAATATTTGAGCCGTTATAATGCCGGCGGAATCTTTGGTTTTAAATATTTTAGATGTTGAACTTGTTATTACAACACGACTTTTCTTATTTCTTGTGGATCCTAAAATTAGGTTTTTAGAGAAACTGAAATTTGTGTATTTGTCTATGTAAAGGTCTTCGGTTATAAATAAATTAGAAATAAGATTTATAGTTCGAATTGTTGTAGATGTATTCGTTCGCAATATTCTCAAAGCTTTGATTTTGGGTATTCCACCAGATTCCGATTTGAAGTTCAAATAAGGACTGTTTCGAGACGGATTTAATATCGTAAATACTGAATTTTCGTCAGGGTAGATTTCTTGGCTAGTGACTAAATTGAAGGTGGAATGCGCACCAATGGTAACTGATTTTCCATTCATGAATAATTTTGAATACCTATTGGTTGAGATTGACTGTCCAATACTCAATTCCCCAGTTATAGTTAAATCTGCTCTTAGTGTTGCAACTGTAGATCTTAATTGCAAAGAGCAAGCTTTTATTACACCGGTGCCCGTAGGAAACATTTCTGGTGAAAGTGTGATATTTGGATAGTTTTGAATTTTAACAAGGTTATATAGACTATCGGAATAAGCGAATTTTCCAGCCCCACTAAAAGCAACTTCAGCAGGATAATACATATTGAATTCCCCTTTTGAAAGTGTATTTAAATTTTTTAAGGTGAGGGTATTTCTAAATTCAATTTTACCAGTATCGGTATTGAAAGATCTCACTGTCAAGGCACTATTTAAAATACCGTAATAATGCAGCGCACCTTTTGATTTATAGAAATATAGAAGATCTGAAGAAGAAATTGCAATAGTATGGGCTACACCCGTTACTGAATTTAACCAATTGCCCGGATCTTCTAACGCTGAGTCGCTAATTGATTTTGGATACCAATAAAGTGTTGCAGCAGAAACATTTCCGATATGAAAAACCAAAACGCTTAAAAATACAAGCATTTGGTTTTTACTTATTGCGAGGTGTGATTTCATACTCACGAAATTATCGCTGCTTTTTAATGTGCAATTTCTATGTTATGGTCGATGTTATGATTTTAAAGAGGTTTGACGAATGAAATTCGAATTTGACGAATGTGAGCATTCAGATATTATGAAGCTGTTATACTTTTTTCAGCCAAAAGATGACAGTCTATGCCGTCGATTCAACGTAATTTTGCCATGTCATGTCAAACAATTTCACAATATCCCTTCAAAAAAATATCCAAGCTCAAAGAGACTTATTATTACAGCATCCAGTTTATAAGAGTATCAATGACCTCAGTGGATTGATTCAGTTCTCGGAAAAGCATGTGTATGCGGTTTGGGACTTTATGAGCTTATTGAAATCGCTCCAAAAAGATTTGACTTGCGTTGAATTGCCCTGGAGGCCGGTTGGGACAGCTGATACTCGATACCTTATCAATGAAATTGTACTCGGCGAAGAATCTGATGTTGATGAATACGGAGTGAGAATATCGCATTTTGAATTGTATATCAAAGCCATGCAACAAATGGGTGCAGATACTCAAACCATTCAAGCATTTTTGTCCCAAGCCATTGACAAAAATATTTTCAATGCTATAGAAAATGCCGAACTTCACCCCAAAGTTAAATCATTTTTGAATTTCACGTTTGATGTTGCCATCAATCAACCTGCACATATTAAGGCTGCCGTTTTTACTTTCGGTAGAGAGGATTTGATTCCTGATATGTTTGTTGAAATCCTCAGAGAAATCCACCAAGAATTCCCTGAAAAAGTATCTACATTCAAGTATTACATAGAAAGACATATTGAGGTAGATGGCGATCATCACTCTCACCTCGCGTTGGAAATGGTGGCTCAACTTTGCGGCGATGACGCTCAAAAATGGTCAGAAGCTGAAAAATTTTCTATCGAATCGCTGAAACAGAGATCGCTACTTTGGGATGCGATTATTGATAGATGATCTTAGTGCGGTCATCTCCTTTATTGATGTGAATGACATTCTCCTTTTCGGGCCCAGATTCTAGGTTTAACTCCCACTTTACTCCAATCATAATTGGATGAGAAATGGTGTAAATATTCTTGCCTGGATCCTGAAAATTGTCAGCAAAATAGTAACCCATACTTTCATATTTAGGCAGAGCAAGAAACTGCTGATAAGATGCTTCAATCAGTAGGTTAGGCATCAAATTGTATTTCAATTGCACACTTAAAAAACTGCTGGTGGAATAAGTTTCAGTATATGAATACCCCCATTGTGTGGTGCCGAAATGCTTACCATTCCTATCGTTGATGTTCCGAGCTTCATTCAGCCATCCGTGTCCGTAGTTCCAAATACCTGCTCCCAAAGATAGCTTTAAGTCCTTCGCAAGCTTAATGTTTCCAGACACTCGTAAAAGGGCCTCTTTGATATTGAAATTAAGATCTGCGGTGAATGCTTTCTTTGTGAAACTCGCGCCAACCATCAGTCCATTCAGGTCCATCCAACTTTCCTCAGCTCTCAAAACGTTGTTGTCATCAGCCCTGAATTTTAAGCTGTGAACATTATTCACCAGGCTCACTCCCAATCCGATTTTTGTTTCGGGGGATGTTTGACTTTGAAGGGTTGTGGTTGTACCCATGAAAGCAAGCATAAAGCCTGCAAAAAACTTAGTTTTTGACTTTAACCACATCGTAAATCAGATAATAAGTCGTTTTTCCCTTGTATTTCTTTTGTTGCTCGCGGATGTTGGTGATGGTCACATTACCAAATTTCTCCTTAGCCTCTAACAAGACATCTGCAATCACTATGGGGGATCCCACTTGACGAGCCGTGCGGGTTTCAACATATTCTAATTGCAAAGTATCGTAAACATGCCTATTCTGTGCTTTGTCGTCAATGGGTTTCAAATCAGAAACCAATGCCCTACAAGAAGTTGCTCCAAGAATAATCATGAATGAAGCGACATAAAGGAATTTCATGCTGCAAAGATAGTGTTTTTAGTAAGAGGGAGACGGGAGACGGGAGTCGGGAGTCGGGAGTCGGGAGACGGGTGTCGGGTTTTTTATGGCTGAAAAAACGTTTACAGTTTTGACTGTTAATTAGACGATAACTATAAATTAGTCAAAGATTTAAAATAAAGTATTTAAATTTGCGTTGCTTTTAATAATATCCATGAAGAAAGTAACTAAAAACGTAGCATTATTGACATTAATCGTCTTCTTTTTTTCGATTATAATCTCTTGTAAATCAACACACAGGGCTGATTTTAATCCCATAAAGAGAAAATCAGTTAGAGCTTGTCCTTCGTTTTAATAGTAGGTTTCTTTTTGCGGTAAGGGTGTCGTTTGAAGTGTTTAAAACCTCAAAAACGTACCCAACGGTAGTTTCTTCTTGAATTTATCAGTTAAATATAATTCCCCCAACTCAATCTTTGCGTTGGAATTCTTTAAATGGGTTTTGAAATGCTGATAGATTAAGTTTTCAGTGATCAACGCTGAAAATCCCAAAGAATATAAATTTATGATGAAAAATCCCTGAGGGGCTAGAATTTCAGAGCACATTTGCAACAACTCATTGATCTGTTTTTCAAGTACCCATTTTTCGCCTTGCGGACCCCTTCCGTAAGCGGGTGGATCTAATATAATGCCGTCATATTCTTTGCCTCGTTTCACTTCTCGTTGAACAAATTTAAATGCATCTTCAATGACCCAACGAATACCGTCTAGGTTTGACGATTCCATATTTTCTCTACTCCACGTTACTACTTGTTTCACGCTATCAACATGAGTTATGTCAGCACCCGCTTGACATGCAGCCAGCGATGCACCTCCAGTATAGGCAAACAAGTTCAATACTTTAGGTTGGTGTTTGAATGTCTTACATTTTGTAGCAATAAAGTCCCAATTGCTCGCTTGTTCAGGGAAAATGCCTACATGTTTGAAAGAGGTCAAAGCCAACCTCATGTTGAAATTAAGACTTCCTTTTTTGTATTTGACTAACCATCTATCTGGCATTCCTTTTTTAGTGGTCCAGTTTCCGGCATCAGCATCCAATTTGTCGTTGGCCTTCCTAAAGAATTCGGCATGAGATAGATTCTTCCATTGTTCTTCAGGAAGACTTTTACTCCAAACTGCTTGGGGTTCTGGCCTTCTGAGGACCCACTTGCCGAAGCGTTCTAATTTTTCGAAGTTACCGCTGTCAATGAGTTCGTATTCGGGCAGCGTATCTGGAGTTACGGTTAAAAGCACATTGCAAAGATAATTTTAAAATGCAAGTAAACCTTTTAAGGTTGCAGTCGTCTATAGTAAGTATGCAATTCAAGAGATTTTGGGTTTTACCTTTTTTAATTTTTCCGGTATTAAAGATCCATGCTCAATCCGGACCCAACTGGAGTGAACATGTGGCACCCATCATCTATAAGAGTTGCACACCTTGCCATAGTGCAGGAGGTATTGCACCTTTCGCATTAAGCAATTATAATGAGGTGAAATATTTAGGTGATGCTGTGGTTTCAGCTACACAAGCAAAGAGAATGCCCCCATTTCCAGCAAGCCTCAACAAGAATAGATATGCCCATGAAAATGTATTATCAGCTTATGAAATAGATGTCATTAAGCGTTGGAACGAGAACAATCATCCCCAAGGAGATACTTCCAAAGAGCCGACTAAGCCCATTCTAAATTCAAAAAGTGATTTACCAAGGGTTGATGCTACTTATAAAATGACTCCCTATTTGGTGAAAACCAATGATGATGTTTATCGATGTTTCGCTATTCCAAGTAATTTATTTATTGATAAAATGATAAAAGGAATGGAAGTGGTACCCGGCAATAGAAAAATTGTACATCACGTATTGATCTTTCAAGATACTTCTCAAAAACCACTTCAATTGGATAATGCCGATCCGGAGCCGGGATATTCCGCTTTTGGAAGCACTGGTAGTGCTACGTCGGTCCTAATGGGTATGTACGTTCCTGGTCAGTCTCCTTTTATCTATCCTTTGGACTTTGCTGCGAGATTGAAAAAGAACAGCGTCATTGTCTTACAAATACACTACCCTCCGGGTATCAACCAAGTTTGGGATTCTACCAAGTTGAATTTGATGTTAGAAGACCCCAAAAGTCAAAGAGAGGTATTTGTAGAAGCCCCTTTGAATTTTAGCAACAACTCTTTGATAAACAGACCTTTATATATCGAGGCCAATACCATTAAATCATTTTCCAATCGATTTGTTATGCCCGCTAAAATCAGCCTACTCGCTGTAGCACCACATATGCATCTTTTAGGGAATTCGATTAAATCTTTCCTCGTAAATAGTGTCGATACCACAGATATTATTGACATTCCAAAGTGGGATTTTCATTGGCAAATGGCCTATCAATTCAGGAAACC
>CAYPBJ010000023.1:26847-28355 GCA_964408945.1 uncultured Rhizobium sp. | reverse complement strand
TTGACATTCCAAAGTGGGATTTTCATTGGCAAATGGCCTATCAATTCAGGAAACCTATCGTATCACCCAAGGGTTCCGTATTATGGGGCAAGGCCACCTATGACAATACGTATGCCAATCCTCACAATCCCAACATGCCGCCCAGAGATGTTGCCGCGGGTGAGGGAACTGCTGATGAAATGTTTCTCATTTATTATTGGTATACCCTCTATAAAACGGGCGATGAAAACTTGGAGTTAGATACCACACCTTTAAAGATGTTGAATGTTTCAGGGATAAATAAAAATAAAATCGTGGCTTATCCTAATCCCTCAACCAATGAGATCAGAGTTATTAATCTGCCTTACAGGTCTAATATTCGCGTGTACAATTCGGTTGGCAATAAGGTGTACGATGAAATTGCCATTTCTCCCACAAGTTCCATCAATATTCAGGATTGGCCCGTTGGAATTTATATCATTCAAAGTACTGGCTTACAAGGTGATTCAATATTTAGATTCATAAAGAACTAGACAATTAAGGATTTTCCGTAATTCTTTTTGGGCCATTTGCAAAAAATGCAAAATTTGTTTGAATGAGAGTTGCTAGTTTCGTTTCATGCAAAAAAGTGCTTTGACCTTAAGGTTTATTGTTGTAGTTTTTTCTTTCATTTCCGGGGGATTTTCCTTCGGGCAAGGACTTATGGGCAGTGGAAGTCAATCCGCCATTAGCATTCCCAACAGACCTTTGCCGCCATTAAACAATACTAACCTTGGCACCATTTCATATTACGATATCTCCCAAGAACTGCTTGATTCTCTGCGAAGCAGATACAGACTGCAGAAGACACCATATTACAAAGTGAAGATGTCAATTGGTCAATTTTCTCAAAGCGGTGTGATTAGGCAACAAATGCATTTGAAATTCGGGAATCAAAAGTTAAATGATAAGGTCTTTCGTGCAAAAAGGAATCTTACAAAAGGAAAATTAATTGCGGTAGATTCTAACGGGGTTTATCTTTATCAAAAATCAACAAAGAGATTTGGGTTTGTTCCCTATCAAGATATTTGGATAATAAGACGCGGAAATACTTTGGAAGATAAATTGATTAGAGATGGATCTATAGGGGGTGTGGCTGGTGCAATTGGAGGATTTTTACTTGGAATGGATCTTGACGGTGCAACAACCGGATTAATACTCTCACCAATAGCGGCTGTAGCTGGCGCTGGATTTGTATTATTCTACACTGCTCTTCCAGAGGCAATTATTCATGAACTTCAAAACACCTCCAAAAAAGTCAAATTTAGAATTAATTACCGCCAAGATAATATGCAAAATTATATTGACATGGTCAATAAAGACCGTTATCGCTACGGAAAAAGACTGCTATACAGTGAATTTCCTGGCGGCCAAGTTTCAAATGAAACTCCCGACCCAGTACCAACTACCCCCGACCCTCTACCAACTACCAATAACCCAGTACCAACTACCCCCGACCCTCTACCAATTACCAATGACCCAGTACCAAC
>CAYPBJ010000023.1:9016-26747 GCA_964408945.1 uncultured Rhizobium sp. | reverse complement strand
ACCCAGTACCAACTACCCCCGACCCTCTACCAATTACCAATGACCCAGTACCAACTACCAATGACCCTCTACCCTCTACCAGCGACCCAGTACCATTTAAAACTGGTAAATACATTTCTGCTGCCTGGATGATACAAGGGTTTGAATCTAAGTTTGTGAACGTGCAACGCATGGTGAAGACGTTTCCTGATTTGAGGAACAGTCAATTGACAGAAGCAGATAAGGCTTTATTTAAGAATTCAGATGAAGTAATGTATGCGGCAATGCTTATTTGCACCCCACTGGGATTTGATTTTAGCAAAGCTGTAGAATTGAGTGAAAGCCAAGCAACTGATCTTTCTCAGATGCTGCCTTATTACAATGTTCAGGTTGTCAACGCCCAAACGGTTATAAAATCAAATGGATTGACAAGAATCGATGAGATGAATTTGGAATTCCTTTACAAATTGATTAAGTAATCATCAACGATTGAAAACCGAACTCTGGCCAGCCTCTAAAGTATACAATTGATCATATAAACTGAATTCAATGGTAGATTCACCCAAGTTGCTGATGCAAACTTGATTCTGTGAAACCTCAATGTTAACAGGTTGATTATGATAAAGAATCTTAAAGGCGTATTTCTTCCACTGATTGGGTAGGGAAGGAGACAGTTGAAGATGCTGATTTTTGATTCTTAGTCCCCCGAAACCCTGAACAATGCTCAAGTAACTTCCTGCCATAGAGGTAATGTGGAGTCCGTCTTCGGTGTCGTTGTTGTAATTGTCAAGGTCTAATCTAGCAGTACGTAGGTACATTTCATAGGCCTTGTCAAATTCTCCAATTTTGGCCGCCAAAATGCTGTGAACACAAGGACTTAACGAACTTTCGTGCACGGTGAAGGGTTCGTAGAATAGGAAGTTTCTTTTGTGAGACTCTAGGTTGAAGTCGTCTTCGAAGAAATAAAGTCCTTGTAGAACATCGGCTTGCTTGATGTAAACGCTGCGCAGAATGCGGTCCCAGCTCCATTTTTGGTTTAGGGGTCTATCCGCGGCAGGAAGATCATTTACGGGAATGAGTTCTTTATCTAAGAAACCATCGTGTTGAATGTAAACCTGCTCCTGTTCATCATAGGGTAGGTACATGTTTTCAATCACATGATTCCACTTTGCCGTTTCACCAACTAGGTCAAATGCAGTTTTACGACTGATTTCTGCAAAAATTTGAGGGAATTTGGATTGTAAAAATTCAGCAGATTGACGGGTGTATTTCAAACACCACATCGCAATGTAACTGGTATACCAATTGTTGTTTACGTTGTTTTCGTATTCGTTGGGGCCAGTTACGCCGTGCATTTCATAACGTTGCTTACGAGCGTTCCAATGGACTCTTTGTGCCCAGAATCTGGATATCCCCAAGAGGACTTCAAATCCGCCTTCAGCGAGGTATGCGCGATCTCCAGTATGCTCAATGTAGTTGTGAATAGCATAGGCAATAGCTCCGTTTCGGTGGATTTCTTCGAAGGTGATTTCCCACTCGTTGTGGCATTCTTCGCCGTTCATGGTCACCATTGGGTATAAGGCTGCACCCTTGTTAAATCCAAGTTTTGCGGCATTTTCAATGGCCTTATGGAGTTGCTTATATCTGTATACAAGCAGTTGCTTGGATATGCTGGAATGACTGGATACGAGGTAGAACGGGAGGCAATACGCTTCAGTGTCCCAATAGGTACTTCCGCCGTATTTTTCGCCGGTGAATCCTTTAGGACCAATATTCAATCGTGGGTCGTCTCCGCAATAGGTTTGGTTAAGATGATAAATATTGAAACGAACGGCTTGTTGGGCAGCATCATCGCCTTCAACAACTACATCGTGGTTGTTCCATTTTTCGTTCCATGCTTTTGAACTCATTTCGAGGTGAGATTCAAAAGTTGAAGAAGCCATTTTTTTCACGGCATTTTTTGCGTGAATTAAGACAGCATCTTTAGGATGATTGAAGTTGCTGGCAGAGATGACGTGTTTCACAAACACGAATTCATGTCCCCCGGAAAGAGAAAAAGAATAGGTGCTTTCCGCATATTTAGAGCGCGTTTGGTGATGCGGTTCGGGAGAAAAAGTTTCGCCGTCGAGGAAAAACTGGGCCACGCAAGAGGTAGCTAAAAGCCAATCGAGTTTTTTGGTTCTAACCAATAGATGAAGCTCGTTGGACGTGCTTTCTTGATGCTCTTCGAGCCAGAATTTCTCGTCGTAGTTACTGTCTTTGTTGGATATATCGCCGTCTAGGTAGTTGGTTAAGGAAACCTCGCAATTCTGATTGGTTTTAACGCGGTATCGGAGGGCGGAATATTCTTTGTTGATGAGGCTGTAAAAACGGGTAGACTCAATGGTAACCTCAATGCCGTTGTTTAAGGTGATGGTGCTACGGCGATTTAACACACCGTTGAACATGTCTAATTCACGATAGAATTGGTTGATGGTGGCATTCTTTAAATCAACTTCTTCGTTGTTGATTTTCAATACAATACCGCTCCAATAAGTGCTGTTTATGACTTTGGCAAAATATTCTGGATAGCCGTTTTTCCACCAACCCACACGGGTTTTATCTGGATAATAAACCCCACCCACATAGGTGCCTTGAAGGGTATGTCCGGTGTACGTTTCTTCTAAATTTGCGCGCTGGCCCATCATGCCATTTCCGATGGCAAAAACGCTTTCAGCAACTTCGTTATATTGAGGGTCAAAACCTTCTTCAATGACCTTCCAAGGGTGAACTTTGAAATAGGATTTCATGGAAATAATGTGTTGTTAATTCAAATAGGTGTGAAAATCGTAATTGCCGAGATTTGTCACGTATTCATCGGCAAGGGGCAAATCTTGAGGAATTCCAACTCCAACGGTATACATGTTTGCAGATTTAGCAGCTTGAACTCCTGATAAACTATCTTCAAAAACGATGCAATTTTCTGGAGCTACATTTAGTAATTCAGCAGCTTTCAAAAAGGTTTCGGGATGAGGTTTACCGTAGGTAACGGTAGATGCATCTACAATTCCTTTAAAAGTATCAACTAATCCAACCTTTGACAGTACCAAACGGGCATTCTTACTGGCAGAACCTAATGCAAGGGGAATGTTGTATCGCACGGCGCGTTCAAAAAATTCGCGAACACCCGGTAGCAAATCTTTGGTTGACATAGAATCAACAAGTTCAAGGTACCAGCCGTTTTTTCGTTCGAGGTCTCTGTTAAATTGATCTGTACTTAGCACTCGACCAGCCCAATCTAAAATTAATTTGAGTGAGTCACCACGAGAAACTCCTTTAAGTTGTTCGTTGTGTTGATGAGTAAGGAGAAGGTCGTATTCTGCAGCAAGCCTTTTCCAAGCTTTGAAATGGAATTCGGCGGTATCGCAAATTACACCATCTAAGTCAAGGATGATTCCTTGTTTCATGCGTGAACGCCCAATTTTTTCAGGTGGTATTCCACCAAATTAACTACGGGCTCGCTGGTGATTACACCAATGTTTAAGCGGTGAATTTTGCAAGCTTCACGGAGCAAATCTTGGAAGTGGAATGCCACTGAACCTACAAAGTGTACTGGAACGTCTTTGTGGTTTTCGTATTTCCAGATATGGATGTTAATGAATTTACTAAATCCGTTATAAATGAAATCACGAACCCATTTGCTGTCGCGGTTATCGCTCAAGAAGCGCATGAAAGATGCTAAATAAACGTTTGGATTGGGCTTATTGTAAACGGCTTCAAAAATAGACTCTTTGGTTAATTGGTATCGGTCAATAAGTCCTTGATGAATTTTTTCAGGTAATTCATGGTATAAGAACATTCTTAAAAGTTCTTTTCCATAGAATGTGCCACCTGCTTCATCTCCCAAAACATATCCTAACGCAGGAACTTCTTCGTAGATGTCTTGTCCGTCGAAGTAACAAGAGTTAGAACCCGTACCCATGATGCAAGCAATACCTGGTTCATCGCCGCAAGTAGCGTAGACTGCACCGGTTAGGTCGTGATCAACGGTAATTTCTGCATGAGTGAATACACGTTTGAGGGCTTCTTCTATAACTGCATTTCTCGAGGGATGGCTTGCGCCAGCACCATAAAAGAATACATGCTGCACTTGCGGAGCTAAAGCAGAAAGCTCAGTATTTTTTCTTATCTCACTTTCTATAAGGTCAGTGGGGTGAAAAAATGGGTTAAATCCCATGGTATGGTAGGTTGATCTTTTCTCCGATCCATCGGTGAAAACCCAGTCACATTTGGTGCTTCCGCTATCTGCTACGAGTAACATAATTATTGTGTTAAGTACAATTATAGGTAAATTTTGTCTTGCAATTTAGTAATTTATTAATTAGTGTCAAAAAAACACTTATTAAAATAAGACATGTTTTTTTCGAATACCCAATACACATTTGTGAACGGAAAGTTTCATCCGTAAAAAATTAAATATCTTTGCTCTGATTTTATGAGCTTGAACCCGTCAATCAACCCCCACGTTTCTACTGACTGTGTCATCTTTGGTTTTAGTCAAGATACGCTCAGGTTGTTATTAATTCGCAGAAGTATACCAAATAGGCTTACAGACGTAAATGATATTCACTACGCTTTGCCGGGAGATTTGGTGCGTGATGATGAAGATTTAGATAAGGCGGCAAATAGGGTATTGTCTGAGCTGACTGGATTAAAAGGCATTTATCTTGAACAATTCCATTCGTTTGGAGACCCCTTGCGTGTGACAAAGCCAAAAGATAGATCTTGGTTAGAAAGTGTAAGACAAGATCCAGATGCAAGAGTTATTACCGTTGCTTATATGGCTTTAATTGATGCCAATAAGGCGGTTCTTCAGCCTGGTTCATTTTCAAAAGAGGCCGTATGGTTGCCTATTTCAGAGGTGCCAGAATTGGCTTTTGACCACAATGAAATTTTTGAAAATGCCCTAAAAGCTTTGAAGGAAAAGGTTCAAATCCAACCCATTGGGTTTGAGCTGCTGCCTGAAAAATTCACTATGAGTCAATTGCAATCTCTGTATGAAACCATATTAGAAAGAGATTTAGATAAACGCAATTTCAGGCGTAAAATGTTGAATAGTGGGGTATTGATCCCACTTTCAGAGAAACAATTGGGTGTAAGCAACAAACCAGCCCGATTCTATTCATTTAACCGTGACTTATTTGAAAATTCAGATAACAGATATTTAAATCTTCGAATGGATGGTAGTTTTTCACTCTTCGGTTGATTTTCGTACCTTTGCAACTCATTTTTGATTATTCATGCTAACAGTATCCAATATTTCCCTGCGATTTGGGAAACGCGTTCTTTTTGAGGATGTTAATTTAAAGTTCACCCGTGGAAATTGCTATGGCATCATAGGTGCCAACGGGGCAGGTAAGTCTACATTTTTGAAGATTTTGTCAGGCGAAATTGAACCCAATACAGGTTCTATTGACCTTGAACCCGGAAAGAGAATGACGGTGTTGAAGCAGAACCACTTTGAATTTGATGAGTTTCCTGTTTTAGAAACCGTTATGCGTGGTCACCAAGTTCTTTGGAATATCATGCAAGAGAAGGATGCCCTTTATGCCAAAGAAGACTTCTCTGAAGAAGATGGTATTAGAGCATCTGAGCTGGAAGGTGAATTCGCTGAAATGGACGGTTGGAACGCCGAAAGCGATGCGGCTACCTTGTTGAGCAATCTTGGTATCACTGAAGATACTCATTATAGATTAGTGAAAGAACTCAACGGTAACCAAAAAGTTAGAGTATTGATTGCTCAAGCGCTTTTTGGAAATCCAGATGTTCTGCTTATGGACGAGCCTACCAACGACCTTGACGTTGAAACCATTCGTTGGCTTGAAGACTTCTTGGCTGAATTTGAAAATACCGTTTTGGTAGTCAGTCACGACCGTCACTTCTTGGATAACGTTTGTACTCACGTTTGTGATATAGATTACAGCAGAATCAAGATCTTTTCTGGTAACTATACTTTCTGGTATCAAAGCTCACAATTGGCATTGCGTCAAAGATCTGACCAAAACAAAAAGGCTGAGGAAAAGAAAAAAGAACTTCAAGATTTCATTGCCCGATTCAGTGCCAACGTGGCAAAAAGTAGGCAGGCTACTGCACGTAAAAAGATGTTGGACAAATTGGATATTGAAGAAATTCAACCTTCCACCAGAAAATATCCGGGTATCTTTTTCAAACAGAATAGAGAAGTTGGAGATCAGATTTTAACTGTCGAAAATTTGGCTTTTAAAGCTGAAAATGGGCAATTTTTGTACAAGGATTTGAATTTTACTGTTCATAAAGGCGATAAAATTGCGTTCATTTCAAGAAATACTTTGGCCTTAAATACGCTATTCAAAACCCTTTGGGGCGATGCTAAAAACACAACGGGAACTTTGAATTGGGGCGTGACCGTTACAATGAGTTTTCTTCCAAATGAAAACAGTCACTATTTCACAGAAAAAATCAACTTGGTTGATTGGTTGAGACAATATTCAGTAGAGAAAGATGAAACTTATATTCGCGGTTTCTTAGGAAGAATGCTCTTCAGCGGAGAAGAAACCCAGAAAATGTGTACCGTTTTGTCGGGTGGTGAAAAAGTACGTTGCATGCTCAGTAAAATGATGCTTGAATGTCCGAACGTTGGATTATTCGACGAACCAACCAACCACTTAGATTTGGAAAGTATTCAGGCTTTGAACAACGGTATGATTGACTTTGCAGGAGTGATTTTATTTCATTCGCATGACCAGGAAGTTATGACATCTATTGCCAATAGAATCATAGAAATAGGTCCTAATGGAATGATTGACAAATACATGAATTATGAAGAGTACGCCGAAGATGCATCTGTGAAAGCAAGAAGACTTGAAATTTATGCTTAACATTGAAAATAAAATGAAACCTAACTATACATTTTTTGCTTTGTCAGCGGTGTTGGCATTAGCAAGTTGCGGAAGTGATATTGACGCAAGCAAAAACCCTTCTACATCATTAGATTCGTTCAGTTATTCAGTAGGAGTGGACTTGGCCAAGAATTTCAAAAATCAAGCCATTACAGAAATTGATTTTGGATCTTTGGTGAGAGGTATTCAAGACGGATTAGCAAAAGACAGCGGATATGTGATCTCTGAAGAAAAACTTCAAGATGTTCAACGCAGTTATGTGACATCCATCCAAGCAAAAAGAATGAAAGAGATTCAACAAGAAACTAAAGATATCTTGACTGCTTTTGGAAAAGAACCTGGAGTAACTCAATTGCCAAGCAAAGGATATTACAAGCAAATCAAGGCTGGCAACGGTCCTTCACCACAACCTTACGACACCATTGAATGCAGATTTGTTGCTAAAGATGGTAAAGGTAAAGTGTTGTTTGAAAACACCAAAGAACCCATGCCGTTCCGCGGTGTAGTTACCTCATTGAATCTGCTACCGTTGGAAGAAGCTTTGATGAAGACAGCAGCAGGTGGTAAATTCCAAGTGAAATTATCCAATGAATTGAATCCGGTAATGGCTCGTTCAACCCGCTCATTCGATGCTATGTATGGTATCACCGATTTTGAATTGGAGTTATTGAGTGTGAAAGCAGGACTGCCTCCAGCACCAGGTTCTCAAGCCCCAACCGGCGCGAACGGTCCTCAATAATTCGCCATTGACTTTGATGCATAGAAATGCGTCAAATATGGCATGATTTTTTCTTGATAAATAACACTAAATTTGTTATTGTCAATGAAAAAAGTGCAAAAAATAGCGTTCTCAATTGCAGTTTTTTGCACTTTTATCCAATTATTTTTAAATGTAAATACTTTGAAAGCCCAGTGTAATGCTGGGTTTTCTTATGATACCCTGTTGTGTACAGGTAAAAATATCTCGTTTTCGGCCAATTCATCTGCCAGCGGACTGAAATATCAATGGGAGTTTGGAGACCCAGCATCAGGAGCACTGAATACAGATACCTTAAAATCTACTAAACATTCTTTCAGTAAACGAGGAACTTATTTGGTTACTCTCATTGTAACCAATTCCTCGGGTTGCAGAGATTCTGTATCCAAATCAATTACCGTCTATAAAAATCCGACGGCACAGTTTACATATTCAAATGCTTGCGCTGGATTGAAAACATCCTTCGAAAACAAAAGTACCGGCGATTCTATTGATAAAATCAAATCGTATTTCTGGAATTTCGAGTCGGGAAGCAGCAGCAGTGATTCATCGCCCAGTCATACCTACAGCGGCACGGGTTCCAAAACGGTTAAATTGAGGGTTGAATCTAAGTCGGGCTGTAAAGATTCTTCATCGGTGGTCATTCAAGTTTTTGACAAACCATCTGCTAGGCTTGCTGGGAAGAAAGTCTGTCAAAACAGTACGTTTACATTTTCTGCCGATACTAAAACTGGAGCGAGTTTCTATACCTGGAACTTTGGAGACAGTTCCAATTACACCCAGCAAAACGTAAATCACGTGTACCAGAAATTGGGTTGGATGAAACCATCTCTTACGGTAACTTATACCTCTACCAAATGCACTATACCTCTTGACTCAATCAAGGTTAATCCGTTGCCCAATGCAAATTTTGACATCGTAAATGACACCCAATGTTTCAACGGAAATGAGGTATGTGTTAAGCTCAAACACGACCTGTCTATAACCAAAAGAAATGTCATTTTTGACGATGGATTTAACGATGATTTTTCATCCATAAAAGATTCCATAATCTGCCATAAATACATTGATAAAGACGGTGGAACCTACAGTATCACAGTGGAGCTGACCGATTCAAATTCATGTACTCGAACGGTAAAGAAAGACTCGGTGGTCGTCATTTATCCGCAGTTAAAAGCTTCCTTTACCCATCCTTCTTCTGTGGGATGTTTTGGCTTGGGAGTTAAATTTCAAAATACTTCTAACAGAGACTCGGCCGCCGTTAAAAACACAACATGGATTTGGGGCGATTCATCTGTCAGCAATAAACCATATTATTATCCATCCCATGGATTTAATAAAGATGGAATATTCTATGTTAAGTTGGCCCTGACAGATACTTTTGGGTGCTCAGATACCTTTACGTCGCCCAATAAAATTCAAAATACATCCTATGTGGTAGATGCAAAGTTGGATTCGGTATCAAGTCAATGTGCTAGGAATAACTCAACTTTTTTCTACCAAACACCCATTGCTGGGGCCTCTATTGTGTGGCAAATTCCTTATCAATCGAACAACTTTCAATTTTCGTATAACTACCGAACACCAGGCATTTATAAGCCAAAGGTAACCATCAGCAAGAATGGGTGCGATAGCACGGTAATCTTAGATTCGGTTTTAATCAGAGGGCCAGTTGCACGAATGAACGTGGTCAATCAGTTTCAGTGTCAAGTAAAAGATACTGTTTATTTCACAAATGCTTCAAGCGCTTTTTACAACGGATATTTACAATCATACTGGGATGCCGGCGATCAATGGGCTCCCAATTGTGTAATCAATCGAAAGGCGGGCCAAAACGTGGGTAATAACTGCAATTTCTCCAGAGATTCTTTGATCTTTAAGCATCGTTACAAAGACGGGAAGGAGGGATGTTACAATGCTCGATTAATTGTAAAGGACACCGTCTTTGGCTGCGCAGATACGGCCTTTGAACCGCTTCCCCTTATGGCTCCGAAAGCTGCAGGTGCATTTACTGCGAGCGATACCAATGCTTGTCCTGGTCCTGAATTTTATAAAACCATCACCTTTGATTTAAATCAATCGGAACCCGTTTGCAAAAAGCTCAATTGGTGGGTCATGTGGGATTCACTTCAAGCTCGCAATACCTCTAATTTTGATAGTAATTGGATTCAAAATAGTTACGCATACAACTACAAAGTGGGTGTTCCCGTAGGTGATTCAAACGGTTATGTGAGTATTGGTTTAGTCATTGAAAATGGTTCAGATACCGCGGGTAAAGTTTGCCGAGACACAGCATGGTACCACAAGGCCTTGAAAGTGACCAAATTGGATGCGAAATTCAATACTCAGTTTGCCGATTCTCTGCATTTTTGTGCCGGTGATTCACTTTGGTTCAGAGTTAAGGACACAGCACAGACCACCGGGATTAAGTTTACTTGGGATTTTGGGGATTCACGGACGCTCACTACCACCAATGTCGATACCGTAAGGCATGCTTACAAGAAATCGGGTTCCTACTGGGTTCGGCTGACTGCTGTTCATCCCAATGGCTGCACCATTTATGAAGAGCGCTACATATCCATTGGGTTTAAACCTGAACTTTTTGTAAATAAGACCTTAATCTGTGCTGAAGTAGACAGTTTTAGGCTCACGGAAAACACCAAATATTACCATTTGGAACAGAATTCTGCCGGTATTTTCAGCAATCCGCAGCGTTATCAAGCAGGTAAAGAACAAATTAAGTACGATTTGGGCAATGGGGCAGGATATCAGTATTTGGGTAAAGCTCCTGTTTTTACATACCACAAACCTGGTGTGTATGCCATTTCTATGGCAGTAAAAGACAGTATGGGTTGTACTGACACATTGAAGAACCACCTGATTTTAAATGTTTCAGGTATTTATGCAGGATTTAATTTGCCCTCCGATACCGTTTTATGTCCCCAAACCTTAAAAATCAGTTCAACGGCCCGAGTAGCTGATACTTCTGGGGCTTCGCTTTCGGGGGATGTCATAATAGGTTGGGAATATACCTTTGGTGGAACCTATCCTAAAAGTTTGTTTGAAAATCCGAATCGGTATTTTGCAACTGGCGATTACCCCATAGTTCAGATAGTGAGAAACAACAGGGGTTGCACGGATACCGCGAGAAAATTGATGGTAGTTGTGGGGCCGGAACCGAAATTTAATTTTTTATCAGATTCTGTAGGATGTGAACCGCTGAAGGTCAAATTTGATAATTTAAGTCGTAATGCGGACGAGTATATTTGGCGATTTAACGATAAGAATAACAATGTATTAACTACCAAAAGTGATAGTAATGTGACGTTGAGTTTTCAAGGTTATGGATTTTATTATCCTCAGTTAGTTGCAAGGGGAACTTTTGTGATCAATGGAAATAGTAAGGTGTGTGAAGCTATTTATCCAGATACTTCTAAAACCATGAAACGCACCGTGGAAGTTTGGGAAAAGCCTCGTGCCAATATGTTTTGGGTAACCAACTGCCGGAACTATTCCACACAATTTTATGATATCACCAGTTTGAATACCGGTTATGTTTCTGAAAGTATTTGGACATTTGGAGATACATCTTTGGGCAGCGACAAGTTGCATCCGCCAAAACAATGGGGAGATACAGGTACCTACTCAGTTAGGCACATCGTGATTTCAAACAATGGATGTGTTGATACGGTTGATAGAAAGGTGAAGGTTTCTCCCCCACCTTCTGCGTATTTTAACTTTACATCCACTTGTATTGGTGAGTCAACCCAATTTTATGATTCTACAGAAGCGTTCAATGATTACATTGATTATCGCAATTGGACCTTCGGTGATGGAGGTCGAAGCGGTGCTTTGAACCCCTTAAAAACTTATGCTGCTGATCAAAATTACACGGTGAATTTGGTCGTACGTAATTCAGCGGGTTGTTTTGATACCGCAACGAGAAACATTCTGATTTTTTCAAGGCCGGTGCCAAATTTCAATGTTTCAGGAATTTGTTACGGCGATTCTTCGCGTTTCTTGAATTTAAGCACGTCTAAACAGTCTATTGACAGTATTTTATGGAATTACGATGATTCTTCTTATTTCGGGGGATGGCAACAAAAACACAAATACAAATATCCAGATAATTTTAGGGTCAAACTTAAATTGAGAACCATCCACGGTTGTCAAGATAGTATTTCAAAATGGGCTTTTGTATATCATATTCCGCAAGCAAAAATTCAATTCACGGCAGACTCAGTACAGTGTTTTACACAGCATTCCCTGAAGGCTTTAGATGCTTCTACGATCAAGGTGGGTTCAACAACATCTCGGTGGATGTTGGGAAATCAAAATCCCTATGCGAATTACACAACCACCAATATATCGCATCGATTTAACGATACGGGCACTTATGCCATGCGATTGATATCGGTTTCCAATTTTGGTTGTAGGGATACGATTTTTAGTAAGTTTAAGATATTACCCTCTGTAGTGCCCAATTTTGGAATCGACAAAGTTTGGCAATGCTTTAGAGGAAATGAGTTTACATTCAACGATTTATCGTCCCTCAAAAAAGGAAGTTATACTGCTCAATGGACATACAGCGATGGGATACGAAGCAATGTTATTAATGCAAATGGAAGCGTCAAGCATTCATATAAAGATACGGGATATCAGTGGGCCATGCTGCGAACTCTAACAGACCAAGGATGTTCTGATACGCTGTTCAAATCAGTGCGGTTACTGCCTATGCCCAAGGCTGATTTTGTGGTAAATGATTCTATTCAATGCATTAAAAATCAATATTTTGAATTTGCAAACACATCATCGATTTTTTGGGGAAATCTGTCGTATTTGTGGAATTTGGGCAATCAGAGTCAATCCGCTTTGACTTCTCCAACCACCAGTTATCCGGATACTGGCTATTGGAACGTTCGATTGATAGCTACTTCTGCGTTTCAATGCAAAGATACTATTCAAAAGCGCGTGAATGTGGTTGATATGCCAGTTCCTCTGTTTGCCATCAATGATAGCAGTCAATGTTGGAAACAGAATCAATTTAAGTTCACGAACAATAGTACCGATTCTCGAGGCGGAATAAAGGCTTACTGGAATTTCGGCGATGGTATAGGAGATTCAGGTTCTTCTGTGAGCCATACCTATAATAAATACGGCAATCGTTCGGTTCGATTGATAGCACAAACCGTTCACGGTTGTCGTGATTCACTGCGAAAAAATGTATTTGTTAGAGCCATGCCTTTGCCGGCCTTCAGTATTAACGATAGTGATCAATGTGTTAACAATCAAAGGTTTGTTTTTACTAATCAGACCACCATTCCAGTTGGTTCGAGCAGTGTGGTATGGAAATTCAAGAAAGATTCAACTCTGATTGCAAATTCAATAAGTTTGGCGTTTCCGTCTGACACCACCCATCAGATTCGATTGGTCGCTAAAAGTGATTTTGGGTGTATAGATTCCATTGATCGCAAAATTGTGGTTTTCCCTAAGCCTACACCAATCTTTAATATTGTAAATGATTCACAGTGTTTGCTGAACAATCAATTTGAATTCAATGCAGTTAGCAAAATCAAATACGGAACCATGTCTTATGATTGGCAGTTTGGAGATGGTCTTGTTTGGTTGAATTCTTCGACGGTTTCTCATTCGTATGTCAACGACGGATATTATAGAGTGGCAATGCAAGCAACCAGTAATCATGGCTGTATTGATACAGTTTCAATGGGGTTGAATGTTTGGCCTATGCCGGCTGCTGGGTTTACATACAACGATTCGGCACAGTGCTTGGAGCAGAATTATTACAAATTCACCAATTCATCTAAAGTTAAGTTTGGAAGCATGACCTATTGGTGGGATTTGGGTGAAGGCAGTATTGGTGATACCTTTAATTTAACATCGCCTGGATATTTCTATTCTTTTAGTGGATTTAAACGGGCATTTTTAAGGGCTAAATCCAATCACGGCTGTATTGACACTGTTTCAAGAGTGGTTAGGGTAAATCCTATGCCTGTGCCCCGAATAGCGGTTAATGATTCAGAGCAATGTTTGTTTGGAAATAAATTTGACTTTAAAGCCAATAGTATCATTGACGAGGGAAGTATGACTTCGAAGTG
The DNA here is from genome assembly GCA_964408945.1 of uncultured Rhizobium sp. Lineage (GTDB taxonomy): Bacteria > Bacteroidota > Bacteroidia > NS11-12g > UBA955 > VMCP01. The sequence goes on along the minus strand of CAYPBJ010000023.1, from coordinate 12,978 downwards.
GCTTTTAATGGATGGATTTACCTCCAATGTCAAACAGTTTTCACATTCATTTTCGAAGGATTCCTTTTATTGGGTCAAATTGATTGAGACTTCTGATCAGGGTTGCATAGACTCCCAGAGTCGTTGGGTTGTTGCGCATCCACATCCCATCATTGAATTTACCATCAATGATACGCTTCAATGTTTGCGACAGAATCTATTTGATATCACCAATTATACTCGGGTGAAATACGGCGTTTCTTGGGGACAGTGGGATTTTGGTGATGGGTTTAAAGATACAAGTTATGAGGTTTCACATAAGTATTTAAAACATGGAAGATATCCCATTGTTATGCGGGCAATCACCAATCATGGATGTGCAGATACAGGAACTCAATGGGTAAGGGTAGGGGCCATGCCCGAAGTTTCATTTTATACAAATGATGAAGGACAGTGTTTTAGAGATCAAGATTTCATTTTCTTGAATACTTCAAGTATTTTGGAGGGACAGTTTGATTTGACATGGAATTTTGGGGGCAAGACTTTTGTAAAATCAAACACAGATCAAAAATATACGTTTGCTGATACCGGAAGTCATTTTGTAAGATTAGTAGCCAATTCTGACTTGGGATGTATGGACTCCATGACTCAATTTCTTTTTGTAAACCCCAACCCGAAAAGTGTTTTATTGTGGAACGATAGTGATCAATGCATTAATGCACAGAATTACATATTCACTGCAAACAGCAACATTAGCCGCGGAAAGATTGTTGCTCATCATTGGAGCCTAGACGAAGGAGATACCAGGATGAATGGTGGTTCTGTAGAAGCGAAAACATATTTAAATTCAGGATTTAAAACTATCAGATTAGTGAATATTTCGGATAGTGGTTGTATTGACAGCGCTGTTCGAGTAGTACGTGTTTATCCTCGTCCAACGGCTTTGATAGGTATTAATGACAGTGCACAATGTTTGTTCCAAAATCAATACATTTTCAACAATCTGAGTACCGATTCATTCAGTCTAATTAGGCAATGGTGGGATATTAATAAGGAGAAATCGGAAATAACCTCAAACGTAAATTATCGGTTTTTGTCGCCAGGTTTCAAGCGAATTTATTTGACGGTGGAGAGTTCTGTTGGATGTTTTGATTCTGTAAGTCGAGCTGTGTACGTAAAACCCATGCCAGACCCCGTATTTTCTCCTTTGAGAGAATATTATTGTGAAGGTTCAGGAAACTATGTCTTGACACCTAATACCATGGGTGGTATTTTTTACGGTAAAAACATGGTTGGATCTGATCTGATCCCAACGTTCCTTTGGAAGGATACAATCAGGTATATCATAACTGTAAATGGTTGCACAGATAGTTCAAATCAAACTACCTGGATTTACCCTTATCCTAGGGTGAATTTAGGAGCTGACAGTATTTTATGTAAAGACGAACTTTTGGAATTAAGTATAGATAATTGGAACACGCAATATGTTTGGGATGATGGTAGCGTGCTGCCTGCTCGAAGAATTGTAAAACAAGGACTTTATTGGGTTAAGGCAACAAACATATGTGGAGTGGCCGCAGATAGCATAAACATCCAATTCAGAGATCATAACTGTAGGGTTTATTGTCCCACAGCATTTACTCCAAATTCAGATAGTAAGAATGATTATTTTAGACCTATTGTGTATGATGTGGATGAACTCAATTATCACATATACAACCGATGGGGGGAGAAGTTATTTGAAGGCACATTGAACGATTTGGGTTGGGATGGTACATTTGGCGGAAATATCGTTCAATCAGGGAGTTATATTATTATGTTTGAGTATAAATATAAAAGTGGAAATAGATTGTTGCGTGGTTCACAGCAGGTGGTTTTTCACCTTTTGAGGTAAGTTATGGTAGCATAACATTCGTCATTTTAGCTATATTTTCATAAGATAGAATAAGATTTAATGCGGTCATTCTAGAGAAAGTGTGTATGTGAACTGTCTTAGGTTAACTTTGATCTCAGGTGAATGAAAAAGGAGGGGCGAAGGTTCTTGATTTGGTTAACCCGCCCCTTTCTTTTTTTGATCATTCAAACATTTAGAGTACATATGAAACCTGATATTAGTGAACCACAAGAAAAAAGAGTCTTGAAAAATTCCAACCGAAAGCTAAAACGCAATACGGCTATAGCATTTTATGTTGTTTCTCTTTTTGTAATGCTTGTTGGATTGCGAACCACTTTTTGGGTTTCTTTGTTAATACAGCCGATATCAGTGTTGTCGCTATATTACATTTATGTCTTTAGAATCCGAAAGTTGTATCAAATAAACTCATTTCCGATAGTTTATGCGGTGGGAATAAGTCTGCATATTTTGCTGAGTTTACTGTTGTTCGTTTGGTTAGTTACATCTTCGGTTTGAAGCTGATGTATTATTTCATTGGGAGATAACCCCATATGTTTTTTAAAGGTGCGCAACATGGTACTATTTGAGCCAAATCCTGCGGCTTCACCTAGAGATTCAATGGTGTGAGAATGATGTTTGTTTTTCGATATTAAGTCGATTACTTTTACCATTCTGATGAAATTTTTATATCCGTTAAAACCAAAATCTTGATAGTATCTAAACAAAAATTTCAAGTGATGTACAGGGATTTTGGTATTTATACTGAGGTTTTCTATTGCGAATTCGTCGCTGTTAAATTCTGATTTGGTGCACGCATACTCTTGAATGGTTTCCATTATCAGTGTGAGATCAGTGTTTTCAGAAAATTGATTTTGATCGATGGTAGGATTTTTCCAACCAGCGATTTCTAATTTCGTCGGAAAATTATATACCGAGGTAATATTTGTTGATTTCCAATTAGGTAAACCAAGTAGTAGTTGAGGTTTCATCCATACATAAACCACTATGGTCATCAGATACATATTTTTCACTATGAGATGTTCAGTATTGGTTATTATGGGTCTATTTTGCCAAAACGCTGATAAAACCTCTTTGCCAAGAAATAGGTAAAATAATGTGAATGGAATCATTTGAATCATCACCCAAATGCCAATTTCTTTTCCATGTTTTCCAATAAAATCACCCTTTGAAACGGCTTTGATGAACATTTGATAGATCATAAATAAATATGGAAATGCTATAAACAGCCAAATTAAATATAGGTATTTGGCCTTTAAGAGCATATTCAACTCTTGTACAGATTGGTCATAGATAAAGTCACTATGAATATTTGAGGGATTTTGCTTATAAATAATCCAACTTGTTAATACAATCGAAAAGGAAATAATTCCAGGTAAGAAGTGCCAATAATAATTATTCTTCCATTTGAGTTCATCTGTGATTAAAGCTCTATGATATAGAAATACACTCGCAGGCACGACAAATTGGAAGCCGACAAACAAATAAAATGGGAAAACGGTAAAATCAACCAACTTAAGATTAAAAAGTCCGTTAATAAAATTTCTAATGCTTAGAGCAAATATAATAAGTGATAACAATTTTGATAGATAAGGATTCTCCTTACCCGCGAAGAATAGATAAAATGCGGCAAATAAACCTAAAGTCGCAATAAATAAGTTAATCCAATTTAGGCTTTCATGCATATTGCTTTAAAGATTTAAAGTTACGCAATTGAGAATCTAGATATGAGTATTTTTTTTCCAGATTTTGACGCTTTAACCGATTCTCCGTTGTGGAGTAAAACTTGATTTCCAGATAAGCTATTGATGTGTTTAATATGTACCGCAAATGATCTATGAGTTCTAATAAAACATTTTGGAAGTTGTTCTAGTAGCTTTTTTAAATTCTTGGAAACAATGTACTGTTTATTTACAGAATGCACTTTGGTGTAAGCTCCCAAGCCTTCAAGAACAGTGATGTTATTTAGGTTTATAAATGTGCTTTCGCCGCGATCTTTAACAACGAAATACTCCCCTACAACCATGTCGGTTTGGTCAATTTCCAATGATTTTTTACATCTTTCAATACA
>CAYPBJ010000023.1:0-8916 GCA_964408945.1 uncultured Rhizobium sp. | reverse complement strand
CACAGTTTTATATTTAAGGGTTACACAAACATCGGAATTGTAAATTACCTTATTAATACCACATCATATTTCTTATGTTGGATTATGTTGTTAGTAGTAAATCGACTGAAATTTATCCTAAAAGTTATGGAAAGTTATGATTGTAGAGTTTTCTCTAGTACCTTAGCACTATGAATTTGCTTAGGTTTAAAGATGCTTCGAAACGCTATTTGCAAAATTTCTCTGTCTTATTGATATTGACTTTTTTATTTTCGGGTTGTGGTGAAAATGAAATAAAGGATTCTGACTCATACATGAGGAGGAAATGCACTAATGTTGATAGTGTGTGGTTGTACTTTGAAAGTCAGTCTGATGTTGTGAAGCGTTCTGAATTTGTGATGAATAAATACAATCAGTTATCACAAAATCCCAAATATGCAGATTCGGCGGTTAAACTTTTAAAAAAACTTACCAAATTTGCGAAGTCAAATCCTGACCCCAAGTTTCTTTGTTATTATTTTTCGCTTCAAAAAAACATTTCGTTTCTTTCAAATAACCTAGAACAAGCTTGGTATTGGCACAATAAAAGAGTGCCATTTGAACCATTTGCTCCCATAAATAATAAATTATCTGACGATATAATTACTGGGAATATGCTCTATTTTGAATCAAAAATAGATAGCGCTATTTCATTGCTGCAGAGAACACTTAACTTTTCTATAAAGGAAAAAGATACATTTTACAGGCAGACTTTGTTGATTAATTTGGGCTCTGCTTATTATGATGTAGGATTTTATGGAGCATCTTCTAATTGTTTTTCACAGGCTTCGTTATTTTCTTTTCCCACTGTAGAATACAAACAAGTATTATACACCAATTTATTGGCGTCATTGAATGCTGAAAGAAAACACAAAGAAGTGCTAAAAATTGTAAATCAAAATTCTGAGTTAATGAAGGCATCATCAGGAAGGCAGGATTTGGCACAATTATTCAGACTAAACTATATTTCTGCTCTTTTAAGTTCAAATACTGATGTTTCTGTTATTAAAACACAATTTGACTCAGTTGAACTTTCAAGGATTGATGATCATTTAAAGAGTTTTTACTTGTTTCTGAAGGGTCGATTTTGGAGATTATCTAATGATCTACCCAGATTTCAGAAACTCTACATTGAGAATATGGAATTCATCTATGAAAATCAACCCAATACCATCGATCATGTTGAAGGCATTAAGTTTGGACTTTCAAAGGGTTTATTTAAAGTAAGTTTTGATGAATTCTACAAGGAGTATGTAAAAATTACACCCTCTGAAACCAATTATTTGTTATTAGCGAATTATGCGGATATTTTTAGTTCAATCAAGAAATCTGAAGGTAAAATAGATGAATCTAAATCTTGGGAACAAGTAAGCGATAAGTTTATGTTAAGAATGAGCAAAGTGAGCGACGAGCTTCAAAATTCTAATATCCAACAGGAAATGGAGAAAGTTAGAATTCTACAGATATTAGACCAACAGAAATATCAAATAGAAAAAGCAGAAATCAAAGGCAATTGGTTATTAGCACTTTCTGTAGTTTTTGGTGCCTTACTTATATCTACTGCCTTGTTTTTATACCAATTCAATATCAATAGAAAAAAGCAATTGAGCATTCTACAACTCGAATCGGAGCTGAAAGAGAAAGAATTGGAAATGTTAAAACAAAACCAAGAAAGACAGCAAAATACGGTATTTACTTCTAAGCTCATTCTCACTAAAATAGATGAGTTGATTCTCAAAATTAAGAATTCAAATTTGTCAAACAATCCAACGATGGTTGATATAAAAATTGAGTTGGAACGACTTAAGGGTGTAGAATTGCCGCATGAGGGAGAAGCCATTGAGGAGTCTGATATTTTTGAGAAGTACCAATATTTATCTGAAAAGTTCCCATCTCTGACTGAAATGAATTCAACTTCTTATAAAATATTAGTGTTGTCTATTCTTGATAATGCTCCGAAAGACATTGCTAATTTATTGAACTTGAATATGCAATATGTTCGAAATGTCCGTTCTAAACTCAAGAAAGAACTTTCAGAGGAAATGGGTGAAAATTGGGATTGGCCTGATTTGGCATAAAAAAAGGCGATCCGTATTGGGTCGCCTTTTTTGTTGAATTTCTTTAATCATTAAGGACTAACCAAGTTCACACTCACATTGAAGTAAAATGGATTGGTTAATGTGTTTTGCATAATGTAGGGCTCGTCAGATAACAACCCGAAAGCTCTATAAATCTCTTTACCGTTGGTCAATCTATCAACATCGTAACGGTAATTGATTCGGTATCCGGCTTGAACCGACATCCAAATGAAATCTTTCAAAGAGAACTCGTAAACGGCTCTCAAACGTATCTCGGCGCGGCGAATTTCTAAGTCTTGATTTCGGATGTTTTCCATACGGTATAAGCGGTAAGATTGTCCTTCCAATTCATAACCTGCAAAAAGCATGTTGCGTGAATTGATGGTTCTTCTTACGTGTGCGCGTGCAGGAAAAAGTACTTCTGATCCCCATTTATTGGCGGCATCGGTGTGATTGAAGAAAATGATGGGAATGTAGTTCAATTCGCCTGCGCGGTATGTGCGCGCAAGTCCAACTCCCCATTGTTTTCTTTCCGAGGGACGCTTACCGTAAATCAAGGCCGCAGAGTATTTCATGTACCTGGCGGGCATCAACTTCCAATTGTAGTCACCGCTCATATCTGCAGACCCTTGGAACAATAAAAAATTCTTATCATTCAAAGGTTTGAATAGGGTAGTGTTAATCCCCATGGTTCTCAAGCCGTTTGTATAAAGGGATTTTAACATGGGATTCTCCACATAACCAACGGCAAGAGGGCCTTGTTGCATCATTTGGTATCCACTTTCCCAGTAATTTGCCCCCATTTGCCAAACCACAGAGGTTTTTGATATGACAGGAATATTGCAGGCAAAACGAGCACCGCTGGTGATGGTTTGCTTGTTGTTTTCTGCCCAGCCTTCATTTATGTTATTATTGAAGGTGTCTAGATTTAGGTTGTAAGGTCCTTGGAAATCGAAACCAAGGCTGATCAACTTTGCAGGGCTTAGGCCTTCAATTTTGGGGGAGCAATATCTTTTTGCACCTTGATCAGCAAATCCCACTTCGTCGTACATTGAAAAGTCCTCATCTGCTGCAGTGGTTTCTGTTTCGGGGGATTTTGTGGTGTCGGTTTGCGCCTTAACAATATTGGTTAGTGCAAAGGCAAAGCAAGCCGCGATTGCGGCTTGCTTGTTCAGATTTAATAATTTCATGGATTACTTTTTCTTGACTTCTAAACGTTTCCAGATATCGGTACGCCCCAACGCCGAAACTCCGATATACCCTCTGATTTCTAGCGTGTTTTTATCGGTCATTTTAATAGTACAACTGTAGGTGCTACCATTCAAAGGATCGTAAATGGTTCCTTCGGTCCATTCATCTTTACCCGCATATACGAAGTCTTTCAACATACGGTATCCTTTTAAGGGAACGTTTTGAAGGTTTGGATCAGGGTTATTTTTATCGGTTTTGGGTTGTTTAGTAACAGGGTCAACGGCCTCTTTTAGCCAAACAATTTTACCGTAGTATTTGGCTCCAATTTTTTCTACTTTCACTCGAGCACGTCCATTGGAAGGTTCCCAAACGCCAATTAATCTGTCTCCAGCGGCATCTTGATTAACAAAAGAACTAAGGATGGTGCCGAAGAAAGCGGCAAATGCGATGAATAATATTTTTTTCATGGGTTAAATTAATTGTGTTTTAAGTTGAATTTTATGTCCCCCTTGAGAGCTAAATTATCATCTAAATCTTGAGCAAGTGCCACATCTAAGATGATGTAATATTGTTTTTCTTGAAAGTATTTACCGGCGTTTGCTTCGGCTGAGGGATTTAAAACTGCATTGGTACTACCTTCTTTGATAGGATTAATAACACCCAATTCGAGCATTTTTAATTCTGGGTTATCGGAAGCGACGCTCAAAACCATGGATGTAATTCCGCTCAGAGAGTTGGAATCAAGGGCAGAGATGGTAGCAGAAGCAAGGGTTGCATCGGTGATTTTCACACCTTCGTGGTATTTGTCACCAAGCAGAGTTTTAATGTCTACTGGGTAAACCAATTGCGCAGGATTAGATCCTTCAAACAAAGGCCCTTCGAGTGTGAAAGTATCTGATACTGTAATTTCAGTGGCTTGATCTGAGCTATTACAAGCAGAGAACAAAGTGATTGCTGCGAGGGCAATGCTCAAAAACTTTAATTTCATAGGGGGCAATATAGTTCAATGAGATTGAAAAAAGCAAATATTCAGTTACACACGAAAGAGAAAAGTCTTAATATTATATTTGAAGATGTTAAAACTTGAACAAAAAACTTCTGCAGTATTATTGCCTGCAATTGGTGATTTAGGAAATAAATTCAGAAGTTATTCATTTTATCATAACAATCCAGCCTTTGTGCCTGTGATAAGTAGATCAAGCATTTCTTTGGTTCTCGATTTTTACATACATGGCGAGTTTAAAATTTATATTGCTATAGAATCTGGCAAAGAGAAATCTTTTTCGCAAGAGTTATCATTTTATAAAGAACACATTGAGTTTTTAGTTATAGATAAAACTGTCGGAATAAATGAAACTATTGATAAAGCGTGTGAATTAATTACTGAAGAAGATATCATTATTAATGTAGTAACAAGTATTCCTATAGAATTAGTTCAAGAAAATTCAGCTCTAATTGGTAATGAAACGTTTTCCCATAATTCGTATTCTGGTGTAAAAATTATAGACGGTAAAACTATATTCAAAAGTAAATTTGATACCGGAAATTTAGAAGTTAACCCCTTCCAAGGAATTATCCGGGCGAATAAACTTGATTTACAAAAGGGGACTTCTTTATTAAGTAATAAGCAAGATTTATTAAAACTTGCGGAGTGGTTGCATATTAACCGTCGATTAATTTTCAAGTATTCAGATTGGCTAGATACCGGACACGAAGAAAATTATCCCAGTATTCGAAAAAAGATTTTGTCCTCTAGAAGTTTTAATCGACTTCTATTTAATCCGGAAAGTGGTTTGTTAACAAAAGAAAGTGATAACAGGTCAAAATTTCTAAATGAAATAGATTATACAAAAAATTTACCCATTGAATTACAGGTGTTTTTTCCGAGAATTTTCTATGTCGATAGGAATAAGCCATCTGTCTCAATGGAGTATTATGGTTATCCAAATTTAAGCGAATATCAATTGTATAGGAGTATTGAAGGATTTCAATGGAAAAGAATATTTGAATTAATAAAGCATTATATTGTCAGAAATAGCTTGTTTAAGAATGCTATTTCTAGTGATTTATTTTTAAGATTCACTTATGATAAATCGGTTAATAGGCTTTCGGAATTTTTAAAGGAATCAGATTTCAAGCAGTTTAGAGAGTTTGAGATAAACGGCTTGAAATGTCAAAGTTTTAGTTTACTCTCTGAATTGGTTAGAGAAAGATTAGTTAAAATGTACCAATCAGAATTTCAATTTATTATGCATGGAGATCTCTGTTTTAATAATATACTTTATGACATTTTTAGTGAAACAATTAGATTTATAGACCCTCGAGGGTCTATATCAGAAGATGTCCCATCTATTTTTGGCGATGTTCGATATGACCTCGCTAAGTTATTGCATTCTGCTGTTGGAAACTATGACTATATGGTAAATAATTTATTTGAACTTCGAATAAATGAAAATGTAATTGATTTCAAATTTCCTTTGAGACAAAATTCCCAAGATCTCAAATTTGAATGTGAGCAATTAATTCAAGATTTAAACGTAAATTTGAATGATGTGTATTTGCTAATGGGCTTACTTTTCTTATCTATGACTCCCCTGCACTCCGACAATCAAAAGCGACAAAAGATTATGTTTGCCCAGGGGACTTACTATTTAAATTACGCAATTAAAAGATATGTATAGAATTTGTTTAGATTTAGACGGTGTAATTTGTGAACTTAAGAAAGAAGGACAAACATACGAAGATTTGCTTCCAAGGTCAGGGGCAATTGAAAAAATTAAAAAGTTAAAGTCTGAGGGTTGTTATATAATAATTCAAACTGCGAGACACATGAAAACGTGTGATGGCAATTTGGGAAAGGTTATGGCAAGAATCAGTGCTGTAACACTTGATTGGCTTAATAAATATGAGATTCCATACGATGAGATTTATTTTGGAAAGCCGTGGGCTGACATCTATATAGACGATAATGGGTTTAGGTTTTCTGATTGGGTAGAATTCCCTGGAACATATACAGATTTACCCAAGTCTAAAGAAAAATCGAAATAGATTTATGAATTTTGTGATTCCAATGGCCGGCAGGGGTCAACGTTTCATAGATCAAGGTTTTATTGTGCCAAAGCCATTGGTTGAAAGTCATGGTAAGACTCTGTTGGAATGGAGTATTGATTCTTTGCCGTTAGAATTATGTACAAATTTGATTTGTATTGTTTTGGAAACTCATTGCGATGAATTTGAACTTGATGAATTTTTAAAAAAGAAGTATGATAATCGGAACTTTCAACTACATATTCACAAGGTAAAAACAGTTACTAGAGGTCAGGCAGAGACAGTATATATTTCCAAAGACCTATGGGATTTCAATTTAGGTTTGGTAATATTTAATGCTGATACCGCATTTTATTCAAGTGATTTATCGCGTGTCTTAGATAATCATTCATTTGATGGAGTTGTTTGCGGTTTTAACTCAAATGAAGATAGATTTAGCTATGCAAAATTGGATGATAATTCTGGTTTTATAATTGAAACAGCAGAAAAGGTAGTAATATCGAATTTTGCATTAAACGGATTCTATCACTTTTCAAAGCCAAGAGATTATACAGAAGCATTTGAGCATGCCGTATTCAATAATTTGAAAATTAGAGGCGAGTTTTATGTAGCACCGTTGTATAACTATTTAATACAAAACGGTAAGCAATTCATTCTACACCAGGTTGACCGAAATTTCATTTTAGGTACACCTGACGAATTAAAATTATTCAATCCTTAATGAATGTAAAATTATTATTTAGTATTCCCGTTCACGAAAAGCCCGATGTTATTGTCGATCAGTTAAATAACTTTTTGTTATTTAATCCTAACTCAAATATAATTCTGCATTTATCTAGGCAGATGATTGATGCAGATGTAGAAAATTTAAGGTCTTTAATTCAGAATTTCAGTTCGGTTTATATTAATACAGTAAGATTTTATAGTGGATGGGGCGATGGGTCTTTGATTAAAATACATTTAAGCAATTTTGAATATGCGTTAAATGCGAAAATTGAATTTACACATTGTTGTTTGCATGCCTCAAATGATATGTTTGTTAGGAAAGGGCTTGATTTTTGGGTGGATGGATTTGACGCGGGTTTTGATAGAATCAACAAAGGAAAAAATAATCCAGTGTATCAACAAATAGATCATTTTTCTCGAGATTTTTCGAGTGTTATTTTAGCTAAAAAGTATAAAATCACTAAGGTTCTTGGAAGTCAGATTGAGGGGTCATTTTACAGTAGAGAGCTAATTGTGAAATTGCTTGAGCGAGTAAATTCTCGGAATTTATGGGATTTGCCGTTCATTTTTTCAATGGGGATACACTCATTAAATTCATTCAGATATAAAATTTATTTATGGACAGAGAGAATTTTACGCCTCATGAGATTCCCAATAAAAATCACAATATTCTGTCGAGAAGAGGTCTACTTCCCAACCTTGGTTTTTGAGTTTATAAAAAAATCAAGGCCTTTTAATTATTGTTATATAAATTGGTCAAACGGTCTAAAACTCACGAATGAAGAAATCATAGAATGTGCCAAAGGAAACAATCAGATACTGATTCAAAAAAAGAAATTTGACACTAATGTTAGAAGGTTGGAAGAAGTGCAATTTTTCGCTGTAAAAAGGGTAGAAAGGGATATTAATGATCCACAAAGGAAATTTATTAGTCAATTGCTAACGATCAAATAATTTTGATTTAAGAGCTACACAAATCTATCATCGTATTGGTTTGTTATTTTGATTTATGGCAATTACTTTCTTGAGGGCGCGTTGGGAAAATCTTATTATGGCTAATTACGGCATTGACCCATTAATTCTGATGCCTTATTTGCCTGCTGGCTTGGAGTTGGATTATTACAATGGAAAGACATATGTTAGTTTGGTGGGTTTTATGTTCAAACGGAGTCGGATTTTCAATATCCCCATTCCTTTGATGGGCACCTTTGAAGAGGTGAATTTGAGATTTTATGTCAAACGGAAAGTAGGTGACACATACCGCAGGGGTGTAGTTTTTATCAATGAAACTGTTCCATATAAGCCGGTTGCATGGCTAGCAAACAAATTATACAAGGAGCATTACATCGCGATTCCAACACGACACCGAATTGATTTGGGGGCTGAAATTAGATCCATACAATACGATTGGAAGGTAAATGATGTCTGGAATAATATCAAAGTTAAGGCCAGTATAGGATCACATGAAATGCTTCGAGGCAGTTTAGAGGAATTCATCTTTGAGCATTATTACGGCTATACAAAAATATCGGATTCAGTGTCCCAAGAATACAGAATTAATCACCCTAGGTGGAGGGTCAATAATGTTACAGATGCTTCGGTGCAATGTGATTTTACACAGATGTATGGACCGGACTTCGGTGCATTGAGCCATCAAACTCCCGAATCGGTTATCATTGCGGAAGGTTCAAATATCAGCGTAGATTGGAAGCGAAAGAGGGTTGAATTATGAAAACCAAGAATTGCTGGCTGTGCAAACAGGAGCATAAAAAAAGCCACCTTTAAAAGTGGCTTTTGGGGGTGCACGCGTAGGGATTCGAACCCCAAACCTTCTGATCCGTAGTCAGATGCTCTA
>CAYPBJ010000022.1:19771-34444 GCA_964408945.1 uncultured Rhizobium sp. | reverse complement strand
ATGTACCATGTACCATGTACCATGTACCATGTACCATGTACCATGTACCATGTACCATCGACTAAAGACTAACATTCACCACCTTCTTTGTTTCAAAGAAAGGTTCGGAATAAAAAGAACCGATAGATTCAACTTTGACTTCTAACTTGCTGTTTTCTTGAATGAGCTCATTGAGTTCATCGATTAAATCTCCACCTTTTAATAAGGAAAAATAGGGATGTTTTTTCCAGTTTTTGGACATCCATCGATACAATTCAATAGAAGGTGCAACGGCTCTTGCCACTGCCATGTCGAATTTATTGGGAATGGACTCGATGCGAGCATTTGTTGCTTTTACATTGGTGAGTCCAAGGTCATTTGCAATGGATTGAACCACACGGATTTTTTTTCCGATGCTATCTACCAGGAAGAATTCAATTTCTGGATAAACAATGGCCAAAGGAATTCCGGGAAATCCACCTCCTGTGCCAATGTCAACAACCGTTTGAGCTTCGCTGAAGTTGCCAAATTTCACCAATGCCAAACTATGCAGTACATGATGAATGTAAAAATTATCCATGTCTTTTCTGGATATTACATTCACTTTGGCGTTTTCGGTTTCGTATAACTCATACATGAAGCCAAATTGCTCCAATTGCTTGTCGGTGAAATCTTTGAAATAATATTCAATGATTGAATGATCTACCATATGATTTTCTTTTTAAAGAATGCACTCGTGCCAAGAATGATGTACCAAAATGATTGGATAAAATTAAGAACGGGATACAAAGCATTTGCTTTTTTCATGTTAAGAAGTTTACCTTTTTGGGCGAAGATGATCCATTCAGGGATTATTTTAACTAGAATTAATAAAGTAGGATAAAAGAATGAACTACCAACGAAAAGCCAAACGAGTGAAATTATCCAAAATAAAAGTTGAGAAATCGAGAACAATCCCAATCTAAACTTTACTGCGTTTGTGTAGAATTTACCTACGAATAAGTGGCGCATTTTTTGGCGCCAATAGTTTTTGAAATTTTGCGGCCCAGTTGTGGGACAATATGCATCTGGATGAACGACTACCTGAGAATTTTGAGCGGTAGCAACACTTTGAACAAACAAGTCATCATCTCCAGCGGGAATATGGTGGTGCGCTGAGAATCCGCCAACGCTATTATACAAGGTTTTGGTGTAAGCTAAATTTCGACCTACACCCATGTAAGGAGAGCCTTTGATGCTCATTCCCAAGTAATTCAGTGCAGTCATGAGGTTTTCATATTGCACCATTCTTTCTAAAAAGGAATTTGATTGACTGTTCACTGGAGAAACACCCAAAACTAAAGAAGTGTTTTTTGAGAATTGAGCTGACATATGCTTAATCCATTGATTGGAACTTGGAGTACAATCAGAATCTGTTAAAAGAAGGTGCTCAAATTGTGCTTTTTTAATGCCTAAGCTCAACGCCAATTTTTTACTTTGATTTTTAATGACCAAAGGGTCGAGTAAAACATATTTTAAAAGTGGTTCTTTTTCAGCTGTTGTTACAAGAAGATAGGCAGTTTCATCTCCGCTGCAATCATCAACTATGACTATTTCAAATTGAGGATAGTCTTGTTCAAGCCATAATGGAAGGTTACGCTCCAAAATGAGTGCAGCATTTCTTGCACAAATAACCACCGATATGGGAGGGTAATTTGAAGCAGATGGCTCTGAAGTTTGTTTTACTGAAGAATAGTAATGAAAATAGTAAAACCATCCTATCAAAATAGGAATGATAGCAGCAATCAGCCACCACCAATCATAATCTTGAAAGGGAAATAACTCGAAAAATGTATATGTGTTTGTCAAGGTGAATGAACCTACAAAATTACGATTTATTATTTGTCTATGGAGAAATTCATGTAGGATTAATTTTGAAAATCGTGGGCTTCGCCTCATATTTGCTGTACAATATTGTGTAATTGTATGCAGAACAACATCGAATCGTTTTTTAAAGCCGCTGTATCTGTTGATAACGTGGTTTTCGGGTTCGATCAATCAGGTTTAAAGGTACTTTTGATATACAGAGGAGCTGAGCCTTATCGGAATTGTTGGGCGCTGCCTGGGGATTTAATTCAGTTAGATGTAGATTTAAATACTTCTGCAAATGCTGTTTTACAAAATCTTACGGGGTTACAAGAAATTTTCATGGATCAAATTCGCACGTTTGGCAGAGTGGATAGACATCCTTACGGACGTGTTTTCACCGTGGCCTATTTTGCGCTGATACGTATTGAAAAATACAGAGTTTCTGCTCAGGCATGGGCTGAACAAGCAGAGTGGTTTCCTGTGAATGAAATTCCAGACCTTCCTTTTGATCACAATGAGATTATTGAGTACGCAAAGGAAAATCTAAAACAAAGAATTAGAAAACAACCCATAGGATTTGAACTCCTTCCTGAGTACTTTACTTTGACGGAACTGCAAAGATTGTATGAAAGTATTTTAGATAGGGAATTGGATGTTCGAAATTTCAGGAAGAAGATTTTGTCTATGGATTTTATTGTAGAAACGGGCATGAAGCAAAACGCAGTAACCCATAGGCCAGCAAAGCTTTATAAATACAACTCAGAACAGTATTACAGGCTGCAAAATTCGGGTTACGATTTCGACTTGTAAAAATGAATAATATACAGGGTCAATTTATCAAAAAAACCTTGTTGTATTATTCACAATTATATAAATTGCATAAATAACATAAATACCAAATTTTGGTAAAGGTTATTTAAAATATGATGCATAAAAATTGG
Organism: uncultured Rhizobium sp.; assembly: GCA_964408945.1. GTDB lineage: Bacteria > Bacteroidota > Bacteroidia > NS11-12g > UBA955 > VMCP01. The sequence goes on along the minus strand of CAYPBJ010000022.1, from coordinate 31,676 downwards.
AAACAAACCCTGTTATCGTTTGCCATATTGTATTCCGCAAATGTATTTTCTCAAACTCAGCAGACTGATTCTACAACCGAAGGAATAGACGAAGTGATAGTAGTTGGTTACTCGAAATCTACGAAGAAAGAATTGACAGGTGCAGTAGGCAGTGTAAAAGGTGCTGATTTAGTGAAACAACCTGTTCTCACTGCAACTCAAGCCATTCAAGGAAAGCTAGCTGGGGTTCAAATTACCAATTTTGGTGCTCCAGGTTCAGCTCCAACCGTCAGAATTAGAGGTACGGGTTCCGTTATTGGTGGTGCAGAACCGCTATATGTAGTTGATGGTATCATTACCGATGATATTAGAAACATTGCAACATCAGACATACTTTCTGTAGATGTTCTTAAAGACGCATCTTCAACCGCTATTTATGGTGTTAGAGCTGCTAACGGTGTTATTTTGATCACAACCAAAGCCGGTAAGCGAGGTACTTCATCCGTGAGTTATGATGGATTTGTAGGATTTAAAAGTCTCACTAACAAGGTTTTAATGGCCGGTCCAAATGTTTTTACCGATTATTCCAACGAAGCTGCCGGTACTTTTGCTATCACACAAGATCAAATTACCGGTAAAACTGATTGGATGGATGAGATAACTAGGGTGGGTCTACAACACAATCATTCTATAGCAATTTCTGGAGGCGGAGAAAAAAATGCCTCTTTCTTTTCAGTGAATTATTTGAAAGAAGAAGGTATCCTAAAAGGTAATGATTACGAACGATTAACCATCCGAAGCAATAACGATTATTACATCGGAAAGAAGTTGAAAGTGGGTAATACTTTGAATATAAGCAATTATAAGTCAAATAACAAGCCGTTTAGCGTTTTTACTCAAGCATACAACGCAGCGCCTTTATATAATGCCATCATTGAACCCGGTGTTTATGGGTACACTGACGTGAACAATGTGGGAAATCCCCTCGCTACTCTTGATTATACAGATGATCAGTCGTTTGGATATAGATTGATGGGAAATGTTTTTGCTGAGTTTAAACCAGCTAAAGGATTGACATTGTCTTCAAGTTATGGTACAGATATCTATGATAACAATGGTCAGAATTACCAAACTAGATATCGGGTAAGTGCCACTCAAAGGTATGATACCACTACCTTAACTGTTAGTAATAACGCGGGTTATCGTTGGGTGTGGAACAATTTGGCTTTTTATGATAAAGACATCAACAAAGACCACAAACTTAAATTCCTAGCAGGACATACCAGAGAAAGGTATGACGGTGAAATGTATGCCATTTCGCGTGATGGAGTTCCATCAGCACCTCAATACAGATATATCAATACGGGTACATCAACCATACAAGGCAATATTTTGTACCACAGACCAGTGTCTGACTATGGTAGAAGAGAGAGCTTTTTAGCGAAGGTGAATTATACGTTCGCTGATAAATTCTTTTTGACAGGATCTATGCGCAGAGATGGTTCATCGAAGTTTCCCGTTCAAAATAGATGGGGAAATTTCCCCGCTCTAGGTTTGGGCTGGGAACTCACCAAAGAATCGTTTTTGAGGAAATCAGCCAATCTGAGTTACCTAAAATTAAGAGCATCTTGGGGTAAGGTGGGAAATGACCGAATTGAGCCTGCAGAGTTTGTGACTTTGCTATCTACAGGATTGAATGCCGTTTTTGGAAATGGTGACCTTCATAACGGATCTACAATAGCTGAAATTAAAGATCCCAACTTGAAATGGGAAGTGACCACCGAGTATGACCTGGGAATTGATTATGAACTTTTCCGAGGAAGAGTAACCGGTACCATTGATTATTACTACAAATTAACCAATGGCGCTTTATTTAATGTGCCTTTGTCAGCTGGACTCGGAGATAACAACAACAGCATGTTGACCAATGCGGCTGACATTTCAAATACGGGCGTGGAGGTGACAATCGGTTACAGATCCAAAGAAAATAAAGCCCTAAAATGGAATACCAATTTGACTGCTACTTTCAATAGAAATAGAGTTGAAAATTTGGGTCTTGGAAGACCTACTAACTACGGAAGTCTGAACAATGGGGAATTTGCAACAAGAGTTGCCGCTGGACAACCCATTGGTGTGTTCTGGGTTTATGAAACCGATGGTATTTTCCAAAATAAAGATGAGGTTAATGCAGCACCTCATTTATTTGGAACCCAACCCGGCGATTTTAAATTGGTTGATAAAAATGGTGACGGTCAAATTACCGATTTAGACCGTGTTTATGTGGGTTCTCATCAGCCTGTAGTTTATTTGGGATGGAACAGCCAATTTTCATGGAAAAACTGGGATTTAAACATTGACTTTTTTAGTAATTTAGGAAATAAAGTGTTCAACGGTAAAAAGACTGTTAGATACGGCGGTAGTTATAACGTGGAATATGCAGTAGCACAGAATAGATGGACATCGCAAAATCCTTCAAATACGGTTCCTAGGGCTTACAACGGGGTACCTAAGCCCTCTGATTATTACGTTGAAAGCGGAAGTTATTTGAGATTGAACAACTTTTCTTTAGGATACACTGCTAACGAGGCCTTGAAGACCAAATGGGGTGCTAAATCGGTGAGATTTTACATCACAGGTCAAAATTTGTTCACCTTGAAGGCTTACAGTGGCTTTACTGCTGAATTGCCAGGAGCCCCGCCGGAGGCTGGTATTGAACTGAATATTTATCCTACTTCACGTACCGTATTAACCGGATTACAAATCCAATTTTAATGATTAAACCATGAAGAAAACAATTAAATACGTTTCAATGGTATCAGTAGTTGCTTTGGCAGCTGCGGGATGTAAAAAGAATTTTTTAGATGAGCCACCGAGGGTTCAAACTGTTGATGACTATTTTGCCACCACCAATCAAGCAGCTCGCGAAATGGTGAATGCCATTTATAACAAACTTTATGCTTGGGAAACCCATAGTTTTTCTTGGATGGGGATGACTGAAATAGCTTCAGATAACAGCGATAAAGGAAGTGATCCGGGAGATACCGGGGCAGATAAAGATCAGCTCGACGGATATTTTTTCTCTCCAACTTCCATTTCCTTTGGGGAAGTTTGGAATTCCAATTTTGAGGGAATTGCACGTGCGAATAAAGCCATTGATTATATTGGCAAATTAGATTTACCACAGGCTGAAAAAGACCGTTGGATCGCTGAATCACGTTTTTTAAGGGGATATTTCTACTTCAATTTGGTGCGTAGTTTTGGGGGAGTGCCCAAAATTGATAAGGTGCCAGTGACAGAAGAAGAAATTTCCAACACCTATGTTAGAGCCACTGCCGATGAAATATGGGATTTGATTGAGTCCGATTTTCAGGCTGCAGTAATCCTTCCAAATCAACAACTGATAGAGTCTGGCAGAGCTACTTCAGATGCAGCTCGAGCGTTCTTAGCAAAAACGGCTTTATACAGAAAGCAATGGTCGTCTACCTTGGCCTATTGTAATGACCTGATTAAGTCTGGACGTTATGAATTGATGGCTGATTATAGCCACATTTGGAGAGAAATTGGTGAATTCTCGAAAGAGTCAATATGGGAGGTGAATTGCAAAGGTACAGATCCTCAAAAGGGTATCATTGGCTATTTCGTAGTGCAAGCTCCGCGTTCAGGTGCTCGTGGTTTGGGTTGGGGATTCAATACTCCTTCACTTGATTTAATCAATGCTTATGAAGCGGGTGATTTAAGAAAAGATGCTACCATAATAACCTCGGGACAAACACTTTGGGACGGTTGGGAAACAGACCCTAAACATCCCAATAAACATTACAATTATAAAGCGTATGTTAGCAGAATAGCTGAGTCATGGGGTAAAGGCGATAATGAAACAACTAAAAATCTGAGGGTTTTGAGATATGCCGAAGTTCTATTGATGGCTGCAGAGGCTGAAAATGAATTAGGCAACACTTCAAATGCTTGTCAACTGCTGAATCAAGTGAGAAAACGCGCAGGCTTGCAAGATTTTACGTCCTCCGATAGCAAAGAAGTTCGAGAGAAAATTTGGCATGAAAGACGGGTAGAACTCGCTTTTGAACACGATAGAACCTTCGATTTGCGCAGACAAGGAAGAATAGGCGAAGTGATGAGAGCTCACGGCAAGCCTTTTGTGGATGGTAAGCATGAACTTTTTCCAATACCACAAAGACAAATCGATTTAGGAGAAGGCAAACTTCTTCAAAATCCTGGATATTAACCAATTTAACTATTTGGATATATGAAAAAACACAATTTATTCTCAATCGGATCAATGGCTTTGGTAAGTGCATTGGCCCTAAACTTCGCATCTTGCGGAGACGAACCAGATGACAATGGCGGCGGAAACACTGGCTACACTTCTTCTGATCAAATTGCAGCCTCAAACTTGGTAGCAAAGTTTTCATTTGAAAACAGCGTTGAAGATGCAAAAGGCAACATTACCAGCGGTACTACAAACAACGTAACGTTTGTTGATGGTGCAAAAGGTAAAGCTTACATGGGTTCTGCTGACGGTTATGCTTTATTTACAAATGTAGGTACTGCTGTAACTGGAATTCAATCTGTTACGATGTCTACCTGGATTAAAACTACAAACCATGCAGATGGTGCTGAGTCTTGGTTCCAATTGTTGAACGATTCAAATTGGATTGGTAACATGTTCGTATTGCAAGAATCTGGTGCTGCTGGTGATTCAGTTCGTATCAAATTCAATGTAAACAAATGGGATGCTCCAGCTTGGAAAGAACAGTGGATGGACTTAGGTGGAACCAACCGTTTAGTGATTGGTGACGGTAATTGGCACCATGTTGCAGTATCTTACGATGCAGTTTCTTCTAAAGCTGCATTTTATGTAGACGGTAAAGAATTGACCATGCCTGAAGGTGTTACCAACAGATATGGTGACGATCCAACCAATGGCGGAGCGCCTTTGGGTCCATTGAAGTTCAAAAATGCAAATCGTTTTGTGTTTGGTTGCTATAACCAAAACCTACCTGGAAACACTCCAGATGCTTGGATGAAGCACTTTGATGGCGGATTGGATGAGTTCCGTATTTACGATAAAGCGTTGGCAGCTGCTGATGTTAAGTCTTTGTATGATCTTGAAAAAGCAGGTAAATAATTTGCTCAATTCACTAAATGGAAAACTGCCTCTTTCTGGGGCAGTTTTCTTTTTTTCTGTGGGACTATTCACTCTCACAGGAATTTCATCTTGCGGAAAAGAACCAATCAAACAACCTGAACCCAAACATCCTATTCAGTTGCAAGGGGTAATTTGGGATGGTTCACCTATATACTTGGTGAAAAAAAATGCTTCTGTGAATCCTGAGGTTCGAATCTCATTTTCACAACCCCTAGATACCAATTCTGCTAAAGAAAACATCAAATTGATGTTCAACGGAATATCTTCAGTTGAACAAAACGTTTCTTTTATTCAAGGTGATTCAACCATGGTAATAAGATGTAAATCACCTTTGAGATTTTTTGCTAAATATACCTTACCCATTCCGGTGTTGGTGAAATCTCGTGCGGGTGTTCCTTTAGATAAACACCTAACCATTCAAATCAGAACAACGTATAGTAAAACGCCCAAGTTTCCGAGAATCAGTCAAAGCGACTTATTAGATTCGGTTCAGAGTAGAACCGTGAGATATTTTTGGGACTTTGCTCATCCTGTGAGCGGCATGGCTCGCGAGAGAAATACTTCAGGTGATTTAGTTACATCTGGAGGTACCGGATTTGGAATCATGGCACTGGTTGCTGCCACTGATCGTAACTACCTCAATAGAAATCAAGTGGTACAACACTTGAATAAAATGACCCAATTTTTATGGACCAAAGCCGACCAGTTTCACGGAGCATTTCCGCATTGGTTGAGTGGTTCATCGGGTAAAACAATTCCCTTTTCTTCCAACGATGACGGTGCAGACTTGGTTGAAACTTCCTTTCTGATTCAAGGCTTACTCACCGCACGAAATTACTTCGATCAAGCATCCCCCGAAGAAACCAAACTAAGAGAAACTATTGACTCTATTTGGCATCGGGTGGATTGGAATTGGTTCACCAAAGGCGGTGAATCCAATTTATATTGGCACTGGAGTCCCAACAAAGGATTTGTCATGAATATGCAAATCAGGGGTTGGAACGAGTGTCTCATCACTCACGTTTTGGCCGCAAGCTCTCCTACTCATCCTGTAGATTCGAAAGTGTATCATTCGGGCTGGGCGCGAAATGGGGGGATAAAGAACGGCCGTTCTTTCTACGGCGTAAAGTTGCCTCTAGGTGAAGACTATGGCGGTCCTTTATTTTTCACTCATTATTCCTTTTTGGGGATAGATCCAAACGGACTGTCAGACCAATACGCCAACTACTGGGAGCAAAACGTGAACCATTCAAAAATCAATCACCTTTATTGCAAAAACAATCCCAAGAACCAAGCAGGATATAGTGATTCTTGCTGGGGATTAACAGCCAGTGACATTCCCAACTCGTACACAGCTAGTTCGCCGACCAACGACAGAGGGGTTATTACTCCAACAGCAGCGTTGAGTTCATTTCCTTACACTCCCGAAGAATCAACCAAAGCCTTAGAATTCTTCTATTACCAATTGGGTGACCTTATTTGGAAGGAATACGGATTTGTTGATGCATTCTCTATTGGTGATTGCTGGGCAGCCAGCAGTTTTTTGGCAATTGATCAAGGTCCAATTGCGGTTATGATAGAAAATTATAGATCTGGACTCCTTTGGAAAAACTTTACAGCGACTCCAGAGGTTAAATCAGGTATGAAAAAGTTGGGCTTTCAGGCTCCTTATTTAAATTAATATGAAGAAAACGCACATTTTAGGTTCAATTTTATTTGCATTTTTTGCAATAGGTAATTCAGCTCAAGCACAAATTTATAATCCTTTTGCAGAAGCCAAGGCCAATGCATTCGTAGATAGTTTGATGTCAAAAATGACCCTCGATGAGAAAATAGGTCAGCTTAATTTGCCATCTGTCGGCTTTGATGTAACAGGACCCGTTTTAAGTAAAGATGTAGAAGCTAAAATTGCACGCGGCGAGGTAGGAGGGGTATTCAATACCTTCACTCCTATTGCTGTGCGTAAACTTCAAGAAAGAGCAATCAAAGAAACCAGATTGGGCATTCCTCTTTTGCTGGGTTACGATGTCATTCACGGGCATAGAACCATTTTTCCAATTCCATTGGGACTTTCAGCTACTTGGAATTTAGGGCTGATTGAACAGTCAGCATCTGTTGCAGCCAAAGAAGCAACCGCCGATGGTTTGAATTGGACATTTTCTCCCATGGTTGACATTGCTCGTGACCCTCGGTGGGGACGAGTTTCCGAAGGAGCTGGTGAAGACCCCTATTTGGGATCCAGGATTTCTGAGGCCATGGTTTGGGGATATCAAGGCAAAAACATTGAAAATCTATCCAAACAGAACGATAAACTCATGGCTTGTGTGAAGCACTTTGCCCTTTACGGTGGCGCCGAAGCTGGTAGAGATTACAATACCGTTGACATGAGCTTGTACAAAATGTACAATGATTATTTGCCTCCTTATAAAGCGGCTATCAACGCAGGTGTGGCTACCGTAATGACCTCATTCAATGACATCAACGGAATGCCCGCCACTTGCAACGAAGACCTAATTCAGGGAATTCTTCGCAAGGAATGGGGATTTAAAGGCATGGTCGTTACCGATTACACAGCCATCAACGAATTGGAAAACCACGGAATGGGTATAGGTAAAACAGTAGCTGCTAGATCTATCAAAGCAGGTGCAGAAATGGATATGGTTGGTGAATTGTATTTGTTGCATCTTGAATATCTGTTTGCAGAAAATCCAGAGTACTTAAAGTACATTGACAGAGCGTGTAAGAATATACTATTATCTAAATATCGTTTGGGATTGTTTTCAGATCCATACCGCGGATTGGATGAGAAAAATCAATCGGTGATGTTATCTGTTGAGCATTTGCAATCTGCACAAAAAGCGGCAGAAGAATCGTTTGTACTTCTTAAAAATGAAAATCAAGTATTACCATTAAAGCCAACGAGTAAAGTTGCTTTCATTGGCCCGCATATTAAGCGCAAACGCGATTTGATTGGAAGTTGGAGCGGTGCTGGTGATTGGAAAAAATCCGTGAGTATTTGGGATGCCTTAACTTCAACTGGTTCGACTGTTAAAGCTGAGAACATCAAATATGCTGAAGGTTGTAATTTGTTGGAAGACTTAGAATTAATTGCAAAGTTAAATCCTCATGACGGACAAATTGAATCCCCAAAAGATTCTAAAAAACTGTTGAAAGAGGCCATGGCAGTGGCAAAAAAATCAGAAGTCATTGTTGTGGCAGTTGGAGAAACTTTTGGTATGAGTGGAGAAGCTGCTTCAAGATCCAACATTCATTTGCCTGTGCATCAAGTAGAAATGATTAAAAGTCTACACACATTAGGCAAACCCATTGTTTTGGTCTTGATGAATGGACGTCCATTGGTATTGACCGATGTTTTGCCTTATTGTAGCGCTATTTTGGAGTGTTGGTTCCCCGGCACACAAGCTGGACCAGCCATTGTAAATACTTTGTACGGTAAGAATAATCCCTCAGGAAAAATTACCATGACTTTTCCTCAAAATGAAGGACAAATTCCTATTTACTACAATTCACGTACAACAGGCAGACCTTTTGACAACAACCAAAAATACACTTCTAAGTATTTGGATGTTTCCAATGAACCTTTGTTTCCCTTTGGATTTGGCTTGAGTTATTCCAATTTTGAGTATTCAAATTTAACTGCAGAAACAAAGGGTACTTCTGTTGTTTTAACTGCTGAAATCAAAAATATTTCTCAAATTGATGGACAAGAAGTGGTGCAATTTTATGCATCTGATTTGGAAGCAACTTATACTCGTCCAAAGAAACAATTGGTTGGATTTGAAAAGGTTACGCTGAAAGCGGGTGAGTCTAAAAAAGTAACAGTGAACGTTGAACAATCGCAATTGGGTTATTACGACCAAAAGGGTGAGTGGTTTTTCGAGCCTGGAATCTTCCGTTTTTCTGTGGGAGGAAGTTCACAAACTACCTTGAACAAAGAACTTAAAGTTTTAATGACCTTTAAGCCTCATGTTACTCCTGAGTTTTAACCGATTAGAACTCCAACTTTAGCTCATTTAGGTCTTTTACAGACAAGGTTTCCTTAAAGATGGGTTGTGAAAGCTTGGTGTATACTTCAGCTTGGTAGATGAATCCGTCAAATCCAAAATGGGTATGAAACTCAGGGTTCATTTTGAGGGGTTTTCCGTTGATTTTGATGGATTTATTCATGAATCCGTGAAAAATCAATTGAACGTATGTATGCGGGAATTTCAGGCTTCCTGATTTCTCAAAAGAAAGTATGTTTCCTGCCTTTTTGTTTTGGATGTGTTTGATTTTATAATGGCAGAATTCACTGGTTTTGCTAATTCCATCGTCAAAATATAGTTCGCCGAAATAAGCGGCATTGGAGGTTGCATTGAAGTAAATATGGATATTGATTGTATCTGAATTTGATTCTGTATTTTCAATCACCGATGCGGCATTTTCAGCAAATACACTACCTTCCTTCACGAAAACAGGCAAATTGTGCAAGGGGGATTTGATCAAAACGGGTTTTCCCGATGAATAAACTTCGTCGTGCGCCAAACTGTACCATTGAGCGTTGTTTTCGGGGAAATAAACCTCAGCAACTTCAGTTTTACTATCCACAGGAGCAATCATGAATGATTTTCCCAAATAAAACTGATGCTGGAATTTCGATGACAACGCTTCTTGATTAAACCAAGTGTTTTCAAAAATCATGGGACGCATTATGGGAGTAAGGCTATCACGCATACTTGCGTACAAATAGGGTAACAGTCTGTATCTCAGTTTCATGTAATGACGAACCACATCAGTGTATTTCTCGCCGTACAACCAAGGTTCGGCCATAGCTTCATCCGACATTTTATGTCCCCTGAAAAAAGGAGTGAAAGCCCCAATGGTCATCCAACGAGTAAATAACTGAGGGGAAGCATTCCCCATGAATCCACCAACATCGGCACCCACAAAATCCACCCCAGAAATACTCAAAGATGTAAGCAATTTGACGCTCAACATCAGGTGTTCATCTGAAGCAACATTGTCGCCGGTCCAAACGGCTGAATATCGCTGAATTCCCGTCATACCTGCTCGGGTGAGGTTAAAAGTGCGTTTTCCAAGCTGATTTTCAGCAGCTGCTCGGGTTGATCTCGCCATCAAATTTCCGTAAGCATTTCGGACATCGTTCATGTTGCCGTATAGTCCTTCGCGGGTCATTGATAAATAATGCGGAATATCTTTTCCCCAAGCAGCGGGTTCGTTCATGTCGTTCCAAAATCCGTCGATGCCCAAAGAAGTGTAAAACTTCATTTCATCGCCCCACCAACTGCGGGTAACCGGGTTTGAAAAATCCGGGAAGTGGCACAAGCCCGGCCAAACGCTCGCTTCATACAACCTGCCCGATGGGTATTTTACAAAAACATCTTTCTTTATGCCGTTTTCATGAACGGAGTATTGGTCGTTGACCTGAATTCCTGGATCGATGATGCAAACGGGGTGAATTCCTTGTTTTTGAATAGAAGTAATGAGTGATTTGGGGTTTCCATATCTCAAAGTATCAAATGTAAATGCCCGATTCTGATCCATGTAGTGAATATCAAAATGGATGGCATCTAGAGGCAATTTATTCAATCTAAATCCGTCTATTACTTCTTGAATTTGTTGACTAGAACGGTAACTCCAGCGCGATTGGTGATATCCCAAGCTCCATTTCGGAGGAAGGGGAGTGCAGCCCGTCAATTGACGGTATTTTGCAGCTACTTCGGTGAAATCTTTACCCGGTATGAAAAAATAAACCAAATGGTCATCAATTACTTCGATGCTGGTAAAATCTTGAGCGGCTCCAAAATTGAATCTGCTTTTCTGTGAATGATCCAACAATATACCGTAAGTATGTCCGCTGTGCGCACCGTAATAAAATCCAATGGACTGATACAAGGGGTCGGAATTGCCTCCATAGCCCGGATTATCTGTGTTTTCCATGATGAAAGATGAACCGGCTCGGTTTATTCCACCTGTTTTTTCACCCAATCCAAGAAACATTTCTTGATTGCCCAATTTGAAGTTTTTAGTCCATTTTCCGTTGCTTACAATTACGGGATCGAGAATGTGATCTTCTAAAATGGGGACGGAGGTAGATTGATATAAATTGTCGATTTTTATGGAAAAAGGCTCTTTAGATATTTCAATGTATAGTTGGTTATACATGATTAAACATCTTTCATTTGATAGATTTAATACCTTTGAAAAGGTATCTGTAGCTTTTTCAAGGGTTTTCTCATAACTCTCGGCCAATCCATAAGAGTGATGCCTAACGCCAGATTTTTGGTATTCAAATGCCAATGTACCCGCTTTCGCAGCATTGATTTTTAAGGTGAAATCACGCGTAACCAATTTCCATTGTTTGGAGGTTCTGGATTGACTAATTAGGTAATTGTAACCACTATTTTGCGAAAATCCCCAATGGGGAGTCAAAATCAAACCTATTAGTCCCAGCAGGAAAAAGGTAAAACTAATTTTTCTAAGTATCTTCACGGTATATTTTTATAAAAAGTAAGCCCCAAATTTTGCACTTTTTGTAAATTTTACAGTAACTTGCTTTCGCATGAAGTACAATCGTTTTTTCATTCTATTGTTGTGCCTTTGGGCTTTTCCAACTTGGTTGTCTGCTCAAGTTGTTCCATTTCAAAAATACACTTCATATTCTGAATTTTCGGACGACGAAAAAAGAATTTTTGACACCGTACAATTCAAAACCTTCCAATATTTTTGGGAAGGTGC
>CAYPBJ010000022.1:5895-19671 GCA_964408945.1 uncultured Rhizobium sp. | reverse complement strand
GGAAAAGTAAAGCCTTTCAGTCCCAAAGACGACGGCGGAGATTTGGTCGAAAGCAGCTTCTTGATGCAAGGCCTGTTATCGGTGCAACAGATCCTCTCCGATGAGGTTAAACGTGGAAACATCCCAAAGAATAAAAGAATCACAAACATCAATAAGCGCATTGAAAAGTTGTGGCGCGAAATAGAATTCGACTGGTATACCAAGGGTGAAGACGTTCTTTACTGGCATTGGAGTCCAAATCACGGCTGGGCCATGAATTTTGCCGTAAAAGGGTATAACGAATGTCTTATCATGTACATTTTGGCTGCTTCATCTCCAACTCACCCAATCGAGCCAAGGGTATATCATTATGGTTGGGCAGGGGCGAATTCTGATCACAACAATGCTGACATTAAACAAATTTCTGACAACCAGAAACAGTCATATTACCCGCTTCAACTCAGGCATCAGGGTGATCTTCGCAACGGCGGACCGCTATTTTGGGCGCATTATTCATTCGTTGCTTTGAACCCCATGGGTTTGGAAGATAAATACGCTGATTACGGATCTGAAAATATCAATCAAACGCTCAATAACTATTTGTGGTGCGTGAATAATCCGATGAATTTTCGCGGATATTCTGATAGTTCTTGGGGACTAACAGCCAGTTATTCGGTGAATTTCTATTCAGGACATGCACCTGATTCAACCCGTGATGAGGGAGTTATTTCACCCACCGCGGCCATTTCATCGTTTCCTTATACTCCAGCATTGTCGTTGAAATGTTTATCAAAATGGTACAACGACAAACCCGAGTTATTGAAGAAATACGGTTTTATCGATGCGTTTTCCGACCACAAAAATTGGTCAAAACCCTGGTATTTAGCCATAGATCAGGGTCCAATGGTGGTTATGATGGAAAATGCCCGAACCGGATTATTCTGGAACCAATTTCGATTGCATAAAGATGTTCAACGTGGACTGAAACTGCTTGGATTTAGATATTCAGGAGCCTCTGGCTTGACTCTAGATCAAAAAATCAAGGCTCAGATTAGTGAATTGTCGTTAACCGAAAAAGTAGGGCAAATGACGCAAATTGACCTTGGCTTGATAGCAAAGGGTGATATTTGCGCACTTCAGCAGCCTCAAACCTTGGATTCTCAAAAATTGGCTGTGGCTTTTGGAAAATACAAAGTGGGTTCAGTGCTCAACGTTGGTTGTGGTTCTGGCACTATTTCACTTGCAAGATGGCATTCCATCATTAATGATATACAAGGAGCGTCTTTAAAGTCAAGCAATCATGGCATTTACGTGATTTACGGAATTGATGCCATACACGGTGCCAATTACACCATGGGGGCGACATTGTTTCCCCAGCAAATAGGACAAGCCGCTTCGTGGAATCCTTCATTGGTGGGTCGCGCTGCCCAAATTACGGCCCACGAAGTTCGTGCATCAGGAATTCCGTGGAACTTTTCACCGGTTCTTGATTTGGGGCGTCAACCGCTGTGGTCGCGTTTCTTTGAGACCTACGGGGAAGATGTATTCTTAGCAAAATCCATGACTAAAGCGGCAATTACAGGCTACCAAAACAACGGAATGAATAATTCAGTGGCCGCTTGTATGAAGCATTTTTTGGGATATAGCTATCCCTTGAGTGGCAAGGACAGGACTCCGGCGTGGATTGACGATAGAACTTTACGTGAATACTATTTGCCCACCTTTGAAACTGCAATCAAGGCAGGTGCCAAGACGGTGATGATCAATTCAGGTGAAATAAACGGCACTCCGGTTCACATCAATAAAGATATATTGACTGGGCTGTTGCGCGTTGAACTTGGATTTAAAGGGGTAGCGGTTACTGATTGGGAAGACATTTATAAGTTGAATACCACTCATAAAGTAGCTTCAACGTTAAAAGAAGCTGTAAAAATGGCCATCAATGCTGGGATAGACATGAGCATGACTCCTTCTGATTTTCAGTTCAACGATTTGCTGATTGAATTGGTGGAAGAAGGTGAGGTCCCAATGTCTCGAATCGATGAGGCTGTTTATCGAATTTTAAAGTTAAAATATGAATTAGGTTTGGTAGGTGAATTTCCTAAGATTCCTCAGTTAGAAGTTGGAACAAAGGAGTTTACAGAAATCAACTATCAAGCTGCCGTAGAGAGTATCACCTTATTAAAGAACGATGGAAACGTATTGCCTTTGAAAAACTCAAGCGTGGTTCAAAATACGGTAATCATGGGTAATGCTGCTAACAATATGGATTTAATCAATGGTGCATGGACCCACAGTTGGCAAGGTATCAACAATGGTTACAGAACTAAGGGTAAAATAACCATTGCCGAAGCACTCACAGAATACACTCAAGAATCCAAGAACGACGAAAAGGTATTGGTTTATTGTTTGGGTGAAAAGCCAGCAACTGAGGTTCCTGGTAACATCAACGATTTGAGCATTGAAATTCCAGCCGATGATTTGAAATTTTTGCAAGAATGGAAATCCAAAGGCGGAAAGTCGGTGTTGGTTTTATGCTTGGCACGCCCTAGAATTATTACGCCCTATGTATCCTTGTTTAATTCGGTGATTCATGCTTATTTGCCTGGAGATGAAGGTGGAAGAGCCATTGCAGATATTATTTATGGAAAACAAGTCCCCAGCGGAAAACTACCGTTTACCTATCCCAAATTTGCAGGTGATGTGGTACATTACGATAGAAAGCACACAGAAAACAACGACGTGAATTTCGGCCGAAATGCATATCAGCCTTTGTTTGATTTTGGATGGGGGATGAGTTATACGAATTTTGAGTACAGTAATTTTGAAATTACCAGAATGGGAGATTCATTGATGGTAGCAAAAGTTACGGTTCGCAATTCTGGAAATTACGATGCAAAAGAAGTGGTACAATTGTATGCAAGCGATTTGTATGCAAGTATCACACCATCGGTTAAGAAATTGGTTGGATTTAATAAGGTGTTTATCAAGAAAAATGAATCGGTGGTGGTTGAAATACCCTTTAGTAAGGCTGAATTGACTTTTATCAATAAAGATTTACAGCGCGTATTTGAGGGAGGAGAGTTTACATTCTCTTTGGGGTGCGAGGGATATGCAACCGATGAGAAGATCACCCTAGATATTAGATAAAAATTCAATAATGCTATAAACAAAAAGGGCTGCCCGCGGGCAGCCCTTTTTTGTACCTAAGTGAAATTTTCTATGAAAGATTATTGCTTGATGAAACGTGAAGTAAATACGCCATTTGCTGTAGTTACATTCACAAAATAAGTTCCAACGGGCAATGCACTAACATTGATTTCGTTTGAGTTTCCTGTCTCCATTACTTTCATTCCAACAGTATTGAAAATAACTGAATTCTGGATAGCGCTTGCGCGATCTAAATTCAAACTAATCAAACCAGTTGCTGGGTTAGGATAAACGGTCAAACCAGTATTGTAGAATTTAGATACGCTTCCAATAGGAGCAGCGCTTCTTACAAATTCATAATACCAATATCCAGTACCAAAAGAAATTTCTACAATCATAGTATCTCCGTTGATCGTTGCAGGATAAACAATGGTATCTTTAGCATCGGCAGGAGCCTTTAATTCACCACCATTGTATACTTTTGGCAATCCCAAGAAAGAACCTTTTCCTATGATGGTAATGGTACCAGCATTTTTATCAGCAACCCATTTTCCTTTTGAGGTTCCGTCGTGAGGCGCAACTGGGGTTCCGCAACCGTCTTTTCCTTGCCATCCTTCTAACCAGGTGCTTCCGTCCATGATGTTTTCAAAGGTACCATCTTGGTTGAATACAAAACGATCATCCATTTGACACGCACGAACGGTCAAGTCGCTTGCAGGAAGTCCCCACCAGCTGTAATCACCTTTAGCAGGACCAACTTTGAAGCAACCTGCTTTAGGAGCAAAATTCCAGCTTCCTACAGGGTTGATTTCAGGCATTTCCTTTACAAATTCAAATTTCCAATAGCCACCACCAATTGAAATTGACAATGTCAAGCTTGTTGCTGATATTTCATCCACTTCGTAAACGATAGTGTCTTTGGCATCAGCTGGAGCCTTTAGTTCACCACCATTGTATGGTTTAGGTAAACCCATAAATGAACCTTTTCCAATGATTGTAAGAGTTTTAGCAGTTTCATCATAGATCCATTTTCCGTTTGAAGATCCATCATGAGGAGCTACAGGAGTACCGCAACCGTTTCCACCTTGCCATCCTTCAAGGTAGGTTTGAGTTCCCAAATTGTTTTTGAAGGACCCATCAGCATTAAAGCTGAATAAATCATCAAATTGGCAAGCCCGAACGCCTGTCACCTCTTCAGTGGGAACACCCCACCAGCTGTAGTCACCTTTTGCAGGGCCAACTGCGAAGGCACCTGCTTTAGGTGCAAGCTTCCAGTCGCCTGCAAATTGTGCACTCGCAACCGACATTGAGATGAATCCCAATGCCATAAATCCGCCGCGAATGACACGGTTTAATGTAGTTTTTTTCATAATAATTAAATTTACTTAATGCAATAATAAGTAGTATAAGTTCAATATTGTAAAAAAAACAATATCTTTTTGTGCCAATCTTTTACACAACAAAAAAAGGCACTCATTGAGTGCTTTTTAATATGTTACAAGCTTTAGATTAATGTTGAATTTGAATCTTTTTTACAATTCCGATTGAATCGTTGCGAAGTAGAAGAATATAAATCCCATCAGTAACATTTTCTAAATTCAAAGAAAATCCATTATGGCCATTCAAATTTTCAAATTCTTTTGCCAAAATCAATTGGCCATCAAGACTTAAAATTTCAGCGTTTAATTTTTGCTCAAAGCCGGTAAATTTAACGTTAATTAGTTTTGATGTAGGGTTAGGAGAGATAACTAAACCATTCAATCCTAATTTAGTTACTGCACTATTACTTTGTGCTACGGTTACATCAAAATAAATGGTATCACTTCCGCATGGTGGGTTATTTGCTACCAACATCACTTTGTAAGTTCCATCGGCGCTAAAAGTGTATGTGGTATTTTGTTGGAAGCTCTCATTACCATCGTTGAAATTCCAGTATACGCTGGCTGTATTAGTTCCCTCAAATTTGAAATCTACCGTTCTGTCTTTAACAACTTTAAAAGAATAAGCTGCTTGAGGTTGTAAAACGCCATATATATCTTGAGTTTTGATGGTTTCGCAGCCAGCACCATTTTTTACTGATACTTGATAAGTTGTTTTCTCGCCTACTGCCTTAGCCCAAGAAGTTCTGATATTACTACCAGTGCTCCATAAATAGGTTAGTCCGCCGCCAAAGGCATTTGCAGTCAATTGAACCGAATCACCGTCACAAACTACAGTATCTAATGCTGTAATGGTTACGTTCGGTCCATTTTGAATTTGAACAAAGAAATTTCTTGTACCTATACAACCATTATCATCTGTGCCACTTACTGTATAACCCGTTGATACGCTAGGAAGTGCATAAATAGTATCTCCACTTTCAGCACTTAAACCCGTTGCTGGTGTCCAAGTATATGTAGTAGCGCCGCTCGCTACGAATTGTAACGGGGTGGTTGAGCCTGCACAAAGAACCCCATTATTGGGTGTTACTGTAATTGTGGGGGGAGTTGCCGTATTGTCAATCCATATACGAATGCAATTTGAAGTATCGGCTTCTCCAGATTGATTACATTTAACAATAGCTCGTATGTATCTATAAGTGCCAATAGCAGCGCTAAAATTACCAGTATTCACAGCAGTGGTCCATGCATTGTTAGTGAATGTTTGCGAATCTGTAGAAGTTTGCCAAGACAAGGTAATGCCTGTTGTGCTGGTATAATTGCTCAAAGTTACTGTTGCTGGACCTATATTTCCGCATATATAATATGTATTTGCTGTAACAGTACCTGCATCAGGTTTGCCTTCACAAAAGGTTGGATAAGCATCCCAAGTAACACTATCAAGAAATATATTTCCTGCATTTGCTGCACCGCGCGCAGTGCCTTGAATCATAAAATAATTGGTGTTTCCTTTAAAGCTAGATGGAATTGCAAATGAATATTTGTACCAACCATGAGCACCTGAATCTGGGTAATTTGCTCTAGCAAAACGCTTGATTCCTTGAATTCGCGTAGCTCCCGTTAAACTTCTCGTAGTATTGAATAAAAATGTAATTGAATCATCAGTTGAATATACCGTATCTCTAAACATGTAAAATGAAACATAACTATTAGTTGAGCCTCTTTTACTAAGGTCAATTACAGGAGAAACCAAAGTTTGAGTTGTACCTGCAGCCTGGTTTCTGCATGTAAAGCGCGCCATTGCTGATCCTGCTTGAGGAGTCACTGTTGGAGTTGTCCCAGCATTAGCAGTGGTTCTGCGTGACCAACCACCTCCAAAACCCACGTTGCCAATTGTAGACCAACCCGCTGGTGGAAAGGTTCCGCCCTCAAATCCTTGACCTGTAACAGTTTGCGCCTGAAGACCTGAGAATTCTGAAAAAATCAGTATTACTAGGGTCAGAAATAAGTATTGTTTTTTCATAGTTTAATTTATTAATCTTTCGCATCAATGATGAAAATGGTACCTTTCGCATTGAAATTTCTGAAGCCAGTTACGCTGGTGTCAAACGTCGCTTTTATGACATATACATAAATACCAACGGGTAAAACGTTTCCATTATAAAGGCCATTCCATGCAACTGACAATGGCTGATCTTTGAATACACACTCTCCCCAGCGATTATAAATACTCCATGTACCTTCTTTCACTCCGCAGGTATTGCCCCAATCGTCTACAAACATTGGAAGTATTTCTTGATTTAAACCCGGACTTCCTAAGGGAGTAAACGCATCAGGTAACCACATTTTACAATCACACCTTACTGCGTAGGCTCTAACAGTATCCATTCTAACTCCACAAGCATTGGAAGTTTCAAGTGTGTATGTACCGGATTGAGCGACTCCAATGTTAGGGATTTTCAAACCATTACTCCATTTGTATTTGGTTCGGGGACTATTAAACTGTTCACCATTTATGATATAGGTTTCACCTGAGCAGAAATAAACATCGGTAACCAATCGTTTAACGGGTAGGGTATCTATGAAAATTTGAAAAGTATCTGTTTTTATACCACATCTATTTCCCGCTGTTAACCAAAATTTACCGGGGTAATTAAATTGACGTTGAGGGGTAGTAGTGAAGTTCTCCCAAATATAATAATCTGCATCCCATTGGGTCCAATTGACATCCCATAGGAAATTGGAACTACAAAAAATGGTGTCTTTTGCCAATGTAGTGAAAGGAGCATATTTTGTAGTGACGTTTACAGTGTCATAGACAATTCCACAGGCATTGAACACCTTCAAAGTTAAAGTTCCAGATTGGAAGATATCCTTCGGAACCATAGTATCGAAATCTGACCATTCGTACTTACTCGTGTTTTGCTTAGGGAAATCTAACGTTAATGACTGAGCAAAGCAAATATTCGTATCGGGCAAAAAGGGAGAAACAGGAGGTGGAATAACTTTGAATCTCATTGAATCAACCCTGCTACCACATGCGTTTCGAGTGTCTAACCAATAAACGCCGGCTTTGGTAAATGTTCTAGTTGGTAAAGTGCTGCCATTATCCCAGACATATTTGCTTCCAATTTGAGTTACATCTAAAGAAAAGTTAAATGTAGTTGTACAAAAAGTAGTGTCTTTCAGATTGCTAGGTTTTACGGGTGCGCCTGTTTTTACTACAACGACAGTATCTTCTCTACTACCACATGGATTTGATGTGGTTAAATAGTAAGTTCCTTCATTAAAAAAACTTCTTGCAGAATTGTTGTTGCCATCGCTCCAAAGATAGGATTCACCTAAAGGCTGACCCGCTGCAATATTGATAAATGTATTGCCTGGGCAAATGAGAAGGGGTGACGTTGTTGCCTTGACAGGCATTGGACAATCTTGCTTGCAATTTACAGTCACCGAATTTCCAAATGTCAATGTGTCAAAATTTAGCGTTCCTAAATTTCCCGTACTGTTTGTGGTATTTGTTGAATTTGTCCATGTCCAATTTGCAGCACCGTTTAGAATTGTGGCAGTAGCAGTACCACAGTTGGTTTGACAAGGAGAATTAATCATCAAATTCCCATGAATTCCCGCAGCATTATCCAGACCAATAACGGATATACCGCCTTTTGCTAGAGGTTCAAAGTCACGGGCATTATCATAATTGGTAAAATTCAAGTTTCCGTTAGATAGGATTTTAGGATTGCTTACTGTGGTACCTGTGGCTGTATCCAATTGGTATAAAAGTGTACGGTGGTTGGTTATTGTTTGACTTTTAGAGGATATCCAGAGGCTGTTGCCTTCCAAAATGATATTATGTCCTATTTCTTGAGTATTGTTGGCTCCAATAGACCGGCTCCAACGGCGGTTGCCATTGACATCAAACGCAGTAACCAACGTTTGAGAGGTTAATCCATTGCCCGTGCTACCCAAGGTATAAATAATGCCGTGATTGGCAGCAACACTTCGTCCAAATCTATTTTGCCCATTTGAATTGCCTTTAAATGTGCGCTGCACTGCACCTGATGTGTTTAAAAAAACCGCAAATGGATAAATCTGGGTACTTTGAGCCCACCCGGTGATAACCCATTCTGAACCAACCCTAGTGGCACCTAAAGCTTCATGTGAATTATTTCCTAGATCAATGTTTACAGACCAAGTTGTATTTCCTGAACTATCAATCAACGTTGCAATAATATTCTGCTTTCCAGTTTGTTGACTTCCACTGCCAACAACTAAAAATGAGTTGTTAGAATATTTATAGATGGAATTATACTCATCGTTGGCATTATTTCTGTTAAAACTGGGGGTTCTTTTGGTCCATTTTAATTTTCCAGTGGCATCAATGAAAGATATAAATCCTAAGGTGGTCGTGCCTAAAGTGGTTAACCTAGTGCTGCCACAAACCAAAATTGAACCTGAACTCAACGTTTGAATATCTGTAGTAACTTCGCTATTGTTGGTACCTGTTACCCCAAATTTTAATGCACGTATCAATTTACCCGTGTCATTGTATTGCATCAACCAATTATCGGTATTGTTTGCATTTCTTACGGTTCCATTTCCGCCAGCGTAAATATATTTTCCGTTATTACTAACTGCAACTGTATTCATAGAGGTAAGAACCGTGGATGCTGCGCTTTCTTGATATCGAATATACTTTCTTTGGATATATTGATAGCAAACACCTTGAGACCAAGATTCTAATACGTAAAGTAGGGTAGAACTCAAAATCAATACAGCTCGTTTTCTTTGCACTCCAATCATAAACATGTAGACGCCGTAAATTTACCAAAGGATTAATGTAAAATTCTGATTTTCTATAACATCTGCTCAAAATGACATTAGGGTGACGGGATTTATAGACTAGAGGCTAGAGACTAGAGACTAAGTTCGGGTGACGAATCATATCTGAAGCCTGTGACCCGAATCCCAAAACCTGATACCCGATTAAAAACCAAACCCCGATTTCATTGTTATTTTTGCATCATGTCAATCAATATAGGAGATAAAGCCCCAGATTTCACCCTGATCAGTTCAGAAACTAAAGAAGTAAAACTTAGCGATTATGTTGGAAAAAATGTAATTCTGCACTTTTTCCCAGCCGCTTTTACCGGCGTTTGTACTACTCAATTGTGTACAGTAAGAGATGCCATTCATCTTTACAGCAATGATAATGCAGAAGTGTTGGCCGTTTCTGTAGATTTACCTTTCACGTTGGCTAAATTTAAGGAAGATCAAAAATTGAACTTTACCTTGCTTTCTGACTTCAACAAAGAAGTGAGTAGAGCTTACGGCTCAATTTATGAAGATTGGATTTTAGGATTGAAAGGTGTTTCCAAAAGAGCAGCGTTTGTCATTGACAAAAATGGGGTAGTTCAACACGCAGAAGTATTGGAAAATGCAGGCGAATTGCCAAGTTTTGAAAAGATTGATGAAGCTTTAGCTCGTTTGTAATCAATATTTTAAACAATAAAAAAGGCGGTCTATAACCGCCTTTTTTCGTTTCTAAAAGTCGGGGAGACAGGATTCGAACCTGCGACCCCCTGGTCCCAAACCAGGTGCGCTACCGGCCTGCGCTACTCCCCGAGATTTCTCAATACTGGGCGACCCCGACAGGATTCGAACCTGTGACCTACTGCTTAGAAGGCAGTTGCTCTATCCAGCTGAGCTACGAGGTCTTTCCTGAAACGGAGTGCAAAGATAATGTTTTCAAATTCAATTTCAAACAAAATTTCTCAAAATCATTTTTTCGTCAGTCAATCGTTTGCAACACAAAAAATTGTAATTTTCCAACCTATAAACTCTATGAAAACTCAAATATTGCTAAGTACCGTTTGCTTATTCACAAACATAGTTTCAGCACAAACAGATTCTATCAATGCAAATCCCCAAAAACAATTAGTGCAAAGTGCAATTACAAAAGAAGTTGTCCTTGCGAAAATTGATTTCTTTAATCCTGGCAGCATTACTTTTTATTATCAAGGTGGAGGTGATTTTGTTCAACAACAAATCGCTGATAATCTTCAAGAACAACTAAAAGCTGATTATCCCGAAATAGGTACCGGCAACATGCAAATGATAGTCAATTCACCTTCAATTCTGGGATATCAATTTCATGTTAAAGACAAGATTGCCATTGGTTTGACCTATTGTGTTTCTTCGGTTCAAACTCCCACTTTGACCTATCCTGGCATTCAAAATCCGGATGATATCACAGAATTTAATTACCGAGTAAAACTCAATAGTTTCATGGGGTCTTTTGATTATTTTTGGTTAAAGAGGACTAGAAAGAAATCAACATTTGCATTATACTCAGGATTTGCGGTGGGTGTCTCCAACGTCAATATTCAAACCAATGTGACTAAAGGTCCGGGAGGAAATATTCCTACCTATAATGTGAGTACGGCAAATGAAGGATTTCAATTGAACTTAATCGGATTTAAACATACCTTGAACATAAAACCCATAAGAAAACTGGGGTACATGATTAATTTGGGGGTTGGTTTTAACTCTGTTGGACTATCAACTGGCTTATCGTACACGCTTTAAAAGATATAAATGAACACATCTTACTATAAATTAAGAGAAATAAAAACCTACAGTTCTACTGAATGGTTGGCTGATAATACCAAAAAATATAGAAGCGTTTTTGAACAAGACGAATTAACTTTTGTATACTGCGAGGTCAGTATTTTTAATAAGAAATACGACGAAGAAGATTGGACCTTTAAAATGCACCTCAAGTGCTTTGATGAGAAGAACAGTGAAATTTGCAACATCCCGTGTGACAGATTCATTCCTAAAGAAGAGAATGTTTCCTACATCAGAGAGGGTTGGGGAGTTAAAATGCCAGGTACCTACTGGAAGGCCGGAATCTACCGGTGGGAAGCTTATGTTGGCGAAGATAAAATTGCCTCAAAATCTTTTTATGTTGAAAATATTGGGGTAGTCAAACCCGGCAGGAATCCCTATTTTAAACTAGAAACTGTTAAACTTTTTGAAGGCAGCTCTGATCAATTCAGTGCTACTGAGAAAAAATTCTACAAAATCTTTAATGCTTTTCATACGAAATATATCTGGGCTGAAATCAGTGCAGAAAATTTAACCCGCAGGCATTCTCAGCTTCCCATTGAACTCATTGTTAATTTCAGAACCAACTCTGGATACTTGAAAGGCAGAGTGAATAAGATATTCTTCATTGAACCTGATCAAGATAACATAAACATTTCTGTTGGATACGGCAGTGATACTTTAGGTTCTTGGGGACGTGGGAAGTATTTTATCGAAATCATTTTCATGAGCGAAATGATGGCACATATCCCATTTGAAATTGGCGACGATTTTGTGGAAGCTGATGAATCAGATTTTAGTCCATTTCCTCAACATGCTTTCTATCAAGAGTTTCAGTCTTTGCAAGCTCTCGAAGGTAGAGAATTAACTGAACCCCTAAAGGATCCCAAAGAAAGCTTCGAAATGGTAATGAAAGAGCTTGATGGACTTATTGGACTTACACCTATCAAACAAAAAATACGCGAATACTCAGACTATCTGAGGTTTGTGTCCCTCAGAAAAGAAAAAGGATTTGAAGAAACAGACCGTATAAATCTTCACGCTGTTTTCAAGGGAAACCCAGGTACCGGTAAAACCACTGTAGCTCGACTTCTAGGGCAGATTTATAAAGAACTGGGACTCCTCAAAAAAGGACACGTTCACGAGGTGGATAGAGGCGATTTGGTTGCCGAGTATATCGGACAAACATCTCCCAAAACGAAGGAAGCCATCAAAAAAGCCAAAGACGGTATTTTGTTTATCGACGAGGCATACAGTTTGGCTCGTGCCGATGATGATAGCAAAGATTTTGGAAAAGAAGCCATTGAAGTGTTACTTAAAGAACTTTCGGATGCAGATGATATTGCTATAATTGTGGCAGGCTATCCGTCTGAGATGGAAGTGTTTTTGCAAAGCAATCCTGGATTGAAAAGCCGATTTGTAGTGCAATATGAATTTCCAGATTATACGCCGCAGGAGTTGGTTCAAATTGCTGAATTTGCATCTCAAAAAAGAGGTGTTAATTTTTCGGAATCAGCCAAACAAGCACTCAGCAAATTTTTAGTAGATAGCTACAGAGATAGAGATCGATTCTTTGGTAATGCCCGTTTAGTGAATTCTATGCTTGATGAGGCCAAAATCAATTTGGGACTTAGAATCATGAAAACTGAGCACCCTGAAGACCTTGATAATCAAACACTTTCTACTTTAGAAAAGGCCGATTTTGAAAAGATTTTCGCACAAAAACAACGCATTTTACCAGACATTCCAATTGATGAAGAGCTTTTAAAAGAAAGCCTCAATAAATTGAAAGGCATGATTGGCTTAGGGGTGGTGAAGCAGGAAATTGAAGAACTCGTAAAATTGGTGAGATTTTACAAGAGTCTGGGTAAAGATGTGCGTAAGACATTCTCTTTACATTCAGTTTTCACTGGAAATCCTGGTACGGGTAAAACAACCGTTGCTCGTATTTTGGCTCAAATTTTCAAAGCATTGGGCATTCTAGAGCGCGGACATCTCGTTGAATGCGATCGTCAAAGTTTAGTTGGTGGCTACGTTGGACAAACAGCCATTAAAACCACGGATATGATCAATAAATCGATGGGTGGCGTATTGTTTATTGATGAGGCATATAGCCTAACCGACGGTGGGTCAAGTGATTATGGTCGTGAAGCGGTTGAAACCATCCTCAAAAGAATGGAAGACCAGCGCGGTGAATTTATTGTAATTGCTGCAGGATATTCTCAAAATATGGAACGTTTCATGGAAAGTAATCCCGGTTTAAAATCTCGTTTCGATCGTATTTTCCACTTCGATGACTTCACCGCCGAAGACTTATACGTGATTGCTATGAATCAATTAAAAGACCAAAATATCACTCCTGAACCCAAAGCAGCTGATCATTTGATGAAGTATATTGACTTTATGTACAAAACCCGCGATAAATACTTCGGTAATGGTCGAGCGGTGCGCAGAGTCATAGAAGAATCCATCCGAAATCAGCACTTGAGGTTGGCAAGTATAGATGCCTCTGACAGAAAAGACAACGACGTAGAAACCCTAACTTTCGAAGATGTTGCCGAATTTACCACTGATATCAAGCCAAATTACGCTTCGGGCGGGATTGGGTTTAAATTGTAGGACATAGTACTTGGTACCAGGTAGAGGGTAGAGGGTAGAG
>CAYPBJ010000022.1:0-5795 GCA_964408945.1 uncultured Rhizobium sp. | reverse complement strand
GGGTTTAAATTGTAGGACATAGTACTTGGTACCAGGTAGAGGGTAGAGGGTAGAGAACCCACCGACTATGGACCCTCGACCCTCGACCCTTGACCATGTACCATGTACCAACTACCGGAGACCAGGTACCATAGTCCATGTACAAAATACCATCGTTGCTGGCATTGATTTGCGACTTTCAGTTGATAAGAAGACTCCATCAGGTGTTGCTTGAATGGCCTCAAATTGTGCCGGTTTATAGGGTAGTTTGGTGCGCTTAAAGTTTTTGAAGGTTTTATCGTTCAATTGGGCAATGAATTGATTTCCTGAGGGTGAATATCCGCAGAAAAACAACCGACCATTTAAAAAGCTAGCATCGGTGATTAAAAACCTCGGGTTGAAAGAGCCGATTTTATGCGCAACTTGAACGCTGTCTTTAGATTGAGTTCGTGGAAACTCATAAATATTACAGCGCAAATTGGCCCAGTTTTTAGTGAAAAGTTGAAAACTCGAATCTGTAATGCGAAAAGCCTCACAATCAAAGTTGTGAAGTTTGCGTTTTTCAAAATTAGTTTGATCTTCATATTTGAAATTGAAAATATGGCTCACCTCAAATTTTTTCAATGTGCTATCAAATTCAAGCTCAATGATTCTCAAGTCTTTGCGCGCACCAGCGTTATTGCCAAAATCCCCAATAAAAAGATGCTGTCCGTCAGTTTCTATGGCTTCCCAATCAATGTTCTTCTCTGAAATGGGGAAGGCCTTACTAGTTTGACTGTCAAGTCCTTGTTGGGTAAGCAAGTGAATTTCAGAAGGATTGTGACTATCGTTGATGCTCCATAAACCATCCTTTGTCAAACACAATCCCGAGGTTTCTTCGAGCGATTTATTCAACAGGATCATTTGCGCTTGTTTGAAGTCTAATTTCTGAGCCAAACCCATGTTTGAAAGGGTGGCAAATGAAAATGAAAGGATGATTTTTATTAAATTCACGGCTGTATGATTGGAGGACTTACCTTCTCTGGGTGAAGAGGGATGTTGATGTAATGAATGTTTTTGAGTTGATCGTGTTTGCCCAATTGTAAATCAATCAATTCTTGCAAGGCCGTTTGCCATTTTTTGGTTTTTGATTTGGACTTATATGCCTCCAAGAGCTTTATTCCAGGAATCAACATGTGTTGAGATAGTTGTTGAAGACTGTAACCGATGGCCTTCTCTCCTCGGTTCAATATCTCTGCATGTAAGGCCTCTTCGTTGTCTTCGTGTTCCCTGAAAATATCTTGCAATTGGCGCCTGAATTTCATCATGATCAACTCCAATTCGTGCGATTTTCGCAAACAATTCTCATAGTAATTCGAAATGTCTGTAGGTACTTTTCCCTCGTTTCGGCGAGCTAATTTTGAATACCAACCCGCTGTTTTGTCTCGAAGGACTTCAAATTCGAAGCGGTTCAGCAATTTCTCTTTTCCATGAATGCGTTTTTCTTTTTCGAGGATATCGGGAAGTTCATCTACCGGTGCATTGTTTTGAGAATATTCTACAATTCGAGGGTCTAAGAAAATATTGCGCCCGGTTATCCCTGATTTTAAATACAAGTTATACAGATTTACAGCTCGACTTAAGGCCACATATACTTGTCCGGGTGCAAATGACCGCTCCGCGTCGATGATGACTTTTTCTAAAGTTAAACCCTGACTCTTGTGTATGGTAATGGCCCAAGCCAATTTCAAGGGAAACTGTTTAAAAGTGCCCACTTCCTCCTGCGATACTGAATCTTTAACGGCATCGTATTGGTATTTAAGGTTTTGCCACGTTTCACGGACTACTTCAATCAATGTGCCTTTTATAGGGTCTTCTACAAAGATTTTGTCGTCTTGAACCTCGGTTACTATGCCAATTTTACCGTTGTAATATCGCTTGTCTCCTGAAACATCGTTCTTCACGAACATAACTTGAGCGCCTACCTTCACTTTAAGTAAGGGGTCAATAGGATATTGACTTTCAAAAAAATCTCCCCTGATGTCAGCGTTAAAACGGTATTCTTCGGCTTGTAAATTTTCAAGTTTGGTTTTATTGATGGTATCTGCGGTTGCATTGTGTGAACAAAGTGTTACAAATCCATCCTCATCGGGTTCAAAATCTGGTTGATATCGTTCTTGTAAGGTTTCAAAGTCACCTTGCTCGAGAGTTGCATTTCTGATGTTGTTCAAAAGTCCCACAAAAGATTTATCAGATTGCCTGTAGACTTTATTCAGTTTTAATTGGAGAACACCCAGTTCATCATAGACGCGTGAATCAAAAAAGAATTCTGACTTGTAATAAACGTCTAATAATTCTTTTTCAAAAGGACGAACCACTGGCGGTAGTTGAAAAAGGTCTCCAATCATCAAGATTTGAACACCACCGAAGGCCTGGTTGCTTCTGCGGCTGAATCTGAGGGACTCATCAATGGCATCAAACAAATCACATCGAACCATACTGATTTCATCAATAATCAGTAGGTCTAGATTTTTGAAAATATCCAATTTGGGACGAGGGTAGTGGAAATGGCTCTGAAGCATGGGAATACTCTGAGACACATTGGGGTCAACAGTCTCAACGGTGGGTAGAAACATTCGGGTCGGCAATCCAAACATGGAATGAATGGTGCTACCTCCGGCATTGATAGCCGCAACGCCCGTGGGAGCCACAACGACGCACTTTTTTTCGGTGTTTTTTAGAAAATTTCGCAAAAACGTAGTTTTGCCCGTGCCCGCTTCCCCCGTTAAAAACACGTTTCTCCGCGTATTTTCAACAATATCAAGAGCAATATCTGCCACCGAGATGGATTCCACAAAGCAAATTTAAGTTAAGTTTGCACTGTGTCTAGTCCCAAGTTCTTCACACTTTCTGAAGTCACCACCCGAATCAAGTCGGTGGTGCAAGACGTATTTAAGTCCGATTTTTGGGTCAAGGCCGAAATCAACAAATTGGGCATCCAAAAACACTCTGGACATGCTTACCCTGAGTTGGTTGAAAAAGTAAGCGGAAAGTTAGTTGCTGAAATGCGGGCAACACTTTGGAAGAGCGATTTTGAACGAATAGACCAAGACTTCCGAAGCAAAATAAAAGAACCTCTAAGAGAAGGAATCACCGCATTAATTAGAGTTAGAATTACTTTCCATGAAATGTATGGACTCAGCCTTCAAATTTTGGATATTGACTCTTCTTTTGTGTTGGGTGAGTTGGAAAAAGAAAAATTGCAGAACATTCAATGGCTCAAAGAACAGCAGCTTTTCAACCTGAATAAGCAAAAAGCACTTCCGTTGGTGCCCAATCGGTTGGCGGTAATTAGCATTGAAAGCAGTCAAGGATACTCCGATTTTTACAACGTACTCACCCGAAACACACACCAATATTATTTTAAAATCAAGGTATTTCCCGCCACCATGCAAGGTGATAGGGCGGTGGAAAGCATTGAATTGGCCTTGCAGCAAATTGAAAGGCAACTCAACCAGTTTGATGCGGTAGCCATCATTCGGGGAGGTGGAGGCGATGTTGGACTTACTTGCTACAATCATATAAAGATTTCCAAGAAAGTGGCAGAATTCCCTATTCCGGTGCTTTCTGGAATTGGACACTCTACCAATCTCACCGTGGTGGAAATGGTCAGTCATTATTCGGGCATTACTCCTACGGATCTCGCTGATTTTCTGCTCAAAAAGATGGAGTGGTTTGAACGCGAAATTGATGGACTTTCTCATAATATGGTGGACGCTTCTTTGGGACTATTAGACGATCAAAAACTCGCACTTTCTAACTCAGCCGGATTATTAAGAGCTAACACACGAATGAACCTCAATCAGCAATACACCCGGTTGAACCGATGGGTAGAATCGATTCAGAAAAACATCCCCCGTCGAATGTCCCAAGAAAAAACATCCCTCGAAAACATAAAAAACAACCTCAAAAATGCTTGGAATCGACAAAAGGCACAGGAGAACCAGAAGTTGGATTGGCTTCAAAAGAACCTGCAGCTTTTAGACCCTAAAAGACTCTTAGAACGAGGATATTCGTTGACCTTACACAACGGGAAACCCCTAAAATCAGTGGCGGAAATAAGACCAGGAGAGGAGATCACCACTTGGTTGGCCGAGGGAAAAATTACATCAACAATTACAAACATTACAAACGATTAATATGACTTATCAAGACGCATACAACGAACTTCAAGAGATTGTTTCAGAAATTGAAGCGGGCGAAATTGGAATAGACGAGATTTCTCAGAAAGTCAAGCGTGCCAGCGAACTCATAGAGGTTTGCAAAGCCAAGTTATTCCAAACCGAACAAGACGTAGATCAAATTTTGAAAAACCTGGAACATCCCGAAGATTAAATACTTATTTAATCTGTAGAATTTGAGTGAATTGCTTGCCGTTAGCGGTGGCTCTCAAAGTGTAAACTCCAGCGGGTAGTTCGGGCATTTGAACGTTTATTTTTCCATCGGTGGCTTTTTGTGTGCCATTGAAAATCAAACTGCCGGTTACTGAATACAGTTCATATTTCACATCTGCATTATTTACACCCAACAAACTCAATTGAACTTCTGCACCAGAAGCAAGTGGGTTAGGACTTATTTGGCAATTACCGCGTGACAGGTCAAAGCAGCTGCTCGAATTCAAAAATACCAAGCTAAAACGGTCTGCATTGGCAGTCTCTGTTCCGGCTGTGATAGAGAAGGAATACTCAGTCTTGCCGTTGTTCGTTAATGGAGTCAATGAATTGAGGTACTTATCAAGAATGTAACCTTCTACATTCCAATCGCCGGTGTGACTTACAACAAAAGTGTATTTTGAATCGCGATATTGCGTAATATTCAGATGTATGCTATCTCCATTTTGAGGGATGTTGCGTTTCTCAATTGATAGTAATTTGCCTTGATTGGCGATGCCCATATTTTCATCCAAGTTCTTGAATTTAGTGGCATCTTCGTCTTTTACATCGTTTGAGTACAGCGTATCGAAATAAATCAATACCCCGTCAGCGGGCATTGCTTTTGAGTTGAGCGAATCAGTTTGGTACAACAGAACATCGTACATTCCCATAGGCGGAGTAGCTCTCCAAGTACTGGTCAATGTAGTTGCTTTGCTGCTTTCAGTGAAAGTCAACGATGCGCTTCCGCCGCTGCTCACTACAAAACATCCTTGTCCCGGTTGTAAAAACTTACGAGCAGCAGATCCACCAGTAGAGGTATTGTTGCTGATATCAACCGTGGTATATCCGCCTCGGGTAGACAATCTTGGATCCCAAATATAGAGTGTGGTTTTAGAAAGATTCGTTGAATTATTCAATACTGACCCCATGTCAACAGGAGCTTGATAGGGATTACCTACAAAATTGGTATTACCG
Source organism: uncultured Rhizobium sp. (assembly GCA_964408945.1). Taxonomy (GTDB): domain Bacteria; phylum Bacteroidota; class Bacteroidia; order NS11-12g; family UBA955; genus VMCP01. The sequence goes on along the minus strand of CAYPBJ010000022.1, from coordinate 429 downwards.
TTTGTGGAATTAAAATCAGAAACCACTTTTGAACCTGTAAACAACGTTCCAGTAGCACGAATAACTGTATTGGTTGGGGTGGGAGTGTTGGTCGCTAAACTAACCGTTCTATCACCACGCATCATCAATCTGTAAGGAGTTCCAGCAGATAATGTATTTGAATTGGTATTTGAAATTGCGCTCCAAGTTTGAGTGGAGTTGTTAAAAGTATATAAAGAGGCATTACCCGTTAGTGTTTGATCAAACCCATTAGCGCCTGTGGTAGAACCCGTGATATGAACCCCAAAACCCGATGAAGAACTACCTGATTCTTGCCAATTGGCGAAAATAGAGGTAGTTGTTGTTACCGTGGGACTTATAAAACGGAAAGCACGTTTAGCAGGTATGTATTGTTCAGTGGTTACGTTTCCAGAAATGGAAGCGGTTGAA
>CAYPBJ010000021.1:35821-38150 GCA_964408945.1 uncultured Rhizobium sp. | reverse complement strand
AAGCGCTGCCAATTCAGGAACCCATTTTCTGATAAAATCGCCGTTGGGATCATGTTCTTGAGCTTGTTTCGTAGGATTATAAATTCGAATGGTGTTTGTACCAGTAATTCCCGCTTGCATCTGAATTTGAGGGAAGTGAATTCCCGGCTCAAAATCTAAGAACTGCTTTGACAAATGCGAGGCTGCCGCTTCCCAACTTTCGTTCAAATGATGTGTTATAAAGCTCACCAACATGGCCCTCATTCTGAAGTTCAAGTATCCGGTGTGATTCAATGCTCTCATGCATGCATCTACCAAGGGTATTCCTGTTTGACCATCTTGCCAGCGCTTGATGTTTTCTATATTCCCTTCAAATTCAAGCGTTGAATATCCTCGGTTAACAGGAACAAACTCCATCTCACATTCGCTTTCAAACTTTTGCATAAAATGCTCACGCCACCTCAATCGGGAAGCAAATTGACTGAAGTTTCGCTTGTTTTTGGACGTCTTGGAAGCCCAATACTGCGCCTGATATACTTGCCTTAAACTGATATTTCCCCAAGCCAAATAAGGACTAATCCTCGAACACCCCGTTCTTGATTCTTCGGGTTTTGAAATGGAACGGGCGTAGTTATAAATTCTATCTGACAAGAAACTATTCAAGTATTTCAAGGCCCAAATACACCCTCCTTTTTGAGTGATTCCCTCAACCACCGGTTTTTCTTTTAACTCATTTAAAGATGCCCAATTTGACCAATCAAGATTCTCATATTTCGTGATTTTTTCTAAATCAGAATCGTGTTGCTGAGCTTCCATGTATGAATACCAAAACTCGTTGAAACCCTTCCTGCTTTGCAGTCCACGTCGAATTCCTGAATATCTGATTTCTTTCCAGGGGATGTTTTGTGCTTGAAACCACGATTTTAATTCGCGATCTCTTTTGTAAGTCACCTCCAACCCCACTTCCTCAACGCTTACAACCTCAAATTCACCAACCATTGATTTGATTGCCATAAATGTTTCTAATGCTTCTGCTTGAACTGCATAGAAAACATGGTTTTTGAGAAAGGCCATTCTTCTCAACTCTTCAATTGATTCCCAAACAAACCGATGATGCCTTGCGCTGTAATGTTCTGAATTAAAAACTGAATCTTCAAAAATATAAAGCAAAACCACTGGCCTATCTTGCTGTATGGCGTATTCAATCATCGGCTGATCGAACAGTCGAAGATCTCTTTTAAACCACAATACAATGGGACAATCACTTAGCATTTTGGTCATTTACCATTGTTAACAATTGTTATAGGCTTTTAGATTTGATGTTATCTAATGTTAAAAAGTTCAACAAAACTATGAACGACCTTTGTGCTCGAGAAATCATGAAAAAGTTTTATTCATTTTTAGCGATTAGCATCCTGTTCGTTTCAGGAATTTTCGCGCAAGTTGCAAATCTTGTTGTTGAAGCACAAGGTGACCCTTACACTTCCGGTGTTTACGAACACAAAGGAACTTACAACAAGAAACACTATTGGGTTGGCCCGAAAGGTAACAACCGTTATGTCATCTCTTTTTCCAAAAACTATAAAAGATGGGACCTAGATGAGTGGTACGGCGACACATCTATGATGTATGGCATGTACCGAGACTATTCAAACAGTATAGATGAATATCCAACAAGCGGTTGGAACTTCATCAAAGTTTCAAAACAAGGTCCAGCAATTAAATTTTCTCATATCAAAGTTACAGAAAGCAGTTCTGACGACGGAAGAATCAACGATATCGTTTCCATCACTCACAACAAATTAAAAGGGCAAGGTTTCGCAGGCACTGCAGGTACAGACCTAATTGCATCAAATGCAATTACTGTAGAGCGTGTTCCTTCCGGATTAACTGCTCAGGCATTTTTAGCCAATGATTCTATGATTGATTTGGTGTTCGACGGAGCATCAAATGACCATGCCATTGACACCAATATTTTGGTTAAATTCACTGATGCTGCTTTTACAAACGGCGGAAAAGCTGACAGCACTCAAAATTCAACAACCACTATTTCTATAAACTTCATCAAAAAAATCACCGTTGCTAAATCGGGTGGTGATTATGTAACCGTTCAAGAAGGTTTAACTAAAGCCCAAGATGGTGATGTAGTTTACATCAAGGAAGGTGTTTACACTGAAGAGAAGATGACCTTAGCTCAAGCTGCTCAAAACATTACCATTCTTGGTGATGGTCCAGATAAAACCATCTTACAATCTGACGCAACTCCTTTCACTGCTAAAAGTCGTGTATTAGACATTGGTTTTACTTTAACAGCAAGGATTGATGGTATCACGTTTCAAAACGGAAACGA
>CAYPBJ010000021.1:32496-35721 GCA_964408945.1 uncultured Rhizobium sp. | reverse complement strand
AAGTAACCGGAAACTTCGATAACGCACAATATCCCAATGAAGGTATTGGTGGAGGTATTTGGTCACAAGATTCAGTTTGGATGCACAATACCATTTGCTGGGGTAACAAGGGTACTCTTGGACAAGATATTTACATTACAAATGGTGTCTTTTACCCTGTAAATTCAATTGTTGGTAGATACAGCAATTACTTCAAAGATTCTACCAAAAATATCGTTGGCTCTTACAAAATCACCAACCCAAAATTAGACACCTTAGCGTTCAATTGCAGCCCAACCAGAACTTTTGCCCTTTTGGAAGGATCACCTGCTATAGACAGTGCTGACGAGAATTTAATTAGATCCGCACTTGATCAACGTGGTTTTGCCATTGTTAATGGTAGAGATATTGGAGCACACGAAACCAATAATCTAATTGACTTGACCATTGATGCTGATACGGCGTGTTTGGATGGCGGCGAATTGGTTTACATGTCAGCTTATCCAAACAAAGGTACCTTTGAAGGTGAAGGCGTTACTGGAAATCAATTTGACCCTACCAAAATCACTAAAGAAGGTTGGGTGGTAATCACTTACAAGTTCTCTGCACCTGGTTGTGGAAACTATTCTACCAGCGATAGTATTTACGTGAAAGTTTGTACTCCAAACAACGTAAAAAACATCAACTCTTTGCCTGTAAGCATTTTCCCAAATCCAACTCAGAACGAGTTGAATATTTACGCTTCAAGCAGCTCAAACATGAATGTTATGATCGCTGACATTTCAGGTAAAACCATCATGAGCGTTTCTGATATGGCTCCTCGTTCAAACATCAACGTTGAATCATTGCCTAACGGTCTGTACTTCATTACCGTTCAATCAAACGGTAAAACAGCCCACATGAAATTTGTAAAGAACTAATAGTTTTTTTCTCATAGTAAAGGGCGGCCTCTTGAGGTCGCCTTTTTTTATGCCCTCCCTATTTTGTATCTTTGTGTTTTCCCAAAAACATGCAGAAGATATTGTATACCAAAACCGATGAGGCTCCAGCATTAGCAACCTACAGCCTTTTGCCAATCGTTAAGTTCTTCACCGAAAAAGCAGGAATTCAAGTCGAAACTAAAGATATTTCCTTAGCTGGACGAATCTTGGCTAGTTTTCCTGATTTTCTTTCCGAAGGACAAAGAATCAGTGATGATCTTCTCATGTTGGGTGAGCTTGCCAAAACTCCGGAAGCCAATATAATTAAACTTCCCAATATCAGTGCATCCATGCCCCAATTGCATGCGGCCATTGCCGAACTGCAAGCCGCAGGCTTTTCGGTGCCAAACTATCCCTCAGAACCACAAAACGACCAAGAAAAAGATGTCAGACAACGTTACGACAAGATCAAAGGATCAGCGGTCAATCCTGTTTTAAGAGAAGGCAACAGCGATAGAAGAGCGCCTAAATCCATTAAAAACTACGCAAAAAAACACCCTCATTCCATGGGCGCTTGGTCTTCCGATAGCAAATCACACGTATCTAGCATGACAGAAGGTGATTTCTACGGTTCCGAAAAAAGCATTACAGTAACAAACGAATGTACTGCAGACATCGTATTCACCAATACGCACGGCGAAAAATCCACATTAAAAGCAGGTTTAAAACTGAAAGCTGGCGAGATTATAGATTCTGCCGCATTATCATTAAACAAGCTAAAATCTTTCATTTCAGAGCAAATTGAAGAAGCAAAATCTCAAAATGTTCTGTTCTCAGTGCACCTAAAAGCCACCATGATGAAGGTCAGCGACCCCATCCTATTCGGTGCATTTGTAGAAGTATTTTTCAAAGATGTTTTCACCCAATATGCAGCTGAATTCGCTGAACTCAATATTGACTCTAACAATGGACTGGGTGATGTATTAAATAAAGTAAACACCCTTTCAGATCCTAAAAAATCAGAAATCCTTGCGGCTTTTGACCGCGCCATAAACGAAGGTCCTGCTTTAGCAATGGTAAACTCTGATAAAGGAATCACCAACTTACATGTCCCCAGCGACGTCATCATTGATGCATCCATGCCAGCCATGATTCGCACATCCGGTAGAATGTGGAACAAAGAAGGCAAAGCCCAAGATACCAAAGCAGTCATTCCAGATCGTTCCTACAGCGGAGTTTATCACGCAACCATAGAATTCCACAAAAAACACGGAGCCTTGAATCCAAGCACCATCGGAAGCGTGAGCAACGTTGGACTTATGGCTCAAAAGGCGGAAGAATACGGATCCCACGATAAAACCTTCCAAATGTCAGATAACGGCATAGTTGAAGTAATCATCAACGGCGAAACCGTTATGTCTCAAACCGTTGAAAAAGGCGATATCTTCAGGATGTGTCAAGTTAAAGACGCCCCCATCAAAGATTGGGTTGGATTGGCTGTAAAAAGAGCCCGCGCTACTCAGACTCCAGCAGTTTTCTGGTTGGATTCTAACCGTGCACACGACCGTGAATTGATCAATAAAGTCAATGCTTATCTTCCTGAATTCAATCCCGAGGGACTTGAAATCTTGATCATGTCACCATCTGAAGCTACGACTTACAGCTTCGAGCGCATGGTAAAAGGTTTGGACACCATTTCAGTTACTGGAAACGTATTGAGAGACTACCTCACCGATTTGTTCCCCATTTTGGAATTGGGAACTTCGGCAAAAATGCTATCCATTGTTCCTTTGATGGATGGCGGTGGATTGTTCGAAACCGGTGCAGGAGGTTCTGCACCCAAGCACGTTGAACAGTTCATTGAAGAAAATTACTTGCGTTGGGACAGTTTGGGCGAATTTTTGGCCCTAGCCGTTAGCCTTGAACACTTTGCTGATAAATTCAATAACTCCAAAGCATCAGTTTTATCTAAAACCCTTGACGCTGCAACTGCAACCTTCCTCAACGAAGACAAGAGTCCTACACGCAAAATAGGTGGCATCGACAACCGTGGATCTCACTTCTATTTAGCTTTATACTGGGCACAAGAATTGGCCAAACAAACAGAAGACGCTGAATTGGCTGCTCAATTCGCACCGGTTGCCGTATCCCTCATCCAAAACGAATCTACCATTGTTTCTGAATTGAATGCCGTTCAAGGCCACAAAGTTGACATTGGCGGCTACTACTTCATGAACGATGAGAAGGCAAGCAAAGCAATGAGACCTTCAGCGACATTGAATATGGTTTTTGGTACAAGGTAGTGGGTACCTAGTACCTAGTACCT
>CAYPBJ010000021.1:6895-32396 GCA_964408945.1 uncultured Rhizobium sp. | reverse complement strand
TACCAAATACCAATAAATTCCTTAAATTGCGTTGTGTATCGGATGTACAATATTTTGGGGCGCGCAGTTTTAGTGGCTCTGTTTCTAAGTTTTCAATTCACTAATTTACATGGGCAAAATCTCATCCCACAGCCCGTTTCTATTCAGCAAACGGGTAAAATGGTTGAATACAATGATTTCGAAATCAAGAAAAATACCGTAGCAAAGTTTCCGTGGATTGGCCTCGATTATTTCTTTTATCAATGGGGAACATGCGAAAAACGGAATGCCGTTGAAGTTGAACTAAAACTGAGGCCCAGAGAACTTGGTGAATCGATAGAAGCGTACAACTTAGAAATTGGGAAGAAGATTACCATTAGTGCACCATCGGAAAATGGACTAAAGTTGGGCATATCTACATTCAAACAATGGCACAACTTGCATTGGTATGAAAAAGGAAAAATTCCGCATGTAAAGATCTATGACTATCCTAAATTTACTTACAGAGGCACTCATTTAGACGTGAGTAGGCATTTTTACCCAGTTAGATTCATCAAAACCTACATTGATATCTTGGCGTTGTATAAAATCAATCAATTTCATTGGCACTTGACCGATGATCAAGGTTGGAGAATTGAAATCAAGAAATACCCATTGCTCACCGAAATTGGTTCCAAAAGGACTGAAACCATGGTAGCCAAGAATTTCAATCCGTATTTGGGGGATTCTACTCCCCATGAAGGATATTACACCCAAGAAGAGATTAAAGAAATTGTGCAATACGCTTCAGATCGGGGAATTAATGTGATTCCCGAAATTGAAATGCCGGGACATGCGAGAGCTGCATTGGCTGCCTATCCACAGTTTTCATGCACCCAAAAAGTGCAACCCGTACCCGGTGTGTGGGGCGTTTTTGAGGATGTCTATTGCGTTAACGATAGCACATGGGAGTTTTTACAAAATATACTTGATGAAGTTATTGCACTTTTCCCCAGTAAAATGATACACATTGGAGGCGATGAGGTACCAAAAACGCGTTGGAAAGAGTGTGAAAAATGCCAAAATACCAAGCAAGTCAATCAACTCAACGATGAACATGAACTACAAAGTTATTTCGTTCAGAAAATTGACGCCTATTTAAGCAGTAAGGGCAGAACTTTAGTGGGCTGGGATGAAATTTTGGAAGGTGGACTTTCACCCAATGCGGTAGTGATGAGCTGGCGTGGAACCGAAGGCGGAATTGCGGCAGCAAAACAAAATCACTATGCCATTATGACTCCCGGAAGTCACTGTTACTTCGATCATTATCAAGACACCAATAAAACTGAACCTTTAGCCATTGGTGGATTCACCTCTTTAGAAAAAGTATTCAATTATCAGCCTGTACCGAGCTCATTGAGTCCCCAAGAAGCTGAATACATATTAGGGGCGCAAGCGAATCTATGGACCGAATACATGCCTACAGAACAGCAGGTTTTATACATGCTTTTACCCCGAATTTGCGCACTGTCAGAAGTATTGTGGGTTGAACCAGAGAAAAAGTCATCGTTCACCCAGTTTGAAACACGATTAAAACAACACGAATCCATTTTCGAAAGAAACTTTTGGAATTACCGAAAACATGAACCGAAGAACACTCCTTAAAACCCTGAGCTTGGGTGGCATTGGAACTTTGATTTTCAATAGCAAATCCGAAACCAACAAAAAGACCATCAGACCTTTGGTCATCAGCACCTGGCACAACCAAGGCGTAGCAGCAAATACGGCTGCTTGGAGTATTCTCAACAATGGTGGTTCAGCATTGGATGCCGTTGAATTGGGCGTTCAACAAAGCGAAAATGACATCAACAACTGCTGTGTGGGATTGGGTGCTAATCCAGACAGAGAAGGAATAGTCACTTTAGATGCCAGTATAATGGATCACCAAGGAAGATGCGGAGCTGTGGCCTTTGTTGAAGGAGTTAAAAGTCCCATAGCCCTAGCAAGAAGAGTCATGGAAAAGACACCACACGTACTTTTAGTAGGACAAGGAGCGCAGCAATTTGCTAGAGAGCAGGGAATAGAGATTTTGCACAATGAATTGAGTGATAATGCAAAAAAATCATACGATAATTGGCTGATCAAAAGTGAATACCAACCCGTCATTAATATTGAACAGAGCAATAAACCGGCGCAGTCACCTAAAATCACTGTTCCACCGGCAAAATTGGAAAACGGGGAGTTCAATCACGATACCATTGGAATGGTAGCCATAGATTCTAACGGAAACCTCAGCGGCGCATGTACTACAAGCGGAATGGCATTCAAAATGCGTGGAAGAGTGGGCGATTCACCCATCATTGGCGCGGGTTTGTATGTTGACAATAAAGTAGGCGCTGCTACATCTTCTGGTAATGGTGAAGAAGTGATTAGAACCTGCGGAAGTTTCTTGGTGGTTGAATTTATGCGTCAAGGGTATCACCCAACCGATGCCTGTAAAAAGGCGGTTCAACGACTCATGGAAATCACCCCCACCGACCCCAAGAGTGTTCAAATCGGATTCATTGCTATAAATAAAGCTGGCGAACACGGCGGTTTCAGTTTGAATCCTGGATTTGACTACACAGCTACTTCAAACGAAGAACTCCATCAGAAGCATGTACTAAAATCAATGTTAAAATGATTCGGCTAGAAGTGGCTTGCAGTCATATTCAATCTGTTGAAACGGCTATTCAGGCAGGCGCCGATAGAATTGAATTGTTTGAAAACCTTCCCGAAGGCGGATGCACCCCATCATTCGGAACTGTAAAAAAAAGCCTAGAACTTTGCAAAAACGCCGGCATTCCTTTGATGGTTTTGGTTCGGCCGCGCAGCGGAAGTTTTGACTATTCACCTCTGGAAAGAGATGTCCTCAAAGAAGACCTTCTTCAATTTCAAGAATTGGGTATAGACGGTGTTGTCAGCGGATTTCTTACTTCCAACCATCACATTGACTATCAGCAGCTATACTGGCTTAAAAAAATCTGGCCCAAGAAAATAACTTTTCACCGAGCTTTTGATGCATTCATGCAACATCATCCTGAATCTGAATGGCAAAATGCAATCAGTGAATTAGCCAGTTTGGGTATTGAACGAATCTTGAGTAGCGGAGGAAAACCAACCGCCATTGAGGGTGCTGAAAACTTAAAAAAACTGGTTGAATGGTCACAAAACAAAATCCAAATCTTGCCTGGCTCAGGAATAAACAGTGAAAATGTTGTCCCCATTTTGAAAATTACAAAAGCCACTGAAATCCACGCCACGGCTAAGAAATTAATGACCTACCAACCTGTCGGTTCAAGCTCATATCATCAAGCTGACCTCCTTGAAATACAAAAAATGAAGGCGGCAATCAGCGCCATTTGAAATTTCTGATCAGTTCCCAAGTAGATTGATCATTTTGGGATACCGAATACAAACCTCTGTCCTCTTGTGGAGGGTCTGCAAGGTATCCAGGAACGGTTTCGGGCACGCCAGCAAATCCCCAAAAATGAAATCCTGCAACCTTATATTTCCGAACACAGTTTAAGACAAACTGATAGTATTTATCTCTTTGCACAGTGGTTGCTTCAAATGATAATGAATGTCCATCCCTTTGCATTCCAAATTCTTCAATAATCAAGGGTTTATTTAACCGTTCACAAACCAAAACATGTTCAGCAATATACTGTTCCGTTTTTTTCAATGTTGAATCATGTATCGCGGCATTGGAATCATTGTACCAATTCCATGTTTTGGGCCAAAGATGTATGGTGCAAAAGTCAATTTCATGGATTTGGTGAATTTCCTCAAATAAATTCAGATCTTGAAGTGTGCCAATGCTACCTTCCACTCCTATTGTTATGAGATGCACAGAATCTAAACGTTGAACCAATTGCGCCGAAGTTTTCACCCATTTAACATAATCATTTCGCGCCACAGGCCTCATAGGACGAGGTTCGTTGGCCAATTCCCAAGCAAAAATTGCAGGGTGCTGATTCATGTAAAGATCATCTACCGAACTTTTTCGAGAGACCAATACCTTAATGCTATTGGTGTAGTTATCTAAACATTCCTTGTTGGAATAAAACTTTGAAATCCAAGCACAATACTCATTCCAATTCCAACCTGCTTCTTTGGGGAGAACACCCGAAACCCCCGCCCATTCAAGGTACTGACCAAATCCACCCGACCATTCCCAGTTGTTGCTCAAAACTAAAATGGCTTGCATGTCACGCACCCACAGTTCATGCAACAGCCGGTCTAAACCTCTCATTAAGGTCTCATTGAAAACTCTAGGCTTGGATTGTGTACCTGGAATAACTCTGTAGGGGTAAGAACTGTCTTGATCTCCTTCGAAAGCAACAAAAACGCGAAGATTTTGTATTCCTTGTTTCTTGAGGAAGTCTAGCTCTGAACTCAATCTCCGCTTTGAAACCGCATTATCTTGCGCTGCCAACAAACTTCCGTACCAATAGTTACAGCCTTTGGCAAAATAGGGTTTTCCTAATTGAAAAAACTTGCCTTCATTGACTGCGGTTTTCACCAAGGGACGAGGATTTGGTCCTGCCAAAACATCCCCCGAAACAAATAAAAAGAGTAAGAATCTACTCCACATTGAACCTCATAACGGATGACTGTCCGTTTTGCGAAACTGCAATGAAATACATGCCCGGTGATAAATCAAACTGGATATTTCCTTGATTGGAAGTACCCGACAACATTTGTTGACCCACCACATTCAAAATTTGGAAGTCAAAAGCCCCTTCAATACCAGAAAAATTCAATTCATGGTTAGTGGGATTGGGATAAACACTGATATTCAAAAGGTTTTTATTAAAGGATTCTCGCGAATTTTTCTTCACTGTGAGACAGGCACTAGTGTCTTTACAGCCGTCGTTATTTGAAAGTTCTACTGCAAATCGGCCATCACGAGTGATCTTCATAAAGGCATTGTTTTCTCCTGGAATTGGAGCTCTGTTGGCATCGCAATCTAGCCATTTGTAATTGTCTGCTAATCCGAGAGCAACTAAAGTATCTGGACGTTGTTCTACAGAATAATCAAACTGAGTAACTATAGCATTTATAGTGATGATGCTGTCACAACCTTCCAAATTCATGATAGTGTCATGGTAAGTTCCCGACTTAGTAATAAAATACTTCCTCGAAGGCACTCGCCAACGTTTACATACATCAACATTTAATGTTTTATAAGAGTTCGGGGTAATGGTTAAATCAACCCGAATGATACTATCACACAACTTCGAATTGATGATGGTATCAAAATAAATTCCAGATTGCGTCCAGATTTTGCCAGATGCGCTGGTGTATGAGCCACATTCAAAATCTTTGAAATTACTGAAAGTTTCTTTTGATTTAAAGATAAACGCAATAATACTATCACAACCAACTGAGTTCACTAAGGTATCGTAATAGGTACCAGGACTTTTAATCATTTTTTGATTGGTTGGAATATATGCCCATCTACAAAAATCGATGGTACGACTTGAAAAAGACTTGAGACGTATTTTCACATTAAACATAATCAGCGAATCGCATCCAATATAGTTTTTCAGTGTATCTGTATGCCAACCAGAAGTTGAGACCGAGCGTTTACTGTGCGGAAGAATGAAAAAATCACAAACACTTGTATCGAATAAAGTAGAATCTGGACCCAATCGAAGTTTGATTGTAATGTTTGAATCGCAACCAGCTGCGTTTTTAATCACATCCAAATAAGTACCAGATTGAGTAAATGTTTTTAAACCGCTAGGGCCAGTATAGGGGCCACATGTTCTCACATTAATAGTTCTGCTAGTAGACCTTTTTATGGTTAAAATAATCTTAATAGCCGAGTCACAACCTCTTTTTGTTGTTATGGTGTCATAAAAAGTTCCTGAACTTGTATACACTCGTTTTCCAGAAGGAGCTGGATAACGGTCACATCTTACCACAGTATCTACAACCGAGTACACATCAAAAGCCAATGATTTTCCAGTGAGCCAATTGGATGAGATACTCAAAAGAGTAAAATTCTTTAATACACCGTCATTCTTGTAACCAGATAAATCAAATAATTTTTTCAGTGTACTGTTATTTTTCGCAGCTATTCCCCAATTGAAGTTGAAATAAGCCCTTAATGTACCATCGTAACCGCACCTTCTTCTTTGGTAATTATTAAATAATTCACTACTACTTAACTGACGCTTCCAAACCCTTACTTCGTCAATTTTTCCATAGAAACTTGCTAAACCGCCTTCTCTTTTTCCTATTAACAACGGTGTCGTTAGAGCATCCCCAATCTTTACCGTAGTATAAACAGAATCCTTTAATACTCCATTTGCATAAATTCTCATGTACTGATCATTTCCAAAAGTAGCCGCCAGATGTGTCCATTGGTTGGTTTTAACTACATTGTATGAAAACAACTTTTTCTCAACAGTATCTTCGAAGATTCCGAAATAGATATTCCCACTACTGCCTGCATTTATAAAAAAACCAGCGTTCATGGCATTGTTATACCATGAAACAATACCTCCCTCGTCTACTACATAAGGAAAATCATACGGATAAATCCACGTTTCAACGGTTACAGCCGAATGTTTGAAGTTCAAAGAGGTGTCTACTGTAAATTCTACATAATCATCAGCACCATCAAAGTCTAAGCAATTTTCTTGCCTACCCTGTGCCTGGGTATTATTGGCATACATTAAGAATGAAAGGCCAAAAAGTAGTTTTAGGAATTGATACATATTAATGCTTTATCAATTTTACATTTTGAATATTTCCAGTTACATCTGTCATTTGGAAGATATAAACTCCGGTTGTCCAATCTCTTATATTCAGTTCTACTGTTTTCTCTGAAATAGGATTGCTCCACATCAATTTTCCTGTTGAATTGAATACCTTTAAAAATCCAGTGGTAGAAATCAATCTGATTTTTTCATTTGCCGGATTGGGATATATCTCAAATAAAGAAATTTGCAATCCCGAAGTTTGATTTAAAACGATGGGGTATTTGCGGTATGCTGTTTCAGATTCGCATCCAAATTCATTGCTTATTTTCAGTGAAACTTCGACGATGCCCTCGGTATCTGCGACGAACCAATACAATGAATCGGTGGTTTTTACGTTGTTCCACCAATAATTCGTCCATGCTGCAGAAGCTCTTAATCGCATGGTATCTCCGGTTCTGCCCATTCCCTCGTAAAGGTCAAAATTAGGCAATCCTGGTGTTGGGTTAAAGGTAATTACATCGGTCAATTCGTCTTTACATCCCGCCGTATCTAAACCGCTGAAATTGACGGTGAACTTTCCAGCGTTTTGGCCATTAATTTTTATGTTTGAAACCCCAATTAATGTATCTGAAGAGCCCTGTTGATCTTGAATTGTCCAAAGGAAAGTACCTGAATTCAATCCAAATGGATAAGAAATACTGATGCTATCGTATTGACAAGCAACTTTTTCACTTAAAATCAAATTGGATACTGAAGTATTTTTAAAACTTACAAATACTGAATCTTGATATTTACAACCTAAATTGTTTTCCAAAGTCAGCCATAACAAATTTGCAAAAACAGTATCTGATTTTAATTCAACCGCAGAACTAACCGAAATAGAATCCATCCCCAAGTGCCAAATTCTTGATTCACCCGATTGTAAATCAAAAGTGTCTTTAAAGGCATAAATCTCTTTCAAACATAAAATGGATGGGAGTTTTCTGATGATTTCGGCTTTCAATTTACGCGAAACTTCAACCGAATCGAAGTTCCTTGCTCCCCATTGCCACCAAGTGCCTGAAGCACTGCTCATTTTTTTCAATAATCTTGCGGAGAAATGATAATTACCAGGGTTCTTTGAAATGACCATTTGGGTATCACTGCTCGAAGTCATCCATTTATTCACCAAATTATTACCCGACCACTCTTCCACCGAAACAGAATCGGCCAAATCTTTAACATCACCCCATTGAATACGCACTTCCTCATTACAAGTAGAATTCAACTTTAGTGAATGTACATTGTCAACCACAAACATGCGCAATGTAGGATCACCCATCAAGGCAGTATGCACGCCCGACATCCATGATGCCGCGTTGTATATATTCCAAGTATTGTATGTTCTTAAAACAGCATCTGATAAAGGGAAACCATGCGCACAAGAATGAAACATCCAATAAGGTCTTCCACTCCAAACATTAGACAACCCCCAACCTTTAGAAGCTAATGGTGCACGAAGAAAATTATCGCTGTTGTCCCAATCACCAAAATAACTGCCAAACATCATGGTGAATGGATTTAATAAACTGTCATTGACAAAATTAGAAGTACTTCCAATTCCACCCGCGCTATTGTAGGTTCCTGGTCCACAAGCATAAGAAAGCAAATAATCGTTGCTTTTCATTTCGGTAAGGTAATCTTGCGTACTGGGTTCTTGACTGCTAAAAGTAGAGATGTTTCTATATCCTCCGGAAGCAAAAGCTTCGGTATTAAAATACCCAAAGTTATCATCAATTAACCCGCGATTTTGAACTTTCCTCGAACCCGTTCTAAACAACATTGCTTTATTCAAATACCTTTTAATCAACGTAGTATCATCTCCAAACGATGGCATATCAGTGAGATCCACTCTCCCAACCGGCAATTGACAATAATCTATAGAAGTTTTTGCGGCTGAATTTAGTCGACTTAAATCAAATTTGCCGTCGTTCGGAACATTGTGATTTCGAGAATAGGTAGCAGCCGTATTATTTACTGAATTATCGGACCAAGTGACATAAAAACATCCGTAGTACATGTCTGCAGGCCAAGCACCTAAATGATCAAGATGCCCGTCAGGCCTCATATTTCCTGAATAAGGAACCGGAACTCTACCCAAAAGAAAGATGCTAGTTGCGATAGTAGTATCTTTTTGCCACTGATTGTATATCCAACTTTTTACAGTAGATGGTTTTTCACTTGTTGAAACATAATGCGTGTCAACCGTGTACCCTTCGTTTTGAATTTGACGGATGTATTTTTTGATTTCGAGGGATGCTGAAGTCTGATATTTATCTTCGATCAACATGAGAACCCGTCCAAGGAATTCTGATGCTGGAACTTCAAAGCCCGCAACAATGTATCCATTTCCATCAAAGCCGGTGTAATTGGATGATGTTCTTGCCACTCTGTATTCCTTTCTGCTGCCAATCTTGTAGGTAGTATCAGTGAATGAAGTGTCAGAACCCGACAGATCAGCAAGTCTGTCCCAGCCTGTATTGGTGTTGTTTTTAGTAAAAACTTGATATCTGGTTGAGCCAGATTGTTGCAACCATTTCAGCTCTATATGCTTGGAAGAATTCAAGTTGGCTTTTATTTCAACACCCACTTCACGCGCAGATTGAGCGTAAAGCTGTAAAGTAAATAACAATGCCCCTAAAATTGAAGTAAACTTATAATGCATAATCTGTTGCAATTTACAACAAATTTTTGAGCCTCTTACTCTCCTTTAAACTACACAATTTCACGGTTTATTGATGTATGCCTAACCTTTATTTAACCATAAAGCCGTAATTTAGTAAATCATATGCAGCAAATTTTTGCGAAACGAATTTTAGGGTGGAATAGAGCGAAACGAATTTTCGATTCATGGACCAATCTGGAAATCAGTGAATTTTTGATAGAATATAAAAATCGATCAAAAGTCAAACACATCATTAATCCCCATCAGATTAAAAACATCCCCGCAAACGGCTCATTATTGGTGTTAGCCAATCATCCTACAGGCATTGCAGACGGACTATTGATTTTAGACACGCTAATGTTGGCCAGAACTGACATTAAACTGATCGTCAACTCAACTACATACCCCTTAAAAGCACTCAAAGAGTATATCATTGAAGCAGAAATCCCCCTTCGAAATCCCAAAATAAATACTGACGAATTAGAAATATCCCCCAAAAATACCCTTGCTATTAAAAACGCATTAAAATGGCTGGAGGAAGGACATTGCTTGGTCTTATTTTCAAATTCTGAAGTCGATACAGAACGTCGAATTCACCGCAAGTTCTCAGAAAACTTTTGGCATCCAACAGCAAAAAAAATCTTGGTTAAATACCACGGAACCACACTACCATGGGCCGTAAGAGGCCGAAACAGTGCCCTCTTTTACCAATTGAGCAAAATCAATCCGCTTTTGAAAGCAGCTCTGCTTCCTCGGGAAGGACTTAAACGCCGATTAAAACCCATCAGATCGTATATAGGAAAACCCTTTAAAGTCACCGATGAGTTATCGGTTGCCGACCTCGAATTGAAAATAAGATTGATGAGTCGCCAATCTAAATTATTGCAACTACCTCAGGTAATTAAACTTCCAAAAAAGCCCCTTGAAACCATTGCCACTGAAATTCACCCCGATTTTTTGGCTGCAGAAATATCAAAATTGGGCAATCCTCTAACATTTAAGGGCAACAACCAGGTATTTCTCACCACCCAAAAACAGTCGCCCAACATTCTTCTGGAAATTGGTAGATTGCGCGAAATCACCTTCAGAGCGGTAAACGAAGGCTCGGGAAAAAGCCGTGATTTAGACACTTACGATCAAGATTTTCACCATTTGATTCTGTGGGATTCTGAAGCTAAAAAATTAGTTGGCGCCTACCGACTAGGCATTGGCACATTGCTCTATCAGCAAGAGAATTACCATTCCATCATACACGATTTTTATAAGAAAAATTCAGCGAATGATAACATCCTAAAATCTTCCATGGTTATGGGCAGGGCCTTTGTAGTACCAGAATACCAGCAAAAAGCATTTCCATTATTTGTATTATGGCAAGGAATCATGGAAACATTGAATTTATATCCAGAACTTAATTACCTAGTGGGCCAAACCAGTTTACCCAATAGTTTTCATAAATACTCAAAACAACTCATTACTGGTTTTCTTTGGAAACACTTTTCAGACCTTGAAATTGCTCAGCACTTCACCCCTATTCACTCACTAAAATTGAGGAAGAATCCGTTGGTTCAAGGCTGGATATCTCAATCATTACCGGGCGACATCAAGAGAATGGATAGAATCATTGAATGTATTGAACCAAACGGAAACAAAACGCCCATGCTTTTCAAGCGCTACGTGGAGCAAAATGCCCGTTGCATAGGAATAAATATTGACTCCGACTTTCAGAACAGTATTGACATCCTAATGCTGACAAAAATTGACGAAATTTCTCTACGGAACGACTGATTTTTTATGTAATTTTGAGGGATTTTAATCACTTGAAAACTGCTCAATCTTACATATCTTTATTCATTCTACTGGTATTTTTTACTTTCACAAAATACTCCTTTGGGCAGTCGGTTTCTGTGACTAGTTTTTCACCAGTATCTCAAATTGCAGGTAAAACCATTACGGTCACCGGAAGCAATTTCGCTTCTACAGGTATGACTGTTACTGTAGGTGGAACAAGTGCCAGTTTCAACTATAATTCGAGCAGTTCATTGACTGTTACTATTCCTACAGGGGCCCAATCAGGAAGCATTGTGGTGAATCGAAGTGGTTACACTTCTGGCAGTCTTGCTGGATTTATTTTTTTGGAGAACATTGACCGAATGATTACTGATTATAACGGATATTGGTCAACCACTACTTCCTCCAATAACTCGATATTTCCGGATTTATCACATAATTTATTGGCTTTCAAATTTGGTAATACATTATATTCAACTGGAGTTTCTGATACAGCTTTATCCAATAGATCTATTTCTTACACTTCCGGACTTTGGAATGCCTTTCCCGTAAACAACCTCACTGGATCAGGCACAAACGCAGTATTATTATGGGCATCGAAAAACGACGGCACCCTTACTCAAGCATTAAATCCGCAGAAAAAAATCAAAGACGTACTAATTGACGGAAAGCGAGGACTAGATATCGGCACCGGTATTGCGAATTTCAATTCCGAAATTGAATTCACAGTTACCAATATTGACCCTAACAAAATCAGCGATAGCGAACCAGACATCTTAGTTACCCAGGTTGCCTCACCAACTACTGGAACCTATGATCGCTTTTATTTTGTCAATGCCAATAATTCGAGAGTTGGAGATGAAGTGACCGCTATTGCCTATGACATTCCCGTTCTTGGAACGTATTACCTGGATTTGTGGGATTTAAGTTCAAAAAGCAATTCAACGGTATCTAATAACGACGCGGTTTCTAGTACACTTTTCCCCAACGGAAACAACAGCACTCGTGAAATGCGCCTATTCGCTTATAAACTCAGCGATTTTGGAATTACATCCAGCAATTATTCCAATGCAGTAAAACTCGTTTTCAAACCAGGCGGCGTTGCAGATTATGCATTCGTAGCATACAACGCAAATACCTTTGTCGTTCCGACTGCAGACATTGCACAACAACCTGTAAGTGACATTGAGTGTTACAATTCTGGCAATACCGTAACCTTCAGCGTGAGCGCTACAAATCCCTCATCGGTAGGAAGTAGCGGTGGGACCATCACCTACCAATGGAAGAAAAACGGAACCAATATTTCTAGCGCTACTTCAAGCACCTACTCCATCTCAAATCCTGTGGCAGCTGATAATGGAGCGTATACCTGCGAGGTAACCAACAATTACGGGTCTATTTTGACAGACCCAGCATACTTGAATGTATACATCATCGCCCATCCACAGACTACAAGTACTTGTATTAACACCGCTGCGACCCTTTCAATTAGTGCCGGCGGAAATTACCCTTCTTACCAGTGGTACAGCAATACAAGTGCCTCAAATTCAGGTGGTACCGCTATAAATGGCGCCACTTCAAACACCTATTCTCCTTCTGTTTCGAGCGCGGGAACCTTTTATTATTACTGTAAAGTGGCCGCTCCTTCTTCTACCTTGGGGTGTACCATCGATGTAACCTCAGATGTCGCTATTTTTACAGTATCTCCAACTACGGTTGCAGGTAGTTTGTCAGGTTCTACCACCGTTTGTTATGGTACCAACTCAACTACACTCACTCTCAGCGGACAAACGGGAGATATTACAAACTGGGAGTCGTCTACAACCAGTAATTTCACCTCAAAAACTAACGTCAACAATACCTCAACCACATTAACAGCACAGAATTTAACATCTTCCACTTACTACAGGCCCGTTATTAAAAGTGGGGCTTGTGCCGCTTTAAGTCCGTCTTCTGCATTAATAAGCGTCAACACTAGCTACACCTGGGAAGGCGATGTTTCTGCAAACTTTGCAACCTCCACAAATTGGCAAGAAGGTTGTGTCCCCCATAACGGCGCCGATATTTCATTCAGAACCACTTCCGCACCTGACCGAATTTGCGAACTCGATCAGAACCGCAGTTTGCGCAACATCACCATCGCCGGAAGCTCTGCAACCCACATTTTTGACCTCAACAATTTTACCCTCACCACCACAGGCACTTTGAGCACATCCGCTGCAAACATCGATGCCCGTGATGCCAACTCCACTTTGATTTTCGGGGGAAGTTCATCGCAAACCCTACCTGCTAGCTCTTTGGTTAACAATGAGATTGCCCGACTCACCATCAACAACAGCGCAGGAGTTTCACTCGGTGGAACCACCAACCTTACCCGTTTATTGACCTTGGTTTCTGGCACCTTGACCACCTCCGGCCGACTCACCTTCAAAAGTACCGCCGATTATACCGCGCAATTGGCTACCGTTCCGGCATCAGGCACCAGCATTTCAGGCAGTGTTACCGTTGAGAAATACGTCCCCGCCCGAAGGGCATTCAGGCTATTAAGTCCTACGGTTACCACCACCTCAAGCATCAACAGCAATTGGCAAGAAGGTGCTTCCTCCTATTCAAGCGACCCCAACCCCGGCTATGGCACTCATATCACCGGATCATTAACCGGCGCCAACGGATTGGATGCTACACTTACTGGTAATCCTTCACTCTACACATTTAGCAACACCAACCAAAGTTGGTCTTCGGTTCTCAATACCACCACACCAACTTTTTCTGCTGGTACACCTTACCGATTGATGATTCGAGGTGGACGAACAGTTGATATTTACCAATCTGACAACAACCCTGCTCCTACAAATACCACTCTTCGTACAACCGGAACCATTTATTCAGGCACGTATAATGTGAACAATCTGAGTAGCGCCCCAGGGGCAGATAATTTCATCGGAAATCCCTATCAATGCGCCGTTGATTTGAGTCAAGTCATCACTTCGTCGGTTGCCAATATCAACAGTCAGTATGTCTACATGTGGGATCCATTCATCAATACTCGCGGTGCTTATGCAACTGTAGATTTGAATACCTCAAGTACTTCACCTTCGGCATCAACCGCCACAAAATACTTACAACCGGGACAAGCATTTTTTGTTAAAACATCTGCGAGTGCTACAGGTAGCCCTTCATTCTCCTTCACCGAAGCCAGTAAATATACCGGCGGAACTTTCAGCACTACCAATCTTTGGGAAATCCCCAATCGTGTTTTTGATTTGATTGATGTTACGTTAATCAACAAAGACAGTCAAGTTGTTGCCGACGGCACCCAAATTAGGTTTAGTCCGGGGTTCTCCGATGAAATATCAGATTTAGACTCACGTAAGGTCATGAACCTTGATGAGAACTTGAGTATCTACAACGAGGGTAACTTGTTGTCTATTGACTCGCGTTCGGCGGCTAAAAGTTCAGATTACATTCAATTGTTTTTAGATCGCTACCGAGCCAAAAACTACACCTTCCGAATCAAAGCATCTGCCATGCCAGGATTTGAGTTGCAGTTAAGAGATAAATACACCAACAAAATCACCGCAATATCCAAAAACCAAGAAACTGAGTACTCTTTCTCTGTATCAGATTTGGAATCGAAGAGAATTGACCGTTTTGCTTTAGAATTAATCTTCCCCAATGAGGTGAAGCTTCAAAATCAAGAATTATCTGTGTCTCAGGTTCAGGTTTATCCAAATCCATTCAAGAAAAATAATCTTCAAATCACAGGCCTTCCTTTCAACTCAAATTTTACCCTTGAACTTTATGATATTCAAGGCAGGCTGATTGAACAACCAACTTTGGAAACACCAGAAAATACTATAATCCTTGACGAAACGCTGCCTAATGGAATGTATATTTTAACCATACGTTCATCTAGCGAAAGCACTTCGGTAATTATAACCAAGGAAGATTAATCAAATTTGGTTCAGAAATTGTGACAAAGGTTACTTCATCTTACAAAAAATTAAAAGAACTTTGCACCATTAAAATAAAGAATCATGACTATAAGAGAGTTAGTAAATGACATGAACGCTACTGTAATTGACGTACGTTCAAGCTGGGAATTCGAAGACGGACACGTAAACGGTGCCTTGAATATTCCGTTAGATGAAATACCCATGCGTGTAGATGAAATCAAAGAATTGCCTGCTCCTTATGTATTGTACTGCCGAAGCGGAAATCGGAGCGGGATGGCAGCTGGTATTCTTCAGCAGTTTGGATTATCTCAAGTACATAATGGCGGCGGATTAGCAGACATGCAATTGGCGCTGATGTAAAACAATCTCTCAAAATCACCCCATAAAAAAGGCCACTTTACCGTGGCCTTTTTCTTTTAAGTATTTTCTTAATGAGGAAGTTTATCTTTAAAATAACCATAAACCCACACACCAAAAGTAGCCGATAAAAATGTTATAAAAATAACGCTGAAACCAGCACCAATTTGCGCGAATAATGGACCTGGACAAGCGCCCGTGATAGCCCATCCCAAGCCAAAAATCAACCCGCCATAAATTTGTCCTTTATTAAATGTCTTATCAGCGATAGTGATTGATTCACCTTGAATGGTTTTGATTTTATAGCGTTTAATTATCTGTATGGATAACATTCCTATGAAAACACCGGTTCCAATGACACCATACATGTGAAACGATGTAAATCGGAACATTTCTTGTATTCTAAACCAACTGATGATTTCGGCTTTCACGAAAGTGATTCCAAAAATCACACCCACTATGAGATATTTGAGATTGCTCCAGAATGAATTATTGATTTTTGATTCATTCACGCACATAGCGTTTTCTGAAAATTCTGTTTTTTCTACTGTTTCTTTTGACATATCCGTTCAAATTACAAACCCAACAAAAAAGGTAAAATAACCCAAGTCATGAAAAATCCGCCAACCATAAAGGAAATGGTCGCTACTAAAGAAGGCCATTGCAAATTGCTCAACCCCATAATGGCATGACCACTGGTGCAACCACCGGCCCAGCGAGTTCCGAATCCTACAAAGAATCCTCCTATTACAATGAATATAAATCCACGCAAAGTCATTAGACTTTCCCAAGAGAAAATATCAGAGGGTAACAATTCGCCAAAACTGGTAACGCCTTCCTTTCTCAACTCTTGCTGGGTTTCAGCCGCAACTTTAACGGGCTCTTCATTTCCCAAGAATTGAACTGCAAGAAATCCACCAATTGCAACTCCCACAACGAAAAAGATGTTCCAGATTTCTTTTTTCCAATCGTAGTTGAAAAATGGAATTTTTGCAGGGAAACACATAGCACACAAATGCCTCATTGATGATGAAATTCCAAAACTCTTATTACCTAAAATAAGCAATGTAGGCACCGTCAGTCCAATAATAATACCTGCGGCCCACCATGACCAAGGTTGTTTAATTAGCTCTAACATATTGATCGAAATTACGCTTTTTGAAGTTTAGATTGACAAACGAAATCTGTTTTAGCCACCCCTGCATCTGCAATAGCCTTGAAACCGCCAGCCACTTCTTTAAAGTTATGGATTCCCTTAGATTTCAACACTGATGCTGCAATCATGCTTCTATAACCACCCGCACAATGCACATAGAACTCGCCGTCAAGTGAAGTCATATCCATGAACCATTCACCTATAAAATCTAAAGGTTTATTGTATGCTTCCTCAACATGCTCAGCGCGATATTCAGATTCCTTACGCACATCCAACACAAATGATTCACCTACGATCAATTCAGATTTAAATTGGTCAGCAGTAATTCTATTTACTGAATCAACTTCTTTACCCGCAGACTTCCAAGCGTCTAAGCCACCCTTCAAGAAACCATAAACCACATCAAATCCAACTCTGCTTAAACGAATCAAAGTTTCTTCTTCTTTGCCCTCGTCTGTTACCAATAAAATGGGCTGCTTCACATCAACTATCATTGCACCAACCCAAGGAGCGAATTGTCCATCCAATCCTATATTTATCGAACGAGGAACGAATGATTTTGCAAAATCTGCTGCACTTCTTGTGTCTAAGATCAATGCGCCTGTTGTTTCAGCAGCTGTTTCAAATTCCTCAGGAGACAATCCCTTCAATCCTTTTTCCATTACTGAGTCAAAAGAATCATATCCTTTTTTATTCATTGCCACATTCATAGGGAAATAGGCCGGAGGAGGCAACAACCCATCAGTTACAGCAGCAATAAACTCTTCTTTATTGGGCTGATTTAAGGCATAGTTCATTTCCTTTTGATGGCCTAAGGTATCCATGGTTTCCTTCATCATGTTCTTACCACAAGCAGAACCTGCACCATGCGCAGGATAAACCATTACTTCATTGGGCAAAGGCATGATTTTGTTCATCAAACTATCATACAGCATTCCAGCCAACTGTTCCTGTGTCATATCTGCAGCTTTTTGAGCCAAATCGGGTCTTCCTACATCTCCTAAGAAAAGTGTGTCCCCACTAAACAAATTGGTTGGAACTCCATTCTCAAGTAACAAGAAGCAAGTACTTTCCATGGTGTGACCTGGAGTATGCAATACCCTTATCACAGAATCCCCTAATTGAAATTCTTGTCCATCTTCCGCAATGATGCACTCAAATTCCGGATTCGCATTCGGACCGTAAATAATCGGTGCACCCGTCTTCTTGCTTAAATCTAAATGACCACTCACAAAATCCGCATGAAAATGCGTTTCGAAAATGTATTTAATTTTTGCACCATCTTTTTCTGCGCGTTCTAGGTAAGGTTGAACCTCACGCAGCGGATCAATGATTGCCACTTCGCCATTGTTCTCAAGGTAATAGGCACCCTGAGCTAAGCATCCTGTGTAAATTTGTTCTACTTTCATATTTTTATTTATTTATTATTTTTGGTACATGGTACTTGGTACATGGTACATGGTACATGGTACATGGTACATGGTACATGGTACTTGGTACTTGGTACTTGGTACTTGGTCTGACACCCGAAACCCGAAACCCAAAACCCGACACCCGAAACCCGATACTCATTTCATCGCCTCATAATATGCCTTTATCTCAGCATAGGGTCCAAACTTATGCTGCTTCTCCGAGAAGTTGTCAGCGTAGGGGCCAAACGGGTGATCAAAGGGCTTCTTCGATATGTCTGGCCAATCTTTTGAAAGATCCATTTTGGGACGCTCCTGAGTGTTCACAAAGGCTGCTACATCCCAGGCTTCTTCATCGGAAAGTTGGGGATTGTTGTGCGTGGCGCCTAAGGGCATGTTTGCTTTTACGTAGCCCGCAAAATTCGACATCCGGAAAAGTCCAGCTCCTTCATTGTAGCTCAATTTACCCCATAACGGCGGATAAGTGTAGGCATTTCCCTTGTCGTTCAGAACGCCTTGCCCGTCAGCCTGATGGCATACAGCACATTTTGCATCGTAAACCAATTTGCCCTTTATGGGGTCAATGGGCCTATCCAAAAACGCTACCTTCATGATGCCTGAACCGGGCGCTTTTTCCTTTTTGGGGACGTTTTTACCCAACCACGCAATGTACTTCATCATGGCTTGCATTTCACGCGATGCACTATCAGGAGATTTTCCATTCAATGAACGTTCAAAGCAATCAGAAACCCGTTTGTAAATAGTCTCAATGGTACCGCTTCTTCCGCGGAACTTAGGATAAGTGCTGGCCACTGAACCGTAGTTATTTCCCCAAGGTTGGGTTCCTGCATTTAGGTGACAATTTTGGCAATTCAATCCGTTGGTGTAGCGAGCAACTGATCCGTTCGGGCCAAAATATTGGGCGGTATGTGCCACCAATTCTCGTCCGTATTTGATCAATTCTCCCTCTTCACCCTTGGGCAACTCAGAATCTGAAGGTGCGCTCCATAATTTTTCCTGAGATATTGAATCTTTTATTTCAGCGACAGTTTTATTATCTGAAAACCACGGGTTTGATGCGATATCCCATCCCAAGAAAAGAACCACAACAATGATTAACCATGCAACCAGTTTGTGGTCATTCTTTTTGAAAAACTTTGTGTTCCGGGCTTCCATAATGCTGATTATTTCATTGACAACAATGAATTCACAATGATGTAAATTCCCATGATTAAAACAAACCAACCAAAAGCAGGTTTTAATTTTTCGCCGCTGATTTTTTTGCTCAAGGCTGCTCCGCTAAAAATTCCCACAACAGCAATCGCGCTGAAAATCAGCATGAAAGTCCAATCAATTTGGGCGCCTCTTCCTAAATCACCCAAAAATCCAAGCAACGATTTTGACGCAATGATGATCAACGATGTTCCAACGGCCTGCTTCATGGGCAATTTGGCTAACAATACCAAGGCAGGAATGATTAAAAATCCGCCGCCTGCACCAACCAATCCCGTTACCATCCCAACAATAAGACCTTCAGCAAGAATCATGGGGTAGTTAAAACTAACTTCAACGTCTGACTCACCTGCTGCTTTGGGTTTCCCCTTGCGAATCATGCTGTAAGATGCCGCCACCATGATGATGGCGAAAAAGATCAAGATCGCTAAATCTTTGCTCAATCCCCCGAAAACTGGATTTGGAATGGCCGGAACTATAAAATGTCGGGTCAAATACACGCTGATGATGGATGGAATTCCAAAAACGATGGCCGTACGCCAGTGAATATTGCCCATTTTCATGTGAGAAAAAGAACCAAAGAGACTAGTTAATCCTACAATAAATAGGGAATAAGCCGTTGAAAGCTCGGGTTTTACACCAAATAAATATACCAAAATTGGAACCGTCAAAATGGAACCACCACCGCCAATAAGACCGAGTGAAATCCCCATTAAAACTGCTCCTAAATATCCCAATAGTTCTATCATAGACGGCAAATTAAATGCTCAATTCAAAAATTTATTGTGATTAAAGTTACTTAATTTATCTGAAAGTATACTCATAACCCTCTAACTGACTCAACAAATTCTGAGGCTGATCGGTGCATTCAACACGTCCTTCCACTTTGGGTTCAATGGGCGAATGGGTCTTCAAATATTCACGAATGATTTCATGCAATGAAATTCCTTCATCGTGAGGACTATCAACGTCTAACATTCTGCAAATCGCATCTTCGGGGTCACCGTCGCGCTCGCACGCCACAATTTTATACATCTTCTTCTTGTCAATGTCTTCACCCCCAATTTTAATCCAATTCACCCGTTTACCCATGTCGTTCTTGGATGTGAAATTCACATTCATTCCCGAGAAACGCACCACCCAACCGCCAAATCGCTTAGCCGGATCTTTGGCAAACACATTCTCCAATTCTTTCTCCATCCACTTCCAAATCTTCTCGCCGCTGACCATTCCCGAACGCGCCTGAGAGTTCACAGGCAGCATACTCCACAAGAAATCGTTGGTAATTTCCGACGGTTTTTCGGGGGATGCTACCAGCGGTGGACAAAATCTAAATCCGTTAGACAGAGCTACATCGGGCTTGAATTTATCAAAAACAGCATCGGTGATGAAGTTGTCCATCGGATTTTCCAACACATAATATCTCACCAAGGTAGATTTTGTTTTACCAATGACTTTGCTCAATTCTGGTTTGTAAGGTTCAAAAGTCTTTTCCACCAACTGCTGCATTTCAGCATCGGCTTTGTATTTCGATGGATCTACATCCATCAATTCGTAAAAATGTTCTTTTATTTTTCCGTCTTCCACCACAATATCCAACTTCCCTAAGAAAGATCCGAATGCCCCTGGCTCGGTCACTTTGGTATACTTTGTTTCAATGGGTTGACGAACTCGTTCGTGGGTATCAGCACCCAAAATATAATCTACACCCTCAACAAAAGGCTTGTTTCCCAAATCAATCTGTTGGGTCAGTCCCATATGCGTAACCAAAAACACCATGGCGCAATTTTCGTATTCTCTCAAATACTTAACGTATCTAGCAGCATTCAATTCAGGGTCTGTAAACTCAATCCCATTTGAATACGCCGGAGATTGACGCTTGGGAGTCAACGGATCATTGTAACCAATGAAACCCAACTTAACACCCGCCACGGTTTTGGTCCAATAAGGAGGAAAAATCAAATCCTTACCTATTGACGGATTGTCGTTATGAAACATGTTGGCGCACACTTTAGCAGCTTGGTAACCGCCCAAATCTTTGATCATGTTCTCTTTTCCGTATACCACTTCCCAATTTCCAGGAAGCATTAAATCATACCCTATATTATTGATGATGGGAATCAACGCTCTACCTTCCGTTAGGGCTGCAACACCACTTCCTTGAAAACAATCACCACCATCAACCACTATGGTGTTGGCCGGATTTTCGTTTCTGATGGTGTTGATCATGGTTTTCAAAGTAGCCATTCCGCCTCTGCGCTTGAAAACTTCTTTGCCATTCTCCCAGAAAAACTCATCATGCTCCATCAATTGACCGTGAATGTCTGCCGTTTGTAAAATGGTAAAACGCTGAGCTTTTCCATTCTTGAGGGCATTCATTTTATCAACCGCCTTTGCATCAGAACTACAAGAGCTCAAAGATCCACCAGTAATTGACCCAAAAGCCAAACCCAGTCCCGTCACAGTACCTGCTTTTTTTAAGAAATCACGGCGATTGCTTCCCTTGTCGCCATCGTTGCAACCACAATTGCAACCTGTTGTATGGTAGATTTTTGTCATATATTCACTTTAAACATTTTCAATTTTCTAGCCAACATAGAAATTGCTGAAAAATCGCGAAATTCAAAGATGATTAAAAGAAATTGAAAACTTTGTGATATTTATCACACACCAAAAAGCTGCTCTGCATTCCGAGAAGTTACCTCCGCCACTTTCAACAGGCTTTCACCCGTAACATCTGCCACTTTCTCGGCTACATAACGGGTATAAGATGGCTCGTTTCGCTTCCCTCTGTAGGGAACGGGCGCCAAATAAGGACTATCCGTTTCAAGCACCAATTTTTCAATGCCCAATTCTGCCACCACTTGCGCAATACCCGCATTTTTGAAGGTCACTACCCCACCAATTCCTAGATAGAAGCCCAATTTGATGATTTCATCGGCCAACTCTTTACTTTCGGAAAAACAATGAAACACTCCTTGAACCTTTCCCTTGTATGGCTTTAGTACTTTTATCACCTCCTGGGTTGCACTTCTGGTGTGCAATGACATAGCCAACCCCTTTTCGATGGCCCACTCTATCTGAATATTCAACGACTCTTCCTGCCACGATTGCGTTGACTTATCCCAATACAAATCCATTCCCGTCTCACCCACACCCACGTATTTTCGCTTGTCAAACCAAGCATACATTACCTCCAAATCCTTCTTGAAATCTTCTTTCACATAACAAGGATGCAACCCCATCATGGAAAAACAGTTTTTGGGATATTGATCTTCCAAGTCATGCATCACCCCAATACTGTCCATATCAATGTTGGGAAGCAAGACTCTATTCACCCCCATTTCGATGCTTTTCGCTACCGCGGATGTTCTGTCTTCGTTGAATTCTTCACTGTACAAATGACAATGAGTATCTACCAATTTTACCACGAAATCTTCTCCTTATTCAAAAATGCCGATACCCCTTTTTGACAATCAGCGGTTTTACGGGCCAATGCGTTTTGCTCAGCTGCATAAACTAAAGATTCATTCCAATTGGATGGCATATTTCTCATCATAGACTTGATTCTCAAGGTAGATTCAGAACTCACTGATTTCAACAATTCAGCAGCGAATTCATTTACCTTTTGGCCAATATTTTCGTCTACGACATAAACCAATCCGTCTGTGTAAGCCTTGTCTGCTGAAAAAATTTGAGCCGTCAACAACCACTCGTTCATCTGGTTTTGATTCAACTTTTCTTTTAAATACACCATCACCAAGGCAGGAATAAATCCAATGCGCGCTTCCGTGTATCCAAAGGTTGAACTGGGAGTCGCGAAACAAAAATCCGCCAAAAACGCGAGTCCACATCCACCTGCAAGAGCAGGACCCTCAACCTGAGAAACTGTGATCTTTGGAGAATGATAAATGAGTTCAAACAAATTCTTCAAACGGGTAGAATCTTCGATATTTTCCTGATGAGTGAATTGACTCAATGATTTCAAGTACGACAAATCGGCACCCGCACAAAAAGCTCCTTCCTTCGACTTCAGAACAATCAATCTCACCTCAGCATTTGCATTCAAAGCTTCAAATGCGGCGGTTAATTCCAAAACCAAATCGGGATTGAGTGCATTCCTCTTTTCAGGTCTATTCATAATGACCTCAGCGATTTGGCCTTTGATTTCAACAATTACCCATTGATTGCTCATAATTAATCACAAATATACAATGCAATGCTGTACTCAACGCTCATTACAAAGAGTGCAAACAGGCAAAGTTGTTTCCAAAATATCACTTTTTCTTCTCTATAAAATGTCCAAAAAACAACCACCAAAAAAAACAACAGAAATTCAGTCCATCCCCAACGGGGACTGTACAAATAAAGATTGGGAAGTTGCGTAAATTGCAGCATTAAGAAATCTATAAATTGAATGAAATGATTGATAATACAGGCAAAATACTTGAGCAAAACTTCGCTAAATCCCAAGATAAAGAAAAAGGCATAGCCATAGATGAGCCAATTAAACAACGGCATGAGCAACAAATTTCCGACCAAAAACCACAACGAAAGTTGCTCAAACTCCTTAAAAATGATAGGCACCGTTGTCAATGTGCAAATGATTGATACCGCAACAGTATTTGCAAACCATTGAATCAAGGTGTGAGATTCTTCAAATCGCCTCAAATAACTGGGTACTAAAAAGACGATACCCCACATGGCCAAAAGCGAAAGTTGAAATCCAATATCAAAAAGCACGTTCGGATCCCACAACAGATAAATAAACAATACCGAAAAGTACACATCAGGACTTCTCACCCTTCGGTAAAAAATCGATTTTGCCATAACCAACATAGATAGAGAAATGGCCGCCCTAACTACTGGGGGCGACATGGGCGTCAAAAAAGTATAAATCCAAACGAACGGAAGAAGGACCCATTTAAATTTAGCGACATTTCGATAACGCTTTTCAAACATCGAAAAAGGCAAACTCAACAAATTGAACACCAATGCCAAATGCATTCCTGACACTGAAATCACGTGGGCCAATCCCAATTTTTGAAAAGCCATTTGATCGGTTTTCTCTAATTCTGAACGTTCGCCCCAAATCAAGGCCAAATACCAAGCATGTGCCTTTGGGGTTAAAAACTTTTTACCGAGTGCAAAAATTTGATTCAAAACACCATTTCGGAAAGCATGGAGAGAAGAAGTTGAATTGAAGGAAGTGCAATTTACAAAAGTATACTTTTGAATTTTGACGGACTGGTTCTGATCCCACTCCATTTGCTGGGGATGAATCCAAAAAGATTGTTTGGATTTAAATTGTTCATGGTAATTGACGTTTACAATACCCTCGCATCTCACCAATTCTCGAGGTTGAAAAACCACCCATTTAACCTCCACCTTTTTGGGATTTCCAGTAGCTTGAACCCACAATGCCCGAGCATTTGCTAGTTTTAAATAAAATAATTGCTCGCGTTGATTCTGGAGTTTTAGGT
This sequence comes from uncultured Rhizobium sp., assembly GCA_964408945.1. Taxonomy (GTDB): domain Bacteria; phylum Bacteroidota; class Bacteroidia; order NS11-12g; family UBA955; genus VMCP01. Next base: position 7,597 of record CAYPBJ010000021.1, on the reverse strand, counting down.
TCCCAAAGCCAATAAAAAAGAATCCCAAGAAAATAGACGGAACTCTAATTTTAATTAGCCAAAAGAAAACCGGCAAAATCAATAGGAATAAATAGCCTAGACTTGTTGGCCAAACCCAAATCCTTACTGCAACGATGCCCAGAATGAGCATCAACACAGGAACAACTAACGGATATTTTAAATCTAACCTCAACATATCTCTTTCACAATTTCAGTTTCATCTGACAACGGAAAGAGAACCAAACGGAAAGATTACATCATCTTACGCAAGTTGCGTTTCAAGTCGCTGGCTGATTCATCGCGGCGTTTCCAATCAAAGCGCTGATACCAAGACTCGAACACATCTTCTCTCTCATCTCCTGGCTGGGCCAAGATCATTTCACAGATAAAGGTGGTAAATTTCTGCATATCTCCGCCAAAAAGAAAATTGGCAAATTCAAACCTTCTTGACAAAGAAAACATAGAAAGCACTTCATTTGCCTGCTTAATAGCATCAGGAGTAATTTCTTTGGAAGCTGGAACACTAGAAGTTTCATTCTCTTCATTATCAACACTTTCCGGCTCTTGTTTTTTTATTATCAACTCTATTCCACTGCTTTTTGGCGCTTCAAAAACTGGTGTTTCCTCTTCTTCAATCACCAATTCATCTTCCATTTCGGGCTCAAATCCGAACAAGCTGGGTTGCGAATTTTGCAAATCTTC
>CAYPBJ010000021.1:0-6795 GCA_964408945.1 uncultured Rhizobium sp. | reverse complement strand
GGGTCTGGAAATTCAGGTTCTATGTTTTCTATTGTGTTTGCTTCTCTCCCAACAGCAATCAATTCCATGTCAGATTCTAAATAAAGCTGTGCTGAAAAAAGTTTTATCTTGCCCAAAACTTCGCCACTTCCTTGATTGTGTTGGAGTTCCTCGTTCAACAATTGCAAGGTACCGATGATTTCGTGGATTCGCGGATTCATGTTATTAGGATATTATGAAAAATTTTCGGGAAATTTACGCCTCAATTCAATACCATTCATGAGAGATTTTACACTAATTTTTGGGTGTATGTTTGCGGGGAAAACCACGCATTTAATAGGGTTCTACAACGATAGTCCCCTAGATATCAACGAAAAATTAGTCGTTAAACCTTTAATCGATAACCGTTATTCCGAAGGAAAAGTGAGTTCACACACCGGACTTCAAATGACCGGACATCGAATTTCAAAAGCGGAAGAGATTTTTCCCCTGATTACACCCCAAATTAAAGAGGTCTATATTGACGAAGTTCAGTTTTTAGGGCCCTACATCATTGAAGTCATTGGTGAAATGATGATGAACGGAATCAAAGTCATTGCAGCAGGACTTGACAAAGACTACATGAATAGAGATTTCGGTCCCATGAAATCCCTCAAAAGACTGGCTACAGAAAAAGTGGAACTCAGCGCCAAATGCCATGTGTGCCAAAAAAGTGCTTTCTACACGTATCGCACCAGTTTAACAAATGAATTGGTGGTGGTAGGACACAACAACGCCTACGAAGCACGTTGCAAAGAACACTGGGAACAAGGCATGCTCGAAACCCAACGAATCACGCAGGAAGAACTTAATTGAATTATTGACCTTCTTTCAATGCAATGATTTTGCCTAGGTCTGGAATGGATCTTCTCAAAGACTCTTCCACCCCTGCGGTCATGGTCATTTCGCTCATTGAACAACTGCTACAAGCACCCGTCAAGCGCAATACAACATCTCTATTTTCTTGTATTTCAACCAATTCAACATCTCCACCATCTGCCTGTAAATAGGGTCTTATGGTTTCGAGTACGGCTTCAATTTGTTGAGATAATTGCATATCACAAAGATACGGATTTTAAACTAATTTGTCTTGCAACCTCTCCGGCCAAAGCCATGTAAGGTTTCATGATTTCTAAGTCAAAGTCCCAATTTCCTTGATCAGCGGCCAGTCCTATTCCTGTTCTTAGTGGCAACTCTCCCAAAAAAGGAACCCCAAACTCTGAAGCCAATTTTTGTCCGCCTCCTTGTCCAAAAATGTGATATTTCTTTGTTAAATCGTCATCCGGAACGAAGTAAGACATATTCTCAACCACTCCCAAAATGGGCTTTGCAATACTGTCTAATTGGAACATATCAATGGCCCTTCGGGCATCGGTCAAGGCCATTTCTTGAGGGGTAGTTACTACAACAATTCCCGATAATGGAGCCTGCTGAGCCAATGTAATTTGAACATCGCCGGTTCCCGGAGGAAGATCAATCACCAAATAATCTAAATCACCCCAATCAACATCGTTCAGAAATTGTCTGAATGCTGAAGAAATCATGGGTCCGCGCCAAACCACCGCCTGTCCGGGTGCCGTCATAAAACCTATGCTCAACAATTTGATTCCATGCGATTCTATGGGCTTCATGACGTTTTTACCGTTCAATTCTACCATTTCTGGAGCTTGATGAACCTTAAATAACGTGGGTATGCTCGGTCCGTAAATGTCTGCGTCTAACAATCCTACTTTGGCACCTGATTTAGACAATGCCAATGCCAGTGTAGCCGAAACGGTGCTCTTTCCCACTCCGCCCTTTCCCGATGCCACCGCAATGACTTGCTTTACACCGCTCAAGGTATCTGAGGTGCGCTCGTTTTGAACCACCCTGCTGGTTGCGTTTACATGTACTTGCGCCGCAGCATCAACCATATAAACAACCGCGTTTTTGCAAGCAGAAACCATCATGTCTTTCATAGGACAAGCGGGTGTGGTCAACACCAAATCAAATGAAACATTCAGCCCTTCAATGGTCAAATTTTCAATCATTCCCAAAGTCACAACGTCTTTGTGAAGATCTGGATCATCTACGTGTGACAGCGCTTTTAAGACTGCTTCTTTCGAAATACTCATGATTGTTTTCTCCTAAAAATTCTGCGAAAAAATCGCTTCTCGAACTCCCAAAAATAATTCCCTTGTCCAAAAATGAACCCATAAATGAGCAAAATCAAATTGTAAAACGGCAAAATGGCCACATAATAAACCAAATCAAACCACCAATGATCTCCCATCAGGGGCTGAATGAACTTCTTTATGTATACCACCGTTGAACCGGTCAGCGCAAACACCACCAAGATCAAAACCACTTGCAGTGTTGAATCAACCTTCCAACGTTCTTGTAATTTTTTGAGGAATCCCACGGCGCAAATTTACTTGCTTTTCGGGGGATGTTAACAGCCGCATGACACAATCATGAAATTTTCAACGCGAGAACTCGACAAAATATCGACTTTTGCAGATATGAATGCTCCTGAAAATCCATCGAAACTAAACCGACAGCTTATTTTATTCCCACTTCCCATTGGGGAACTTAGTTTGGACGGATATTTCACCAACATCCACAGCGAGGCCATAAAAACCACGAAGGTATGGGTAGCTGAAAACGCCCGCACCTTGAGACGCTTCATTAGCAACCTTAAATTGGGCGTGATTATAGATGATTTGATCATTTTTGAATTGGAACGCGGTTATGCGGCCCAAGACCTTGAAGACTTCCTCAATAAGCACAAAAACGAAGCTCAAATTGGCGTGGTATCGGAAGCTGGAATTCCTTGCATCGCTGATCCAGGCAATAAAATTGTGGCGTGGGCTCATAGAACCCATCGAACCATATTACCGCTTGTGGGTCCCAACAGCATCATCATGGCCATTCAATCTAGCGGACTCAACGGGCAGCAGTTTATTTTTCACGGATACCTTCCGGTTAAAACCGAAGAATTCATTCCGTTTGTCAAATCTTTGTCAAACCCCGTTTGGAAAAAATACGCTCATACCTTCATTGAAACCCCTTACCGAAGCGATAAAACGGCCCAAGCCTTGATCAAATGGCTCCCCGTAGAAGCTAAACTTTCCATTTCGTTTGACCTTCACGGCGAAAACCAACAGATTTTAAGCCAAACCATTGGACAGTGGAAAAAAACGAGCATAGAAATAGGCAAATTGCCTTCGGTGTTTGTTGTAGGATTCTGAAACTGACTTAATTTTGTAGTAACAATAAAATTTACATGAAAGACATCTTTGAAAAACTCTACGACAAAATGGGCCCCTTGGGCATGCACGCTGACGATGCTCATGGATATTTCACTTTCCCAAAATTGGAAGGTCCTATTGGACCGAGAATGAAATTTCGCGGTGTAGAGAAATTGAATTGGTCTCTGAATAATTACTTAGGTCTTGCCAATCACCCCGATGTCATGAAAGCCGATGCCGATGCCGCTGCGCAATTTGGTATGGCTTACCCCATGGGTGCCCGTATGATGAGCGGAAACAGCGATTATCACGAACAGTTGGAAAAAGATTTGGCTGACTTCATCAAAAAGCCCGATGTAATTTTATTGAACTTCGGTTATCAAGGGGTTTTAAGTGCCATTGATGCCTTGGTTGACAGACACGACGTCATTGTGTACGATGCTGAATCTCACGCTTGCATCATTGATGGATTGAGACTTCACGTAGGAAAGCGCTTTGTTTTCCAACACAACGATATTGAAAGCTGTGAAAAACAGTTGGTGCGCGCTACCAAATTGGCAGAACAAACCGGTGGTGGTGTCATGGTCATCACAGAAGGTGTTTTTGGAATGAGCGGTTCTCAAGGCAAATTGAAAGAAATTGTTGCTCTAAAAGAAAAATACAACTTCAGACTTTTTGTGGATGATGCTCACGGATTTGGAACCATGGGACAAACAGGTGCGGGCACCGGCGAAGAGCAAAATTGCATGGACGGAATAGATATCTATTTCTCCACCTTCGCAAAATCAATGGCCGGCATTGGTGCCTTCATTGGCTCTGAACCACACGTAATCAAATTCTTGCGTTACAACATGCGTTCACAAATTTACGCAAAAGCCCTTCCTATGCCTATGGTGGTGGGTTCCATCAAACGCTTAGAAATGATTCGTACACAACCCGAACACAAAGAAAAATTGTGGACCATTGTTAGAGCGTTGCAATCTGGATTGAAAGAAGCTGGATTCAATATTGGCGTAACAACCACTCCTGTTACTCCGGTGCTTCTAAACGGTACCATACCTGAGGCCACGCATTTAACCTTTGACTTGAGAGAAAACTACAACATTTTCTGCAGCATTGTGGTTTATCCTGTAGTTCCTAAAGGGGTGATCATGTTGCGCTTGATTCCTACCGCGGTGCACACCCTTGAAGATGTGGAAACCACAATTAACGCCTTTAAATCTATTAAAAACAAATTAGACATTGGCGAATATCGCAAAGACCAATTGGCTACGGCTCACTAACATTGTGGGGTGAAACCCCGATTAAAATATCAACAAACCGCCGGAACTTGGATCGTAGTTCTGGCGGTTTTTTTTGCTCTCAGAATGGCCTTCCTATTTCATGAAAAGCATCAAATTCAGCAGGCATTACATCAAACTTTTAAAGATTCTAACCGCATTCAACATCCCCCGAAAAAAACGGGTTTTCAAGAACTCAAATCACTCGCTAAAGCGCCACTCACCTATTTTGATACCCTGTTCACTGCTACTCCCCTGCCCATAGCCGAGTCGGCGCCCCAATGGGTCACACACTATGCGGTAAACTTAAACACTTGCGACTCTGCCGAGTTGGAAGCCCTTCCCAAAATTGGAGCCAAAATGGCCTCGAGAATCATCAAATACCGCCAAAGATTGGGCGGATTTTTCTCGGTGAATCAGCTGTTGGAAGTAAAATACATCGACTCCCAAATCTTAGAAAATCCAAAAATTTCGTTTTCGGTTGACACCCTGCAAGTGAAACGGTTTGATTTTGCCACCTGCACACCCAGCGAACTATACAGGCACCCTTATGTGGGTCCGTCGGCGGCGAAAATTCTGTTAGCCTACCGAAAAGCCCATCCCCAAATTCAACATCCCTGGAAAGACGGAAACCAAATTCACGGCATTCCGCTTGAACACGCCAGACGAATTTCTCCATATTTCCGCTAAATCATTTATGTATTTCTGTTAAAAATGACAATCATCTCAACAAAACTTAACCAACCTCTCAACAATAATCAATAATTTTGTCTCATGCATTTTCAAGAAAGCGAAAGCGTGAGCATGGTGCGCCAAACAGTGCGTGACTTTGCTGAAAAAAACATCCGTCCGCAAATGATGGAATGGGATGAGAGTCAAACCTTCCCTGTACACGTTTTTAAAGGCCTCGGTGAACTTGGATTGATGGGCGTTTTGGTGCCTGAAAATTACGGCGGATCGGGCCTTGGATACTATGAATATGCTGCTGCTATTGAAGAACTAGCCAAAGTCTGCGGAAGCGTGGGCTTGTCGATGGCTGCGCACAACAGCTTGTGCACCGGGCACATCATGCAATTCGGAAACGAGGAGCAAAAGAAGAAATGGCTTCCTAAGTTGGCTACGGCAGAGTGGATTGGTGCTTGGGGACTTACCGAAGCGAATACCGGTTCAGATGCGTTGAGAATGAAGTGTGTGGCTCGCAAGGAGGGCAACGAATGGGTGTTAAACGGTGCAAAAAACTGGATCACTCACGGCATCACCGGTGATATTGCTGTTGTTTTAGCCAGAACCGGCGATCTTTTAGATTCACACGGCATCACGGCTTTTGTGGTTGAAAGAGGAACTCCCGGTTTTTCTGGAGGGAAAAAAGAAAATAAATTGGGAATGAGAGCATCAGAAACGGCCGAAATGATCTTTGAAGATTGCCGAATTCCAGAGGAAAACGTGTTAGGAAACATTGGCGACGGATTCATTCAAGCCATGAAAGTTCTTGACGGCGGACGTATTTCTATCGCTGCTTTGAGTCTTGGAATTGCCAAGGGTGCTTACGAAGCGGCCTTGAAATATTCTAAGGAGCGCGAGCAATTTGGACAACCCATCAGCAACTTCCAAGCCATTGCTTTCAAATTGGCAGACATGGCAACCCGCATTGAGGCGGCAGAGTTGTTGATACAGGAAAGTTGTCACTTGAAGAACAATAAACTGAACGTCAATAAGGTGAGTGCCATGGCTAAATACTATGCGAGCGAGGTGAGTGTATATTGTGCGAATGAGGCGGTTCAGATTTTCGGGGGATATGGATACACGAAAGATTTCCCAGTGGAGAAGTTTTACAGAGACTGCAAGCTTTGCACCATTGGAGAAGGCACGAGTGAAATTCAAAAGTTGGTCATTTCTAGAGCAATTTTAAAAGATTAATATACAATCTTTCAGAATCTCGGTAAAAATTTGAAATTCAGCCAAAAATTGGTATATTTGCATCCCTAAAAAAGTAAAAAAGGTATAACATGCTTATTATAAATGTAAAAGAAAGCGAGTCTCTTGACAAAGCATTGAAAAAGTTCAAGAAGAAATTTGAAAAAACAGGTGTAGTAAAAGAGATGCGTTCTCGTCAGGCTTTTGAAAAGCCATGCATTACAAAAAGAATGCAGAGATTGCGTGCCGCTTACAAGCAGCAGTTGCAAACCAACGAAATGCAAGGTTAATACACGCCTTACACATAAAGACTGTCAAAGGGAGCTCAATTGGGTTCCCTTTTTCTTTGTACC
>CAYPBJ010000020.1:35567-41843 GCA_964408945.1 uncultured Rhizobium sp. | reverse complement strand
AACCCAGGACCCATACATTAAAAGTGTATTGCTCTACCAACTGAGCTACGGAATCGTTCCTTCTTTAAAGGACTGCAAAGGTACACCCATTTTTTAAAAATGCAAATACTGACCCAAAAAAAATCAAGAAAAAGTTTTGCTATATGTGTGGTGTGTCTTCGTCAGTTTTGCACCCAAAGAACTTAACATACTGAGCATCTTTGGATTAAAATCGCCAATCCATGCGAGTTCTACGCTCTTGATTTTTGGATTTTTTTTCGCACCCTCGTACGACTTCATAATCATCCCCGCTTCTACCCCTTTGTTGTGGTATTGAGGTATCACTCCAAACACCACGCCACGGCATCGGTCAATCTTGCCCTTGCTCATCAAAAAACGCAGTTTATTCCAAAGCGTAAGCTTTCCCCCGAAATCCTTAAAAATCATGTTCAACTCCAAAATATTCACGTAAAAACCAATGGGCTCCTCGCCGTGGTAAGCAAATACAATGAGCTCGGGAATGACCGCGGGCTTCATGGATTTGAACCGTTTCAAGATTTCTGCAACATCCAAAGGCTCGAAATCTTCGTGAAATGACCAAGCTTGGTTGTAAATAGTAACAAAATCAGCAGCAAATTTGGGCAGCTGACTAAAATCAAGCACTTCAAATCTGTATTGAGCATTACCCATAGTTCGCTCTGCAATCTTTGAAAAACGCTCAATGTTGAAGTCGTTTTCCACCAATTCGTAAGTGGTTTGCTCAATTTCTAGGCCATACCCCATTGAATCGAACCACTTTTGGTAATACGAGGGCTGATAGTTCTCCTGATAACTGGGATAAGTGGTAGAACTGATCAAAAGTCCCCAATAAGCGTCTCTAGAGCCAAAATTCACGGGCGCCATAATCTTGGTGGCTTTGTTCTCTTTGAGCCAATTTTCCGCCTCTGAAATTAAGATTTTTGCGGCTTCGTCGTTGTTGATGCATTCAAAAAATCCCCAACCACCAAAACGCTTGCCGTTCTTGTCTTCGTAAAAGGCAGCAATGCGCCCAATGGGTTTTGAATTTTCCCATAAAATCCATCGTTGAGCGTCGCCCCGTTGAAATTTCTTGTGAGATCGATCAAAAACAGCATCTATATCTGACTCTAAATGCTTGATGTGGTTTGCATCGTTTGCATAAATCACATCCACAACAGAATGAAAATCAGCAGAATGTTGAAGAACTTTTAATTCCATGGTTTTTATTTTTTGAGGGATATTTTATCGTCGCCTGGTTGCCAAGCCACGTAAGTGATGATGAATTGAAACATCTCATCGCTGGCCCGCATGCTAGAACCGCCGTAATCGAATCGCTCTGCCACTGTTTTTGGGGGACGATTGGGATTGTTTGGATTGTTATCGGTGTTGTCAAACACCGCTTCTGCCCTGATGAGGCTTCCGCGTGGAATTTTCACCATGGTGGGAAACGTGTAGAAATACTGCCATCTAAAGTCCCAACGAGGAATAGAAATCAAGCGAATGGTATCGCCGTTGGGCTTTATGGCATAGGCCTTGAACGATTTTCCGAGCAAATGTAAATGCGGATTCACTGTCAACACCGAAATATCTTCGGGTACCGTGAATTCTGTGATGTGCTTGCTCACCGTATTCGGCTTAATTACCAGCGGCGGCACAATTTTACTCACCCCGTTGGTGCCTAACATGAGCTCACCCAAACCTCTTTGCGGAGGCACATCGGTGAAGAACAAATGAATTCTACTTTTATCGGTAACTGATTTTCTTGATGGACCGTAATGCACGTCATTTCCAACAATGGAGAATTCTTCCGACACTTGGAAAGTTCCAATGCCATCGGGGTACTCGGTGCTAAACACTCCCGGGAGATAATTTACCACTGAATGCACCCTTTCTGGAATAATTCCGTTGCTAGTCATGAGATTAAGTCCTTCGTTGAGCGGGCCTTTCTCTTCGTATTTCATTTCTACTTTCAGCGGTTGTGTGTTAAAATCAGATTTAGAGCCCTTTTCGTAGTTGATTAAATGTCCGTTAAAATGATGCACCAACTGGGGTTGTCCTGGAATAAATTCAACGGCTCTTACGTATTTTTTCTGGGGCAAACGAGCAGAGGTTTTGACCAAGAAAAATCGATCTTGATCGCCCTGATTGAAATTTACTGAGTCGAGTTCAAGAACCAAATCAGGAACCCCCAAATTGCTCACAAACGGGGTGACTTTGGCTAGCAATTGACCCGGATTTTCACCCGGTTTAGAGCCTTGTTTCACCCAATTTTGGATGGTTGCAATTTGTTGCTCGCTCAACACATTTTCTTTCAAAAAATGCGAATAATTGGGATCTGCAGGCCACGGCGGCATGTATCGATTGGCTGTAACTTTTGCTATGGTCTTTGCTTTTTTCTTGACGGCTTCGAAGGATGTCAATACAAATGGAGCTCCCCCATTTTCTCTGTGACAAGGGGTGCAATGTTGAACAATGATGGGTTCAATGTCTTTATCGAAAACAGGGTTGGACACTCCCAGCTGTTTTTCACCGCAAGACGCGAGTGCAATAATGGCAAAGAATATGTATAGATTTCCCCTCATGACTCAATATAACAGCCCACCGCTTGAGTTTGATTTATAGAGGGTTTAACGCCCTTTTTAATGGCATTGATTGCATCTTTTAGGTATTCCGCTTTGGCTCTCGCCCTTGAAACGCCCGTCTCTACTGCCCTGTCATCAATTTTTCCTTTGTATATTTTTTGTCCGCTTTGGCTAAGAACCACTACTTCCGGATACACTTTGAGTTCCAATTTCTTGCACCATGCACCATTTGAATCGTTTATGGTTTGTTCGGCGAGGTTTCCGTCCCAGTCAAAGTCCCAAACTTCGTCTTGGTTGACTTTCAAGAATTTAAAATCGATGCTATCGGGCAATTGTTTGACCAATTCACGGATGGAAGCGGTGTATCTGTTGCATAAGGGGCAGTCGGTGCTGTATGAGAGGTATATGGTATATGGTACCTGGTACCTGGTACTTGGTACTTGGTACCTGGTACTTGGTACTTGGTACCTGACACCTGGTACCTGGTACTTGGTACCTGGAACTTGGTTGTTGGGGGATGTGCATGCAGATAAAAAGACAAACATTAACAGCAGGAGTTTTGATTGTCTGAAGTGCTCCCAGAGAACCATTCCGCAGGTGACGGCCACGTTGAATGAGTGTTTTGTACCCAATTGGGGTATTTCCAGGCAATGGTCGCAGGCATTGATGACTTCTTGAGCCACACCGTCTACTTCGTTTCCGAAAATAAAGGCTACATTTTCCCGCGGAAGCTGCGCTGTAGATAGGTCTAATGAGTTTTCAGCTTGTTCAACGGCTATTAAAGTATATCCGTCGTTTTTCAACTGATGAATGGCCTCCATAGCAGTCGGAAAATATTCCCATGGGACAGATTTCTCGGCTCCAATCGCAGTTTTCGATATTTCTCGGTGCGGTGGCTTTCCGGTAATCCCACAGAGATAAATTTTATCAATCAAAAATGCATCCGAACTTCTGAAAATGGAGCCCACATTGTTCATACTTCTAACCGAATCTAACACCACAATCACCTTTCGATGCCTTTGTTGTTGGTATTCTTCGGGGCTGATTCGCTGCAGTTCGGAGGTTTTTAGTTTCCGCATTTTTACAAAGATAGTTGAGAAAAAGATGTTAATTACTCCCCTTTTTGATTTGGTATCTTTGATACATCTATGACAGAAAAGAAGGAAACCCCGTTGATGAAGCAATACAATCAGATCAAGGCGCAATATCCTGGGGCTCTTCTGTTGTTTCGCGTAGGCGATTTTTACGAAACTTTTGACCAAGATGCTGTCACCGCAAGCAAAGTTTTGGGCATTGTTTTAACCAAACGTTCCAATGGAGCCGCTTCAGAAATGGACTTGGCGGGCTTTCCGCACCATTCATTAGACACCTATCTTCCCAAATTGGTTCGCGCCGGATACCGTGTTGCTGTTTGCGACCAGCTCGAAGATCCCAAGTTAACCAAAACCATAGTCAAGCGCGGTGTTACCGAATTGGTCACGCCCGGTGTCAGCTATAACGATAAAATCCTTGAGTCCAAACAGAGCAATTACCTGGCCTCTTTGGTTGAAAATGATGGCAGATGGGGACTCAGTTTATTGGATATTTCCACGGGGGACTTTCAATGCGCTCAAGGCGATGAGTTTTTCATTAAAAAAATGATTTCGGGCTTTAAACCCTCAGAATTCATCTTCCCCAAGAAGCAAACCCAAAGCGTATTTCAAGCATTTGGTACTCCTAAATCGTATCAAACCTTAGAAGATTGGGTGTATCAATCTGAATACGCCGAAGAAAAACTACAGCGACAATTCAAAACTCAATCGCTCAAGGGTTTCGGAATATCAGACTTGAAGGCGGCCATTCTCTCGTCAGGCGCGGCTCTGCAGTATTTGGATCATACCCATCATACGAATTTGGGACATATTTCCGGCATTCAACGAATCGATGAATCGGCCTATGTTTGGCTTGATGGATTTACCATTCGCAACTTGGAATTGGTTCGCTCGGTTTATCCCGAGGGACGTTCACTTCTGGATGTCATTGACACTACCGTAACTCCTATGGGCGGTCGTTTGCTTCAACAGTGGATGTTGTTGCCTTTGAAAAATTTGGCGGAAATTGAGGCGCGTTTAAATCGGGTTTCGGAACTCACCCAAAACAGCCGTTTGCTCCAAGAAATGCGCATCTTTTTGCATGAAATTGGCGATTTACAGCGTTTAACTGCCAAAATTGCGCTAAAAAGAGTAAATCCGAAGGAACTTTTGCATTTAAGCCGAAGTTTAAAGTCCCTCGAAAAACTAAAAAACCTTCTCGAGAATTCTACCTTGCCCGATTGGGTGGCAGAAGCTCAGAAATTAAGTCCGTTTCAAGACCTCATTGCCTTAATTGATGACAAAATCAGCGAGGATGCACCCATCAACTCAAGCAGAGGTGGCATATTTCAATCGCATATCAACGATGAACTTTCCGAGTTGAGAGATTTGTCTATCAACGGAAAAGACAAACTCATAGAAATCCAGCATCGAGAAATAGAAATCACGGGCATTCATTCCTTAAAAATTGGCTACAACAATGTTTTCGGATATTACCTGGAGGTGACGCATTCGCACAAGGACAAGGTACCTGAAACGTGGATTCGCAAGCAAACCCTGACTAATGCAGAGCGTTACATAACGCCAGAACTCAAGCAATACGAAGAAAAAATATTATCGGCCGAAGACCGAATTTCCATCTTAGAAGCGGCCCTTTGGGAATCGTTGTTAGACGAATTATCTGAACGCATTTTACCCATACAATCAGACGCGATGATGGTGGCTACTTGGGATGTTTTAGCGGGCTTCGCACAACTATCGGAAGACAGATCGTACTGTCGCCCATCGATGACAGAAGGTTTTGATTTGGATTTGAAGGGATGCAGACATCCGGTAATTGAATCGCAGCTCCCACCCGACCAAAGTTACATTCCCAACGATATTTGCCTAGACAATTCTGATCAGCGAATGATCATTTTAACTGGTCCCAACATGAGCGGTAAGAGTGCCATTTTAAGACAAACAGCATTGACGGTTATTTTGGCGCAAATGGGTTGCTTTGTACCTTGTAAAAGCGCAACCATTGGATTGGTTGACAAAATTTACACGCGCGTGGGTGCCTCTGACAACATATCGGCTGGAGAATCGACCTTCATGGTTGAAATGACTGAAACCGCAAGCATTTTGAATAATTTAAGCGACCGTAGCCTTGTCCTTCTCGACGAAATTGGACGCGGAACCAGTACCTACGATGGGGTTAGTTTGGCTTGGAGTATCGCTGAATACCTTCATAGTCATCCCGGAAAACCCAAAACGTTGTTCGCCACCCATTACCATGAGCTGAACGAACTCGAAGACAAACTCGACGGAGTTAAAAACTACCATGTTGCTGTTAAAGAACAGGGTTCTCAAATTGTATTTTTACGAACCTTAAAACGCGGCGGAAGTGAGCACAGTTTCGGTATTCACGTGGCTCAATTAGCGGGCATTCCCAATCAAGTATTGATTCGAAGTTCTGAAATATTGAGTCAATTGGAGCAATCTCGCCTAAAAAATCAGTCGAGAGACACCTTAAAAAAGACGGCTACCAAACCGGTCTATCAAATGAACATGTTCGCCACCGAAGACCCGCGCGTTCAGCAATTGAAAGACAAAATCAACAAAATTGACATCAACACCTTGACGCC
>CAYPBJ010000020.1:19675-35467 GCA_964408945.1 uncultured Rhizobium sp. | reverse complement strand
GCGTTCAGCAATTGAAAGACAAAATCAACAAAATTGACATCAACACCTTGACGCCGATTGAAGCGTTGTTGAAGTTGCAGGAGATAAAAAAAGTGATTGAGTAGTTGGTACCTGGTACCTGGTACCTGGTACCTGGTACCTGGTACCTGGTAGTGGGTTTCGGGTTTCAGGTTTCGGGGGGCGGGTTACTGAGTGAGGGAAGTTATGATTAAGCTATAGAACCAGATGAGGAAACCAATGAAGATGATTAAAACCGAGAACATCAATATTAACGCTGGCAAAGAGTTTGTTCATCATTTTCAAAATTATGTCAAGTTAAAAATCAGCAACCCGATGAGCCACATCAATAAACCCAATACGAACAATAATATTCCCAAAAACACCAACATGGAAATTTCATCTGCTAATGCTATAAAATCATTTACGATGAACATTAACGCAACGAAAATTGTGGCAATCACCATGGTGTATAGACCAATTTCCATAAGCGTATTGTAGGCGGCCCACGAGGAAATATTCAATGGGTCGTATAATTTCTTGTCTTGAGATGCGGCAAGAACTTGTTGTTTCTTAGGCAAATATTTATACGAAAGTTGAACTTTCTTAAATACTTGATCACTTTTGAGGGATTTCTGTTGTGGTTTTTTAACTTCAATATCTAAACTTTTAGATTCTTGAATTAAAATAGGCTCCTCTTTTAACGACTTAGAAACATGACTTTCAACAAGATTCGAGTGTTCAATGGATTTCTTTTTGACCTGTTTTTCAGCACCCAAATCTGGATTCCAAGCTTTTTCAAAACCTTCGCGATAAGAATAATTACTATGACATCCCAATAGCAACAATGACCAAATTATAACTAGATAGTTTTTCATATTAATTAGTTTTTAATACATCCCCAATCCATATGCCATCCAACCCAATAGCCACATCAAACATCCAACCACGAATAAAAACACCCCTGCTGCCATCAATAAACCGAGTGGAAAGCCAATTGCAGCATTTGTTGTAGTCATTGTGCCATTTGTGAAGATGAAAAACAATAAAATGCCCAATAAGAACAGGGTTAATCCCGCGAGAAGAGTATAAAGTCCATAGGTTATAAAAGTATTGGGGCCTTCATAGTCTAAAAATGTTGCTTTTACTTCTTTGAGATTTTTCTTGAACTCTTTGGGAAATTTTTTCGCTTGATTCAGATTGTTAGGCACTAAACTTGCCATTTTTCGGGCTTTTTGAATAGCGATTTTGGGGATAGATTTTTTTACATTTTCCGGCGACTCTTTTGGAAAAATCTCGCTGATATTCTGATTATTAATGGTTTCATTTTCAGCAATTGACAGGCTTTGCTGAACAGGTTTATTCAATTCCTTTTTTGGGGATTTTTCAGCATTCGATGTTTTTAAATTTGGTTCCCAATGACGATGATTGTAGTCTCTGATTTGGTAACTACTTTGACAGGAATACGCTACAATAGTCAGCAGCAATCCCATTGAAAATTGTTTTAATAATTTCATTTAGCTGATTTTTTCTTTAATTTTTGTTTTCGAGTATACTTAAAATGTAAAAGTCCAATTAACCAGAGAATAAATCCCAATCCTAAAAATCCAAAACCCCAAAAAATAAGAACTAAGAACATTTCATTTGCACTCTTCCCTTCATTTGTAAATAAACCTATAATTCCTAAATACAAGGACGAAATAAGCATGATTAACAATCCCAAATCCATGAGCATATTGTATGAGGCCAACAGCGAAACATTCATGGGATCTGTTTTGGCAATTTCTGTTTTGGAAACCGGAAGGGCATTTTTTAAGAAGGTTGGAATTGTGTTTTTCTGACTCAACACCAAACTTCTATTTTTGGTGTTTTTCGCAGAGATGGTATCAACATCAATAGCAATATCGACCCCTTGATTTTCGCACAACAAATCATTTACCGTAGATGTATTTTTAATTTCTGAAGGGTTATTTAACGTCTTCTGCGAATTTGATCCGGATATTTCAATCCTATTCGAACTTGTGCCCATTTCATAGATTCCACTTCGTTGCAAATAAGATTTACAGGAGATTAGGTTCAGTAGAATTACTGTCAATATGAAGTATTTTGCTTTTTTCAATTTGCTTTTTTAAATTTCTTTTCTTTTTTATTCGACCAAATCCAGTGAAAACTAAATAGTATTAATCCTAGAAAGAACATAAGTGCAAATGCAAAATAGTATTGACTGAATATATTCCCTTGGGGATCCATTTCTGCACCTGAATAATCCAATAACTTCATAAAAGGCGGTGGTACGGATATCATTCCTATACTCAACTTTTCGATAAAAGTAGATGAGTCATTTTGATTTTCATCCACAGTAGAATCAGTGAAATTTCTCGGAGTAATCTCAACCTGCTGGAAGCTATTGGTTGAGAAATCTTCACTTAAAAAAATATCAACCGAAACA
Organism: uncultured Rhizobium sp.; assembly: GCA_964408945.1. Taxonomy (GTDB): domain Bacteria; phylum Bacteroidota; class Bacteroidia; order NS11-12g; family UBA955; genus VMCP01. The sequence goes on along the minus strand of CAYPBJ010000020.1, from coordinate 33,021 downwards.
GTCTCCTTGATTTTTAATACATCTGAATTGATTTTATTTTCAATTAAACCTGTATTTTTTTGGGCAAAATCACTTGTAAATAAGGAAGAATCCGTATTTTTTTTAACTGACGCACAACTAAAAATCAAAAATACAATTAATGGATATATCCGGTTCACACGGCAAAATACCTATTTTCAGACTTTTAGAATTACACAAAAATTCACTTGAAATGTGTAGTATTTAGTATATTGATAATTGGTTGCCCCCCGCTACCCGACACCCGACACCCGACACCCGACACCCGGTACCCGGTACCATGTACCAGACTAAAACTGATAATTACATCCCAAAGAAGGTAAAAAAGGAAGCTGATCTACGCGAAGGTTCCTGATACGATCAAAATAGAAAATGTTGGCTCGGTTGTAAACGTTTACAATAGAGAATATTGCGTTGAAGGTTCTACCTTGGGCGAATCGCCATTTACGAGAAATACTAAAATCTAAACGATGGTAATATGGAAGGCGGCCTTGATTTAATGCTCCGTAAAGAATACCTAAATTTCCGTTAGTAGACGTGTAATCCGTTGCAAGTCCGTCTTTGAAGGTGTACTTCTCATAGAAACCTTGTGTTTGTGTGAATGGAAAGCCGCTTCCAAAGTTCCAACGGAAAGAGACATCTGTGGGATTCTTTTTATCGAATTCATAACTCACCACTAAATTGGCATTGTGACGTCGATCAAAAATGGGCTGATAGGTTTGGATTCCGTCAAATCGATTCACATAGGTCAAACTATATACTGACCAAATGTACCAACCTTTATTGGCGTATTTCAAGGAAATATCACCGCCATATGCATCTCCCGTTTCAATGACAAAATCCTGCTTTAAACGCTCAGGTTTATCGGTGTTGAATTGATCATCATCGAAGAGTTTGTCTCTGTTGATGTTGGTAATTTGATCGAATAATTTGATGAAAGATTCAACGTTTAAGGTCAGGTGTTTACTCAATCTATAATCGGTACCAATTACTGCATGTCTGGCCTTTTGTAGCTTGTGAGTAACAGGTCTACCATTAAAGTTCTCAGGTAAGTTGTCTGGACCAGAAAGGAATCCGTAGAAAAGATTCACCACGTCGCGATCTGAAATGGCCGACAGTAAATTCTGCGAATATGAACCTACAGCGAGTTTAAGTCCCCAGCCCGGCAAAGGCATGTAGCGCAGCTGCAAGCGAGGCTCCAAGGTTCCATTACCCAATGAGGCGTAGTATTGGGTTCGCAAACCCATATCGGCGATGAACTTCTTACGTGCAATTTTATAGTTTACAAATCCGTTGATTTCGGTGGTGCTTTCGAGCTGTGAAATTTTACGGTTGTTAGAATTATAAATTTGGAAGTTCGTTTGAAAACCATTGATTTCCACACCCCATTTGAAAGCATCTCTTCGGAAGTTATAACCAAAATTCATTCCTAAGTTGAAGCCGCCGATGTCGCTGCTTCGAGGACGATTGTCTTTTTCAATTTGTTCAATTTTATAGTTTGAGTAAAGAAAATACCCGTCAACCTTGGTTTTTGCCTGTTCCGGAACGACCAAGAACTTCCCACCTACTCCATAAGAACCCCATTTGTAAGTGGTTGTATTGGGAAATGCTACAATGTCAGTAAAATAAAAGCCGTAAAGTTTGGAATATCCACCATTGGCAGAATTTGCTGAAAATTTTATGAATAAATCGCCAAAATTATAGGGCAGTTTATCTGGATCGGCATACTGATAAAACAACTGAGAACTTTGTCTAAGGTATGAATTTCTGTAAGAAACGGCAAAACTTGAGTTGCTCTGACCTGCTTTGAATTTCTTGATGGGGCCTTCTAACAATATTTTTGAGGTAAAAGTAGTGACCCCAACCTTAGTTCTGAGTCTGTTTCTATCACCATCACGGGTTTTTACATCAATAACTGCTGAAACACGACCGCCATATTCAGCACCGAAACCAGCGGTGTAAACATCGGCATTGTCCATCATATCGGGATCAAATACCGAAAACAAACCAATGCTATGAAATGGATTGTAAATGGTCATTCCATCAATCATAACACGATTCATCACGGGCGAACCGCCTCGAATGTATAGTTGTCCGCCTTGATCTCCACTGAAAACCACGCCAGGAAGAACTTGTAAATATTGAACCAAATCCGGCTCTGCCCCAATTGCGGGAAGCTTAGCTAAAACTTTAGCATTGACGTTTTGGACAGATACTTGAGCGTCTTTTGATTTTCCGCGGACGGATATTTCTACTGCCTCAATGCTTTGTATTTGAGTTAGAAAAAAGTCTCGCTTGGCATTAGCCCCAGGTTGAACTGTTACCTTCTGAAAAAGGGTATCGTAACCTGCTTTGAAGCAAAACACGGAGTAAACACCTGCAGGTAGATTGGGAACGGCAAAAAATCCGTCTACATCTGTTTGAGCAATGAGAGATTTCTCTGCTACAAAAATATTTGCTGCTGCAATTCGATCGCCATTATCAGCATTGTATACAAATCCACGAATATCACCCAATTCGGTAGACTGAGCGAAGGTTGCGCGAGCAAACATCCCCAGAAAAAAGAACAAAATTACACGAAACATTTTCAAAGGATTGCGAAGATAAAGGATTGGCCGTTGATTTACCTAGGAATTTGCTAAATTTGCAATTTATGGTTTACCGCTTCAAAATTTGGTTCGAAAATCAAGACGATGTAATTCGATGGATAGACATCAAACCATCGCAAACTTTCAAACAACTTCACGATGCCATTCAAAACGCTATTGGCTTTGATGGCAAGGAGTTAGCAAGTTTTTATATCAGCGACAGTCGTTGGAAGCGGTTGTTCGAAATTATGCTTGAAGACATGACCGATGGGGAAAATGAGATGCCTACTATTACCATGGAAATGGCTCGATTGAGAGACTACATCAACGATCCTCATCAACGATTCATCTACGTGACTGATTATTTGGCAAATTGGACACTTCTTTGCGAGATGCAGAGCATTGAAGACCCAAAAGCAGATGCTACCTACCCTCTTCTGGTAAAATCAGAAGGAAAATCTCCCCGTCAACGTGAAGATTCAAAATTCAAAATGCTCGATGATAGTGAGTTTGATGTAATTGCTGCGAAAATACTGGCTTCTAAAGGGATACAAAACGAGCTTACAGCTGAATTCAACAGTTTAGAGCAAGAGGGCGTTGATTCTGATGATGACGACGATGAATTCTCAGACGATGAAGAATCGGATGAAGATGAATTCAACTTCAAAGACGAAGAGTAAATAGACTTAATATGCCGCAACCACCCGTCATTGCAATAGGAGGCCCAACGGGAGTTGGAAAGACGGCATTAGCCATAAAAATTGCTCAAAAGTTGAATACAGAGATCATTTCTGTTGACTCAAGACAAATTTACAGCGAATTAAATATTGGTGTGGGCAGACCAAGTATGGAAGAATTACAATCCATACCTCACCATTTTATTGGAAGTCACAGCATTCATGAAACATTCACTGCAAAAAACTTCCAAGATGAGGCGAGATCAAAAGCCAAAGAAATCATACAACAATACGGAAGTGTGGTTTTGGTGGGTGGAACGGGTCTTTATTTTAACGCATTTTTCAACGGTTTTGACGAATATTCAAATGTTTCCCAAGAACTGAGAGAGTCATTAAACGCGCAATTAAAAGAAAATGGAATTGAGAATTTATCATCAAAATTGCGTGAATTAGATCCCATTGGAGCTTCTGAAATTGACCTGAAGAACCCCATGAGAGTCATCAGGGCATTAGAACTAATCCTCACTCATGAAAAGCCGTTATCTGAAATTGCCCTCGGAAAAAGCGAGCCGTTCGAATATCCCGGTTCTTTGTATTTTTTGAATATTGAAAGAAAAAATCTCTATTCTAAAATAGATTCAAGAGTAGATCAAATGATTCAAAACGGATTTCTCCATGAAGCAGAAAATCTATTTTCCCATCGTCAATTAAATCCATTAAAAACCGTGGGATATACTGAAATGTTTGATTATTTTGACGGAAATTGCGAGTTGGTACAAGCCATCGAAAAAATGAAACAAAAAACCAGAAACTACGCTAAACGACAAATAACCTGGTTTAAAAACCAGTGGAATATTCAAGAAAAGAATGCCACCGAAATCTTAAATTTAATCCAATGAACGAAATACTCATCAGCTTATTTACCCTAACCATTTTAGAGATAGTGTTAGGAATCGACAACATCATTTTCATTACCATTTTAGCAGGTAAAATGACGCCTGAAAAACAGAAAAATGCCAGAAATCTCGGGCTTTTATTGGGCATGGTAATACGTATTTTAATGTTATTTGGACTTAGTTGGATTCAAAAACAGGAACATCCATTGTTCAATGCTTTTGGACATGATATCTCAGGTAAGGACATACTTTTGTTGGTTGGTGGATTGTTTTTGATTTATCAAAGTGTTCACGAAATTCACCTCAAAATGAAGGGAGGAAAAGTAGAAGATCAGCCTCGAAATCAGGCCAGTGGTTGGACTTCTATGCTATTGCAAATGAGCTTGATCAATATTATTTTTAGCCTTGACTCCGTTATTACCGCGGTTGGTATGGCAGACCATCTTTGGGTGATGATTACCGCCGTTGTTGTTTCTATGCTTGTGATGTTATTGGCAGCCACCACCATAGCCGATTTCGTCAATGGAAATCCATCTGTAAAAATATTGGCATTGGCCTTTTTAGTATTAATTGGAGTTTCTCTTCTTGCTGAAGGACTTGAACAAGAAATTAACAAAGGCTATATCTACTTCTCTATGGCATTTGCGTTTGCTATAGAAATGATCAATCTTCGAGTTGACAAACTCAATTCAAAATAGATTAAAATTCAAAATTATCAAACTTGAAAATGGGGTCGATTATACTGTCGTGCCCCATTTCAACTACGCTCTTTAATAGGCCACTGTTCATGTCGTAAACCCAACCGTGAATCAATGGCAATTGGTGTCTTTGCCAAGACTTCTGCACGACACTGGTTTTAGCCAGATTCTGTACCTGTTCCACTACATTGATTTCAACAAAGCGATCAACTCGTTCTTCTTCGTTTTGAATTGACTCAATTTCTTCTCGATGATGATAATAAACTTCTTTTAGGTTTCGGAGCCATTTATTCAGAAGGTCAAAGTTATTGTGCGACATAGCAGCTTTAACACCGCCACAGCCAGTGTGTCCGCAAAGAATGATGTGTTTCACCTTTAAATGGGTTACAGCATAATCCAAAACTGAAAGTAAATTCAGATCGGTGTGAACCACCAGATTGGCAATATTTCTATGTACAAATAATTCACCGGGTTGAGCACCAATAATTTCATTAGCGGGAACCCTGCTGTCGCTACAACCTATCCAAAGGTAATCTGGATTTTGATCTTTAGCTAACCGAGTAAAATACTCACCATCTACATCCAATTTCTCCTGTGCCCATGCTTGATTGCTGAGGAATAACTTTTCTTTATCGGTCATATTTCGTTGAATTTAAGGTTGAATTTTTCTTTTTGAGACTCGTTCTGAAACTTGAATTCCAGATTAATTTCTGAAAAGGATGCATGTGTTTTGAAATCATTGACTACCTCCACAATATCTGAATCTATAAAAGTACAATTAGAAAAATCTAAAATGAGAGATTCGCCTGGATTAACATTGTTTAGGTGTTTTTTAAGAATCGATTTATTTAAAAAGGTAGTTTGATGATGAAACCTCAACATCGTTGACTCTTGATATTTTACCACACTAAACGCTTTATGATAATTGCTTCTTAAAATGAAAAAATAACCCAGCACCAGACCAATGACTACACCTAACAGCAAATTGGTAAGTACAATGGCCAATACGGTTGCAAAAAATGGCAAGAAATTATTCCAACCTTTTTGAAATTGATCAATAAATAATGACGGCTTCGCCAATTTATATCCCACAAAAATTAAAATCGCGGCTAAAGCTGATTTGGGAATTAGGTTCATCAATCCTGGAGCCAGGAGTACAAAAAGCAATAACCAAACACCATGAAAAATGGCACTCCATTTTGTTTTGGATCCAGAATTAACATTTGCCGATGTTCTAACAATCACGGCGGTAATAGGCATTGCGCCTATCAATCCTGCCAAAGTATTTCCAACACCCTGAGCAAACAATTCGCGATTCGCGGGGGATGATCTTTTTTGAGGGTCAATTTTATCACCGGCTTCCAAGCTCAAAAGACTTTCAATGCTTGCAATTACTGCAATTAGAAATGCGTAATACCAAACATGACCATCGAAAATCCCTTTAAATTCAGGAAAATGAAATTCTCCAATCAAACCATTCAATGATTCCCATAAATTTCCAGATTTAGACAACACGGGTACTCTTACCATGTGCTCTGAATCGGTAATTTTCGAAAAGAACCCTTCAATGGGTGCTACAGTATTGATGACAATACCAAATATTACTGCCAATAAAGCCGGTGGAATTACCTGAGCCCATGTTTGTTTTTTAACATTAGGGACTTCCCAAATTCGTTGAATGGCTAATCCTAAAACACCAATGACCACAGCCAATGGGGTTATTTGTTTTAAAGAGTAAATGATTTCAGAAAATGTATTGTGCCCATCTGCTTGATTGAACTCCATTTCACCTTCTAGATCGCGATCATATCCTAAAATGTGTGGTATCTCTTTTAATATCAAAATAATACCAATTGCGGCGAGCATTCCCTTGATTACAGACACTGGAATAAAGTCACCAATAAATCCAGCTTTTAATGCACCAAGTGCAATTTGTATCAATCCCGCCAACAACAAGGCCATAGCAAAATACTCAAATGCTTGCCCCTTATGTGACAATTCCAGATCTCCAAATGCCACTGATACTATTGATATTAGTCCAGCAGCAGGACCAGAAACTGAGACATTTGATCCACTTAATATACCTACCACAATTCCACCCAGTACACCGGCCATTATGCCTTGTATGGGGGTACCACCCGAAGACATAGAAATACCAATACACAGAGGTAAAGCGACCAGGAAAACAACCAACGACGCCGATAAATCTTTCTTAAAATTCGTGAATGCCATGAATCACGAATATAATCAACTTTGTGACAGAAAAACTACATATTTATCAGTAATAAACGTGCTTGAGCGTAGTTCATTGATTCATCAAATTGAGACAGATTATATTTCACCACAGATTCTAGGAAAAACTCTCGTCTTTCTTGTGGTAGCTCCTTGTTAAACAATTCTTGTTGGAGAGACTTCCAGGACTTTAGCGCTTTTGAAAGTGAATTTTCGCCATACTCACCATTTCGGTACTTAACTGCCACTAATTTCAACTCTTTTAACGAATGCTCGTGAGACTTTTTTAGTGTTTTTAAATCGGGTATCTTCAATGAATACAATTCGTTCCAAATTTTCTCAAATTGATTTTCCAAAGCAGATTGAAGAATTTCCAACTGAAAATCTTTGTTGAATTGCTCTTTCAATTGACTTTCAATGAAGGTTATATCTTCGAATGCCTTTGTTACATCCAAATTCAATGAATCAATTCGCTTTTGATTTTGTTTGGATATAAACAAACTTGAAAAACGCAACTGAAGCCTTGGCGACTTTACGCCCATGTCCTCAAAAGAATTTCCCAGTTCTAACCAATACATGAACTCCGATGGACCCGCAACGTAAACCACATTGGGAAGAATGCATTGCTGAAAAATGGGTCTGAGTAGAACATTGGGTGAGAAACGCTCTGGCAAAGTCATAACTTCGTTTAAAAGTTCTTGCTTACTCCAGGTAAAACCTCCAGTAGACGATACAAACTCATCAGATTTACGATCAATTCGCAATCTTTCAGACTTTTCATTTCTATCAGGAAAGTAAAATAAATGCAATTCTCGGGTAGAAATATTTACCGGTATACCGTTTTTATTTAAACCCTCAATATGAATATCAACTGATTTTTTAAATTCACCTAAAATTTCCTTTCGGAAAATATCAGATGAACACCTTTTCAAATGAGCGTTGTTAGGGTCTAAACACAAAATGCCGGTATGCGCCCAAAAATACTGGACAACCATTCTCGTGGCCTCTGCCAGCTTGATTTCTGATCCGTAAAATACTCTAAGTTCATGGAGTAGATTTTTTAATTTCTGATCATGAGGAAAATCAATCAGCATTTGATCTATAATGCCGGCTATCCCTTCGGTGGTAAATTTGCCTACAGGACCCGTTTGGTTCGTATCCCAATGGTATGTCTTTCCCAAGAAATTGACGGTTTTGATTTCGTCAAAATCATGGTCTTCTGAAGCCATCCAAAAGATAGGGACGGCATCCAATTCAACAGCCGTATTGATCGCCGTAAAAATCTTGTTGTAAACAAATTGTGGTCCTAAAAAAGGATGTATTTGCTGACCTGTGGTGACTGTAATTCCATCCGGTTGAGCTAATTTTTGCAGGTTCGCTTCTTGTAAAGAACTTAATTCAATGTTAGAATACTGATCTCGAATCACAGAAACCAAAATTTCTCTGTGTTCCTGGGGAAAGTGCTTTAAAAAATGTTCCTTCAATGAGTCAACCGAATCATTGTTTCCCAACAAAGGATATGGCTTGTAACCTTCTATCGTTTCTTGCGATAGCCTATGCAAGGTAGGTGACAAAAACCCTTTGGGGAATGGAACATTTTTGACTTGCATTACAACCACTCTCCAGTTAGATCATAATGAGATGCTGCTGATATTTTCACTTTTTGAAAATCTCCAATTCTCAGATAATTACCGTTAACAGGCAACCAAACTTCGTTGTCGACTTCTGGGCTATCAAACTGCGTTCTTCCAACAAAATGATCATTCTCCAATCTATCAAAAAGAACTTTTTGAGTGGTTCCTACTAATGACTGATTGAATGAATACGATATATCCATTTGTTGTTCCATGATGGCGTTGGCACGGCGCTGTTTTTCTTCCTCGGGGATGATATCATCTAGTGAGTAAGCATGAGTGTTATCTTCGTGAGAATAGGTGAACACTCCCAATCGCTCAAACTTGATCTCTTGAAGAGCGAGCATCAGTTCTTCAAAATCTTGTTCGGTTTCGCCAGGGTGTCCAACTAAAATAGTGGTTCTCAAAGCAATACCTGGCACTTTTTCACGAATTTCTTTGATCAATTCCATGGTGCGACGCTTGGTGATTCCACGTCGCATACTTTTCAGCACATTGTCAGTTATGTGCTGAATGGGCATATCAAGGTATTTACAGATGTTATCGCGCTCGCGAATGACATCCAACACATCGGTTGGAAATTGCGAAGGATAGGCATAATGCAAACGCATCCAATCCAAACCTTCAACATCGCTCAATCGCTTCATCAACTCGCCCAATTTGCGTTCTCCGTATAGATCTAATCCGTAGTAAGTTGAATCTTGTGCAATCAACATGATTTCTTTGGTTCCATTTTTAACCAAATTTTTCACTTCCGTCTCCAATAATTCAATGGGTTTTGACACGTGATTGCCGCGCATCAAAGGAATAGCGCAAAACGAACAGGGCCTATTACACCCTTCCGAAATCTTCACATAGGCAAAATGCTTGGGGGTTGTTTGTAATCGTTCACCCAACAATTCGTGCTTGTAATCAGCACCTACAGTTCTCAATAAATTGGGGAGTTCTAAAGTTCCAAACCAAGCATCAACCTCAGGTATTTCAGAGCTGAGTTCATCTTTATATCGATGCGACAAGCAGCCAGTAACGTATAGTTTCTCTAAATTTCCTTGACTTTTCTCTTCGGCATACCTAAGAATGGTGTCAATGCTTTCTTGCTTGGCATTTTCAATAAATCCGCAAGTGTTAATAATGACAATATCTGAATCGTCTTTTTGTGCTTCATGTTCTACATCAAAGTCACTGGCCTTTAATTGGGCCATAATGACTTCGGAATCTACAATATTCTTGCTACACCCTAAGGTGATGACGTTTACTTTAGGTTGTTTAACTGATTTCGTTCTCATAAAATGTACCTTATGCTCTAAAAATAGACTCGATGAATGTTTCTTTATCAAACAGCTTTAAATCTTGAGCCTTTTCACCTATACCTATATATTTAACAGGGATGTTGAATTGATGGCTTACACCAATGACCACTCCCCCTTTTGCTGTGCCATCCAATTTAGTGACCGCAAGTGCATTCACTTGAGTGGCTTGTGTGAATTGGCGCGCTTGTTCAAAAGCGTTTTGTCCGGTAGTTGCATCTATAACCAGCACTACTTCATGCGGAGCATCGTCTCTAAATTTCTGAATCACCCTCTTAATTTTGGAGAGCTCGTTCATCAATCCCACTTTGTTATGCAATCTGCCTGCTGTGTCAATGATGACTACATCGGCATTTTGTTCAACGCCTTGTTTTATGGTATCAAAAGCAACGGCTGCAGGATCTGTATTCATGCCGTGGGACACAATTTCAACACCGGCGCGGTCTTTCCAAATATTTAACTGATCAACGGCAGCAGCTCTGAATGTATCAGCGGCACCTAAGACTACTTTTTTGCCTTCGGCAGCGTATCTGTGCGCCATTTTTCCTATGGTGGTTGTTTTACCTACCCCATTGATTCCAACCACAAGCACCACATAGGGCATTTTTGTTTGAAGGTTTTGCAATTGAAAATCTTTGGCCAAATGATCACCAATATTGGGCATGAGAGTATCGGTAATTTCGGCCAACCAAGCATTAAGATCATCGGGAGCATCGAAACCTTGATTTTTGGCGCGTGCTTTTACAGCATCTACAATGGCCATGGTGGTATCTACTCCAACATCGGAAGTAAGAAGTGCTTCTTCAAGTTCATCGAGCAAATCAGAATCGATCTTACTCTTCCCCGACAGCAAAATACCCAATTTAGATAAGAAGCCGGTTCTCGTAGGGGCGAGGGCTTCTCTGGTTTTTTGACTTTCTGGGGATGGGTCGACGGATTTTTTCTTGAACCAATTGAACATAATGACTGAAATGGAATATGAATATACAAAAAAAGCCCCTATTCGGGGCTTTTCCAAAAATCTTTATTCAGAATTAACCTTTAGCTAGAACGTCTTTAACACGCTCAGCGGTTACGATTTCTTCTTTGAAGGTATAAGCACCAGACTTAGGTGATTTGATTGTGCGGATGACTTTTACCATCTCTACACCACCTTCTTTTTTAAGGGTTGCAACTACTTTTTTAGCCATTATTTAATCTCTTTATGAACGGTTACTTTACGCATGTAAGGATTGTATTTTTTCAATTCAATTCTTTCGGGCGTGTTTTTCTTATTTTTGGTCGTGATGTAACGACTCATACCAGCTACACCGCTGCCTTTTTGCTCGGTGCATTCTAATATTACTTGAACGCGGTTGCCTTTCTTCGCCATGATTAGATTTTTCCTTTCTTAAATAAATTGTTCAAACAGGCAGCCATGCCCTTTTTATCAATGGTCTTAATGGTTTGAGTAGACACCTTCAACGTAATCCACTCACCGGTCTCCTCGATAAAGAATTTTTTAGTCTGCAAATTCGGGTAGAATCTGCGCTTAGTTTTCTTATTCGAGTGCGAAACACGATTACCTTTTAAAGCCTTTTTACCGGTTAGATCACAAACTCTAGACATAGTTTTTGGGGTTGCAAATATAGGAAATTAATTCGATTTAACAAATATATCATTGACTATTTTCAGAAAGTTTCGGATTTTTCGAGAATTGAATTCCCGAAACCGTTAATAGAAAGAGCACTGCGAGCACCCCCGACTGACGTTCCAATAAACTTTCAAATTGAGTCGCCACGAAAATAGCCATAAAACTCATATATACCATGATTGATTGTTGAGTTCTTAGACCCCAAATCAATAAAACAACAGGAAATACCAAAAATATCACTCCCCACTCCAAAACCCATTGAATCCATTGGTTGTGCGGTTGAACTTGATTTTCAATGTCAACCTGTGAACCAATCATTTGGTGACCTTGTATCAACGCTTCCTCTTTGCGTGAACTACCAACACCCCAAGCTCGGTGATTTTCAATTATGGCCAAGCTCGCTCTCCAAGCTTCCCATCGTTGTCCAAAACTTTTGTGATTCAAGTCTCCGCCATTAATAACAGCCGATAAATCTTCGGTGGTGTTTAAAACTCTATTCTTGATGCTGGGGGTCACAAAGGCGAGTAAAATCAATGTAAAAACACCCAATAAAGCGATTTTCCAATGTTGCTTTATGTATTTATGTCCCTCAAAAGCAGCCCAAACCCCAACCGACATCCAAAAGGACAACAATCCGGTGCGAGCACTTAGTATATGCATGCCTAGAAAGAGCAATATAAAGATGACTAAAACATCTCTATTTGAACGCAATTCTTGGATATTTCTCCATAAAAACATCCCCAGAAACAATAAAACTGAGGTTAATATAAAACTGAATTCAATATGGTAAACCGATGAAAACAAGGGTAAAGGTTTTGATTCTAAAACCATTTGTGAGAGGAATTCATAGTGATTGAAATAATTCAACACCGATGCGATGACAATCCACAGCGGAGGCAATGCAATAAGATAAACAATCAACTTATTGATTTTAAGTGGCTTAAAAACCAAGAAAAGCAGAGGCACGAACAGCAATGGTGCATAAATGACTATTCGATTAAAGTCTAAAACGGCGAAATCAGAATGCTTAAAATTCACCAAGACGATGAATAGAAAGGAGCTAAGAATCAAGAGTGTGCTTTTCCATGGAAAGCTATGCTTGATTTGAGAAATACCAATTACAACAGATAGTCCCGTAAAGATTGAGGCTAAAGCTGGTGCGAAATGCACTGAACCCAAGGCCAATGCCAAGCAAATTGCGGCTAAATTAGAGCTTTTCAGGAATTGCATACTGCACGTAAACTGAAGCCATTTTACGATTGCCAAATCCTAATTTATCGGCCAAATATGAAGATATCACAGCCGTTTTAGGGTTTTTATTTGATTTGGGTTTTCCTTGATTGATGGCATAAACCACAATGTTATTGTCGGGATTCACCAGTGCGACCACTTGATTTTTTGCAACTCCTTCTATCCAAATGGATGCTCTTTCGTTGCTATTTCCTTCTTCTGAGGCGCTATTGTAAGCTGTCACTTTCTCTTTTGAAATGGAATATTTGCCTTTTTTAGAAGCACTACCTGCTTCAATAACACCGCCTTTGCGATCTTCTTTTTCTTTAGCCGGTGCCGCAGCCGGTGCCGTTGCTGGAGCCGTTGCTGGAGACGTAACTGGAGCAGCTTTTGAAGAAGTGTCAATCTTTACTTTGGATGCATCAACCGGCTT
>CAYPBJ010000020.1:0-19575 GCA_964408945.1 uncultured Rhizobium sp. | reverse complement strand
GGAGCAGCTTTTGAAGAAGTGTCAATCTTTACTTTGGATGCATCAACCGGCTTCACCTGATCACTTGCAGATTCTGATGCGGCAGAAACCTCTGTTCCTAGGACTTTTAAATAGCCTCCAGGTTGCAAATCAAATTCATTGACCCCATTCACTTTTTTCAAGTCTTCAATGGATGTATTGTATTGTTTAGATAAGCCGTATAAGGTCTCCCCTTTTTTTATCTCGTGTAAAATCACATTCCTACCATTGTATACGGGCGTCGTTTGTGGATTGATTAACCATTTCCCTTTTACTTTCAGTTTCATTCCTGGCTGAAGAATGTCTACACCCGGATTTAATTCACGGAGCTCAGAAATGTTCATTGAGTACTTCTGCGAAATTTTAAATAAGGTCTCGCCCTTTTCAACTGTGTGAATAGCGGGCAGTTTTAAAGTATCTTGAATTTTTTGAGCCGATAGGCTTGTAGCCCATAGAAACAGTGAAATTAAAATCAAACGCATGATCAAATTTAACCAATCATCATGTCATGTTTGATTGCCAATATCCACAAGTTTGGGAGTGTCTAAACAGACCAACTTTCGGGAATTTCAGCCATTTTCCCTTCGTTCAAATAAATGCTTACATCGGCCATTGATCGAGCTACATCAAGGTTGTGTGTAATGAATAAATAAATCAACCCTTCCGATTGCTGAATTTCTTTCAACAAATCCAGAATCTGTTTCTGAATGAGTGGATCTAAAGCTGCCACTGCCTCATCTAAAATGAGAACCTTTGGCTCTGTTGCCAATGCCTTTGCTATGCACAGCCGCTGCCTTTGTCCGCCGCTCATTTGTCTGGGTCTTGCCTCAATCAATCGGTCGTCAAATCCTACCTTTCTGAGCAGTTCCACTGCGGTTTGTTCAAATTCTTCTTTCCGTTTCTGGGGATGTTTTAATTTGAGTATTTCGACCATGGCTTGTTTAGCCGATTGCCTTAAATTCAAAGAAGCCAGTGGGTCTTGAAATACCATTTGCACACCCGTTGGTGGTTGCAATTTCAGTGGTTTTCCATTCAACCAAACTTCGCCTGAATCGGGCTTTTCTAGCCCAACCAACAATTTTGCAAACGTAGATTTTCCAGAACCACTGGTTCCAATAATTGCTAAGGTTTGTCGTTGAGATAACGCCACCGAAAATCCATCTAGTGCCAAAATCCGTTTAGTTGAGTTTCCGCCCCTGGTTAAATATGACTTCTTGAGATTTTTTACTTCAAGATAAATTTCACCCTCTGTTGCCTTTAGCTCTTTTGCCTTTGGGTTTGCCTCAACCAACTCTTCTAAATAAGGCACCGGATTCCGGAATACCTCAGATATATCACCCTGTTGCAAGACTTCTCCCCGTTTCATTACGGTAATGCGATGGGCAAATTTTCGAACCAAATCCAATTCGTGAGAGACCCATAAAACGGCACTTCCCATTTCTTGGGCAATTTTTATCAGGTCTCGCATCACCGCTTCCCTGGAAAAAAAATCTAACGCTGTGGTAGGTTCATCGGCTAGAATCAGTTCTGGCTTGTGTAGAGTGGCCATGGCAATCATCAATCTTTGCCTTTGACCGCCTGATAATTCGTGCGGATAGGTTCTCGATAGCCTATTCTTAAGAAATCCCAATCCAACAGCCTCTAATCGAGCATATATAGTATCTAGGGAATTTTTCTCAGAAGACGGTGCATGAATTTGCCACGATTCTTTAAGCTGGGCCAAACAGGTCATGTGCGGGTTCAACGCCGACATTGGCTCTTGAAAAACCATTCCGATGTGTTTTCCTCTGACTTTAAGCCAATCAATATTCTCAAGAGATTCGTTTCGTAGTAAGCACTTCCCTTGTGATGTCAACCCCTTGGGTAAAAGTCCTAAAACCGTTTTTAAGAGCAGTGATTTACCGCTTCCACTTTCACCAATGACTGCATGAATTTCACCGGCATTCAACTGCAAATTCTCAACGAGTAACAATCTTTTAAAAGGATTATTCGCATCAATGGTTAAGTTTTCAATTTTCAGTAGAGGGCCTGCAGACATTTGTGGGGCAATATTAAGCAATAGGGTTTATTTTGGCACAAAAAAAGAGGCTGCCCTTGTGAGACAGCCTCTTAAAAATTTCAAGAATATAGATTATTCAATGGTCAACTTGATGGGGATTTCCCTCCAAGAGATCACGAATCGTCCTTTGTTCTGACCGGGAATCCAGCGCGGTGATTTTTTCAATACGCGAATGGCTTCTTCGGTAAATTCTGGACAGCTCTTAGTTTCTTCAATCGCTGAAACTTTAGAAACACGTCCTGATTGGTCAACAATGAATCGAAGAACTACCGAACCGTTGATTCCTTCGTCTTGACAACGAACAGGGTATTGGAAAGTAGAACCCACATATTCACGGAATGCCAATTCCCCTCCAGGGAAAGAAGCTTTCACTTGAACATCGGCTACTGGACCTTCGTCGCCTCCGCCACCGGTTGGCCCTTCTTCACCACCCAAATCTGGCGCCGTAGGATCTGTTTGTCCTTCAATGTTTTTAAGACCCGTATTGGTTACAACATCAGGTGGATTGATAACATCGTCGTTCTCAGCATCTGGGTTAATTCTAGGAGCCACGTAAGCTTGAGTTGCTACGGGTTCTGGCTCTTTCAATTTTGGTGGTTCTTTGGGTTTGTCTTCTTTCTCTTCATCAGGAGCTTTGATGTCTTCAAGGTTAACCGCAAATTTAGGTTTCTTTTTAACTTCGGGCTCCTTAGATAATGAATCAACAATACGAGGTATCAATGCAATAAACACCACGAACACAACAGTAACAACGGTTGCTAATGCTTGAGACCTGCGGAAGAGTTTTCTTACTTGATACGCACCGTAATCTTTGAATCGGTCTTGAAAGACCAATTCCAATCGAGAATCTGCCTCAGGCAAATCCCAACGGTTAAATTGTTTCATGAATCCGTTCTCTTCCATAATTATTGATTTAATTTTTCGTCCACCAATTTTCTTTCCAAAGGATCAAAACCAGTATCTACAACAAAGTATTTAGCAACTTGAGTAATCAGAAACTCGTCTACGATGTCAATGACATTTTCGTAGGTTGCGTCTTTGTCAGGTTTCACTAGTATGACCAAGGAAGATTGTTGTTGGGCTGCTTTAGCTTCGAGTTCAATTTTATTTTTAGCGGCGGTGTCTGCTGCAGCCACTTTTGCTAATTTGTTTTGAAGTTCCTTTAATTGCTTAATCAAGGGAGCATTTCTTTCAATCAAAATCTTTCTAAGTCCATCTTTGGTGTAGCTGATTTCTGTAGGAGGATTATCAGCTTTAAGAGCACCATTGTAGTAAAACAAACGATTGTCTTTGGTCAACAATAAAGTTAGACCGTTTTTCACTTCGGGTTGTTTTACTTGAGGATTGTTCTTATCAAGTTTTTCCGGAAAGATCATGCGCAACACCTTGGGCTTAGAAAAGGTTGAAGTCAAAACGAAGAAGGTCAAGAGCAAGAAAGCCAAGTCAACCATGGGAGTCATGTCGACTCTGGTGCTCAGTTTTTTGGCTCTTTTTTTACCATCACCGCCCGAACTCTGCTGAATTATTTCTGCCATATCTTTTACTATTTAGTTAGGTGCGCTTTCTAAGCCGGTTATCATTTGGAACTGTTTTACTTTAGCCTCTCGGAACACTTGAATCACTTGATTGATTTTATCGTATTTCGCGTTGCTAGCTGCTTTAATGGCAAACTGAATGTAATTTGATTTATCAAACTCCATATTTTTCAATTTGGCTTCTTCTTCACGCTGCTTGTAATCGTTGTGGGCTTCAATTTTTGTTAAATATGCCCAATAGTACAATTCACAAGTTTTGATCTTGCTCTCTGCGGTATCGTAGGGGATTCCTTTTTGCTCGTAGTTGGGTCTGTCGCTCGATTCCAAGGCCATGAAGGCTGGAATTTCTGCGGCACGTAATCCAACGGGTCCTACTCCACCAAAATTATTAATGTCTTCTTCACTCATTCCTTGAACTTTGAATTCAGACATTATTTGCTTGAGAACTTTAGATTTAACCGCAGCATTTGTGATGTCCACATATACACGCCCCTCTTCGTCAATCATCACCAAGAAAACTTGTTTTGGAATTTGGATCTCGGTGGTTGATGATGGAGGATCAAGAATCACAGGCTCAGGAGCACGGAAACTTGAGGTCAAAATGAAGAATGTCACCAAAAGAAACGCCAAGTCCACCATTGGAGTCATATCCAACGACGGAGCTGATCTAGGCATTTTTACTTTAGGCATTCTGTTTTTTTATTAATGGTACTTAATACTGTAATGGCTCAAAAGGTAAATGAATTACCCGTGGTTAGCTTGGAAATTAGAAACAATTGAATAACCAGCCTCATCCATAGAGTGGGTCATACCATCAATACGGTTAGAGAAATAGTTATAAGCAATGATCGCCAAAGTAGATGCAATGATACCAAAAGCAGTGTTTACCAATGCCTCAGAGATACCTGTTGCCAAGGCAGCGGTGTCAGGAGCTCCTGCATTCGCTAACGCCGCGAACGCACGAATCATACCCAATACTGTACCAATCAAACCTACCAATACCCCAATAGAAGAGCAAGTAGAAATGATTACTAAATTACGGCTCAACATAGGAAGTTCTAAGCTTGTTGCCTCTTCAAGTTCTTTCTCAATAGCAGCTTTCTTCTCGTCGCGAGACATGCTATCTTTAGATTTTACCACTGAATAACGAGTCAATCCGCTCTTTACAACGTTTGCCAAAGAACCTTTTTGTACATCACATGCTTTGATTGCACCGTCAATGTCGTTATTTGACAACAAAGATTGCATTCTGCGGATAAATGATGTAGCGTTTCCTTTACCAGAAGCAATAGATAAAGTAACAAAACGCTCAATACTCACCAAAATAACAGTGATGTTTACGGTCAAAAGCAAAGGAACGATAAATCCTCCTCTGTGAATGATACCTAGAATGTTGTGTGGATGTCCTTTTTCTACAATTTCTTCAGGTTTTAAGCCCGCACCTTCAAAGTTTGCAGGATCACCCAAAATGAAAAGATAGATTAATACTCCGGTCACAAATGAGACCAAGATAGATGCACCAGCGAAGTACGCTGTGATTACATCTGCTGTTGATTTGTTGTTCTGATTACTCATGTTTTCGTGTTTTATACAAAATGTTGCAAACATAACTCTACCCGAACGATTAAACAAGTGTAGCCTTGACCTTAACCACTCTGAGTTATTTAACTTGCAAACGCGAAATGATTCATTATCGTCTGACAATAGTATGACTGACATTGAATTCCCCTACTACAACCCCATTAACTGCACTAATTAATATATTGACTTACAATTAATTAAATAACAATTTGGCACTTTGTCACAATTTTGTCATTCAATAAAAAAAACGGGCCCCTTAAAGAGCCCGTTCAAAAATTAACCATTATTTAACATTAAGGAATTACACACTATCTCCTCCTTCTGGGTTTCTCTCTCTTTTTTATCTCCATCTCATCGGCCTTCATCACCAACAAAGTTCGAACCTCACGCTGTATTCTCGGCATTTTGACCACCCTATTCATTCCTATGACATCAGCAAGTTTGTTGCTATACTTCTTTAAAAGGTCAATTTCGTTTTGTTGCAATGCAACAGCGTCGTTGAAATATTCCTTGGCCTCTGAATCACTCAGCTCATCTACATTTTTGGGATACCATTTTTTACGAAACGCTCTTTTTGATTTGCGCAATTCTAACTGATACTCATCAAAAATGGGAAAAAACTCCTTTGCTTCTGCATCTGTTAACTTCAACTTTTGCTTGAATAAGTCTTCACGATAGTCTTTCAACTCATCGAGCTTTGCTTCTTCGTCCATTTCGATGGGTGGATTTGGTGGACCTTGGGCCATAACATCCGCCGAAAAGGCAAAAAACACAAAGGACATTAATGCGTAAAATGCGATTTTCATAGTTCTATTTCGTCAAAGATTTGATCTTCCAAATCCAAAACAGTCAATCCGTTTCTCTCCAATTCTACCGACGATATTCTTGATTGTTCGGGCATTTGGTTGAAATTCATTTCATTTTTATTGGTTGAAGTCCCCTCTTGAATCATATCGTAAATGACCTGATGGCTCGCGGGAAGTGCTTCAATATCTAGTTCTTTCTTTTCGGGGGATGCGCTCACGGCAGCGGCAACAGGAGCCGATTGAACTGCTTTAGCCACACGTTGTTCAACGGTCAATGGTTTCTGAATTTGGTTCCAAATAAACCATGCTGCTGCAACGGCAAACAGCGATGCAACGACACCCAACAACGATGACCAAGGAATCATAGCCCACAGAGGAATGCGCTCATCAGAAATTTCCGCTGTTGAATTTTCAACCTTAACTGCTTGAGCTTTTTGCATTATTACTGGATTGGAATCTTTTTCATAAGCCACTTGTGCTGGAACAAAAGATTCACCCGTCATTTCTGCATGCAATCTATCTAAATCTTCATCCGAGAATTCGAGTTCGGTTACCGGGTCTAGAGTACCGGGTACCGGGTCTAGGGTACCGGGTACTTGGTCTAGGGTACCGGGTACTTGGTCTAGGGTACCGGGTACATGGTCTAGGGTACCGGGTACTTGGTCTAGGGTACCGGGTACCGGGTCGATAGACTTGGATTCTATTATCTCTAACTTCTCTACTGGAGTTTCGATTTCTGTTGGAAGATTTGAAATTGCAGGCAAAGGTGCTTCCGGCATGGAAATGTCGGGCTCAGAACTGCGCTGCGTGGTGAGTGGGAATCCAAATTCAACGGTTAATTGAATGGGCTCTTTCACTGCTGGTTTGAAAGCAACATTTTCCTGTTTTAATCCCAAATCTATAGGTTCAATTCCTGCCTTTTGCTGGATCTTTATTGCCAAGTCTGAAAAATAATCTGACGATGGCTTGTAAGGAGACTTGATTTTTTTTGCTTCTATATCCATGGCAATTATCTTAAAACATCTAAATAAATTTCAATTTTCTTAACTGCATGATGGTAACTTGACTTCAATGCACCCACGCTGGTTTGGGTTAATTCAGCTATTTCCTCGTACGATAAGTCTTCAAAATAGCGCAACACAAAAACCAATTTCTGCTTGTAGGGCAAATAGCACATGGCCTTAGCTAACTTAGCTTCAACGCCTTGAGCCGATAAATAGTCGTCTTGAGCAAGTTGATCGGCAAACTCCGGTTGAGCCTCATCGAAATCAATGTTGGGTTTACGTTTGCGAAGATGGCTTATGGCCTCGTTAGAGGCAATTCTCAAAATCCATGTACTCAACTTGCTTTCACCTCTGAATGTGGATAGGTTCTGCCAAATCTTGATGAAGGTATTTTGAGTTACATCGTTCGCGTCATCGTGTGACACCAACATATTGCGTACATAGAAGTATACTTTTTCTTGAAATCTGCGAATCACTTCTCTAAAAGCATCTTCTACATGAGAGGCCTTCTGGAAGTATGCAACCAATTGATTTTCATCCAATCTCTGAAAATTGATGGACACCTCTGGTTTGCGCATTTCCTGATCTGATATTTTCTCTTTTGGGATACTCATTCTTTTCGGTATTGACAATACGAAGATGATTATCTTTCTCAATATTAGACGCAGGGTGTTAACAGAAGTTTAATACATAAATTGAAATAGTATTATTTTTTGTACAGTCATATTTTAGTCACGCTGCGACAAAGAGGTTTGATTCTGCTCTCCCAGTTTTTTATTAGAAAAAGAACTGTGGAACACATCGAAAATCTCAATAGAAACCATCAAAGCTTGACTGATGCTAGGGTCAACCTTGGTTGAATTGGAAAAATAAAATCCTGTATTGACTCTGATATTCCCCCTTTGATTATACACTTTAACCACATACCCCGGCGACTTGACTATAGATTCAATCGGGTCAGTGATATACATTCCAAATTCTAAACCCGATACGCGAAATGGATCGGTCGACTTGAACTTGGGACTTAAATTATTCAATTTTAGACCTATCAATCCTTCAAAAAGTGAGGCAATTTCGTATTTATCGAAACCATTCTTATGGTTGTAAATGGTTGTTCCAGCACTCAAATACAAGATTTCCTTGGGTAAATCTGAAACGTATTTGGTGAAAAGTGGGACATCAAAATTGATTTGAGAACATACATTCCCGCCCAATATCCCCAAGCTTGAATGCGGCCAGATATAGGGCTGAATGGGCGATTTCCAAGTTAAGGAAGCGACCATTGTAAACGAAGAATCATTCCCTGATGAGGCACGTTCTTCGCTGTAAATTGTATAATTCGTTGAAAATTTAGGTTTCTTATGGGGTTGAACTATTTGGAGTGCGCGCTTAAACATGAGATAATCCAGGGCAAAATTGCGATAAAGCGGAATGGGGTTCGTTTCTAGTTCTTTCATTTTTGACTCATCTGCCATGTATTCAGCATTGTATCCTGAATCGTAGTACAATTCAACCAAGTCTCTCAGTTTTTCAACAGATTCTAAATCAGTCAGATAAATGTGATAATTGACCAGATGATGAACATCGTAAAAGTGAATCACATTAGACGGAAGACTGTCTTTATTCATTTCAGCTTCTTTTTCGATATCAAAATTTTGGGTTGTGTATTCCGGATTTTCAACGGTCAACTTCCGCTTCCCGTCGGAAAACACGGAGTAATGCATATTCAACGGGGTAGGTAAATTCTCGAAATCCAAATGGCTTGCCTTCATATCGTTCAACCAATGCGAAACCACTGGAATAAACGAATCGTATCGGGCAATTTGACGAAGTGAATGCGATTCAAAGACCACTCTGTCGGTTCCCTTAATTCCCCAACTGGCTTTCCCTTTGAGTGCCTCATAGTTTAAAGATTGAGAAAATCCAATATTTGCGATAATACATCCTAAAAATGCGATAAAATAATTGCGTTTCATTTATGGTAAGTTTGATTGTGATAATATTGATTGGGTCTTTGTATAATTTTAAAATTGCCCTGATCGAAAACAAAAAATTCAATTTTCTTTTTTTCTACTTGGGGATGTTTTACCGCCTCCGGCGGACGATTAAATTCAAACACTTTAAATCGCTGCTTCGCAGCAAAAAACTTGGTTGTGTCTTTATACAGCACTCGCTGAGAATCAATTGCGGGCATTTCAATCATAGCTACTGCATTAGAATCTTCTAATTTCACAGTCGAATCAAAACCCGGCTCCCGCCCCCCGCTCCCCGCCACCCGGTTCCCACTACCAGAGTCCACATACCCACTACCAGCGTCCTGATACCCCCTACCAGCGTCCTGATACCCACTACCAGCTTCCTGATACCCACTACCAGCGTCCCTACTCCCGTCACCCGAAACCCGGTACCCGCCCCCCGAAAAAATGAAAATTGCGATAGATGCCGCAACGGCTGATGCGATGGCTATGAACTTGAGCTTGGAACTTTTGCCTTTGACTGATTGAATGATTAGCTGTTTTTGCGTGTCAACCGCGGGTTGGTAGCCAAGCGGGTATTCTTCGAGGGCTTCAAGACGATTAAATTCCTTTTGAGGATTCATGGTTGTTGATTTTTTGGATGGACTGATAAGATTGAGTGAGGCTCAATCGGGCCTTGCGGTATTGAGATTTGCTGGTGGATTCGGAAATTTGGAGGAGATGAGCAATTTCAGCGTGTGAATATCCTTCCAAGGCAAATAAATTGAATACGGTTCGATATCCTTCGGGAAGTTTAGCGACCAATGAAAGAAGTGTTTGAGTATCTACATTGGAGAACTCCTCGTGGTGGGGTTCTGATTCTTCGGGTAGCTCATTGAGTGAAATAAGGTGAAAATTATTTCGTTTTCGCAATACTCCCAAAGATTCATTGATGCAGATTTTCTTGATCCACGCATAAAAGCTCAAGGGGTGCTCATAATGGAACTCGGGGAGTCGCTCGAGGACTTTCATCCAGGAGACCATAACTACATCTTCAGCGTCGCTGAAAGAGCCCAAATAGCGGTAACATAAACTGATGAGCGAAGGGTGCAACCGCAAAAAGATTTGTCCGACCAATTTGGAATCCTTGGACTGACAACGAATAATTTCTGATTGTAGGACTTCGCGCATTTGAGGGTATAATGCGAATTAAGGCAAAAGGTTGCCTGCAGAAGCAAAAAAAAAGACCACTTTGAGGGTGGCCTTTTCTTTTATACTAAAAATAAATTGATCAGATACGACGCTCTTTAATACGAGCTGCTTTACCAATTTGCTCACGTAGGTAGAATATACGTGCACGACGTACTTTACCGCGGCGATTTACTTCGATTTTATCGATGTAAGGACTGTGCAAAGGGAAAATTCTCTCAACACCCACGCCGTTTGATATTTTACGAACGGTAAACATTTCGTTGATACCGCCGTTACGACGCTGAATAACATCGCCTTGGAACTGCTGAATACGCTCCTTATTTCCTTCTTTAATCTTGTAGTGAACGGTTACGCGATCACCGGCCTTAAAATCAGGAAGATCGGTTCTTAATTGTTCTTGTGTGATGCTATTTACAATCGAGTTCATGATGAATTTTCGTAAAAATTGGAGCGCAAAAATAGCATTTATTCCAATAATTTCAAAACTTTATTTAGAAATTTCTTGGAAATCTACCCAATGGAAGCTCCCCTGTCTGTGAAGTACCGTGTATTTTACGTTTAATTTCTTCGAAATTTCTTCCAAAAGGTCCATACGGTCAGTGATCAACCCCAAATCATCGCCCTCTTTAAATATCCATTCTGAAAATCGAGAAAGCGTCAGTGAATCGGTGGTGGGTGCATCCCACGGATAACCCTTGGCCTGTAAATAATAGAAATACACACATCCCGTTTCATCCGGACCCACAATCCAGTGTTTCTTCTCTTTTGACCACTGCTGGAATTGGATGCGGTTGTTTTGAGAAAGGAACTCCGCAGGAACCCGACTTCCGTAGTTGTGAGACATG
The DNA here is from genome assembly GCA_964408945.1 of uncultured Rhizobium sp. GTDB lineage: Bacteria > Bacteroidota > Bacteroidia > NS11-12g > UBA955 > VMCP01. Next base: position 8,560 of record CAYPBJ010000020.1, on the reverse strand, counting down.
CGGGCCACAGACCAAATTGGGGATAAACACACCAGTATAAGTGCAACCCAGAAATATCGCGGGGTTGTTTTGAAAAAATATCCCACGGAAAGAGCAATGAAAGGCACAAAAACCAACATATAGTACCCGTGCACTTGCAGTTGATGCTGCATCACTGCGTAGTACAAAATGGCTGCAAGGATGGATAAATACACTCGAAGATCACGGGTTCGGAAGGCGATAAAAAGTCCCCCGAAAACAAAAATCAGCAGCGGATAACCCACCCAGGTTTCAACGGTATCGGAAAATATATTTTGGAGAAATGCTGAGAAAGCTTCGTTTATGGTGGGCAAGAATCGGATTTGATGCACGAATTCGTGGATGCCGTTGATGGAAGTGAGGTACTTGGCCCATTGATACCAACCGTAACTGGGTATGATGGAGAGTCCGGCGATCAGCACAATTCCCAGCCACAGATTCAAGGATTTCACCTTTCTGCGGATGATTTCTCCGAGAAAAACGAAACCGGGAACCAAGAACATGAGCTTGGTCATGCCCGCCAAACCAAGCAAAAGTCCGCAAAAAAGGGCATTCGAAAAGGTGGGTTTTTCTAAAAATTGGTAGAAGCAATGCCAAGCCCAGAGCATCGCGGCCAATGCGAGTAAATCGGGAACGGCATTGATGCTGTAATAGTAAAATTCGGGTATGCCTATGAGCGATAGCGCAGTGAGATTGGCGAGAAAAAGGTCTTTGAAATAGATTTGGGCGACCTTGAACATGCCCCAGATGGCCAACAATGAAAGTATGAGGCTGAAGTAGCGATGGGTAAATTCTGAAAAACCAAACATGCGATACAACACCGAAAGCGTGTAATCGTAAGAAGTGAATTGCGGACCTGTAATTCCGTTGGTTCCAAAGGTTTTATCGATTCTTGGGTATAAAATATTCTGATCTATTTCATGGTAATTTTTGGCAACGGCTAAGGTGTTGCATTGCCTCCAAACATGGTGTCCGGAAGCGGGAACATTCATGAATGGTGCATGAATGATGACTTGCAAAACGAGCAAGTATGGCAATAAATTAGTACGTATGATCGATGATAATCTTTGGCCCATCTTCGAAGAATCGGAATATCAATGAAAAGTAACCGCTGCCCGGTTTTGGATTTTCTGTCACGTGCCATTTGCCCAAAACTTGGGCCGATGAATGGTCATCGCTGAGGGATTTGACGTGCAAAATTTCAAAATGCAAAGTCCCCATTTCGAGGGAGGTGGGATAATTCTTTTTGTAGGATTTCAACACGGTGTTGTACCCTTTTTTCACGCCGTTGGGTGTGATGAATTGAAGCGAATCGCTGTTCCAATAACCTTTCATGAATCCGTCAACGCTTCCGCGGTTCCATTCATTGACCTGGTTAGCTAGAACTTGTTTTATCGCCCATTCCCGATTCATTTGCAAGCTGGCAGGCTGCTCGCATCCCCATCCCCAGAAAGAGAAAAACAAAACCAGTGAGAGAAATTTAACTTTCATTTAGGGTTGATTGATTAAATAAATGGCGCCGATGCTCATGCAGTTCAAGAACTGACCGGAGGTTCTGAAAATAGGATTGGGAATCATGATTTCATTTTTTGCCAGCGACATGAGTCCGTAATTGGTAGTCAGTTGCAAAGCCCAATTTTCATGAACTCTGGCTCTGATGCCCAATTCGCTCATGATTCCGAAGGTTTTAAGGTGATCTTGAAGCGCGGGAGCACTGCCAAGTTCTTCTTCGGCCGATAGCAAATAGGTGGTTCTTAGTCCACCGTTTATGAGAAACTTTTTCCAACGTTGCTGGAAAAGCAAACCCGTTTCAAAATAGCGGTAGCGAATATGAAACACGTTGAAAGAGGAATTGATGGGATCAATACCTTGTTGTGACCCTCTTTCAGAGAGGCCAAAACTCAGTTCAACGGCTTGATTGGAATTCAAGGCATAACCGGTGTTAAGGGCCAATTGGTAACCAAATTTGTTGTATCCACTGGCACCATCGCCGTCAATTTGACTGAAAACGCTGGCCACCGAAGGCAAGAAATAAAATTGCGCTTTGTTCCAATCGGGCCAAGGCTGAATGGCATTGTCGATGTTTTTGAGGATTTGAGCACGTCCCCCGAGAGAAAAACTCAAAGCAATCAGAAATAGGATCTTTCGTTTGAACATAGGGCAAGTCGTTATCTTTGCAAATAAAGAGAAAATTTTGGAGGTACACGCTGAATTTCTAATTGTAGGTGCAGGCATATCGGGCACTTCGCTGGCGCTAGAGCTCCATAAACGAGGCAGTTCTGTTGAAATCATTGATGCCTATAACCCACTTTCTTCGAGTCGAGTTGCCGCAGGGATGATGAATCCCATGGTTCCTAGAAACGTTCAAAAAGCCTGGCATTGCGATGCTATCTACCCATCGGTGTTTGAATACTACGAAGAATGGCAAAGCCTTTTTGGAGTTTCGGAGGATGAAAAGTTCATTCATCGCATTGAGACCTTACAGGTTCACAAGAACGAAGCGCATACCAAGAATTGGACCAAGAGATCGCGCCAAAACGGATTCACGCAGCACCTTACGCCGGTTGAACCTGCGGAAACCTCAGAATATGGAATACCTCTTCCGTTTGGAGCAGCCATTTGCCATTTAAGCGGCAAGTTGGATGTTTCTGTGTTCTTGGAAAAGGCCGGTAGTTATCTTCATTCAAAAGGAGTATTGATACACTCCAACATATTAAATTACAACGATTTAATCTTTGATTCTAACGAAATAATTTGGAAAAGTCCTTCGGGAAACAGAAAATATAACAAGATCGTTTTTGCAGAAGGCGTCAAGATGCTAGAAAATCCTTGGTTTTCGTATTTGCCGCTCACGGTAACCGGAGGAGATTTGATCAAATTCAGAATTGTGGGATTGCCCAGTCGTTACATTTTGAAACGAAAAGAGTGGTTGGTTCCGTTGGGGAATGACCTTTGGATAGGCGGAAGTACTTTTCACAGTGGGTCTCTATCTACTGAACCCGATGAAAAAGACTTGAACGAATTGATGTCCATTTTCCGAGAATGGATTCCTGAAACTTACACGCTTGAAGTGATTGATCACAAACGGGCTCCACGTCCCACAATCAATACTCACAGGCCTTTTATGGGCGAACATCCCTCACAAAAAGGAATGTACATTTACAATGGATTGGGATCAAAAGGCAGCAGCTTGGTCAGCTTGTTGAGTCCGCTGTACGCCGAGCATTTGGTGAACGGTGTGGAACTCCTGCCTGAAGTAATTATTTCAACTGATCTAGAAACGTAAAGAAGTCGTCAGGACTTCCAATGATTCTGCAATTGCTGCCCACTTTAAGGTCGCGGCGTCTTACAATTTGATTTCCGGTAAAACAGATGGTGGTATTGGGCCAATTGCGTGACAGCGTATTAACGTACACCTGAACTGGAATGTTGCTGTTTGCATTGGTGATGGCACAGAACAAAACATCGGGTTGGTGAACCTTGAATAATTGGTTTAAGTCGTCAATGGGAGTCGATGAACCTATGTAAATTACCTCGTGTCCGCGGGTTTTCAAGATGTAACTGGCGAACAATAAACTGAGCTCGTGATTTTCGCCGTTGGGAAGGAACAATATGAATTTCTTCGCATTGGGCAACTTAGGCGTTGTCACTTGATCTACAGCCACATACATGCGCTGCTTAATCAAATTGGTAATGAAGTGTTCGTGGGCTACGTTGATGGATCCGCTGAGCCATAAAATACCTACGTGTTGCAAGAATGGAAAGATGATATGTCCGGTGGTTTCAATAACCCCCAACTTTAAGAAGCTGATGGATAAAATTTTATTGAATTCTTTTTCATCAAACTGGATCATGGCATTGGTCATGGCCGAAATCTGATTTTGATGGGTTGAAGCGTTTTCAGAAATGTTGAGCGTTCTTCTTTGAACTTCGTCTCTCGACATTTCCGCTATTTTACTGATTTTGTACCCATTGACATTCAATAGGGCTACATTCATCATGTATTTTAAGTCCTCTTCTTCGTAATATCTGATGTTGGTATCAGTTCTTTTCGGAACGAGCATTCCGTATCGCTGTTCCCACACACGAATGGTGAATGCCTTGATACCGGTGATGTTTTCTACATCTTTTATGAAATATTTATCGCGGAAATCCTTCTTAGACTTTTTGAGCCCACGACTTTTTTTGATTTCATTTGTTGTATTCTCAGTCATTCTTATGAATATTCTAATTACAGGTAGCTCAGGTACAGTGGGAAAGCATTTGAAAGCTCTTTTGCTACAAAACAATCACACTGTTTTTCAGTTGGTACATGATGATAACAATTCTAATGTTAAAAAAGATTTAACATGGAGCATAAAAAATCATTATTTACCTGAAAATCTTTTCGATACCATTGATTGTGTGATCCATTTGGCCGGCAGCAGCATCGCCAAACCGTGGACAAAAGCCCATAAACAGTCCATATACGACACCCGAATTCTGGGCACTCGCCTTTTGGTAGAAGGGCTGAAAAAAAATCCAGGGCGCGTAAAACATTTCATCAGCACCTCGGCCATTGGTTATTATCCCGATCCCGGCGCAGTTTTTTCTGAGGATTCTCCCTCCGGGGATGGTTTTTTGCAGAAAGTCTGCAAAGACTGGGAATTCGAAGCCCAGCAGGCCGCGGCCTTAGGCATCGATGTGAGTGTGGTTCGCGTGGGACTTGTACTCGAAACCAGTGCCGGTATTTTTCCAGTGGCAGCAAAAACCCATAAGTTGGGTGTGGTTCCCGTTACCGGAAGCGGCGACAATGTATGGAGTTGGATTCATTACAAAGATCTGATTCAAATTTACCGCGCATTGGCCGAAGGTTCAGTTCCTGCAGGGACCTACAACGCCGTTTCACCCGGGGTTTGCACTCAAGGTGAATTTGCGAAATCATTGTTGAAAGGCAAATTCCTCAAGTTTACACCCACGGTTCCGGCTTTCTTTTTGAAAATCATTTTGGGTGATAGAAGCATTTTGCCGCTGACATCTCAACGAGTGTCTTGTGAAAAATTGCTGCAAAACGGCTTCAAATTTGAATTTCCCGAAGTTCAGTCCGCCATTGACAGTTTAGTGAAATGAGTGAGTTTGTGTACTTTTGGTTTCGCAGAGATCTGCGGGTGCAAGACAATCACGGCTTGTATCAAGCCTTGAACTCGGGTTATGCTGTGAAATGCGTTTTTGTTTTTGATAGAGACATCCTTGATTTATTGGAAAAACCCGTTGATTCCCGAGTGGAATTCATTCATCAACAGATTACCTCTCTCAAACTCGAACTGAACGGCAACTTGGAAGTCCACTACGGACCGTCAAGAGATGTTTGGAAACAACTACTGAGCGAGCCTCTTGCTCGTGGTTTGTTTGTCAATCGCGATTACGAACCTCAAGCCATTGAGAGGGACAACCACATTGAACAACTGTGTAAAGATCAGAACAAGAGTTACCAGAGTTTCAAAGACCAAGTAATTTTTGAACAAAACGAAGTGGTCAAAGACGACGGCTTGCCGTACACGGTGTTTACGCCCTACATGAAAAAATGGAAACTCAGGCTGTCTCAACACCCTGTAATTCAATATCCCTCAGAAAACCACCTCAACCATCTATTGAAGTTCGAATCTTCAAATATTCCGTCGTTGGAATCGATGGGATTTGCTAGCAGCGGAATGGAGTTTCCGCCGGCAGCGGTAGAACAAGGTCGAATCAGGAAATACGAAGAACAGAGAGACATTCCCTCGGTATTGGGAACGACGAGGCTGTCGGTGCACTTTCGGTTTGGAACGATTTCGGTAAGAGAAAAGTTCGAAAAAGGAAAAAACTTGAGCGAAAAATGGATCAACGAATTGATTTGGAGAGAGTTTTACATGCAGATTTTGTGGCATTTTCCGCGTGTGGTGAACCAATCTTTTAAGCCGCAATACGATCAAATTGAGTGGATCAACGACGTTCAACAATTTGAACATTGGAAAAACGGAACCACGGGTTATCCTCTGGTAGATGCCGGAATGAGGGAGTTGAATGCGACCGGATTCATGCACAACCGAGTGAGAATGGTGGTGGCCAGCTTCTTGACCAAGCACTTGTTGATTGACTGGCGCTGGGGCGAAGCCTATTTTGCTCAAAAACTGCTCGACTTTGAACTCGCGAGCAACAACGGCGGTTGGCAATGGGCGGCAGGAAGCGGAGTGGATGCAGCGCCTTATTTCAGGGTGTTCAATCCCACTTCTCAGCTTGAAAAGTTTGACCCTCAGTTTTTATACGTAAAAAAATGGGTGCCAGAATTTGGCACCCCTAAATATCCTAAACCCATGGTAGACCATGCCGCCGCGAGATTGCGTTGTTTGGAAACCTACAAAAAGGCTTTGAGTTAATTCTTTATTTTTTTGCTTGAAGCAAGAAGGCTTTGATGAATGGCCACAAGTCGCCGTCCATCACGTTATTCACATTGCTGGTTTCAACATCGGTGCGCACGTCTTTGATGAGCTTGTAAGGATGAAAAACGTAGTTGCGGATTTGTGAACCCCACTCAATTTTCATTTTACCGGCTTCAATCTCTTGTCGGGCGGCATTTCGCTTCTGAATTTCCATTTCGTACAACCTCGATTTCATCATTTGCATGGCGCGTTCGCGGTTGGCCAACTGAGAACGTTCTACTTGACAGATTACCACAATTCCGGTTGGAATGTGCGTCAACTGCACCTTGGTTTCCACCTTGTTCACGTTCTGTCCACCCGCACCACCGCTTCGCGAGGTGTGGAAGTCAATATCGGCAGCTTTGATGTCAATTTCAATCGAATCATCCACCAAAGGATACACATAAACCGATGCGAACGATGTATGTCGGCGAGCGCTTGAGTCGAACGGCGAAATTCTCACCATTCGGTGAACCCCGTTTTCACCTTTGAGGTATCCAAAAGCAAAACTCCCGGTGATTTCGAGCGATAACGATTTTATTCCGGCAACGTCGCCGTCTTGCCTATCCAATTCAGTAACCTTGAAATCGTTTTTCTCGGCCCACATCATGTACATACGAGACAGTATTTCGGCCCAGTCGCAGCTTTCCGTACCACCAGCACCGGCATTGATTTCCAATACACAGCTCAAGGCGTCTTCTTCAGACTGCAGCATGTTCTTGAATTCTAAATCTTCAAGTGCGTCTTGAACCTCTTTGTACTGAGCATCAACCTCTTCGGGCTTGGCTTCTCCTATTTCTTGAAACTCGTGCAATACCGTCAAATCTTCGAGGGCGCCGTTCACTTTTGCGAAGGCTTCCGTCCAGATTTTTTTGTCCTTGATTTTCTTCAAATGGGCTTCTGCCCTCTTTGGATCGTCCCAAAACGATGGATCCAGGGTTTGTTCTTCTTCGTCTGCTATTTCAGCTAATTTTCTATCCAAGTCAAAGATACCCCCTCAAAGCCTGCACACGGCTTTTTATATCTTTCAGATGCTCTGCGTTCATGCCGCAAAATTACGCTTAATCATCGAAGATTTGGCACAATGCGTCTGATTTACCTGCAAATGATTGATTTTCTGAGGACCTTTGCACCATGAAGTTTTATTGGGCTTGGTTTTTATTTCTCGGGGGATATCTCCTCTCCTGCCAATCGCAGCAACCCATTGCCGCAGCAGAATCAACCCAAGACACCTGTACTTTGCATTTTGTTGCGCCCCAAAAAACCAGCTTAGCCTCCAATCTCATGATTGACCTCGCCGAAAAATCGCGCGTTGATCTCCTCTTTGAGAAAATCCTCAAGAAGCAAATGGCCCCAGAGCGAGCCGTTTCGCCCATGTTGCATTTCAAACTCAAGTACCAACTGAACGACACCACTTTGCAAAACAGAAAACTCTGGGTGCTGGAACCCAAGTCGGCCAAACCATCCCGAAAAACCGTCATTTACCTGCACGGCGGTGGATATGTGGCCAATCTTCTGCCCATGCATTGGGAATTCATTGAGCAATACATTGACCTCAGCGGCAACCGCGTCATCGTGCCCGATTATCCGCTAGCACCCGACTTCACTCAACGTCAGGTAGAAGTCTACATGAAATATCTGATGCTATGGATCTACGACACCTATCCGGAGGCAGAAATCATCATCATGGGCGATTCTGCAGGCGGAGGACTGGCACTCTCTTCAGCGATCATGGTCAAAGGCCGCCAATTGGCAGGATTGATTCTTCTTTCTCCTTGGTTGGACGCCAGCATGTCGAACAAACGAATAATAACAGATTCCATTTCTGACCCCATTTTATCCTTGCCAACCTTAAAGCTCGCCGCCACGGCCTACTCCGGAAGCGACACGGTCACCCACCCGTTCATGTGTCCGCTGCCCTGGCTTCAATCGCAATCTGACCTAAGCTATTTGCCGCCCATCAAGGTATTCATTGGCAGCCGCGACATATTTTACAGCGACGCTCAAACGCTATACACCCATTTAAAGTCGGAAAACTGCTGCATTCAATTATACGAATTCCCCGAAATGCCGCATGTTTGGATGTTGAATGTGAGGTTGGCGGA
>CAYPBJ010000019.1:1723-43148 GCA_964408945.1 uncultured Rhizobium sp. | reverse complement strand
GTAGTCTGTAGTCCGTAGTCTGTAGTCTGTAGTCTGTAGTCTGTAGTCCGTAGTCCGTGGTATGTAGTATGTTGTATGTAGGCTAGTGTCAAGGGCAAGCGACTAAAGACGAGTGACCCGCTACCCGCTACCCGAAACCCGAAACCTGGTACCTGGTACCTGGTACCTGGTACCCGCTACCCACTACCTGGTACCATCCAACTCACACGTCCCGAAAAATCGATATCTATTACGAGCAATGAATTTGTATGTTGCTTGTCTTAAAAAGCGAGGGAATAATCTCAAGAAAAAATATAAAAATCGGAATTTGCCTCCCAAGTCATAGATGATTCTTAAAATCGCATCCGATTCAAAGTGAAGTTTTCCGTCTATTGAATAAACAACAGAGTCCATTTCCAAAACTTCACCCTGCAGAATTCCTTCTTGATTGGCCAATTGAAGAGACTGAAATTGGAAAACTTTGTTTTTGTCAAATCGGCGAACCCATCGAATCCAGAAATTGCACAGGTTGCAAATACCATCAAAATAAATTACCCGTTTGGTATTTGGTACAGAAAGATTCATCGGATTTAAAGTTACGATTATAACTTCAAAATTTGAAACGCCCCTCTGAGAACCATTCCAAAAACGATGAAACCTATAATTAAATCGGGCAATAATGACTCTGTAAGTAAAACTAAAATACCGGCCAAAATGACCCCTAGATTTGCCAAAACATCGTTTGAAGTAAAAATCAAAGACGCCTTGATGTGAGCTTCTGAATTTTGACTCTTTCGAAGCAAATAAAGTGAAGCTAAATTACCCATTAGTGCAAAACTGGAAACCAAAATCATCCATTGAAACTCAGGTAAATCATCATGATAAAATGCCCTTCGGAGAACTTCAAACAACCCCAAAATGGCTAAAACCAGCTGCAAGCCACCCGCCCATCTTGAAACCTTTTTCTTGAATGAGGCTACTTTTCCAACCGCAGAAAGAGCCAATGAATACACCAATGCGTCAGCTAACATATCCAATCCATCAGAAATTAATCCCATAGAATTAGAAATCCATCCCCAAATAGATTCAATCAGAAAAAAAGAGGCATTGATAATCAAAACCTTAATCAAAAGATTTCTATCTTTTTGAGAATTGGTAGAATCATCTCTTGGGATATCAGAAGCTACAATAACTTCCGATTGAATCAAAGTGGCGCCAAGACTAAGACTCATCAACTTTTGAGTGACATCATTAATTTCTTGACAATCATGAAAGACTGCAAGCCTCCTATTGGCGATATCAAAATCCAACTTCAGAATGCAAGGAGTGCCCTCGAGAGACATTCGAATCAATTGCTCTTCCGAGGGGCAATCCATTTTTGCAATATGAAAAGTAGATTTGAGCATTAATCAACAAAATGACGTACTCGGTACCTGGTACCTGGTACCCGGCACCGGACACCCGGCACCCGACACCTGGTTCCCGGCACCCGGTAATTAATGATGATGCCCGCCGGGACCGTGAACGTGACCGTGATCAAGTTCTTCTTCGGTGGCTTCGCGTACATCAATTACGACACCTGAGAAGCTCAAAGCTTCCCCCGCTAGGGGATGATTAAAATCCATCTTAACAGTTTCATCGCCAATTTCAACAACTTTACCGTCTAATGGATTGCCCTCTTGGTCTTGCATAGGAAGTACCGCGCCAATTTGAAGAAGATCTTCGGGAACGTCTGGACCCGCAAAAATAGACTTTGGGAGTTCCAATAAATAATTAGGATCTGAAACGCCATAACCGTCTTCAGCACTCAATGTAAATGAAAACTCAGCACCAACGCTAAGTCCGTTCAATTGGTCGTCAAAAGCTGGGAGGGTTTGTCCGATACCGTGAATAAATAACAAAGGGTGCTCGGCAGTGGCTGAGTCAGCCAACTCTCCGTTGCTTAGCATAAGTTCGTATGCCAAACTGACAACACGATTGGGTGCGATGATTTTAGCGTCCATGATTCGAAGAACTGAAAATCTGTTGAGATATCCATAAATTGTGAATCAAAAGGACTTAAATTGTGCATAAAATCGATTAGTTTCGAATCCATAAAATGAATCTGTCTGAAGCGAAACAACGCATTGAAAATCTGTCAAATGAGCTGCAATTGCACAACTACCGTTATTACGTGTTGGCTGAGCCCAGCATCTCAGATTTTGAGTTTGACCAACTACTGAAAGAACTGGAATACCTTGAAAATCAATTCCCTGAGTTCAAATTGGCTGATTCTCCCACACAGAAAGTTGGTGGACAAACCATTGATGGGTTTATAACCGAAAAACACAAACGAGCCATGCTCTCGTTGGGAAATACCTACAACGAAGATGAGTTGAGAGAATTTGACGAGAGGGTAAGAAATTCAACAGGTTTAAATGAGATTGAATACGTTTGCGAACTTAAAATTGACGGCTTGGCTATTTCCGTGTTCTATGAAAATGGAGAACTCGTGAAAGCGGTAACCAGGGGTGATGGAATTCAGGGTGATATTGTTACCGAAAACGTAAAAACCATCAGAAACATCCCTAAAAAGCTTAAAGGGAATTTTCTGCCAAGTTTTGAAGTGCGCGGTGAAATTTTTATGCACAAAAAAGGCTTTGAACGACTCAATGAACAGCGAATCCAAGCAGGAGAACCCACGTATGCCAATCCGCGAAACGTGGCCTCTGGATCCCTAAAAATCAAAGATTCTAATGAAGTAGCGAAACGCCCTCTCGATATCTTTTTGTATCAACTTTACGAAGATCAAAATACCTTTTCAGCACATTCAGATAGCATTGAGGCTGCTGGTTCTTGGGGACTTCCAGTGCCAGGAACTTCAAAAACCTGTATAGGAATAGATCAAGTCGTTGATTTTCTGCATGAATGGGACAATAAAAGACATGATTTGTCGTTCGATACCGATGGTGTTGTAATTAAGGTCAATTCAAAAAGATTGCAGGAAGAATTGGGCTTCACAGCAAAAACTCCGCGTTGGGCAATAGCTTACAAGTTTCAAACGGAGACTGCGAGTACCAAACTGCTCGGAATCACCTATCAGGTTGGCAGAACCGGTGCTATCACACCTGTTGCCGAGCTTCAGCCTGTTCAACTTTTGGGAACCACCGTGAAACGAGCTTCCTTGCACAATGCTAATGAAATGTCTCGATTGGATATTCGTGTTGGAGATACTGTTTTTGTAGAAAAAGGGGGCGAAATCATTCCTAAAATTGTGGGTGTTGATTTGGCTTTGAGACCAAAAGACATTCCACCTCAAGCGTATATCACTCATTGCCCTGAATGCGGAAGTGAACTCACAAGACAAGAGAGCGAAGCACAACATTACTGCCCAAATGAAGACCATTGTCCACCTCAGGTGGTTGGTAAATTGGAACATTTCATAGGTCGAAAGGCCATGGATATTCAATCGGTAGGAAGCGAACTGTGCGAAACACTTTATCGCAACAACTTGGTTCGCAAGCCTTCTGATTTTTACAGATTGACCATGGAAAATTTGCTAAACCTAGAACGAATGGGTGAAAAAAGTGCTCGAAACATTGTAGAAGGCATTGAAAATAGCAAAATACAACCTTTTGAAAGGGTATTGTTTGGGATGGGCATCAGGTATGTAGGAGAAACCGTTGCTAAAAAACTGACTCAAGCTTTTGTGAATATTGACAATTTGGCTCAAGCATCGGTAGAGGAATTGATAGCCGTTGATGAAATTGGACAACGAATAGCAGAAACCGTTTATGCTTATTTCAGACAAACAGACCATATTGCTGAAGTTCAAAAATTGAAAAATGCTGGACTCATTTTTGAGGCGGTAATTGCAGAAAAAAAGGGACATTCTTTGAACGGAAAATCTTTTGTGATTTCTGGCGTATTCGAAAAATACTCCCGTGACGAACTCAAAGAAATGGTTGAAAGTCATGGCGGAAAAATGGCTTCGGGGGTAACTTCCAAAACAGATTATTTGATTGCAGGATCGGGCATTGGTCCCTCGAAACTCGAAAAAGCTGAAAAATTGGGTGTACCTTTGATTTCGGAAGATGAATTGATTAAAATGATTGACTCATCCATTAACTAAATTGAGGCAACAATCAAAATATCAAGAACTAGAGGCGACTAAAGTAGAGAATTAAAAAATGCAACAAAACGAGGTAAAATTGAGTTCCCTTAAATTGTCTTTATTGAAATTAAAGACTAAGAACGCGAGTAAACCCAAACCGTTGTCATCTTTTAAGGATGTTAAACGAGCAGTTATCTTTTTGGGCTTGCATTTATGGCAAAGAAATCAAACGGAAATTTTGAATTTTAAAGCCTATTTAAAGAGCCTCGGAATTGAAAGCACCTTGGTTTTTTTATATCCCACGAAAGACCCAAAAACAGTGGCTGAAGGAACACCTGCAGACGAAATCCACCTGATTTTAAAGGACTTTTCTGGGTACGGATATCCAAAATCAGAAAAAGCCCTAATGGCAGCATCTTTGCCATCGGAGTTGTTTATCAATCTGAATTCAGTGCCTGGATATCATGAACTTGCTTTAGGCAAACTCAGCAAGGCCTATTTCAAGATTACCCCATATCAGACCATTTACAAGAACGATTATTCTATTTTGCTGAAAAGCACTCCTGATAACCTCAATGAATATTTAAAACAAATTCGAGAATTCTTTTCTCATTTAACATAACACCCATGAAAGAATTAATAGGTACCGGCACAGCCTTAATCACCCCATTTAAATCTGATTATAGCATTGATTTTAATGCACTTGAAGCCATTGTTAATCACCAAATAGAAAACGGCACCAATTATTTTGTAGTACTTGGAACCACCGGAGAAAGTGCCACTTTAAGCAAAGACGAAAAACGTCAAGTTATTGATTGCATCAAGTCTGCCAATGCAGGCAGATTACCCTTAGTTTTAGGCATAGGTGGAAATGATACCGCGAGAGTACACGATGAATTTCAAAACACTGACTTGAACGGATTTTGTGCCATTTTATCGGTGAGCCCCTACTACAACAAACCCAACCAGGAGGGTATTTACAGACATTATAAAACTTTAGCAGACGATAGTCCATTGCCCATCATCATCTATAACGTTCCGGGTAGAACAGGATCGAACATGACGGCAGACACCCAATTGAGACTTGGATTGCATCCAAATATTGTTGCTACGAAAGAAGCCTCTGGTAATATGGAGCAAATCATGAAAATCATTGCTTGTAAAACCTCTGATTTCATGGTCATTAGTGGTGATGATGCATTGACTTTTCCTCTAATTGCTGCCGGCGCTCAAGGAGTGATATCAGTAATAAATCACGCGTTCCCAAAAGAATTTTCAGGTATGGTTCAAACTGCCTTGAACGGCAATTTAGTGGCCGCACGTTATATGCACTATCCCTTGTTAGAAGCAGCCGTTGAAATTTTTGCCGATGGAAGTCCCGGCGGAATAAAAGTCATGCTGAACGAAATGGGGCTGTGCGAAACAACCGTTCGTCCGCCGTTATACGGTGTTAACCCTCAAGTGGAACAAAAACTACGTAAGTTGATACGATGAACCCGAATTTAAATCCCAACAAAGACCATCTGAGCAAGTCCGACAACGACATTGAAAAGGTTTTGCGCCCATCTGAGTTTGATGATTTCACGGGTCAAGAAGGGATTTTAGAGAATTTAAAAATCTTTGTACAAGCGGCCAAGTTAAGAGGTGAAGCCTTAGATCATATTTTACTTCACGGACCTCCGGGACTTGGTAAAACCACCCTTTCGCACATTGTTGCCAATGAAATGGGGAGCTCCATGAAAATCACTAGCGGCCCAGTATTGGAAAAGCCCGGTGATCTCGCAGGTCTGCTCACGAATTTGCAAAAAGGCGATGTTCTTTTCATTGATGAAATTCACCGTTTAAGTCCTGTGGTTGAGGAATACCTTTACTCGGCAATGGAAGATTACCGAATTGATATCATGATTGATACAGGGCCAAACGCAAGAAGTGTACAAATAGAATTGGCTCCTTTTACATTGATAGGTGCAACCACACGAAGTGGTTTATTGACTTCTCCTTTGAGGGCTCGATTTGGTATCAATTGCCGCTTGCAGTATTATACTGCTGAGGTCTTGACACAAATTGTTACCCGTAGTTCGAATATCTTACAAACACCTATTCACGAAGAAGCATCTTATGAAATTGCCCGCAGAAGCAGAGGTACTCCGCGTATTGCCAATGCACTTTTAAGAAGAACCCGTGACTTTGCTCAGATTAAGGGTGATGGAACCATTGATTTGGATATATCACAATTCGCCCTCAATGCCCTAAATGTTGATGCAAATGGTTTGGATGAAATGGATAATCGAATACTCACTACCATCATTGATAAATTCAAGGGTGGACCTGTGGGACTAGGAACCATTGCTACCGCCGTTGGCGAGGACTCTGGAACTATTGAAGAAGTTTACGAACCCTTTTTAATCCAAGAAGGATATCTGCAACGCACGGCAAGAGGACGAGAAGCAACGCACAAAGCATTTACTCATTTGGGTAAAATTCCAAAGCAAGGCAATTCCTTATTTTAAACTAAGAGCGCTCCTCTATGTTCCACGAGCCAAAAGTATCAGACCTAGAATCCCAAATCAAAGCAAAAGCACACGAATTAGGATTTCTGGCTTGTGGATTTGCCAAAGCAAGAAAGCTCGCAGAGCACGAACCTACTTTTCAAAGTTGGCTTTCAAAGGGCTTTCAAGGGGAAATGTCTTACATGGAAAGAAACCAAGAAATGCGTTTGGATCCGCAATTATTGGAGCCTGGCTGCAAAACGGTAATCAGCCTGGCTTACAACTATTTCCCCCGTCAACAACAAACTTCAGATGCCTTTAAAATAGCTAAATATGCCTTAGGCGAAGATTATCATTATGTAGTTAAAGATAAATGTGCCGAACTCTTGCATTTTATCCAGTCTATTCATGCTCAAGTGGAAGGCCGTTGTTTTGTGGATTCAGCACCCATCATGGAAAGACAATGGGCTCAACTTGCTGGAATTGGTTGGATTGGAAAGAACTCATTAATTCTTAGAAAAGGTACTGGTAGTTTTTTCTTTTTAGCTGAAATACTCGTCAATATAGACCTAGAATCCGACCAACCCGTTACTGATCATTGCGGGAATTGCACTGCTTGCATTGACGCATGTCCCACGCAAGCCATTGTAATGGATGGAGTTATAGATTCCAACAAGTGCATTTCGTATCTTACCATTGAGAAAAAAACAAACCTCACCGAACAGGAAAATGAATGGCGAAAAGATTGGCTCTTTGGATGTGATATCTGCCAAGATGTTTGCCCTTGGAACCGATTTTCCGAACCACACAGTGAACCGCGATTTGAAGCAATATCAACTTCTATTTATAAAACAAAGGAAGAATGGAGGAATTCAGACTCATCGTCCCTTAAAAAGGAATTTAAAAAGTCGCCGTTAATCAGGTCGAAGCCGTGGTTGGAAATACCAGAGTAAAGGTGGTGCCCTCGTCTAATTTTGTTTCAAAATCTATAGATCCACTAAATTGCTCTACAATTTTACGGGTAATGGCCAATCCTAAGCCCATGCCAGAATTTTTGGTGCTGAAATTGGGAGAGAAAATTTTATTGAATAATTCCGGAGGAATTCCTTTACCATTATCTTTTACTTTGATGATGACTTTCCCATTATTGGGTGAAAGAGTTTGAACCACTTGGATTTTACCTTTTCTGTCATCGGGGATGGCTTGAATGGCATTTTTCAGCAGATTGTTGAATACTCGAACCAATTGGTGGGCATCTGCTAAGATTTCAATTTCTGATTCGCATAAATCTGCTTCAATACTGAATCCCATTTCACGTTCATTCAATGCAATGGCATCTGCAAGCACTTGAGTAATATTTGTGGGCTCTAATTTGGGTTCTGGCATCTTTGCAAATGAGCTAAATTCTTCAGCCATATTGCTTAATGAATCAATTTGACGAATCAATAAATCTGCTGTTTTAGAGATTTTTTCCTTAAGATTATCATCGCCGCGGTTCATTGAATATTGCAGATGTTGCAATGACAGACGCATGGGAGTCAGTGGATTTTTAATTTCATGGGCAACTTGTTTAGCCATTTCTCTCCAGGCTCCTTCCCTTTCGGTAGCTGCTAGTTTGTTTAGACTTTCATCTAACTGAGCCAACATCCGATTATATTCTGCAACTAATTGACCAATTTCATCTTCACCCTCCCATTGAATGGGTTGATTTCGTTGACCTAATTTTGTTTTAGCTAGTTTTGATCCAATCAACAATAGAGGTTCAGAAATTCTCTTGGAAACCAGATTTGTTAAAATTAATGACGCTGCAAAAATTAAAGCGAACAAATTGATGATGGCCACCACAAAATTGGATATCTCGCTATACAAGTCATTTCGATTTGAATAGTAAGGAACATTTACAAAACCTCGAATATTCAAATCATTATCATTAATAACCGAATATGCAGATATATACTGGAGATCAGAAATCTTCTCTTCGGCCAAAATTGCATTTTGTTTTCCTGCATTAAAATCTCTGTATACCGTTGGATTCATTAAATTTCCTCTGAATCGATCACGGAAGAATGCATTGTGGGTTGAAACAATCAATTGACCGTATCTGTCAAACACATTTATGTCTGCACCATACGCTTCAGATAGATCATAAACCAAACCCACTTCGTATTTATTTTCAAGTTGATCTAAACTGATTTGAGAACTTATCTTGGTTGCAATATTGGTGGTTTTCCTCAATAAATCTTGCTGTTGAGCCAACGTGTTTTTGGATATAAAAAAATTGACTGTCACCGTCAAAACGATGATAAATATCAACATCAACAGCCAAGTCATATAAAGCTGGAGCTTTTTAGAAATCAACCAATGACTGTTAGGCATGGTATCATTCGCTAGTCCCGCTTTCAAAAACACCCACTTCTCAATCCAAACCACCCAGTAAATAAAGAAATAGATTAAAAATCCCCCTAGAATAAAGAGGGTAAATTGAAACGACTCATGCAACAATCCGTTTGCAGTATCGGTAACCACTACTTGGTTGTTGAAAGAATCATACAAGATAAAATGCCTGTTTTTCCCTTTTTGAATAAAACCGTTTGCACTTCCAAAGGGACTTTGAAGAGGGTATTCAAACGACCCAGTATTTTTACTCAGTCTATCGCGGTTGTAAATGGCATAACTAAATGAATTCTCGTCTCTCAATTTTTCAACTTCGGACGGCTTTATTTGATCAGACAATTGTCCGTTATTTTCAAGACTTTTCGGTGTCAAAAGGGTAAAATAAAGTGCAGAAAATTGGCTGTCTTTATAAACAGGAAATCTCCCAACAAAAGCTCCTCTCAGTCTTCTTTCGGTTATTTGAACAAAATGAGGGGTGATTTGGAGTGAACCATCACTGTTGTAGAGAGAATTAAGTGCAGACAAATCAAGTGAGTTCTGAATTCTAAAATTCTTGCCAGAATCGTTAAAATCGAAAACCTCAAATTCAAATTGATCGTTTAATTCTGAAAAATACTGAGTCCTTAAATTCTCTACCAATTGAGCTTTTTCAACTTCAGAATTCCCGGTAATAAAATGCAATACCGCTAGGTCGGTGCTGAATGAATTCTCAATATCTAGTAAAAGTCCATTTACAAAATCATCGTACTTTACTACAAGGTTTTTCGCGAGTAATTCTTGCTGTAATCGTTCTTTTTTTATTAATTCACCTTTAATTACCGCACTGATAAAGAGGGCTGGCAAGATAATTTCAAGCCATCGACGCAATCCCGGAAAGCCTAAATTATTCCAGGTTTGATGACCCAACCAAATCAATAAGAACAATAGTAATAATGCACCAGTGAATGGATCTTTGTAAACAACTATACCCGAAAGCACGAAAACCGATGTAAACAAACTCCAATTAGACTTTCCTGAATGAATGACAAAATCCAATATCACCAATGCAGAGGCCACCATGATGACTATCAGTAAAAGTGACAATACAGAAATATAATCTATTAAAAGAAGTTTAGAAAAATCAAACGTTACCTCAGTAGAATGGATGATGTATGCTGACAAATCGGCGCTGTAGAATAAAATACTACCCGCTAATATCAACAGGGTCAACCGCAAGAACAATATCAATACTGGAGCAGTATTGGTTAGTTCATTTCGAAATACTTTTAAATTCCGGACCAACCATAATCCAATCAGTGCCCAAATTATGGCTACACCTAGATTTTTAAAAATGGGATTAGGTGAAAAAACATCAGAAGAAAACAATCGGAATTGAGACAAACTCTGGCCTGTAATTCCTTTTGAAATACTCAGAGCAAAGATCATCCACAGAAGAGCACCTATGGGAATTCTTCGCCACAAGCTGTTTTTTAACACAGATAAACAATAAATCCCAGCTGTTAAAAATATCCAACCAATTAATACTAGTAAATCACCGTAAACGGGGTTATTTACGCGATTGATTTTCACATAAAAATCAAATGACCGTGGTTCTATTCCTAAATGACCCAGAGTTTTAATCTTAACATTTAAATCTTTGGCTTTAGAGAATTTATCGTTCGAAACAAATACATCTATGCCATTGACAAAGGAAGTTTTAGATTGAATTTGTGGAAAATTGGATTTGAATGCATTTGAAACAAAAACATACGTATAGTTATTAATTTCAAGGTTCCAGGTGGCCAGATATACCCCATTTTGATTTATAAATCCAAACTGATTGCCCAATTGGGGACTAACCTGAAAATCTTGGCATGTCCACTCAATGGGCTTTCCTTGATAAAACAAAAATGCCTCTAGATTTTTACTTTTTAGTTTATCCAACCAAGGCATAAACGACTTGGCTTGTCCGAAAGAGTCTTTAAGCGTTGAAATTAATTCATCGGCTTCCAGAATTTCTAGTTGTGCTTGATCAATAATTTTCTGAGAATTTGGTTCGCCACTATATTCATTTGAATTAAACCAAACCCCAAAAGCCAATAGAATCAATCCAATGGCTCTCAAAAAAACACCCAGTATGCTTAATACACGGCGCATTGGTGTTCTAAATAGCCATTAACATAATCTTTTATCGCATGGTCAAAACTCCAAAAATCAGCTGTATACCCTGCATCTCTGACTCTTGACATTGATGCTTCAGTGAAATATTGATAATTGTCTCTTATATCTTCAGGCATCTCAACATACTTAATATTGGGAACTTGATTCAACGCCTCAAAAACACCCGTTGCCAATTCTA
This sequence comes from uncultured Rhizobium sp., assembly GCA_964408945.1. Lineage (GTDB taxonomy): Bacteria > Bacteroidota > Bacteroidia > NS11-12g > UBA955 > VMCP01. The sequence continues at coordinate 31,855 of CAYPBJ010000019.1, read as the reverse complement.
AAAAAGTGTGAGCTTCCCCGCTTCCCAAATTATAAATTCCCGAATTTTTTCTATTTTCCATAAAATGAATCAAAACGCTCAAAACGTCTTTTACGTAAACAAAATCTCGTCGTTGTCCGCCATCTTGGTAATCATCTCTATAGCTCTTGAACAAGGAAACTTCGCCTTTTTCCTTGATCTGATTGAAGGCATGAAATACTACACTGGCCATTCTGCCCTTGTGATATTCATTGGGACCAAAAACATTGAAAAACTTAAAACCAGCCCAAAATGGAGGATGCAGGCCTTCAGCCGCTTTTTCTTCCGCCCAAAGGTCGAACAACTGCTTGCTCTCGCCGTAAGGATTCATGGGCTTCAAACGACTCCTACCCTCTGGACTATCATCAAATCCAAATTCACCGCTACCATAAGTGGCTGCAGAACTGGCGTAAATTAAAGGAATAGAAAACTGGGTACATGTATTCCAAAGTCGTTTAGAATAATCTACGTTTAAGTGATTTAGCACATCCCAATTAAATTCATTGGTCCTGGTTCTTGCCCCAATATGAAATACAAATTGCACTTTCTGAGCATGTTCGTCCAACCAATCGGGAAATTCTTCCCTGTCAATGCGGGCTTTTAAATTTTTGTTTTCCAGGTTGGGAAGTTTTAAAGCGTGGCTAAAATCATCTACAGCAATCAATTCGCCGTAACCAAGTTCTTGAAGTTTCCCCAAAAGTGCGGAGCCAATAAATCCGCAAGCACCCGTAACAATGATCATGAAACAAAAATAGGCATTAAATTCGTGCGAGTGAAACATCCCTTAGATATCCCCAATAATCCACCCGATGATTTAAATTTACAGTTGGGTAGCCCATTATACCTTGAGGAAATCAGGATGCAAATTGAAAAAGATTTTGGGATAGCGGGCTTTCTTTTTTCGGGGGACAATTACACCGATTTAGCCTCTCTGTTACCAGAACTTTTGTTGGCCGTAGAAAACCTAAGAACCCAACGAAACTCAGACTGGATGAAGATTGTTTTCAGAGTTGATCTCACCGAAAAACAGTACAAATTCGTCCAAAAAATGGGCGGTGATACCCATGAAAATATGGCAAAAGCAGTGCTTCTGAGGGAATTTCAAAAAGTTCATACCCGAAAACAACACTCTCGTACTTGATAATCTACTACTATTTGTGGAAATTTGCATTTCTATGAAGTTAAAAGACATCGTTTCAGTAACCGGAATGCCCGGCTTGCACAAAATATTGGGACAAAATAAATCTGGTTTAATACTTGAAGCTTTGGCCGATGGCAAAAAGTTCTCTACCAACCTTAGACAACGCGTGAGCATACTATCTGACATCTCCATGTTTGAAGAAGAAGGCGAAGTTAAATTGGCAGTAGTACTTCAAAACGTAAAAGCACTGGAAGAAAAAGGTGAAATCGTTCCCACTAGCAAGGCAGACAACGATGAAGTTAAAGCGTTTATGGCGAAGATAATGCCAAATTATGACCGCGAAAGAGTATACCCAAGCGATATGAAAAAGTTGTGCGCTTGGTACCACTTATTGAAAGATAAATTAGATTTTACTACCCTTCATGAAGAAGAAACTGAAGGCGCAGAAGGTAGTGACTCAGATGCTCCAGTAGTAAAAGCCAAACCAGATGCGAGTAAAACTGCTGCAAAGACAGCCGTTAAAACCGCTACAAAAACTTCCGCAGGAGTTAAAGCAAAAACTGCAACTCCTCGTAAAATGGGTAGTTAATACCAATTCCTATGGCTTCATTTATTCCTGAGAATTTCCGAATTGATTCGGCTGAATCTGTCGTTGTACTCTTTAATCAACTTATAGAGAGACCAATAAACAGCGTAACCGAATTAGAACATTGGTTAAAAGATGCTAGTGAACTCGAAAGTCATATTTCGGAAGATATGGCCTGGAGATACATTCGCATGACTTGCGATACTAAAAACAAAGATCACGAGTCGAAGTATCTTCAGTTTGTTCAGGAAATCCAACCACAGTTGGCTCCACTAGAAGATCAACTCAATCGAAAAATTGCAGATTGCTCTTTCACTCAGGAACTCGAAAATGAATCCAATCCTCAAAGCACTGCTCACCAAATTTATTTCCGCGGAGTTAGAAAAGCCATCGAAATCTTCAGAGAAGAAAACATAGAAATTCAATCTGAATTGAGCACTTTGGCCCAAGAATACTCCTCGGTTCAAGGGAGCATGAGTATTGAATGGAACGGTGAAGAAATTACCCTTCAAAAAGCTTCCAACTTTTTACTTGAACCCGATAGAGATCTTCGAGAAAAAGCATGGAGAAAAATACAAGAACGCCGTGCCGTTGATACTGAAAAGTTGGAAGATATCTTTGACCAAATGGTCGCAAAAAGACATCAACTGGCAATCAATGCTGGATTTGAAAATTACCGAGACTACATGTTTGCAGCCTTAGGTAGATACGATTACACAGCCCAAGATTGCAAAGATTTTCATAAGGCCATTGAAGAATATGTAGTTCCACTCACCCAAAAAGTCACTCAAAAACGCAAAGATCAAATGAAACTGGAGGTTCTCAAACCTTGGGATACCTCAGTTGATCCGCTCAATAGACCCGCTTTAAAACCTTTTAGTAACGGTTCTGACCTTTTAGAAAAAGGCATCAAGAATTTAGACCAATTAGATCCTTTCTTTTCACAGTGTTTAACCACTATGAAAGGAAAAGGATTGCTTGACCTAGATAGCAGAGTAGGCAAGGCTCCGGGTGGATATAATTATCCTCTTGCCGAAACCAATATGCCCTTTATTTTCATGAATGCAACCGGCAATTTGAGAGACGTTGAAACCTTGGTTCATGAAGCCGGACATGCCATTCACAGTTTTTTGATGGCACCTTTGCCCTTAAATGCATTTAAAAATACTCCTAGCGAAGTAGCTGAGCTTGCTTCTATGAGTATGGAATTGTTGAGCATGGAAGGTTGGCAACATTATTTTGATTCATCTGAAGACCTACAAAGGGCCAAAATGGAACAAATTGAAGGGGTAATCAATACCCTTCCGTGGATAGCTACCGTTGATGCCTTCCAACACTGGATCTATGAAAATCCCAATCACACTCGCGCTGAAAGATTGAATTCTTGGAACCAAATTCAAGAGCGTTTTGGAACCGGTTTGGTTGACTACACGGATTTGGAATTTGCAAAAAATCATTCTTGGCACCGTCAATTGCACATATTCGAAGTACCTTTCTACTACATTGAATACGGCATTGCTCAATTGGGCGCCATAGGCATTTGGAAAAACTACGTTGAAAAGTCACGTGCGGAAGCCCTCCAAGGGTATACCAATTTCATGAAATTAGGTTACACTCAGAGCATTCCAGAAATTTACCTAGCCGCAGGTGTTCGCTTTGATTTCTCGCCACAATATGTATCTTCACTGATGAATTTCGTGGAGAGCCAATGGAACTAAGCAAAAGACAAATCATTGCCGCATTCGCGCTCATTGTTTCCTATTTTTTATTTGGACATTACATCGCATTAGCCGGAAATTGTTGGGGCGGCTGGAGTGACATTTGTTGGAGTCGTTGGGATTCAGGTCTTTATCTTGGAATTGCAAAAGATGGACATACCTTATATTCTTGTACTGATGATCTCAATTTGTCTTGCGGAAACGCCGGCTGGGCACCCCTATACCCTGCTCTCATTAGACTTCTTCATGAAATTTCTGGCCAACAAATTCCATTTGCAGATGCCGGTATTTACATCAGTACCTTCTTCTGGATTTGCAGCCTTTTTTGGGTCAGAAATGAATCGTTTGCGGGCGCTTTACTCTTATTAATAGCACCGGGAAACATCTATTTTCACGCCATTTTCCCCATGTCCCTATTAGCTTTTTTCGTTCTGGGGATGTTTTACTTTCTGGAACGCCAAAAATACTTATTGTCCGGCATCATGGGTTACTTTGCCGCACTCTCTTACTCTATCGGATTCATTCTTATAGCTTGTTTGGGCGTTTATGCATTATATCAATGGCGCAATAAAGTTTTAACTCTCACCAACGCCTCTAAACTCGTATTGATACCTTTAGCAGGAATCATTACTTGGTTTGCATACGATTATTTCGCAACCGGAAAATGGAACGCATTATTCCTAATACAGGGCAAATACGGACACCATGTGAAGCTCCCATTCGAGATGATGTACTTGAAATTCAAGGAATTAATCGATGCATGGGGCACCTTAAAAATGTCAATCGAACTCCAAAACTACGTCATTTGGATCGCTGTAATTCTAGCCGTCATTAAATTCTACAAGATCCGCACGCAACAACCGCTGTGGCTCCTATTAATGATATTCACCTTTCTGTATTGGTGGCTCCCATACAGCAGCAGCAGTGTCACCGCCGTTTACCGGAACGTGTGCGTGCTTCTCCCAGCCTGGATTTACCTATTCCGACACATAACTCCCCTTCAACGCTGGATAGCCTTGACAGTAATGGCTGTCTTCTCAGTTACCCAAGGAATTCTGTTTATACAATCGATATTGGTGTAGTCTGTAGTCTGTAGTCTGTAGTCCATGGTCCATGGTCTGTGGTCTGTAGTCTTTAGTCCATGGTCCGTGGTCCGTGGTCTGTGGTCTGTGGTCTGAAGCCCGGTACCCTGTGTCCTGTAAACTGTAACCGCTACCCGTCACCTGGCACCCGTCACCCGTCACCCGTCACCCGTCACCTGGCACCCGACACCCGCAACCCGCTACCCGCTACCTGGTACCTGGTACATGGTACCTGGTACTAACCTACAGATTCCCTCTTACCGCCTGTTCGCGCTCAATGCTTTCGAAAAGGGCTTTAAAATTGCCTTTACCGAAAGATTTTGCACCCTTTCTTTGAATGATTTCAAAAAATACGGTGGGGCGATCTTCTACAGGTTTGGTGAAGATTTGTAGTAGATATCCAGATTCATCTCGATCTACGAGGATGTTCTGACGCTTCAGATCTTCAAGATTTTCTTCAATCTCACCTACTCGGTCAAGCACGTCATCATAATAGGTTTCAGGAACGTATAAAAACTCAATTCCGCGATTGCGAAGTTCTCCTACCGTTTCAATGATGTTGTGTACTTCGATGGCAATGTGTTGCACACCAGCACCTTTGTAAAACTCGATATACTCTTCTATTTGAGATTTCTTTTTTCCTTCAGCGGGCTCGTTGATCGGGAATTTGATGTATCCGTTTCCGTTAGACACCACCTTACTCATCAGAGCGCTGTATTCGGTGCTGATGTCTTTGTCATCAAAAGTCAATAACAATTTGAAGCCCATTACATCCTCGTAAAAACGAACCCATTCATTCATCTTGCCTAATTCAACATTTCCAACGCAATGGTCTACGTATCTAAGTCCAACGGGTTTAACATCCATAGCAAAAGCAGGCTTTTTATAACCTGGCAAGAATGGACCGTTGTAGTTTTTACGCTCTACAAACTTATGAACGGTTTCACCGTAAGTATGGATACCAGAAACAATCACATAGCCATTCTCATCTTCAAAACGAGTGGGCTCCATGTATGGCTTTGCACCGCGCTTAACTGTTTCTTCGAAACTTTTAGTTGCATCGTCAACCCAAATGCTTAAAAACTTAACACCGTCACCGTGGGTGAGGTGATGTTGAGCGATTTCAGAGTTTGGATCAATAGCTGTAGTTAAAACCAAGCGAATTTTCTCTTGCTCTAAAACATAACTGGCTCTATCGCGTACACCTGTTTCAGGCCCAGCGTAAGCAACCAATTTATATCCCCAAGCAGCCTGATAATAATAGGCGCTTTGTTTGGCGTTTCCTACGAAAAATTCAATGTGATCGGTTCCGTTTAAGGGAAGAAAATCCGTCTCAACGGCAGCTGGTTCCAAAACTTCGTTTTGCATAAGTGCAAAGTTACGAAAAAATGCGAAATCAATAAGGGTCTACATTGAATTCTACATGGACTGCATTCATTCCGTCGCTTTGCATTAAACGATCTTTTTGCGATAGTAAATATGCCTTTATTTTAGATGCAGAATGCGATTTCGAATTCAACTTGAGTAAGAACTGCTGAATGTACATATTTTTGACCCTCGCAACCGTAGGAACTACAGGTCCCAAGAGAAAATCTCCTAAATGAGTCCTCAATAAATTATTCATGATCATAGCCGCCGTCATGCAGGTTGATTCATTCTTGTGCTTAACCGAAATTTCAATCAACCGACCAAATGGCGGATAAGAAAATGCTTCGCGCGCCTCCAACTCTTCTTGGGCAAATCCGTCAAAATTGGAATCGTTCAACGCTTGGTAAACAGGGTGATTCTTCTTGTGGGTCTGAATCAGGATTTTCCCTGCAGCATCGCCCCTTCCGGCTCGTCCTGCAAGTTGGTAAAGCTGTTGAAATGCTCTTTCGTGCGACCTAAAATCAGGAATATTCAAAGACATATCGGCATCGGGAACACAAATCAACTCTACAGATTCAAAGTCAATTCCTTTAGATAAAAGTTGGGTGCCCACCAAAAAATCAATTTGACCCGTGTTAAAATCTTGAATTATTTTCTGAAAATCACTCCTTTTCTTGATGCTTTGCTGGTCAAATCGGGCAATTCTTGCTTTAGGAAAGTAAATTTCCAACTCTTCCACGATTTTTTCCGTACCCGTACCTTTCATTTTGAAGTGACTACCTCCGCAACCGGGACAAACCTTTGGTACTGCTTGTGAATGTCCGCAATAATTACACCTTTGATTCAGCGAACTTTTGTAATAAGTCAGGGCGATATCACATTGAATGCACTGCGTGGTATGTCCACACAAAGCACATTGCATGTAGGGAGCATATCCTTTTCTATTGTGAAAAACGATCGTTTTCTTGCCTTTTTCCCAAGATAATTTCATCTCTTCCAACATAGGATCAGAAAATAATTCTTTCTGCCTATTTTGCTGTTTAAGTTCCTTACTATCTAGCCAAACCCACTTGGTGGCTTTTCTGTCATCAAATCGGACATCCAATCTCAACAAAGAGATTTTGCCCGTCTTGGCTAAATGCAACATCTCATAACTGGGTGTTGCAGAACCCATTAACAGATGAGCGCCCCATTGTCTGGCCAAATAAAATGCCGCATCACGCGCATGGAACAAGGGTCGTTTTTCAAATTGCTTATAACTTGGTTCATGCTCCTCATCAATGACGATGATTCCTAATTCACAAAAAGGGGCAAACAATGCCGACCGAGTTCCAATAATGAAATTGACTTCCCGTCGGGCTATTTTATCATATAATTCTGTTCTTTCGTAACTAGAATAATAGTGATGCCAAACGCCTATCTCCTGAGGCACAAATTCAGAAATACGCTCCACTAAATTTTCGGTCAAGGCCACCTCTGGAACCAAGAATAACACTTGTTTACCTTGTTCGAGTATTTCAAGGGCCGCCTTCAAATAAAGGTACGTTTTTCCGCTGCCCGTTACCCCTTGAATCAATACAGGCAAACCTTGATCAAAGGCCTGCTCAATTTTTACATAAACATCCTTTTGTTTGGATGTCAACTCCAAATGGCTATTTCCTGCGGCTCTTAATTTAAGATGATCTGTTTTCTCTTGAAAAATTCTTAACCATCCTTTCGCCTGTAAAGCATTTAATATTGTGCGAGAAACTCCGCTATCTGCCATGAATGTTTTCAGGGGATGTGCAACTCTGGTACGACCCAAAAGGTGCATCAAGGCTTCAAATTGTTTTATGGCCCGTTTCTCGGTATGATTCAAAACTTCATTTGCAAAGGCTTCGTCTTTCCAATCTGAAGAAAGCTCAATCCAATCCAACCATTTGGGTTTATAATTTTCACGCAATTCCTCATGCATGGAAATCAATCCCTTGTGGTACATGGATTTGATGGTTTTCATCACGGTTTTCTGGTTAAGCAGTTGCTGAACCTGTTCAACGGTTATGATTTTCTCTTTGATCAATAATGATAAAACCAGATTCTCTTTTTCATCAAGAATTCCTAAATCATCCAAATTGATTTCTGAATGTAAAGATATCTTTGTTTGGGACTGAACCCTGTACCCGGCGGGTAATGCTACATTGAGGACGTCACCCAGATTCGACAAATAATATCTGCTGATCCATTCCCAAAACTCCATTTGCAAGGGAGTTACTATGGGTCTATCATCCAAAATCTCAATGATGTAGTTGGCTTGATATCCTTGAGGCGGCTGCTCGGTGATTTTCCAAACTATGCCAGAATACACCTTTTTGACGCCAAATGGAACGGCCACCCTCATGCCCAATACCAACAACTCGTTCCACTCATACGGCAAACGATAGGTATAAACCTTAGGTAAAGGCAACGGCAACAGAATTTCTGCAAAAAGGGTTATTCTCTCTTCCAAGTCCAACAAATTACAGCGGAAGATAAATCAGAATGTACTTATAAACAATAAGAGCCACAATTCCAGCAACGTGACCAATTAACAATAATTTTTGCCAACGCACAGCCCATCTAATGGAATTCAACGGCAACAAATAGGCAATCAAAGAACCAAGTAATGAGAATCCAATAGAAAATCCAATCAAATAGATCAATCCTGCATCTCCAAAATACTTCCATGAACCGGGAGTTAAGGTCCAGTCGAACCAAAACCTTAGGTAAGAGAACATTAAAAAAGCCATTAAATTAATGACTATCAATGATAAACGAGCATTATTTCGAGAAGTCACCACCGCAACTGTTCTATATCCAAAGATTAAATTTCCTCGATGTCCGTCAAGTCCTTTCAAAACATCTTTAGTCAAAATAATCAAGGTCAATGCGGTGAAAAAGCCTAAAATTTCGATAGATGGAAGTCCTAAATGAATCCATACAGCCAATACGGGCGATACAGTCAACAATGAAGATGTGAGTTCCCTGAAAAAGGCAATTTTTTGCAATTTATGCGAATAAAACCACGACAATATTTGAATCCCCAAGAAATAAGCTGCAATTTTTACAGAAGCCATAACGGCAAACACCAAACCCAAAACATTGAAGATAATGTACAAATTTGCCAAATGTTTGGTGCCAATGGCAGAAGCCATCAACGGATGAGAAGGACGATTGACCAAATCTTTATCTCTATCATAAAATGAGTTGATGATGTATGCCGCTGCAATGGTAAATGCAGAAGCCCCTACCATCAGATAAGTATTTATATCGGTCAAAAAGTACCACAAAGCCAACTTTTTTGAAGCCTGAGCATGCAACATCAACTGCATATAAGCCGCTAAAAAGATTTGAGCAAAAGAAATTAAGGCTACGTTATACCAACGCACCAAACTCAAAAAGTATAAAAATCGTAAAAATCTTTGATTGCCCTGGGGCATATTACATTCTGTAGATTACTTGAACATTGTGCCCTTCAAGAAGTTTTTGAGCTTGTTCAAAGTCTTCGGTAAAACCAAGAACGAAACCGCCTCCACCGCTACCGCAGAGTTTCAAATAATAGGCATTGGTTTCTAGTCCTTTCTTCCACAGCGATTCAAACTTTTGAGGAATCATAGGTTGGAAGTTATTAAAGAATAGCTGTGAAATGGCCTTAACGTGCTTAAACAAAGGCTTTACTTCTCCTTTCAAGAAGTGAGTTACGGCATTGTCATTGTGCTTTTTCAATTCCGTTTTCACCATATTTCTGAAACCTTCCTCTTTCAAACGTTCGAGGAAAATTTCTACCATACCTTTTGTTTTTCCCGGGGAACCGGAATCCAAAAGGAAAATGGCTCCTTTACCTGTGATGTTCTCTGCCGGAAGTTCGGCAGTATCTAAATTGCCCTTCCCTTTAATGATGATGGGTAAATTCAGATAACAAATCAATGGATCTAGGCCCGAACTCTTTCCATGGAAAAAGCTCTCCATAAGTCCCAATACTTCTTTTAACTGCTGCAACCGATCTTCAATCATGATATCGTCAGCGGTAATGGGATTTTCTGAGTACTTGCTGTAAATGGCGGCAACCAAAGCACCAGAACTTCCTACACCAAAGCCCTGAGGAATGCTGCTATCAAAATATAGCCCTTTCTCAAGATGACCTTCCAATTGCGCAAAATCAAATTTGCAAGGCAATTGCCCTGTAAAATGCATTTGTTTCAAATGCTTCACGTATTTCGCAATGCTTTTGTTGCTTCGAATTTGATTATCATCAGCTTCTGAAGGTTCAACAAAACGAAATCTTCCATTAAAATTATCAAAAGGGATGCTCAACCCCATAGAATCTTCAATGATTCCATACTCTCCGAAGAGAAGTATTTTGGCGTAAAACATGGAACTTTTTATCATTTCAATTTTTTTGCGGGGATCCACCAATGTTGCTGCAAAGATACAAACTGTTCTTGCAATAAGGTAACAACTCAGTTTCAATAAAGTTCATTACAGACTGACTGTAAGATTTATCATACAATAAATGCACATTGGCACCGGCATCTAAAGTAAAGGCCATGGGCCACTGAGTCTCCTTGCGTTTGAGCCAAATCTTTTCAATAATCGCAACAGTATTTGGGCGAATCAACAAATAGTATGGCTCTGACGACATCATCATAGCGTGTAATTGCAAGGCTTCTGATTCTACGAGAGAGATAAATCCTTCGAGATCACCCTTCTTCATTATTTCCAATAAGCGCTCCAAATTGATTTGGGCCTGTTGATATCTGGAAGTTGCATAAGGATGATCTTTTAACAAATCATGTCCTTGAGTGCTACTCACAGATTTCTCCCCATCGTCAACAATCAGCACGGCATCGGCCCAATTATTTAACGACGGATGAACCTCAGCGGTGAAGGGTACAGCAAATTCATCTGTGGCTTTGCTCCATGCTTTGGTTTCTCCCCAGATTCCTGGCTGTCCGTAAACACTTCTGCAAGCCGAACCAGAACCCAATCGAGCATATTTACTTGCAGTTTGAAGAAATTCTTCTTCGCTCCAAGTCTGTATTCCAGCCAAATCAGCCCGTTGAAAGTCTGCAAAACACAGTGCTAAAGCACCAAAACCCGCGGCCGAACTAGCTATCCCTGTGCCGTGAGGGAAATTATTTTCAGATTCAATTCGCCAATGAAAATCTTTAACCTCAGGCATAAATGGAGCAATACGTTCCAAAAACTGTCTGATTTTTGGTTCAAAAGAAGGCTTAGGTTCTCCCGCTAAAAAAAACTCCAAACTCACACTTGAAGCATGAGTATCAGTCAGCTTTGTCCTTGTGACAGTGGTTGTAGCGTGTAGATCTGTCAATGTCCAACTGATGCTAGGATTTGCGGGTAGTTGAACACCTCCCGATTTTTTACCCCAGTATTTCACCAAGGCAATGTTGCTTGGGCAACGATATTTAACACAATTATACTCAGACATTCTTTATTCTAATTTGGAATCACCCAGTCGTTCCAAGCGACTACGGTTTTATTTTTAAATATGGATGGATATTCTTGCAAAATCTTCTTATTAACCAACAGCATATCCCCTCCCCAAGCTCCCAACCATTTGCACAGTCCCTGAGATACTGGCTTTAAACCCAGAGATTGATAAGGCGTTTCTAATCCCAATAATTGCGACAAAAACATTTGCATCATTTCCAAGGAAGTTTCCAATGTTGGAATATCTTGAGCATCTCGTGTCAAGGACAAAATCTTTTCCAACTGCATTTTATATGCTGTATCTGCGCTCAACTGATCTAAGGTTTCCTTGACTGCTGCACTGCTGTTCCGTGAATTTACTTTATCTCCCCAAAAAACGATGTGCCATTGTTGAGTCAATGACCAATACAGTTTCCAAGGTCTAAAATGAACTCCTTGTTGATTTCTCCAGAAAACCAGGGGTTTTTGCACCTGTGCAATGGCTACATCGTAACCACTTCCCCCGAAAAGCTCGGCCTGAACCCACTGGGCGTTCAATCCGAAAAATTGCGACATCAAAGCAACGAATGTGCTGCTGCTGCCTAATCCAGAATTTCGATTGAATTCAAGTCGAGTAACTAATCGAATGGATTTACCTGACTCAAAAAATCCATCGGGAACCAAATTGAGCAATTTTAAAAAAGTTTCAGCAACAGGCTTATCTGTGGAAATTATATCACTGCTGGGCAATAAATCATCCAAACTCACGCTCATCTGAAACCAGGATTGGTCATTTTCATCCAACGCTTGATAATATAAGGTATCAACCGCATCAGCGGGTGTATTAAAGACCCAAGAATCAAGCCATTGTCCGCATTTAACCGGCAAGGCCATTCCCTCGAAGCCCACCAAAACGGTATATTCACCGTTCAATAATATTTTACCGGGTGCGTAAAAAGACTGCATTAATGCTTTGCTGAGGAAATTGCGCTAACTGAAACCCCTCTAACTTTCGAAAATATCTCAACTGCTGCTGAGAAACTAACCACTTTATCTTTGAAATATTCTACAATTTGCTTTTTCTCTTCATCGGTTGCTTCCAATTGATTCAAAATATTCAATAAGTGCATTTTCATGTGACCTTTTTGAATTCCTGAGGTAATCAAAGATCTAACAGCACTAAAATTCTGCGCCAATCCAGCAACAGCGACAATGCGCATCAAATCAGAAGCAGACGGATATCCCAAAAGTTCATGAGCAAATTTCACCATCGGGTGCAACGAGGTAATTCCGCCAACGGTGCCAATGCTCAAAGGCAAATCGATCCAAAATTTAAACTCATCACCATTGATTTCGGCATGGGTTAAACTAGAATAACTTCCATCTTTGGCTGCATATGCGTGAGCACATGCTTCAGTGGCACGAAAATCATTGCCAGTAGCAATAATGACCGCATCAATTCCATTCATGATTCCTTTGTTATGAGTCACTGCACGATAAGGCTCAGCCTTAGCAATTCTGATGGCCCTAACAAATTTTTCAGCAAACTCTTGATTGCTGATACCACTACCTTCATTGATGTCGCTGATTTTACAACTCACCTCCGCTTTAACACGACATTCAGGAGTAAAATTACTCAAAATACTCATCACAATCTGCACCGGATGCTCAGCCCTTAACTCCCCCACTATCTGAGCCCATTCTTTTGCAATGGCTTCCAAACAAGAATTGATGAAATTCGCACCCATCGAATCGCGGGTATCAAATTTCACCTGGAGTTGAAAATAATCTTCTTCTAAATCTGATTTATCAATCAGGGAAATATCTAAAATTCCGCCGCCACGTTGACGCATGTTGCGGGTTATTTCTTCGGTCGCATCAAACAATCGTTGCTTGTAATCCACAAATGCTGTTTGTAGAAATTCAAAATCCTTCCCCTGCCAAACAAAATGAACATGTCCAATTTTGGTCATGCCAATGATTTCGGTTTTAAATCCACCACGTTCCAACCAAAAATTGGCCGCCTTAGCCGCAGCAGCTACAACGCTAGACTCTTCAATAGCCAATGGAATGGTGAAAATTTTGCCGTCAATCAAGAAGTTTGGAGCTACCCCAAACGGAAGATAAAAATTGGATACCGTATTTTCAATAAACTCATCGTGGAGCCTTTGTACCTCTGTTTGTCCATGCCAATACCCGGTTAACATGTTCAATGCCGACTCAGGTTCGCTGGCGTGATTCTGAAGAATCCATTCAATTTTTGCTTCTTTCGATAATTTACTGAAGCCAGAAATAGGTGCGGGTTTTCTCATATTATTTAACCGTTAGGTAAGCTTGAGCCATTTTGAGGCCTTCAATTTGTGATTCTATAAATTGGTCTAAAGGCTCTTGGCCTTGAAGTGCATATTTCAAAAACGGACTTGCTTGAGCGTAAATTGCAGCATGTTTCAATTTACCGATAGCATAATATCCATCCAAAAAATTCTTAATTCCGCCTGAGGCAATGATTGTTTTCACGGGGGATGTTTTCCCTGTTTCGGTCATATGTGAAAGAATCTCATTTACGGATTCGATCATTTCTACTGAAGTATGCCCCACATGTGTGGCACATTTCCATTCTTCGGCTCTCAAGTCACTTCTTCGGTGATTTTCAAGTAAACTAAAATTGGTGCCTCCGAAAGACCCAAAGTCAAGTGCTTCCAATGGAAGCTCAAGCAACGCTTTCAGTGATTTAGGACCAAATCCTTGTCCTACTTCCTTCACCATAACAGGAAACTGGGCAAAATCTAATACCCACTTTATGGTGTCTATGGGGGACTCTGAATATTTATCACCTTCAGGCTGAAACCACTCTTGCAAGGGATTAACATGTATAATCAATCCATCAGCATCTAGGCCGTGAATGAGTTCCTTAATTTTATGAGCTTCATTCGCTTTCTTCAGTTCCTGAAGTTGAGCTATGCCCAAATTCGCAAAAAGGGGTTGATCGCCAATGATATTCCTCACTTTAAAATCGGTTGCTGATTCCTTTTGCTCCAAAACAGGCCTGCAAGAACCAAGGCCCATGCCTAAGCCATATTTTTGAGCTGCTCGGGCTAAGTTTTTATTGATTTCACCAGCCAATTCAGCACCACCGGTCATGCTAGAAATCCAAATGGGCGCTCGCAAGACTCTTCCTGCCAATGAAGTTTCTTTTAAAGTCTGTTGATCAGGGGAAGCAGCGAACAATGGTTCGTAATAAAATCTAGAATCGCCCTCGCTCAATTGCGAACGGAAGGTCAAATCAATGTGATCTGCTTTTCTTTTGTTGAGGTGATTTGCCGCCAATGTTTTACAAAGGTAACAAAAATTGTAGGCCGAAAGTTTTGCTTCAATGCAACTTATCGTTGTTTTTATGTCGTTCAGCGTCTCTTTGGGTTTTCTTTTGGATGTTAGACTCAATCGCTTTGGTTAAATCTACCCCTGTTTGATTGGCTAAACACACCAGAACCCACAGCACATCAGCCATTTCATCGGCTAATTTATCATCAGATTCTCCTGCTTTGAAAGACTGATCTCCGTATTTTCTTGACATTATTCGAGCCAACTCCCCCACTTCTTCCATCAAAATGGCCGTATTTGTAAGTTCCGAGAAATACCTAACTCCAACCGTTTTGATCCAATGATCAACCTTTTGTTGGAGTTCGCTTAAAGAAATGTCATTAGCACTCATGGTTATTTCTTCAACAAAAGCATTTGCTCATCTACCCAACCTTTGCCCCAATTTTGTTTCTCTTCCTCTGTCCACAAGGTTGGAAAAGATATTATTCTCTGAAAACGAGGAGGTAGAAACTTTTGCCAATTGGTGCCGCCAGTGGCTGATACATCGGTGCCTTTACTGGAAAGATATCTTACGGCGCTGCGATAGTGCGATAATCTCCAATTGATGTTCAAATAAACATCTAAGGTTTTAAAAAATCCTTTTAACTCTTCTGTCAACTTGCCTTCAGCATCTAACTTCAACAATTGCTTATTCAAATTGATGTTTTTCCACTTATCAGCCCACTCCATGAAGGTTTTTTCGTAATGATCTTCAAACTGTTTCAAAGTTAACGTGCGTTGACCGGTAGCGGAATCAATAGAACCTTGCTTCCAATATATATTTTGGTAGCAGCCCTGAACATCATCAATTCGGCTATTTTCTCTTTGGGACTCTGCAGTCAGATAGAACATATCGGTGCAAGCCATTTCAATCATTCTGAACTGAGCACTTTGAAATCCACTTGCTGGTAAAAGCGACATTCTAAATTCCAAAAATTGTTTCATTTCCATTCCATCAATCATGATATCGAAACTATCAATCAAGTTTTTAAAATATCTCACTACACGAGTAAGTTTATCTTTCCAACGCTCGTCAGATAGACCTCCCAATGACATTTGTTCAAGTTCGTGAATAATAAGCTTGAAGTACAACTCGGTGATTTGATGATATCCTATAAAAATAACTTCATCAGGAATATCTGTTTTGGGTTGTTGCAATGACAACAAGGTATCTACAGCAACATAACGCCAGTAAGGTTCGTAGTTATTGTAGAGCAACCCCTCAAGATAATCATCGAGTTTTTGATTCTCTTGACCGAATTTCTCTTGAAGCTTCTGCAGCAACTCTTGGGTTTTGGGTGATAAATCTTGAGTCATAGCTTAACGGGTATTTTAGGTTGTTTATCGTTTTTCTTAAAATGGGGATATAAATTCACTGAAAAGCGGAAGAATTTCATCTTTGGCAGACAATACAGGATTTTCGATGTCCCAAGGAATATTCAATTCAGGAGAATTCCATCTCACACCTCCTTCGGTTTCAGGATGGTAATAATCAGTGCATTTGTAGGTAAAAATGGTTTGATCTTTCAAGGTTAGAAACCCATGTGCAAATCCGGGAGGAATGTATAACATTTTGAAATTCTGCTCATTCAATTCTACTGCCGCAACTTTTCCATAGGTAGGTGAGGCCTTCCGAATATCAACAGCAACATCCAAAACAGCACCAGAAATTACACGTACAAACTTACCTTGAGCATGAGGAGGAGCCTGAAAGTGCAACCCTCTTAAAATACCCTTATTTGAAAGACTTTGATTGTCTTGAACGAAATTATTTGCTAATCCATGAGACGATAAAACATCCTCTCGGAAGCTCTCAAAAAAGTGCCCACGGTGGTCTTGAAATACTTTTGGAGTAATAAGAAGTAGACCGGGCAAAAGCTCTTCAACTTGCATTTATTAAAAGAAAGCAGTAAAATTACGCTAAATTCGTAAATCCGTCCAATTAATTTAAGAACAAACATGAGCAATCAATCCAAGAACAAATCCATTCTTTACATCATAATTCTAATCTTATTGGTATTCAATTTAGGATTATTTTACCTCTGGCAAGCCGGAAAAGGTGAGAAGAATGCTGCAGTAAAAGTTAATGAGGAAATGAGTGCCACTCTTGAAGAAAGAAACAAAGCCATTTCAGCAGCTGAAGCATTGATAGAACAATACAGAAACGATTCTGCAACCCTAGCTCAGAACGGTGAAAAAATGTCGGCTGAATTAGCCGCTAGAAGCAGCGAAATTGCTCGTTTGACCTACTTATTGAAGAAGAATGACAAAAACAGTCGTTTATTGGTTGACGAGCTGACCAATAAAATCAAAGAACTCGACGCAAAATTGGCTGCGCTTGAAGAAGAGAATGTTCAATTGAAAGATCGAAACGACAGTCTTCAAAATCAAAATATGTCTTTGTATGCTAAAAACACAAATTTAGAAGTAGAAAGCAAGAAACTTAGAAACTTAGCCGCGCGATTAACCACTCAAGATATCAGAGTAGAAACTTTAAAAAAGCAGAGTCTAACTGGTAAGGAAGTAAATACCATTAGAGCTCGCAGCGTTGATGCCTTGAGAATCAGCTTCAACATTTCTGAAAACAATGTTGCGGAAGCTGGCGATAGAGAAATATTTGTAAAAATCACTGGACCAGAAGGCATTACACTTTCTCAAAGCGGTCAAGGAGGAGTAGTTGAATTAGAGAATGGTAAATCAACCAAATATTCATACAAAACTTCAGTTGTTTTTGAGAAAGACCTTAAGCAAGTTCCTTCTAGTATTTGGAAACCATCTCAAAAATTAAACCCAGGTAAATACAGCATTGAAGTATATACCGAGGGTTATTTAATGGGTTCTCAAGTGGTTGATTTGAAATAATCAACCACCTATTTTCCTTCAATCCTTTTTACTCGGTCTTTAGCCGTTTCCGTGATTGATTTGTCTGTAAAGTTTTCTAGAATGGTATTGTAAGTTACCCGTGCATTGAAGAAATCACCTTCTTTAGCGAATGCATCTCCAAGCAATACCAGTGACTTTCCTACCCATTCATCGTATCCATTGAATTGATCAAGCAATTCGTAACAAGACTCTTTGGTTGCATTTAAACTATCCAATCCAAAGTGCAATTCTGCTTCCAAGTATTTTGCTTCAGCCGCAAAACGATTGTCATTGCCGCTGTATAAGGTCTTTAATTGTGAGAATAATTGATTATTTTCATCTGCCGTAGAAGAAGCACTTCGCTGCTTCAATTGGTTCTTAACCAAGATAAGTTGCGACTCAAACTTCATGTCTTTATCTGCAGAATTAGATCCCATTACTTTGCTCGCAATTTTCTGCATGCCTTCAGCATTGCCTGATTTACCGTAACAATACATCATCGATTTCCAAGCTTTCTCTTGAATATCGCGAGAATTTGTAATTTGCTCAATTATTTCCAAATAGGTGATGATATCAGCGCATTCAGCATTGGGTCCATATATTTTCAAGACAGCCAATGTAGCATCTTCTTTGTACTCTCCTGAATTGGCAACTGCCACTTTTTTGTACATCTCAACGGCTTTTTGAGGTTGCTTCAATTGCTCATAACTCATTCCCAAATAATACTGGGCAGAAATCACAAAATTCCCCTCTGGCTTCTCAGATAAATATGACTCAAAACTTCCAGCTGCTTTTTTATACTCTTCTCTGTCATAGGCTGTGATAGCTGTTTCATAAAGTATACTATCTTCTGCCATTGAACTCATTCCACCACGAGTTGAAGCCCAACGCACAAAATCTTTGGCTCTTCCCTCCTCAGTCAAAATGGTTTTTACCATTTCAGCCGCTGATTGAGCATCAGCCGTTCCTTTGAATTCATCGTACAATTTAGAATACGAATTTACCGATGCATCAATGTCTTTCTTCTGGTAATATATACGTCCTAAAGCACTGTATGCTTTTCTCGTAATTTGGGTGCCTGGGAATTTTGTCAAAATCTGGCTGTAAAATTCCTTGGCTTGGTCGTAATTTCTGAGTTCCATGTATTCAGCTGCTACCTCATCATAACCATCCATGACATATCTACTATTAGGATAATCCCTAACCAATCTCTTCAACGTACTGATTTTTTCTTCTGAATTACCTAACAAACCGTATATAAGTCCGCTGTGAAACAGCGCATAATCCGCATCTCTGCCGCGTTTTCCCGACACATAGGCATAGGCTTTAACCGATTTGTCCAGTTCGCGGGTCATTAAGTAACAATCGCCCATGCGCAAGTGTGCATCATGAACCACAGCTTCGTCATATCCTTGATTGCCTAATTTTTGGGTAAACTGTGAAAAGTAAATTGCAGCTTCTGAGTAGTTTTTCTTCTCGAAGAAATGATATCCTTGAGCATAATAGGCATAAGCAAATTCAGATACTTCATCAGACTTAGGCATGTTGATGAAATCTTTATACGCTTGCAATGCATCTGTTGATTTTCCTGATTGATTGAGCGATTCAGCATACCAATAACCGGCTTGAGCAGCAAACTTTCTGTTGGCTTTTTTCGCCATACAGCGCTTGAAAAGATCATTGGCATCATCCCAACGACGAGATTTGAACAATTCCATGCCCCTTGCTAAGGTAACTTTCTGATAAATTTCTTCGGTTTGGGCATCTAAATCATCCATTCCCTCCAATATTTCCACCGCTTCACGATACTTGTCGGTATTCAGCAACAATCTAGCTTTCAACTTATTGGCTTCTTTAGCCTCGGGTGATTTTGGAAACAACCTGGTATACTTATCTAACAATTTGGTAGAGTTGGCTTCGCCCATTTGAACGGCAATTTTTGCTTGGGTGTACAAAGCAAGACGTGCAATTTCCTCGTTAAAACCGGTTCTCCAAACTTCGGAATAGGCGAATTGTGCTTCGCGGTAGTTCTTCATTTCAAGCAGAACATTTCCCAATTCGAAGCTCGCAATTTGAGCCAAACTATCATTATTCTGAGCTACTTCTCTAAACCACGGAATGCTCTCGTTGTATCGTTTGCATTTGGCATATGAATAGGCAATTTCAAACTGTTCTTGTGGCTTTGTGCTTTTAGGGGATGGATTCACAGCCTCAAAAAACTCAGCAGCCTTTGCATACGATTTCATTCGGTAATAGCACTGCGCTCTCAACCAATTTGCTTCGTTTTTCTTGACCTTTCTGGTGTTTAATTTATCCAGTTCAGAAATGGCCTCCTCGTATCTCGACAATTGATAAAGCACTTGAGCCATGTAAAAATGCACCATCTCAAAGTTCTTATCGGTGATGGTTCTAAAGGCTGAATAAGCGCTTTCAAAATCCTTCTCCATCAAACAGGCATAACCGTAATAATATTGAGCGATGGATTGAAATTCACCACCATTCTTAACTACTTTCTCCAAATTCTCTTTGCCTTCTTTGTACTTACCACGATTCACGTAGCAAAATCCAACACGAAACAAAAAGCGACTGCGTAAATTTTTATCTACAGATTTCTCATCAACTTCACGATAATAAGAAAGTGCAGGGCCATACTTTCCTTGGTTATAAAAATAATCACCCAAGGCCAAATTGGCTAGTTGTGCACGACCCGCATTAGGATTATTTTCAAGATAAGAGGTCAAGAATGGCTCAGCGTTCTCATGTCCAGCATATAATTTTGACATGGCATGATAAAACAACAAATCACCGTCTTGTTGATCAAGGGGTTGATTTTTCAACGCTTCTTCAAATTGTGCAATAGCGGCATTAAATCTACCTTCTTCATATAATTCTATACCCCTTTGGGTATAAATTGATGGAAAAGAATTTACCGGATGTTGTTGTCCCCACAATGCTGAAACACTGAACAACAAGAATGCATAAACGCAATACCTCATGATTCAAATTTAACCGCAGAAAACCAAGCAAATGACTGCACTTACACACAGTAAATATCAGTGCATAGATTAATAAACAGTGTACAACCCTAACATACCCAACAATTTTTTTGCGTTGAGTTGATTGTTGAAAGTAGAACCTAAAACTTGTTTTCTGTAATCTAACATATCCTCGGTAAATTCCAAGTTCATGACTCTTTGAATTTGTTGTACTAACTCTGCGGGAGTTTGGCCTAGATGCACCACGGTATCCAATCCAGTTTCGTCTACCATTTCTTTGTTGGCTACTACAAATCGCCCGCGATACAGAGAATTCAACAATTTTAATTTGATGCCCGTAGATTGAAAGGTCACCATCACATTGATGTGCGCATCTTGTATTAATTTCAATATTTCATCGGCAGAAACATTGGCAACCAACTTGATGTTTGGATAGCGTTTTATGGTTTCCTGCAGCGTTTGAGAAGGTCTTGAACCTGCAACATAACAAGGAATGCTCAGTCTTGAAAAAACCTCCGTTACTAAAAACAAAGCGGCTCGATTGTTTTCGGGTACTGATAAATTACCGTGATACAAAACATATTCGCCCTTGCCGGTTTTGCAAATCATCTCTTCATTAGAATGAAAAGCCGGTATATATTCAGCATTCCCGTACTCACCTTGCAGATATCGGGTTTCCATAGGGCTAATACCAGCAACCCCATTTACCTGCTTTAACATTTTTTCATAATCGCGCAATCGTTTGGCTTCGTGCTTGAAAAACAAGGTCTTCACGATATTCTCCTCAGCTAAGGCCAAGGCTTCGTAATAATTGTGCTCTACATTGTGAGCCCTCACTACCCTAACCCTATTGATTAATTGCGGTGAATTGCAATAGTATGTTGTATGTAATCCTTCGAACAATATTGGTGAATCATCTGACATCAGACGTTTCAACAACAGGGCAGATTTTCGAGTTCTTACTATATATGGCCAGGAACCAGCAAATGGATTTCTTCTTTTCCGGGGATAATAATACACTTTATCGGCTACTACCTCCAACTCTTTGGCTGGAGATTTACCGCCATACAAAAATACATGCAGTGTGATTTTTACCCCTAATTCCTTCATAGACAACACCTTGTAGTACATGTCTGTTGACCCACCGTAATTTGGAGGATAGGGCAAATCAAAAGCGACAATATGAAGATGTTTATTTGTCAATTCTCTTTGTTACTGCTTAAATTCATGGTAAATATCTATCAAAATTTGTTTTTCGCGCTCCCAATTCCAAACATTTCTTGCCAATGAACACTGATTCTTGATCTTTTGATATGCCTCATCATCTTCCATCAATTTCTTTAAGGAATCTGCAATTTCCTGATTCGCATGAGAAACCAAAATACCCACAGAAAATTCTTTACAATGTTCAATATATTCCGGAAAATCATTAATCACTGAGGGCAATTCAGCTTCCACGTAATCAAAGAACTTATTGTTCAAAGAATAAAAATAACTCAAACCTAAATTTTCACTCACATTGTATCCTATCCTTGCCTTTCGAGATATCTCAGGCAAGTATAAGGGCGAAACTTGACCTACAAAAAATACTTGTTTTTGCAAACCCATTGAATTTACCATGCTTTCAAGCTCTTGCCTGACATCCCCATCCCCCACCAAAACTAAGGGATAATTCAACGAGTAATCCTTTAATATGTGTATGAGCCTCTCCAGCCCTCTACCCTTATTCAAAGCGCCTTGATACAAAATAAACGGCTCTGACGGCAAATTGATTTCTGCCGGTATTTTTACAGATACCTGATTTAAGATGGGTGCATTTCTAACTACCATGACATCACTTCTAAGATGTATTTCTTCAAAAAACTTCTTCAAGGCAAATCCAACAGTATAAATCTTTTTCGCACGCCTAAAAACACTCGCTTCTACTTTCAGCCATATTTTTTGAACGTTTTTTCTATCAATAACTTCTGGAACTTCGGTGAACATTTCATGAGCATCAAAATAAAAAGGCTTTTTTTGGAAAATGTTTAATCCCACAGCAGTTAGAGCCGTATCTAAATCAATGGCCGTCAGAAAATAATCTTGCCTACCAAGCAAATAAAAAAACAAGCGAAGATTGTATTCAAGGTAAAAAAACTTTCCTTTTTCAAACCAGCAATTCAATCGGGTTTGTTTATAGTTTCTAGTTTCGAGGGACTGTGAATCTCTTTTATTTCTGCCCACCAATTCAACTTCATGACCCGCCTCAGACAAAGCACTGCAAATGCGAATCATTCGCTGATCAGTTGTTAAATCGTTTATGACAGTAAAAATCAGTTTCAAGCCTGCAAACTTAATTGATTATCGGCCGACTTCTGAATTTTACCTTCATCCATTAATTTATTCAACTGTTCCAAAAAGTTGTCTCTAAATTCCAAAGGAAAGTTCTGCGTGAAATCAAAAAAATCTGACGGCTTTGTCAATCTTTCGAGAATTTCTTTTTGAATTCTACTGGGTTGAGGTTTTGCAAACTTCTTTTTGCAATTATCGCAAGTAAAGCAATTTCCAGAAGGTTCTCCAGTGAAATAATTCACCCAAAAATTGGATCTACATGCCTTATTCTGTGAATATTCTTGCATCTTTTCCAATGCCTCTATCCTCCTTTTTTTCAGTGCCTCCACGGTTTTCATATCGAAGCTTGGATACATTGATCGAGGTTCCAACAAAGTCAACATGGGCAAATTGCTCCGAGGAATGTAATCTATAACTCCTGCTTTTTGAAGCACACCCAATTGATTAGTCAATTCATCTTCTGTCAATAGGGCTTTTCGAGCCAATTGAGTTTCAATTACAGTGGTGAAGTGCTCAAAAATCCCCCCAAATCCGCGCATCAAAACATCCAACAAAGAATCGAACTTTTCGTACCTGATTTTAAAGTCATAAACCTCTGAGTAATCCATTTGCATCTTGATTTTCGAGGGGCTATTAAATCCCTCACTGAGATGCCAGAGCTTCAATTTCTCAATAATTTTGATAGAAAAGAACATTTGCGATACCGAAATCTTGTACTTTTCAGCAATCAATGTCCAATCTATTGCATTCACGCTGTCTTGTCCGTTGCCTGGCGCAATTCCCAAAGCATTCATGACCGCGTGGTAACATTGTTTCAAGGTTTCTATCGGGGGATGTTGCTGCGCAATAAACTCTTTTGATTTCAACCAATCAGACGAGTTGTAAAACAAAATGCAAAAGCTCTTATTTCCATCGCGCCCCGCTCTTCCTGCCTCTTGGTAATAGTCTTCGGGTGTAGCGCTTGGTGACAAATGGAAAACATACCGAACATCGGGTTTGTCAACGCCCATACCAAAAGCATTGGTACACACCATCACCCTTACTTTGTTCTGCATCCATTCGGTTTGCTTTTTAGATCGTTCCTCGCTTGGAAGTCCTCCGTGATAAAAATGCGATGAAATGCCTTCTTCGGCAAGCCATTGAGCACAATCCTGAACTTCTTTTCGCGTGCTTCCAAACACGATAGAACACCCAGTGGTATGTTTCAATGCATGCAGCAATAAATCGCGTTTATTTTCTGCATAAAGTGCTTGAAACACCAAGTTGTTTCGTCCAAATTCCCCTTGAAATTTTTTATGATTCTTTAATTGCAATCCCGAAATAATATCTTCTTGAATCCAATCGGGCGCAGACGCTGTAAAGGCGGCAACGGGTGTTTTTGAAGATAAAAATTCTCTGACTTTGTAAATTTCTTTGAACGAAGGCCTGAAATCACTTCCCCAGGAACTGATGCAATGAGCCTCATCCACCACCAATAATTTTATATTCAGATTGGGCAGATATTCCGTAAAATTTTGAGAAAGCAATCTTTCAGGCGATACATATAAAAAGGAGTAATGTCCTTTGAGGGCATTTTCCATGATGCCTTTAATTTCTTTCCAGGTAAGGGCACTGTGAATGAAATTGGCCGAAATATTCCGTTGTTTTAGTCCGTCAACTTGATCTTTCATCAACGCAATTAAGGGCGATACCACGAGTGTAAGTCCCCCTAAAAGAAGTCCAGGCACCTGAAAGCAGATGCTCTTACCACCGCCAGTTGGTAACAAGGTAAGAGTATCATTTCCTGCAATAATCGATTGAATGATATTCAGTTGACCATCTCGAAAGCGATCGAAACCCCAATGTTTTTTTAATATTTCTTCGGGCGTAATGCTGTCACTCATGGTGAAATTCGTTTGCGCAATTGCTCAATTTCTTGTGCAACTTGAGCAAAATAACGATTTCTATTCTTTTCTGAAACACCTGATACCTTTTCGCTTTTCGACATCAAGTTTTCCAACCAGCCAATTGCCTGCCGATTAAAGGCTTCGTTCTTGGTTTGAATGAAATTAAACGTGTTATACCCCAAGTAAGATGCATTCTGTCCTGAAGACCTTAAAAATACGCAGTTCGTCCCAATCATTACATCACTGATATACAACTCATAAGGGGTTTCTGTGAATTCCTTTTTTATAGGATTGTACTTTTTCCCTTGAACTGCTTGCGACTTCAGCATCAAAACTAAGGCTTCAATTTCGTCAACAACTTCAAGTGCTACATTTATATCTTTAAAATAGCCTGCCGATGCATAATATTCCAGCTGTCTAAACGTACTTTTCAAAGTATCTTCATGCCAAACTTCAGTAGATGGCATTTCCAAAAAGGTTTGTTGAATTTTGGGGACTTCTTCCCGCCATGAGTCGGGGATGTGAATATCCTCAACGAAAGACTGCTTCAAATCAACCGAGCCAAGTATGGACTTGTTCCAATAAACCATTTTAAATCGTGCCAACCTCGGAAAGAAAAAATGGTAAAACACAGGAAGGTCTTCTGCTGCATAAATGATTTCGGCATTATCCCATTGTCTCACCCAACGCAAATCAGAATACAACACCTTTAAATAAGCAGCAAATGATTGTGATTCATTTGAAAGGTCATTGGCTCTAAAACTGACCATCTTACTTTTGGGGCTCAATGCATCTTCTAGGGGGATGTTAAAATTGTCGCAAAGTGCAACAACTTCTTCAAGCGAGAAATCGGTTTCACCTCGCATTCTGCGGTATACTGAATCCAAGCTAATTTCAAACAACGCAGCTATTTCTTCAGCGAGGTTAATGTTCATTGGGGCAGCTCTTTTGAGAACTTCCACAAATGCCAGTTGTGCGGGTCTATTAGGAGATGAATTTTTCAAAATATTATAGCAAATTACGGAAAAGCCTTAAAAATACTTTCACTATTTGTAAATTTCCGTTATTTCTTACAGTTTCAACTACACAATTTTGTACACAAACCAATAAATAAAGACCATGAAAAAAATGAGACTTTTATTTCTAGTGTGCATTACACTAATTTCCAGCAACTTAACTGCACAATATGATGCAGTAACCAAACAGAGCATTGCGGTTGTAGATTTCGATGTAAGAGGTTACAAAATGAACCAAATTCAGGCCATCCAATTTTTATCAAACGAATTAATTCGTGTAGGTTATTTTGAAGTGATGGATAAATATGATATTGAGTACATTGCCCGCCGTGATTCTTTAGACCTTTTAAATTGCTACTCAAAAATTTGTCTTCAAGAAGTTGGAAAAAAACTAAAAGTTGACAAAATGCTGAGCGGATCAATCTCTCAAATGGGTGATAATCTCAATATTTCTTTAAGAATATTAGACGTCAACAAAGGAAATTTCGAAACTCAAAAAGTTCGTGAATTCTTGGTGATTCCAGGAACAGAATTTCAAATGTTGCGTATTTGTGTTAACGATCTTTTCAATGTTCCAAACGACAATGAACTTGTAACCAAATTAACCAAACGTGCAGATTTTGACAACGCCATAAACAATCCTTATGCTCCACGTTTAAGATCTGACGGACCTCGAATGGGGATGACCGCTATGACTGGATATCTGGCCAAAGTAATGGAATCACCAAAGGCTGAAGGTGGTTATGATGGGTATCCGTTTATGTTCCAATTCGGTTATCAGTTTGAAAAGCAATACCTTAACGAAGGAAACCTACAAGCGCTGTTTGAAGTAATTCCCATGATCACTGGATTAGATCAAAGCAGAGTTATTCCTTCAATAACCTTATTGAATGGTTTGAGAAATAACATCAACGGATGGGAATTTGCTTTTGGACCTAATTTTGCAATTTCAAGGTCAGCTGAAGGTTACATCGATGGAAGTAATAAATTCGTAATTCCTTCTTATCAAAACCCTGCACCTGACGGAACAACATTAGAAACTAGACCAGACAGCCGTGGGGATGTAGTTATTGCAACAGGCTTCTTGTTTGCCGCCGGTAAAACCTTCAAATCAGGCAAATTAAACATTCCCGTAAACGTATTTGCTGTACCCGGTAAATGGGGCTGGCGCTTTGGTATTTCCATGGGTTGGAACGCTAAAGATCGTTACGAGAGAAACTGATTTTAGTCGATAGTCGATAGTCGATAGTCCATAGTCGATAGTCCATAGTCCATAGTTTGTAGTCGCTAGTCTTTAGTCTGTAGTATAATTGCAATCGACCTAGGGCCCGGACTTCGGACTTCGGACTACAGACTACAGACTACAGACTACAGACTACAGACAACGGACTATGGACCATAGACTACAGACTAAACAACCACCCCATCCACAATCACTACCTGTCGGTCAGAGAGTTTGGCGAGTTCTTGATTGTGGGTCACTATAATGAACGTCAAGTTGAAGTCATCGCGCATCTTGAAGAAGAGCTCGTGAATCAGCTTGGCGTTTTTTGTATCTAAGTTTCCGGTGGGTTCATCGGCTAAGATTAATGATGGACGCATACTCAGAGCTCTTGCAATGGATACACGTTGCTGCTCGCCGCCCGATAATTCGCTTGGACGGTGTTTCATGCGGTCAGTCAGTCCCAAGTAGTCTAGCATTTCTTTGGCTGATTTTTCTGCGGCCGAACGGCTATCCCCAAAAATCAAACGCGGTAAAAAGGCATTTTCTAAAGCCGTTAATTCTGGAACGAGCTGGTGAAATTGGAAGATAAATCCCAAATTCTGGTTTCTAAAAGCCGATAATTTCTTGCCGGTTAATTTCGAAATATCATCCCCACGAAACAAAACCTGACCTGAAGTTGGGCGATCTAGGGTGCCTATTAAATGCAATAAGGTACTTTTTCCTGCGCCACTTTCGCCGGTAATGCTGATAATTTCGCGCTCATGGACATCGAGAGACACCCCTTTTAGGACCTCTAGTTGTCCGTATTGTTTGCGAAGTTCGATGCATGATATCACTTTTTGTAAAATTATTGCGGGAATGGGGTCAAAGTTAATTATTTTCGCGTCGGAATTCCAACCTATATGAACATTCACGAATATCAAGCTAAGGAAATTTTGAAAAAGTACGGAGTAGCCGTGCAAAATGGTTTTGTAGCCGAAACTCCCGAAGAAGCACTTGCTGCTGCTGAGCGCGTGCGCGACGAATACAACAGCGGATGGTGTGTGGTTAAAGCCCAAATCCATGCCGGTGGTCGCGGAAAAGGTAAAATCCAAGGTACTGAGCACCGCGGTGTTCAAGTGGCTAAGTCGCCAGAAGGTGCAGCTGAAATTGCAAAAAACTTGTTGGGCGGTACATTGGTTACCATCCAAACAGGCGCTGCTGGTAAAGTAGTGAATAAAGTTTATGTTGCTCAAGACGTATTTTATCCAGGTCCTAACGAACCAAAAGAATACTACATGAGCGTTTTGTTGGATCGTACAAAAAAGCAAAATGTAATCATTTACACCACTGAAGGTGGTATGGATATTGAAGAAGTAGCAGAGCACACTCCTGAGAAAATTCACAGAGAATGGGTGCACCCCGCTACAGGTTTACAGCCTTTCCAAGCTCGTAAAATTGCTTTCAATCTAGGATTAGAAGGCAACGCATTCAAAGAAATGGTGAGATTCGTAACCGCTTTGTACAAAGCTTACGATGAAACCGATTCTGCGATGTTCGAAATCAACCCTGTTCTTAAAACCTCTGACGATAAAATAATTGCCGTTGACGCCAAAGTAAATCTTGATGACAACGCCCTTTACCGCCACAAAGATTTCATCGAGTTGCGCGATATTGCAGAAGAAGATCCTACAGAAGTTGAAGCTGGTAAATTCAACCTTAACTATGTAAAACTCGACGGAAACGTGGGTTGTATGGTTAACGGAGCTGGACTTGCTATGGCTACCATGGATATCATCAAATTGTCAGGCGGTGAACCTGCAAACTTCCTAGATGTAGGGGGTACTGCTAACGCTGAAACCGTTGAAGCTGGTTTCAGAATCATCATGAGTGATCCTGGCGTTAAGGCCATTTTAATCAACATTTTTGGAGGTATCGTTCGTTGCGATCGCGTTGCAAATGGTGTTGTTGAGGCATATAAGAAAATTGGTGATGTAAAAATCCCCATCATTGTTCGTTTGCAAGGTACCAACGCCGAAGAAGCGAAGCGCATCATTGATGAGAGCGGTTTGAAGGTATTCTCTGCAATTGCCCTTAAAGAGGCTGCTGAATTGGTTGAAAAGGTTCTAAAAGAAGCCTAATCTACCGCCCGCCCTAAGTTTTTTCATGCATTTAGCCGCGGCATTTTTGGGATTTCTGTTTTCGGGGGACGTTCCATCGTCTACCCCTAACAACAGCGGAAACCATTTTCGTCGTGACTCAACCGCTAGCCGTATTTGGGAATACGGTGCTGATTTTAAATTTAACTTCTCATTAGCCAACTCATCCCCCAATTGGAGCAGCGGTTCTAGCAACAATATCAGCTTTGCTGGTCTCATTAGTGCCGGAGCCAATCTCAAAAAGGAGCGGATGAGTTGGGATAATACCCTCAAAATCAACGTGGGTGTCATTGCCAACAGACAGAGCGACATTTTCGGAGATGGCTTTTGGAGCACCAGAAAAAACATTGACAACGTCTTTTTAGACAGCAAACTAGGTATGGAATTCGATGAATACCCTACCCTATCTATGTACGGTGGACTCAATTTTCAAACGCAACTTCTACCCGGTTATGTCTACACAAAAGACCCCATCGGAAGAGAACTTGCAACCATGACCACCAGTTTCCTATCGCAGGGACAAACACAGTTGGCCATTGGTACTGAAAATAAATTCTACCGAAATTCCTTCATTCGTCTTGGGTACGTTACCCTCAAACAAACCTACGTTATCAATCAAGATTTGTACACCCTCCGTAATACCGAGGTCATTGCTCGTGTTCAAAAAGGACAATACATTGACAACGAATTCGGTATGCAAGTCCAAATGGGTGGCACGCGCAATTTTGGTCCCAAAGAAATGTACACCGCCAAGCTCAACTACTTGGGCTTTCTACCCTACCAAACAGATCGCGCTCTTCTAGATTCGCGTATAGACATTGGCCTTTCGGCCCGTCTAACTAAATACCTCAACTTAAACTACACCTTAATCTCCATCTTCGACAAAGACCTGGTCAAACCCGGCACCAACGCTTGGCAAAACTCCTGGGTTTTCGGCATTGGATACGCGTTTCATAT
>CAYPBJ010000019.1:0-1623 GCA_964408945.1 uncultured Rhizobium sp. | reverse complement strand
GACTACCGACTACTTAGGATATCAATTCCGTTGTTGTGTGGAATTGGATGTCTGGGTATTTTTCCATGGCCATGCGCAAGATGTAGGCGGTTTCGGCGAGGAATACGGGATTGCCCGATTTGTCGTAGGCAATGTTTGAACCTCGGTATTTCATGAAATCTTTCAGATCGGCTTCAGGACCGGTCATCCAGCAGGCTTTGTGGATTCCGCGGGCTTCGAAGCGGCATTTCGCGCCGTATTCGTGTTCTAGGCGGTATTGCAGTACTTCAAACTGCAGTTCACCCACGGTACCAACAAATTTTCGGCTTCCCGGTTCTTGGATGAACAAGTTGGCCAATCCTTCGTCGGTGAGCTGTTGGATGCCTTTTTCCAACTGCTTGCTCTTCATGGGGTCAAGATTGATTAATTCTTTGAATATTTCGGGCGAAAACGACGGGATTCCTTTGAAAGCGAATACCTCACCTTCGGTCAGAGTATCGCCAATTTTGAAGTTTCCGGTATCGTATAATCCCACGACATCCCCCGGGAAAGCAGCATCCATCACTTCCTTAGAATCAGCTAAAAAGGTGTATGGCGCCGCAAATTTTACCTGTTTTTCAAGTCGGGTATGCTTGTAAGCTTTATTGCGTTCAAATTTGCCGCTGCACACACGCAAGAAGGCAATTCTATCGCGGTGGCGAGGGTCTAAATTGGCGTGTATCTTGAAAATAAATCCCGAAAATTTAGCTTCGGTGGGTTCCACATCCCTGACGGTTGTGGGACGTGCGAGCGGATTCGGAGCTATATCCACGAAGGTATCAAGGAGCTCCTGAATTCCGAAGTTATTCAATGCTGAACCGAAGAAAACGGGTGCAACGTCGGCTTTCAAATAATTATTGATATCGATGTCTCCGTAAACACCTTCAATGAGTTCCACATCTTCGCGGAGCTTTGCAGCATTTTTATCCCCAACCAACTGCGGAAGTCTTTCGTCATCAACGCCTTGCACTGAGATTACATCGTCAGAGAGTTTGGTTTTGGAGCTTTCGAAGAGGTTCAAAGATTTCGAGGGAAGCAAATAAACCCCTTTAAAATCGCGTCCGCCGTTGATGGGCCAGCTCAAAGGATGCACTTGAATGTCTAAATTTTCTTCGAGCTCATCGAGCAAATCGAACGGGTCTTTACCGTCGCGATCCATTTTATTGATAAACACAATCACGGGAGTTTTGCGCATTCTGCAAACTTCCATGAGTCGTTTAGTCTGCTCTTCCACCCCTTTCACGCAATCTACCACCAAAATAACGGAGTCAACTGCGGTCAAAGTTCGGTAAGTATCTTCAGCAAAATCTTTGTGTCCGGGAGTATCCAAAATATTGACCCACTTTCCTTTGTAGGGGAAAGTCATCACCGATGTAGCCACAGAAATACCCCTTTGTTTTTCGATTTCCATGAAATCTGAAGCAGCGGTTTTTGTGATTTTGTTGGACTTAACAGCCCCTGCGGTTTGAATTTGTCCACCAAAAAGCAGAAATTTCTCTGTCAGGGTAGTTTTACCGGCATCGGGATGCGAAATAATAGCGAAGGTTTTGCGTTTGGAAATCTCAGATTCGAACATGAGTAGAAAGGTGCAAATTTAGTTGAAAT
>CAYPBJ010000018.1:0-44075 GCA_964408945.1 uncultured Rhizobium sp. | reverse complement strand
GGACTATGGACTACCTAAACAATACGGGTACTTCGAATTTAGTTATGGTGGTAGATTCTAATTCTTGATTTAAGAAATTGAGTGTGGGTTGAACGGAAGATTGGAAGTTTTTATATTTTAGGGTAATGCTGGTAGAAATGGTTGCAATCAATGCGAGCATGATGAGTGAAATAGGAGTGGTCAAGTTGTGTAGGAGTTCAGATTTTCCGTACCCATAAATTTGATAGAATTCTGCTGGATTGTTAAATCCTTGAGGCGGTTGAAGAAGGTAATAGATAAAAAATCCCAAGGTAGTAAATAGAGTGGCGAGAAGTAGGAAATAAACGCGTTGATTTTGCCAAGAGCCAAGGCGTAGTTTGATGTATATTTCGCGGTCTGCACCGAGAATTTTACCTCGGGTAAAATTAGTGAAGGCGTATTTTTTTGAGATATTTTCGAGTTCAAAGTCAATAGGACTTACAGCTCCGTAGAAATGTTTTTCGGAGGGTGTATTTTTGTAGTTTTCGTCGGAAAGAAAAGTGGAGAGAGAGAGCTTTTCGCAAACTTCTTGTCGAGTGATTTGTGTTTTAAGGTAAAAGGATTGGAACGGATAACCGATCATAATTGAACTTCGTTGAATTGATTCAAAGATACGCAGAGTTCTTGAAGGAGGGTAGGTGATTCAAATATTCCATTTCCAACAACAACAATATCTGCGCCACTGAGCCAAGCATTAACCGCTTGGTTTTGGCTTTTGATGCCTCCCCCTACAAAAAGAATGCAGTCTGTATTTTTATTAACGGCGCGTATGAGATTTTGTGGTACGGGTTTTTGAGCACCGGAACCGGCATCAAGGTAAAGTATTTTCATTCCTAGCATTTCTCCGGCCATGGCGGTGGCTGCAGCGATATCGGGTTTATCATTGGGAAGGGGTAAAGTTCCAGAGATGTAGAGCGCGGAAGTGAGTTTGCCGCTTTCAACGAGCATATACCCGGTTGGAAGGGTTTCAATTTGGTGTTTTTTTACCCAAGGTGCGGCGATTACCTGTTTTCCGATGAGGTATTCAGGATTTCTACCAGATATAAGACTCATAAATAGGAGAGCATCAGCGTCTGGGGCTAGTTGAATTTCATTTCCGGGAAAGAGGATTACGTTGGGAGCGCCAAATTTTTTAAGGTCGGTGACACATTTTTGGGTGATACCGTTTGAGACTAATGAACCACCAACGAGAAAAAGGTCAACACCATGAAGTAGAGAATTTGAGATTATTTGATGAGAAAGTGAGCTTTGATGTTGGTCAGGATCTATCAAAATGGCCAACGATTTTTGCCCGTTATTTTTTTTGAATTTTAGTTTCTCGAGGAGGGTCATGGGGTTGGCTAATTTAGACAGTTACAAATTAAGGTAAAAATACTCAGGAATGACAAGGCTTTTGTATGGAATGACCGTCTAATTTTGCGGATGGATGAGGTGTTTGATAATCAAATACTTGGGTGTATATTATTGAATATCAATATATTAAACAATTTCCACACGGTAAAGTGGCGTAGAATCTCACTTTTTGCCTTTTCTGTGGATAACCCAAAAAAAATATGTTGATTTAGTTAGATAGTTTTGAAGTTCCCTCTTTTGAAAACACCTTCGAAAAAGGGAAAATAACATAAGTTAAAACACCTAAAAAAACCAAATCAAAATGACCAAAAAAAGTACCACAATGAACGACACCGTTAGCACCAACGGAATGCGTTTTGAGCGGATGAGCACCATAGACGGTGTAAGTCCCTATGATCAATTTGTTTACGACTATCGCACATCGGTAATCAAAAAACCAGACGGAAGTACAGTGTTTGAAATGAAGAATGTGGAAGTTCCACAGGGCTGGAGTCAAGTGGCTACAGACATTCTTGCACAGAAGTATTTCCGCAAGGCGGGCGTTCCTCAGGCTGATGGTAGTTTGGGTAGCGAAACCAGTGTGAAACAGGTGGTACATCGTTTGGCAGATACATGGAGACATTGGGGACAAACCAATGGATATTTCCAAAGCGAGCAAGACGGACAGGTATTTTACGAGGAGTTGGTCTATTCCTTGTTGAATCAGGAGTCTGCTCCAAACTCACCTCAGTGGTTTAATACGGGTTTGTACCATACTTATGGTATCACAGGAAAACCTCAAGGACATTATTACGTAGATCCAGACTCCGAAAAGTTGATGAAATCTACTTCGGCGTATGAGCGTCCACAACCGCACGCATGTTTTATCTTGTCGGTAGATGATGATTTGGTAAATGAAGGTGGTATCATGGACCTTTGGGTGCGTGAAGCAAGAATATTTAAATACGGTTCGGGTGTTGGAACCAACTTCTCTAAAGTTCGCGGTGCAGGAGAGAAATTATCTGGTGGTGGAACTTCTAGCGGATTGATGAGTTTCTTGAAAATAGGTGACCGTGCTGCTGGTGCAATAAAGAGTGGTGGAACAACTAGAAGAGCAGCTAAGATGGTGTGTCTTGATTTAGATCACCCTGAAGCTATGGAGTTCATCAATTGGAAGAAACACGAAGAACATAAAGTTGCAGCTTTGATTGATGCGGGCTATGCTAGCGATTACGAAGGCGAAGCATACAATACTGTTTCAGGACAAAATAGCAACAATTCTGTACGTATTCCTCATTCATTCTTCCAAAAATTGGAAAAGAACGAAGATTGGGAATTTAAAGCTCGTTCAACAGGCGAAACCATGAGCAAAATGCCCGCTTCCAAAGTGTGGGATGCTATCGGTGAAGCTGCATGGGCTTGTGCTGACCCAGGCGTACAATACGATGACACCATCAACGAATGGCATACTTGTCCAGAGGGTGGTAGAATTAATGCATCAAATCCATGTTCAGAGTACATGTTCTTAGATAACACTGCATGTAATTTGGCTTCATTGAATTTGCGTAAATTCTTCAGCGAAGACAATTGCACATTCAATGTAGAAAAGATTGAATACGCAGCACGTTTATGGACAACTGTATTGGAAATCAGCGTATTAATGGCTCAATTCCCTTCAAAAGAAGTGGCTCAATTGAGTTATGATTACCGTACTTTAGGGTTGGGTTATGCCAACTTGGGTTCAGTATTGATGAGCGCAGGTATTCCTTACGATAGCAAAGAAGCTTCTGCTATTTGTGGATCAATCACTGCTATTTTAACTGGTACTGCTTACGCAACTAGTGCGGAAATGGCAGCTACAAAAGGCACATTCCGCATGTATGAGAAGAATAAAAAGCACATGATGCGTGTAATGCGTAATCACCGCTATGCTGCATACAATACGCCTTTGGCTTTTGAAGGATTGAATGTGAATCCTGTTTGTATAGACGAAAAGTACTGTCCAGATTACTTGTTGAAGTCTGCTTGTGAGAGCTGGGATAAAGCAGTATCATGGGGTGAGAGATATGGTTTCCGTAATGCACAAGCAACGGTTATTGCTCCAACAGGAACTATTGGATTGTTGATGGACTGTGATACTACGGGTATTGAGCCTGATTTTGCTTTGGTAAAATACAAAAAACTTTCAGGCGGTGGATACTTCAAAATTGTGAATAATACTGTTCCATTGGCGTTGAAAAACTTGGGTTACACACCTGAGCAGATTGATGCTATAGTGAATTATGCAAAGGGTTACCAAACTTTTGTTGGTGCTCCCCACGTAAATCACGAAACTTTAGCTGCTAAAGGATTTACCGCTGAAGATTTGGCGAAATTAGAAGCTGCAGCTCCAATGGCTTTTGAAATTGGGTTTGTATTTAACAAGTACACATTAGGCGAAGATTGCATGAAGCGTTGTGGAATCAGCGAAGCTACTTACAATGCTCCTGATTTTGACATGTTGTGGGAACTTGGATTTACCAATGCACAAGTAGCTGAAGCTAACGATTTTGTAGTAGGTACAATGACCGTAGAAGGTGCCCCAGGATTAAAAGAAGAGCATTTACCTGTATTTGACTGTGCTAACAAAAATGGAAACAAAGGAGTTAGATACATTCATCCGTTTGCTCACATTCGTATGATGGCGGCGGCTCAACCATTTATTTCTGGTGCTATTAGTAAAACCATCAACCTGCCACACGAAGCAAACATTGATGATATTAAGAGTTGTTATGAATTGAGCTGGAAATTGGGATTGAAAGCCAACGCTTTATATCGCGACGGTTGTAAATTAAGCCAGCCATTGAGTAATAAATCAGAGAAGAAGGAAAAGGCTGATAAAGAATCTGCAGCAAGCGATAATGCTCCAGTAGCTGTTGCTGCTGAGCAACCCGTTATTCGTGTTGCTGAAGAATTGACCCCTGAAATTGTATTGGAAGCCGCTAAACGCATCCTCAATGAAAGTACAGATACCAAGTTCAAGCGTCAATTATCAAATATTGTTGAAAAGAAGAGACTTCCAAATCGTAGAAACGGGTTTACTCAAAAAGGACGAGTTGGCGGGCAGACCATCTTTGTTAGAACAGGTGAATACGATGATGGAACATTGGGTGAGATCTTTATTGATATGCACAAAGAAGGTGCAAGTTTCCGATCGTTGATGAACTGTTTCTCTATCGCTATTTCTGTTGGATTGCAGTACGGTGTTCCTTTAGAAGAGTTTGTTGACAAATTTGCTTTCACTCGTTTCGAACCAAGCGGTATGGTGGAAGGTCATCCAAACGTTAAGAATGCAACTTCAATTGTAGATTATATCTTTAGATTGTTGGGATTTGAATATTTGGGAAGAGAAGATTTGGTACAAGTTAAACCAAGTGAAGCACCTATACCATTCCAAGAAGAGAAGCCAGTTATTTCTGAATTCCAGCCGGTGTTTGAAGCAACACCCATAGTGGCTCCTGTTGTATCTTTAGATACCGAGCGTGCTATGAAAGCTGAAGCAGCAAAATCAGGAGTAAGAGATATGCAAGATCATTTGAGAGAAGTTCAATCGGATGCTCCTGCTTGTAACGTATGTGGTCACATCACTGTGCGCAGTGGAACATGCTACAAGTGCTTGAACTGTGGAAACAGCTTAGGTTGCAGTTAAGAATTACCATTTTTGATAGAAAAAGGCGGGTTTTTACTCGCCTTTTTTTATATACATACAACGAATTACCAATTTAAAACATCTATAAACCGTGCAATGCATTTTCAAGAAAATATCTTTCTTCCTTTTCTTTGGTTTTTCGCTGTGTCTGCATGCTCAAATAAATATTTCAGTCAATGTAAATAAGGGTTGCGCCCCACTAACTACTGCTTTCCAATCCAGCGGAGGAAGTTATGTCCGATGGAATTGGAATTTTGGAAATGGTAATACTTCAACACTTCAAAATCCGTCTGCAATTTATTCAACTCCCGGTAAGTATAATGTTACATTAGAAGCATGGGACGCGGCAGGTACTAAATATACTTTGGTTCGGAATCATTATATTATTGTGTTCAAAAGTCCCAAAGCTGATTTTCAGCTCAGCAGTTCTAAGATTTGTTTGGGAGAGAATTTAAATTTAAGCAGTACATCTACTTTAGGCGATACGGCGATTTCAAAGTATTCTTGGGATTTTGGCGACGGAAGCGTTCGTTCAACCAATCCTTTAACCTACAAATATCAAAAGGATGGTAAGTATACCATTTCTTTGGTGATAACTGATTTTAATGGTTGTACAGACAAGAAAATTGTAAATCAGGCCATCGACGTGTTGCCAAAACCGAAGGCGTCGTTTACCATGGATTCTGCCTATGATTGCGAAGTGCCCACGGTCATTCCTTTTAGGAACCAAAGTACGGGAAATGGAATCACATATAAATGGAGTTTTGGAGATGGTAAAAGTAGTACTTTGACTAACCCCAGGAATACCTATACTTCTTTTGGAACCTATTCTCCTAAATTGGTGGTTACAGATCAAAACGGTTGTAAAGATTCCATGGTTAGAAAAGATGAATTGTATTTGGGTCCGTTAAAAGTAGATTTTAAGGCCGATGCAACCTCTAGTTGTGGGCCTTTCACAGTGAATTTTAGTAACATCGGAACATTTAACGGGGGACTAAAATACGAATGGGATTTTGGAGATGGAACTACTTCTTCAAAAGCATCACCTTCCAAGAATTATTATGATCCTGGATATTATACGGTTAAATTAAAAGCGATCTCGATCACCAGAAAGTGCACAACTATCGTAGAAAAACCGCAATTGATTCGAGTGAACTATAAACCCAATGGTAAAATTTCAGTATCAGACTCAATGCCTTGCTCGGTTCCTTACACTGAAACGTTTAAATACATTGATGATAAACCGGTAGATAAAGTTCAGTGGTACACGATACAGGATACAGGACTTAAAAAACAGTTGTTTGTTGGGCAGACAAACCCATTAACTACTGTGATTTTCACCAATCGACCATTAACAGTTAAAGCGGTAGTTACCACAAAAGAAGGTTGCAGAGATTCGTTTTATTATAAATTCATTGAACTTCCTCGATTCAATTATGAAGTTCAGGGAATAGACGACGGTTGCGTGAACTTTGATTTGAAACTCACGGTCAAAAATTACAGTGGGAACAGGAAGTTGCAACGAGTGGATTGGCTTTTTGAGGATGGCGATTCATTCTCTGGGTTGAGTGTTCAGAAAAGCTATTTTGACACGGGTCATTATCCTTATAAATATCGATTAATAGTTGAAAAAAATTGCGTGATTGAATTCAAAGATACAGTGAATGTGGGCATGAAAACCGATCCTAATTTTATTGTTGATCCAAATGCCGGTATCTGTAATAATGAGCCCATTCATTTTATCAATACGACCAAATATAAGGGTATTCCAATAGATAGTTTTAGATGGAGTTTTGGAGATCCTGAAGACGATTGGAGTTTAATTAAATCACCGTGGACTGGGTTTCCTCCTGAATACAAAGAGACAAACATTTTCAGATATTACGATCAAGATACTGGTCAATTAAAGCCGTTTTTAGTATCCTATCATATGGGGTGCCCGGATACGGCTTTTTTGAAGGACTCTTTATGGATTCAGGCAGCATATGCTATGATAGCACAAGACTTGGATTTCTGTAATAATAACAAGTTGATTTTAAGCAATCAATCATCAGCCTTTACTGACCACACCTGGTTCATTGGGAATGACGTGTTTAAAGACGATTCTTTGGTATTAGATTCTCGGCGGATTTATAAAGTGATTTTGCGGGTTGAAGACGATTCAACGGGTTGTTGGGATACATTGGAATACTGGTATTATCCTCCGGTCTTGAGTGCTATAAGAATAAACTGGCTTGATTTTGATTTGTGCTCTCCTGGGTTTGTGCAGCTTCAAGGTCAGGGTTTTCCTAATCAGTTTTATTGGTTAGTGGGAAAAGATACTATTAGGGATGTAACAGATATCAGACTTACTTTTGACACCGCAGGAATTACTCCCATTAAGGCAGTTTTGCAATTTGGGAAGAACTGTATCATAGTTCTTACAGATACAATCAGAATTGGAGAAGGGTTGTTGAGTGGATCTATGTCTGGAAGTGCGTCGTGTTTACCTGCTACTTTGACGTTTTTCGATAGTACATTCAATGATAAATACTTACATTATTGGTTATTAAGCAACGGCGATACAGTCTGGATGACCTCAAAAACGGTTAATTATGATTTGAAAAATTCGCTGAAGGACACTTTAACTGCTCAACTTTTTTCGGTGTTTGGGGAAAATTGTGAGGGTTCAAAAATTCAAACTTTGAATGTTAAAGGTCCTGGAATATCTATAAAAAGTAATTGGTTACATACCTGCAGCACAAGCCGTTATTTGGGTTCTTTGGGATTGAAGGATCCCAATGCTAGATATACCTATCTATGGCAAATGGGCGATGGAAAAACGTATAATACTCAAACCGTGAGCCACAGTTTTAATGATTCTGGAACGTATATAGTCACTGTTAAAGTTACAGATTCAGCGGGTTGTTCAGCTGAGCAAAAAATAAAGGTTCATTATCCTGGAAATCGAATTAGGTTGAGAATTTCCTTCCGAATTGAAGATACCAAATGTCCACCGCTGATTGTGCATTTCCGCGATACTTCACAGGTTTTTGGAGGTTCAATTCGGAAATGGTTATGGGATTTTGGTGATAGTTCATACAGCGTATTAAAGCATCCTTCGCATCAATATTTGATACCTGGAACCTACACTGTTACATTGAGGGTGATTGATTCTTTGGGATGTGAACATTTCAAGAAATTTCTGGATTTAATAGTAGTCCCTGGTCCGGCAGGAACCTTCACCTTTGATCCGGCCGAGGGTTGTCAGCCACACAGGGTTCAATTCAGTTCATCGGTGAACAGTCAAACGGTAAAACAAGAATGGGATTTTGGTGATGGCGTGGTGAAAGAAGGAAGTAGTTTGTCGCATTTATATGAACGTCCGGGAAGGTACATACCTTTTATGATTGTGTATGATTCAGCAGGTTGCAAGCGAGCCATTCAACCTACAGACACTATTGAGGTATATGCAAAGCCAGAGGCTGGGTTTATATCTCAAGGGAACTGCAAAAGAGACAGTGTTGAAATAAGGTCTAATTGCAATTTTTATGGTGATACGGCTGCGAAGTTTTTATGGAATATTAACGGAATAGGTGGATTTAAAAATTCAAGTTTGAGGTATTTAATGCCCATTAAATCTAATGATGTTCGCCTGTTGATAGAGTCGAATAGAGGTTGTAAAGATACTTTAGATAAAACGGTGGAAGTTTTTCAGCCTGAAATTCAATTGGTTAGTGAAAAAGATACAATTTGTCTAGGAAATGACTGGGTGGTGAATGCAATGGTAAAGACTGATACAACGGTATTGCAAGAAAATTGGATTGTCAACGGTGGAATTCCGGGAGAGAGCAGTAGAACTTTGAGGTTATTGCCAGTTAGATCGCAACAGATAAAAATTCAGTATTTCGTACAAGATGTTATGGGGTGCTGGGATACGGCAGCAAAAGGTAAGTTATTGTCGGTGGGTGATACAATACCTGGTAAGGCCCCTTGGTTTAAGCATGTTAGTGTTCATGATGATGTTACCCACGAGCTTTCACTTTCCGAATACAGGGATTTTGACTTTTTGGGATATGAAATTTACGGTGACCAGGGACAAGGTTATAAACAATTGAAAAGCAATGTATATCGCAAAGATACTTTGTTCAATTACTCGCCCGTTGATGCTTTAAGAAGGGTAGATTGTTATAAAATCGCATCAAAGAATTTGTGTGAAGTAGTACAATCAATAAATGGGTTAGAGCCACACTGCACGGTAGAATTAACAGGTGCTCCCATGATTAATGCGAGTTATTTGAAGTGGAACAAATATGTTGGTTGGGATGTAGACCGATATATTGTGTATAGGCGAAATATAAGTAATGGTCTTTTTGATTCAATTGCACAAGTAGATGGCTCTCAAACGGAATTTATTGATTCGAATATTGTTTGCAAGAAAAAACACGAGTATCGAATTTTGGCAAGAGATAAAGAGGCATTGAATGAATATAGTTGGAGTGATACTTGCCATGTAAAACCTATTTATGTGAATACGGTTTATGCTCCTTTAGTAAGGAGAGTTACTGTTGTTGATGACCAATTTACACATTTGAATTGGTTTAGAAATGACTCAAATAAAAATGCAATGAGTCGTTTTCTCATAAAACGATTGCCTAATTCTGGGGGTGGAGCTTTGTCTTGGACTATTTGGGAGCCGAAAGATTCTTTGGTGCTGAGAGATTTAAATGTGATGGTAGATAAGCAATCTTACAGTTATATGGTAAGAGGCATTGATGTATGTGAAGATACAAGTGCTGCAGGGTTAATGGCAAAGAGTATACTATTGAATACTAGAATCAATGATGAATATCATGCAGAGTTGAATTGGTCAGCTTATGAGAAGTGGCAAAGCGGAGTAAAAGAGTATATTATACAAATGAATCGTGGAACCGGATTTAGAGAATTGACGAGGGTTTCACCGTCAACATTGATGTTTGTTCATGAAAGTCAGGAATACAATTGTATAGATAAAATAGAATATCGAGTTATTGCCGTGCCAGTTAACGAGGGCCCTATTGATTCCAATTGGTATTTTAATAGTTGCAGTAACGTAAGTAGTCCGGTTCAAAAGCCAAAGGTTTTTATACCAAACGCTTTCACTCCGAATGCGAATGAATTGAACGAGGTATTCAAGCCAGAAGGCATATTTATAAAATCGTATCATATGAAGATTTTTGACAGATGGGGTGAGAAGTTATACGATCAAAAGGGCTGTAATCAAGGTTGGGACGGAACTTTTATGGGAGATAAAGCTCCATCGGGAGTTTATGTTTATCAGTTGACGGTTTGGGGTATTGATGGCAGTATGCATCAATTCAAAGGAGATGTTACCTTGATTCGTTAAATGCCAATGCTTTTGGCTAATTTTGCAGCCATGGCATTTGAAAAGGTTACTCGGGAAGAAAATTACAGCGAATGGTACAATAATTTGGTTTATAAGGCAGATTTAGCTGAGCATAGCGCAGTTAAGGGTTGTATGGTTATTAAACCCCATGGTTATGCTATTTGGGAGAAAATGCAAAAGCAGCTAGACCACATGTTTAAAGAAACAGGTCATAGCAATGCTTATTTTCCGTTATTTGTTCCCAAGAGTTTGTTTGAGAAAGAGGAGAAGAATGCTGAAGGTTTTGCTAAAGAATGTGCGGTAGTAACCCATTATAGATTAAAGGCAGATCCTAATAAACCTGGTTCTTTGATGGCAGATCCTGACTCTAAGTTAACAGAAGAATTGGTGGTAAGACCTACATCGGAAGCTATCATTTGGAATACTTATAAAAATTGGATTCAGAGTTACAGAGATTTGCCCATATTAATCAATCAGTGGGCAAATGTGGTTCGTTGGGAAATGCGGACGCGTTTGTTTTTGCGTACAGCTGAATTTTTGTGGCAAGAGGGACATACGGCTCATGCTACCAAAGAAGAGGCTTTGATTGAAACCAAGCAGATGTTGGAAGTTTATGCTGAATTTGCTGAGACTTTTATGGCTATTCCCGTTATTAAGGGGGTTAAGACTGAGAACGAACGGTTTGCGGGTGCTGATGAAACGTATTGCATTGAAGGCATGATGCAAGATGGTAAGGCATTGCAGATGGGGACTTCTCATTTCTTGGGACAGAACTTTGCGAAAGCTTTTGATGTGAAGTTCCAATCGAAGGAAGGTAAGTTAGATTATGTTTGGGCTACAAGTTGGGGCGTTTCTACTCGTTTGATGGGTGCATTGATCATGGTGCATAGCGATGACGAAGGTTTGGTAGTGCCTCCAAAATTGGCCCCTATTCAAGTGGTATTTGTCCCAATTTATAAGAGCGATGAAGAGAGAGATGCGGTTTTTGGAAAGATGGATGAAATGGCTGCTGACCTAAAGAAGGCGGGATTATTGGTTAAAGTAGATGCTAGAAATACGCACAAACCTGGATATAAATTTGCAGAATGGGAGCAGAAGGGTGTACCTGTAAGGTTGGCATTGGGTCCAAGAGATTTGGCTAGTGGAAATATTGAATTGGCACGCAGAGATACAAAAACGAAGGAAGTAGTTTCTATGGAGGGATTAGCAGATCGTTTGGTTGCATTGATGGATGAGATACAGCAGAGTTTGTATGACAAAGCTCTTAAATACCAGAGGGAGAAGACCTACACCGTGAATAATTGGGAAGAATTCTTGGATGTTATTGAGACTAAACAAGGATTTGCCTATGCGCATTGGGACGGTACGGGTGAAACAGAAGAAAAGATTAAAGAAGCAACCAAAGCCACTATCAGATGTATTCCTTTGGATAGCG
This sequence comes from uncultured Rhizobium sp., assembly GCA_964408945.1. Taxonomy (GTDB): domain Bacteria; phylum Bacteroidota; class Bacteroidia; order NS11-12g; family UBA955; genus VMCP01. Next base: position 32,237 of record CAYPBJ010000018.1, on the reverse strand, counting down.
TTTTAGAGGAGGGTGTGTGCGTGTTCAGTGGCAAGCCTTCTACTCAGAGGGTTTTGTTTGCGAAGGCTTACTAAACAAACTATTGGTAAAAATGGCCATTAAAATGATGGTGGTGCCGAGATAGAAGGAAAGATTTAGGTCTTTGTTTTCTTTAAAAACAAATATTCCGAGTAGAATGCCGTAGATAGGCTCTAAGTTTAGTGCAAGATTTGCAGTAAATGCACTGATTTTATTTAGAGCTATGCTGGCCAAATAGAAGGTTACATTTGTGCAAAGAACTGATAAGAAAACCAGCCAAATCCAATCGTTTGGTTCAGCGCCAAATGAGTTGGTTGGAAGCCAAACAATGTGCTTGGAGATTGATTCAATACCGAATAAATATCCCCCGAAAATAATCAGAGAAAGGGCAAAAGCGCCAGAAACCATTTCTAAGGTGCTGAGCGCTAGGGGATGTATATTTTGAATGTATTTTTTGTTGAGTGTAGAGAAAAGGGCGGCGATAGAGGCTGAGAAAATGCCCACAATGATTGCCCAACCGTAAGAAATATTGGGGTTGTTTTCTTGAGGAAGGGAAAGGCTTATGAAGACAACACCCACAATAACTAGGAGTCCGGTGATAATATCTTTTCTAATGAAGGGGGTTTTCATTAAAATGGGTTCAAACAGGGATGTGAAGAATGAGGCAGAACCCAAGCAGGCAAGGGTGACGGAAACGGAGTTTCCTATTTTAATGCTTCCGTAGAAGGTGACCCAATGAAGGGCAACTAGCAGACCAATGCCCATGAATGTTTTAATGGTTTTTGCAGGGGTAATTTTTAGATATGTCCAAACCTTCGGTATCATGAGATAAACAGCGGCAGTTAGAAGCATGCGGTGCCAAACCAAGTTAAGAGAGCCATAGGAAATGAGCTTTCCGAAGATGGCTGTGAATCCCCACAGGAAAACAGAAATATGGAGATAAATGAGGGATTTACGCATGTCTATAAAAAATCAAGGCCGAACAAAAATGCCCGGCCAGGATGTTTGGTATGTAAAAGCGCGTAACAGTTGGTATTACCCTTTCGGATAATGATACAAATATAGAAAAAACAACCATTAATTGTATTTCCCTTTGTATTTTTCTTTCACTTCATTAACAATGCCCCGAAGTTCTTGTTCTCGGTCTTTGTTCATGATGAGGATGGCATCATCTGATTCTACAACTACCAGATTATCAACACCATTGAGGATAATTAGTTTTTCTTTTTGAGTAAAAACCAAAGAGTTTCTTGTGTCAAATGCTTTGACATTTTTACCAATCAGGGAGTTTTGTTGTGCATCTTGTGTAGATACTTCCCACAAACTTTTCCAAGTACCCAGATCTGACCAACCGAAATCTGCCGGAAGAACAAAAACTGCTTTGTCTTTCTCAAGAATACCATAGTCAATGGAGATGCTTGGAGATTGTCCGTAAGCTTTTTCAAGAATGGTTTTATAGTTATTGAGGTAATCTATTTCTGAAAACAGTTGATGTACCTCGTTGAGGTTGGTCTCAAATCTGTTCATGATGGTCTTTAGGTTCCAAGCAAAAATACCGGCATTCCAAAGAAATTCTCCGCTTTCTATGAACGTTTTAGCGATTTCTTCGGTGGGTTTTTCTGTAAATGTTTTAACCTCGTGTATGCCTAATTCAGCTGAATTGGGTTGAAATTGAATGTATCCATAACCGGTATCTGGGCGGCTTGGTTTGATTCCTAATGTTACCAAGGCATCATTTTGTGCGGCAAAATTGAGGGCATTGGTCGCTATTTCGACAAATTTGACTTCGTTGGTTATGAGGTGATCTGATGGTGCGATCATGCACACTGCGTTGGGATTTCTCTGCGCAATGTAATAGGTAGCAAAGGCAATACAAGGTGCAGTGTTTTTGCCTATTGGCTCTTCGAGAATTTGTTCGCGTTTGATTTGGGGAATATGCTCGAGCACTAAGTCTGTATATTCCTCGTTAGCAACAATATAGATATTTTCTTGAGGAATAAAAGAGCTGAAGCGGTTATAGGTTTGGGTTATGAGTGATTGTCCGGTACCCAAAATATCCATAAACTGCTTGGGGAAGCTTTTTCTGCTTACAGGCCAGAAGCGAGTGCCGATTCCACCGGCCATAATAATAACGTAGTGATTATTGTTCATTTTTTGGGGTTCGTTTAATTATAAGATTCCTTCTTGATAAAGATCGTGAAGATGAATCATTCCTTCGTAGGTTTGAGTGTTTGAATCTTCACCAATGATGATCAATTGGGTGATTTTTTTCTCTTGCATCACAGAAGCGGCAAGGGTTGCCATGTCGTGAATATACAGCGTTGTTGGGTTTTTACCCATAATTTGTTGTGCGGTAATTGACGAAAGATCTGAATGATTGGACAACATGCGTCTGATATCACCATCGGTGATAATCCCAACAATATTATTTTGGCTATCAATGACAGCTGTTGCGCCTAATCGGTGTTGGGTAATGTTTAAAATCACTTCGTTCCAGGGCGTTTCTGGTTTCACAAAGGGCTTAGAATGTTTTTGGGTAATATCTCCACAGCGGAGGTAGAGTTTTTTCCCTAAAGCGCCTCCTGGGTGGAACTTAGAAAAGTCTTGATCGCTGAAATTTCTGGCGGTGAGCAGAGCCATGGCAATGGCATCACCAATTAGTAGTTGCGCCGTAGTAGAGGTGGTTGGGGCGAGATTGTTTGGACAAGCCTCTTTATCAACGGTAGCATCTAATACAAAATCAGCTTCTTTTGCCAATTGAGAATGGATATTTCCGACTATGGCAGCAAATGGATTATTTAGACGTTTGAGTAAGGGTATAAGAGCAACAATTTCGGGTGTATTTCCACTTTTAGATATGGCAATGATGACGTCATTTGCTTGAATCATTCCTAAGTCGCCATGTATAGCATCAGCAGCGTGCATAAACAGTGCTGGTTGTCCGGTACTATTGAGGGTGGCCACAATTTTTTGAGCAATGATGGCGCTTTTGCCAATACCAGTGACAATTACACGAGTGTTTGAATGGACTTGTGATGAGTTTAAAATGGTTTGTATGAAGAGTTCAAAATCATTTCCCAATTGGGCGGCCAAAGATTCAAGACTTTTTAATTCTTGAATGATGGTATTTCTTCCGTTTGAAAGATGGGAAAGAGATTTCATTTTGTTGAATGTTTTGAGTTGCAAAGAAACAAAATTAAGTGCAGATGAAAATTTACACTTTATCAAATGACTATTTGTTTTTTTAACAATAATTTTTATTGTAATTTCACTAATCATTTCAGGAAGGAAAATACACTAGTGCAGGCGCAAATAGATTCTAAGCATTTTTTAAAGGAGTTTTTTGGGTTCGACGGATTCAAAGGCAATCAGGAGGCAGTTATTTCAAGTATTATGTCAGGGCAAGATTGCTTTGTCATTATGCCCACGGGTGCCGGAAAATCATTATGCTATCAATTGCCAGCAATGATGATGGAGGGTACAGCCATTGTGATATCACCTTTGATTGCTCTGATGAAAAATCAGGTTGATAATTTAAGAGGTTTTTCGCAAACGGCAGGACTTGCACATTTTTTGAATAGTTCACTTTCAAAATCCGAGTTCAATCAGGTGGTTGAAGATATGTTATCTGGAGATACCAAAGTGCTATATGTGGCTCCCGAGACACTCAAGAAACAAGATACCATCGATTTATTGTCTCAAATTAAAGTTTCTTTTGTTGCTGTTGATGAAGCGCATTGTATTTCGGAGTGGGGACATGATTTTCGCCCTGAGTATAGAAAAATTAAGCAAATGGTCAGAGCTATTGGAGATATTCCAGTTTTGGCATTGACGGCAACGGCGACTCCTAAGGTACAGCACGATATTCAAAAGAATTTGAATATGTTGGAAGCGCAACTATTCAAAAGTTCATTTAATAGACCCAATTTATACTATAAGGTCCGTCCTAAAGGAAGAAAAGACATTGTTCATAAAGAAATGATCTCTTTCATCAATCAGCACGGAAATTCTTCAGGAATCATCTATTGTTTATCTCGGAAGAAGGTAGAAGAAATAGCTCAGATGTTGCAGAGAAATGGCATCAAGGCCCTTGCATATCATGCTGGTTTGGATGCTAAAGTTAGAGCTCAGCACCAAGATGCATTTCTCATGGAAGATTGCGATGTTATTGTGGCAACCATTGCTTTCGGTATGGGTATTGATAAGCCAGACGTTAGGTATGTAATTCACTATGATGTGCCTAAGAGTTTGGAAGGCTATTACCAAGAAACGGGTAGAGCTGGTCGAGATGGAATGAAAGGCGATTGTCTGTTGTTCTACAATCCCAACGACATTGAGAAGTTGGAGAAGTTCATGAAAGACAAGCCCGTTGCAGAGCAAGAAATTGGCGGTTTACTGATTGCTGAAACAGCAGCATTCGCTGAAAGTTCTCAATGCAGAAGAAAGCTATTGCTCCATTATTTTGGAGAGTCATTTGATGAAAAGAAATGTGAAGGCATGTGTGACAACTGTTCACATCCTAAGCCCAAAAGAGATGTTTCGGCAGAATTAAAGTTGCTTTTGGAGTGCATGATTGAGTTAAGAGGTGAGTTTTCATTGACGCATTTGGTTAATTTCATTGTGGGAAATGGAGCAGACTCTGCAGTTAAACAATACGGACATCATTTGCTTAAATTATTTGGATGTGGTAAAGAATTAGATAAGTTATTTTGGAAATCTGCAGTGCGCTTAGCATTGGTGAATGGATATTTGAATAAGAATATTGAGAAGTATGGCTTACTTTCCATCAATCAAGATGGCGAGAAATACATCAAGAATCCAACACCTATTGAAATGGCGGTTGATGTTGAATTTGATGCCGTTTCTGATGAAGATTTTGACAGCTTTAGGTTAGAGTCGGTTTGTGATGATTTGTTGTTTGCGGAATTGAAAGATTTGCGTAAAAAGGTTGCTCATGAAATGGGATTACCTCCTTATGTGGTTTTCCAAGATCCCAGTTTGGAAGATATGGCCATCAAATACCCTATCAATTTAGAGGAATTGTCAAATATCAATGGTGTTGGTAAAAATAAAGCGTTGAAATTTGGTCAAGCATTTGTTGATCATATTTCAAAATACATTGAAATTCATGAGATTGACAGACCTGTAGATGTTGTGTTGAAGGGCAATAGTGAGAAGTCGGCTAAGCGAGTAAATATTATTTTGAATATTGACAAAAAGGTGGACTTGCCAGATATTGCTTCCCAATTGAAAATTTCGTTTGGTGAATTGCTGGATGAGTTGCAATTGATTGTACATTCAGGAACCAAATTGAATATTCGTTATTTTTTGGAGCAGTTCATTGATGATGATTTGATGGATGAAATTATAGATTATTTTAGGACCCAGGAAATAGATAATATTGATTTGGCAGTTAACCATTTTGATGGGGAATTTAGTTTTGAGGAATTAAAATTGGTTCATCTGCAGTTTCTGAGTGACGTAGGAAATTAAAATTAACTATTTTTGCCCATATTTTAATTTCTCTTGACGCAAAGTACTTCTCAATTTGAACAGGTTTTCCGGAAATTTCGTCCGGGACTGATATCATTTGCCCGAAGTATTATTCACAATGAACAAGATGCTGAAGAGGTTGTACATGATGTGTTCATGGCCTATTGGAATGAAGGGAATGTGAGAGATATTGAGGAATCGGGTTTAAAGAGTTACTTGTTTACGTCAGTGCGTAACAGGTCGTTAAATTGTTTGCGTAAAAAACGTTTTGATATGACTGATTTACCTGAAGATTCATCTGCATTCAAAGAGGTTGATAATAGTGTTCTAGAGAATTTAGAGGCAAAACAAGTTCAAGAGCGAATTACGATTTTAATTGAACATTTGCCTAAAAAATGCCGACAAATATTCTTGATGAGTCGAGTTTATGAATTATCTCACAAAGAGATAGCCGAATTGATGGACATTACACCTAAGACGGTTGAAAATCAAATAGGATTGGCCTTGAAGTTCTTAAAGCTTCACATTCAGCGTTGATTCATAAACCGCTAGGTATTCATTTATGATGTTATCTAGTGAAAATTGTTTCGCTTTTGAAAGGGCCTGTTTGCCGAATTCTTTCAGTGCTTGATCGTTTTTCAAAAGATCTATAGCGTAATTAGCCATGGTTTCGATGTCGCCTACATCAGCGAGGTAGCCGTTAATTCCGTGATCTACAACTTCGGGAAGTCCTCCGGCATTAGAGCAAATTACAGGTACTTCACATGCCATAGCTTCGAGGGCGCTGAGTCCGAAACTCTCGCGTTCAGACGGGAGCAGAAAAAGGTCGCAAACAGAAAGTATTTCTTCAACAGCTTCTTGTTTACCGAGGAAGGTTACTTTGTCACACACTCGCAGTTCACGGCAAACTTTTTCAATGTTTGAGCGCTCTGGGCCGTCGCCAATGAGAAGTAATTTGGCGGGTGTTTGTTGTTGTATGAGGTCAAAAATTCTGATTACGTCGCCTACTCTTTTTACTTTTCTGAAGTTGGAAGTGTGAACCACAATTTTCTCGCCGTGTGGGGCAATTGCCATCTTAAAGTGCGATTTGGGTTGTTTGTTGAAACGTTCAAAATCAATAAAGTTTGGAATTACATGAATGTCTCTTCTGATTTTGAAATGTTCATAGGTATCTGCTTTCAGACTTTCAGATACGGCAGTTACGGCGTCTGAATTGTTGATGCTCCATGAAACTACGGGCTCGTAAGATGCCTCTCTACCAACTAGGGTGATATCGGTTCCATGCAGGGTGGTAACTACTGGAATATATATGTCTGATTCAGCCAATATTTGTTTAGCTAATAGTGCAGCAGATGCGTGCGGAATGGCATAATGAACATGAAGCACTTCTAATTGATTTGAGCGTACAATTTCAACGATTTTGCCCGCTAAGGCAGTTTCGTAGGGTGCATGTTCAAAAAGAGGGTATTGTGGAATGATGACTTCATGAAAGAAAATTCCTTCTAGAAAGTAGTCAAGTCGGGCAGGTTGATTGTAACTGATAAAGTGAATTTCGTGGCCTTTTTTAGCGAGGGCTTTACCCAATTCGGTGGCCAAAACTCCACTGCCACCGAAGGTGGGATACAAAACAATTCCAACTCTCATTCTTATACTAACAAAGTTCCGCAAAAAATGTCAGTAAGCACATTATCTTTACAGAAACTCTTTTAAAGTAGGATTATGTCGACAGATGAAAGCAATGTTTTGGGACATGAATATTTCATGGGGAAGGCTCTTCAATTGGCTCAACAAGCATTTGATGAGGATGAAATTCCTATTGGCGCATTGGTGGTGCATCAAAACAGAATCATAGGTAAAGGGTATAATCAAACAGAGCGATTGGTTGATGTCACGGCTCATGCTGAGATGTTGGCAATTACTAGTGCAGCGCAGTTTTTAGGAAGTAAATTTTTGGATGAATGCACTATTTATATTACGGTTGAGCCCTGTGTCATGTGTGCTGGTGCTATTCAATGGGCTCGATTTAAGCAAGTTGTTTTTGGGTTGTCAGAACCAAAGAGCGGTTTTGAACGTTTGGCTTTAGCGGAACAAGTTTTTGGCAAAAAAGTAGAAGTACTAAGAGGAGTTATGGCCGAAGAGAGCCGACAACTCATGCAGAAATTTTTTAAGGCTAAAAGAGGTTAGAATTTTTCGTATGCTCCTATGTCTGGAGCTGATTTTCTTTGTTTTCCCAGTATATCTATTGTAGAAGCGGTTGCTATATTTGCCGAGGAAATTGCCGGTGAATTACTTTTTAGTTGGTAATCTCCGTTGCTGACATTTTCAAATAATGGGTCACGATTGAAAATATTTGTTGTTTTATTCCAATGGTCGTATTCGTTTTTGGATTTGAAGTAGTTGTTTTCATCGGAGATGGCCCAAGCACTTTGGGAAACCTTATCTGTGGTGATTTCATCTATTTTATATCCCCAGACCAAACAATTGGTGATTTTTAAATCTAGATCATTGGATGCTAGAAGTTTACCGTTCCCATCACGGTAGGTATTTGTAACAGCAAAAGAACCTTCTTGTCGGTTTCCAAAGTTAGAATGTTCAGCAAAGGTGCAATTGTTGAATTGGTATTTTCCGCCGAAATAAGCGAGAAAGGTATAGGTGCCTGCATCGGCAAAAAGGCAGTTTTCCGCTTTTATTGCACCACCAAGTCCGATAAGGCACGCTGTGCCGCAAAATTGAATTCGTGTTTGAGAGAGGTTCACACATGGTGAATTACCACAGCCAGTAGAGTCTGCCCTGAGTCCAACAGAGGCATTGGTTATATCTGAATATTCTAGGTTTCCTTTTCCACCGGGAAGAAACCAAATTCCGCCCCATTGATTGGGAAGTTTTTCTGTGGAAGAAACGGGTTTATCTCCTTTGATGGTGATACGATTTTGAGCCGTGCCATTCAATTGTAAATCACCCAAAACATAGAGAACGGTTTGAGCACTCGCGTACACTTTTACACCTTGGTTGATTTGGAATGTTCTACCGGGGGCAACTACCGCTGCTCCTATGATGACGTAAGGTTTTACTTGGTCTGACCAGATTGTATTGGCGGGAAATACAGTGTCTTTTACATAATGTGCATCCCAGCCATAAGCGGCGAGAATTAGTTTGGATTGCTTGTTTCCAACTCGTGCATAAAGACTGTCTAAAACCAAGGCGGGTTGTGTTTGGTTATTGGCTTGAAGTCGGCATTGAACGAAAACGAAAACGCTGTCTTTAGGTGCAATTTCTAGTCCGGAAATTTCTGGACCTGCTATGCCGTCGATATTGATTGAAAAAGGCGAATTTTTGCCTCCAACAACAGAAAAATCAGCTTTTACCCATCTATTTTCAGGATTTTTTATGCTGATGAGTTTGGTAACTGAAATGGGATATCCGGTGGTTTTGTCGCGGGTGAAAATGGTGTCAAAGTAAACAGTATCTTTTGACCATTTGAGGTTTGCGCTGCTTGCAAAATCAAGGTCTTTGATGCAAGAGGATAACAGAAAAAGGCATCCCCCGAAAAAAGAAAGAATGTATTTATTTGAAAATATCGTCATCTTCATCGGCGAGTATGCTTCGGTAGCTGTAATAACGGGCTTCGGGAATTAATTGATTTTCAAGGGCAAAAAGCACTCCGCAAGAGGGCTCGTGTGTATGCGAGCAATTGGAGAATTTGCACTGTTTCATGTATTTGCGAAATTCGGGAAAATATAGGTGAATATCGTTTTCTTTGAGGTCAACTACACCAAAATCACGAATTCCAGGGGTGTCAATGAGTTGAGTGCCGTCTTCGGTGGTGAACATTTCGGCGAAGGTAGTGGTATGTTTTCCTTTGGAATGGGCGTTGCTGATGTTGCCTACTTTGGCGGAAAATTGGGGATAAAGGGCGTTTAAAACGGTTGATTTACCCACTCCTGAGTGTCCCATGAGCAGAACGCGTTGTCCGTTAATTCTTTTTTTGAAATCTTCTAAAGAATCAGGCTCTAGAGCAGAACCGGCATAAATTTCAACTTCGGCATTGGCATAGATGGATTGAATTTCTTGGAGGAATTCTTGTCGTTGTTCGCCCAATAGATCTACTTTATTGATGAATAAGATGGTAGGAACGTGAAAGGACTGTCCACAAAGAAGAAAACGATCAATAAAGCCAAGGGAGGTTCTAGGGGCTACCAAGCTGGCAACCATCACAGCAGCATCGAGGTTAGAGGCTAGAATTTGGCGTTGAGAGCTCAGTTTGTTTGCTTTTCTGATGATCCAATTTTTGCGCTGTTCAATTTTTACGATGCTAGCAGTATGTTCATAATTGGGATCTGGTTCAATGGAAACAACATCACCAACGGCAACTGGGTTGCTGGTATTGAGATTTTCAAGACGAAGTTTGCCGCGGGTACGGCATTGCCATAAATCACCAGAATCAGTGCGGGCTATGTACCAACTTCCGGTAGATTTGGTGATGGTGGCTTGCATTAATTTGCTCAGAATTGATTCTAATTTAGAAGAGTTTCTCGCAGATAGCTTTGGTTTGGTGTGATTTTCCCATGGTGTAAAAATGAAGTACAGGAGCTCCATGCTCCATGAGTTCTTTACACTGTTGGATGGCCCATTCAATACCCACTTGAACAACATCTTCGTTGCTTTTACAAGCTTCAACTGCATTCACCAAATCCTCAGGAAGGTCAATATGAAAAATTTTGGGAAGGTTGCGCAATTGAGATTTAGCTGATATGGGTTTTATACCTGGAATGATAGGAACGTTTATTCCGTTTTCTCGGCATTTTTGAACAAAATCAAAATAGTATTTATTATCAAAAAACATTTGGGTTACCAAGAACTCGGCACCCGCTTCTACTTTGCGTTTAAGGTATTTTAAATCGCTAGAAAGGTTTGGCGCATCCATGTGCTTTTCAGGATAACATGCTGCACCAATGCAAAATTTTGATTCTTGTCCTTGGGTTAATTCTTCATCGAGATAAATGCCCGAATTCATGTTTTTAATTTGATGAATCAGATCTAAAGCATTTTTATTTCCACCCGCTTCAGGAATGAAGTGAGTATCGCCTTTACGCGCGTCACCTCTTAAAGCGAGTATGTTATCAATACCCATGAAATTTAGTTCTATGAGTGCTGTTTCAGTATCGTCTTTGGTAAAACCGCCGCAAATAATGTGGGGTACAGCATCAATGTGGTATTTATTTTGAATGGCGGCACAAATGGCAACAGTGCCGGGTCTTTTTCTGGTAGATACTCGGTCATAGGTTCCGTCAGGACGCTGTTTTAGAACATAGTCTTCGCGGTGATAAGTAACATCAATGAATGAAGGGTTGAACTCCATTAGAGGATCGATGCCTTCAAAAATGCTTTGAATGCCAAATCCTTTCAGAGGAGGCAAAATTTCAAAAGAAAAGAGTGTTCTGCTGTTTCGTTGCGCTATATGATCAATGATTTTCATGAATGATTAAAATTGGATGTCTACTTCTAGGGTTTCAGAACCGCGTTGAATGGTTGCTTTGGTTTTATCGCCGGGGTTGAATTTGCCTAAAGCCGACATGTAATCTTGGATGTCGTTTACTGAAAAGTCGCCCAATTTCAAAACGATGTCATTTCTTTGAAGTCCTGCTTTAGCAGCAGCCTTGTCAGGGGTTACACCGTCAATGCGGAGTCCTTTATTGCTGTAGGAATAGTCAGGCATAACACCCATGGTTACTTTGAAGCGAGTTTTTCCGGGTGATGGATCTACTGTTTTTGTGAAGGGTAATTTCTTACGCTTATTTTGTTTGACGATTTTCTTAATCACATCAATACTATATACCATTCCGTCATAATTGATGCGATTTTCATCGTCATCAGGGGTATGATAATCTCTATGTTGACCCGAGAAGAAGTGCAAAACAGGTTTATTTTCAAGATAGAAACTTGCGTGGTCTGATGGACCCATACCGCTTTCAGTAGTGGCGATATAGAGCAATGTGGTATCTGTTTTGATTTTAGATAATGTTTGTTTCCAAACAGGAGATGTTCCAACGCCGTTGATGGTTAATGTTTTCTTGGTAGAGTCAATTCTTCCCAACATATCTATGTTGATTACATAATTGACTTTTTTCATGTCAATTAAAGGGTTTTGAGTAAAAAATTTGGATCCCAAAAGTCCAAGTTCCTCTCCACTAAAGGCAATGAAAAGGTAATTATGTTTGCGGTATCCCCATTTTTTTAATTGTTTAGAAAGTTCAATCATTGCAGCCACTCCAGATGCATTGTCATCGGCTCCGTTGTGTATGGCTTGAGGACCATTATAGCGGCTATTTTCGTATTCGTTGTAACCAATATGGTCATGGTGAGCGCAAACAATGACTGTTTTACGGCGGAAGTTGTTCTTATATCCAATAACGTTATGTCCTAATGCGGTTGGAGAAACCACTTTGCTGACCATTTTCACGTGAAGACCCTTGGGGAAACCAAAATTTGATTTGAAATAGAACACGGGGAAGTTGCTGGGAATGGTAGTTCTTGCTAGCTTGCCGCTCATGTGTTCGTCGTTTGCGGAGTTTCTCAAGAATATCACTCCAGCAGCTCCGCGAGCTTCGGCTTCTTTAACCTTTGTAGATACATCTGCATAGTTGGCCAATTCGCTGTGTGGGTTTTCATCTTGGGCGAAATAACCGTTTCTGATAACCACTATTTTACCTTTTACATCTACGTTTTCGTAGTCGTTTTTGCCTAGTTTTTCAGCAACAATACCATACCCCATGTCAATGGCTTCGCCTTGGCAGCTGTCGTAATTGACGGTGGGTGAGAGGGGATAATAATCGGTGAATAATTCAAATTCTCTTGGAGGCGCAGCGCCATCTGGAGAAATTAAAACGAGTTTACAATCGTCACCGGCTATTCGAAATTGGGTGATGGTGAATTGTTGGTACCCGTTTTTACCTAAAAGTTTTAGTCCGTTTTTTTTGAATTCTTTGGATATGTATTCAGCACTCATCACTTCTCCGGGAGAGCCTGTTTGTCTGCCTTTCAGTTCATCGGAGGCTAGGTAGCTGATATGTGTTTTGAGTCTGAGTTTTTGTTCTTCAGCTGGCGTGGGTTTATTAGATTGGGCTGATGCGAGAGAGCATCCCCCGAAAAACAAAACAGCAGCGGAAATTTTATAGAGTTTGAAATAATTCATAAACAGTTTTAATCAAAATAGTTAGAGACAGGAGTGCAAATATAACTCGAATAGAAATGGCTGACATTTTTGTGGCTAATTTCTGTCCAAAAGATGAGAAAAAAATCACGCCTGTTGCCATGGGTAAATAATAAGGCCAAACTAGATATTGTGTATGCCAAAGCGGTAAATTGGGAACGCTTGGTTGATTGATATACTGAATGATAGGCAAGATTGCCAACAAGGGCACTACACTTAGTGACAGGGCAGTAGCCGATTTAGTGGGCATTTTGAGTAGCATACGGAACAGGGGCACCATGATAATTCCGCCGCCAAGTCCAGAAAGGGAAACGACAGAACCTGCTAACAAACCGACGAAAATGGGTTTTAGGGTTCGGGGGTCGGGTGACGGGTGACGGGTGACGGGGGTCGGGAGACGGGGGTCGGGTGACGGGAGACGGGGGTCAGGGGTCGGGAGACGGGGGTCACGGATGAACAGCATATTTGAAATTGAGATCAAAAGAAAAATGAGAAATACATAGGAGAAGCGTTGATGGCTGTACCAAGAACCTTGTTGAATGAGGTAACTGGTAAGTGCGGCAGCAGCGGCACCTGGAATTCCTACGCTGAGGGAGTTCTTGACGTTGTAGATGCCCAAGCGGTATTGTCTAAAAATGCCTGAAATTCCGGATGCAAAAACTAATGCAATGGAGTTGGCTAGGGTGAACTTTACTATTTCATCAGTAGGTAACCCTTGTTGAGAGAACAAATAAGTCAGTACCGGAATAAAAATCAATCCACCGCCTACTCCCATGATTCCGGCGAGTAGTCCGCCAACTGAGCCAATGAGAATGAGGGCGAAATCCATTAGGGTTTAGGATTGAGTGTTTGATTGATTTTGGTAGGGTTTAAGAGTACATCACCGCATTGTTTGATTTCAGGATCGAGGGAAAGCCATATACTCTGTTGTTCGGTTGCAGAAGGAATTCTTTGGAGAAGTTCTTTGGTTAGGGCAATTTTATAGTCGCTGGGGTGATTCTTGAACGAGGCGATGATTTGGTCTTTCATTTGTTGTTCTTGAAATTTGAGGAGTTGGAGTTGATTGACCCACAAACTATCTTGAGATAATTTTTTAGAATGTTCGGTCAGTGATTTTTTCAAGATTAATGGTGCCTGCTGCAAGCAGAAGCCTTTGAAATTTTCTAAAAGGTCATTTTGATTGATGTTATGAGGATTGAAAGTGGATTTTGAATAGTATTGGTTGGCCCAATCAAAAAGCAAGTAATTTTTATTCATCCAATGAATGAGGGAGTTTCCGTTGAAAAGAGGGATTTCTATATCTGGATCTACGCCTGCTGCATCGAATACAGTTCTTCCCTTAGAGGTCTTAAACGTTTTTTTGGCTTGTATTTTTGCATTTCCTTGCTCGTCACGATCTTGGTATTGCAATCGTTGAATGCATCTGCCGGAGGGAGTATAATAGCGAGCGGTTGTTAATTTCATTTGGGTGCGATAAGGTAGCATGGCATAGTTTTGTACGAGACCTTTTCCAAATGAATTTTGACCGAGAATTACCGCACGATCTAAATCTTGAAGGCTTCCGCTGACAACTTCGGAGGCTGATGCTGATTTGCTGTTGATCAGAACAACAAGTGGAAGGTTGATTGCTATGGGAGCATTTTGTGTTTTCCAGGTTTTAGGCCCTTTTTCATGAGCCCCTTTGAGGGTAACTACGGTTGTTCCTTGTGGTACAAAAGCACCAACAATATCAACTGCTTGGTCAAGGAGCCCGCCTCCATTGTCTCTAAGGTCAAGAATGAGGCCTTGCAGAGTGCCTTCCGATTGCATTTTCTTGATTGCGCTTCGAATTTCGCCTGCACAGCCTTGTCCGAATTCATCCAGTTTTATATAGCCCAGGTTTTTGTAGGTAGGATTGGTTAGAAACCCTGAATAAGAAACACTTTTAGTTTCAACCAAGGTGCGGGTTATCGATTTTATGAGGGTTTCATTATCGCGTTTGATGGTAATTTGGAATTTAGAGTTTGGCGCACCCCTGAAATATTGCATGAGTTCATCTGGGGTCTGATTCTTCAGGTCAACTTCACCCACTTTTAGAATGTAATCGCCCAGTTGTACACCTGCTTTATCGAAGGCATATCCCCGAAAAAGTTCAGAAATCATGGGATATTGATTACGTTGAATGACTCTACAACCAACACCACCATATTCACCTTGACGCTCAATCATAGCTTCTTCGGCTTGATATTCTGAGAAAAAAACGGTGTAGGGATCTAAGCTTTTGAGCATGGCATCGATGGCTTTTTTCGAAAGGTCACCGGGTTCAATTTCATCAACATAAGAGTTCCCGAGTTCTTCATAGATTGCAGCGAAGATTTCTAAATTTTTGGCATAATCAAATAAATCAGCAGACCATTTTGCTCCTGTGCTCAAGAAAAAAGTGAGAATTGATAGAATAAACCACTTAGGCAATCGAATGTGCATACTTCAAAAATAGGGTTTCGAACTTGATTTCTTACCTTTGTTTGTTTATGAAACGTACAATGGGTATGGAAGAAAGAATTGCAAATTGGGTATATGAGTGGGTTATCTCTTGGGGAGTGAGCGCAGATTCAGCGAATTTGGTAAAGTTGCTCTTTATGGTGGGATGCCTCATTTTGATGGTGGTCATTATAGATTGGGTTTCCAGAAAGGTTTTGGTTTCTCTGGCAAGGCAATATGCTTCTAGATCTGAAAGTCCGTTGTTAAAACAAATGGCCGAACAAAAAACCTTCAAATTTTTGGGTCATATAGTACCATTGATGTTTGCAAGGTTGAGTCTGCCCGTAGTGCTACAAGGTCATCCAACGGCTGAAAAATGGGGTGGTATAGTTTTGGCTTTATTGACTGTACTGGCTATTCATGCTTTCGTTCAGTCTTGGTTGAAAGTTTTGAAGGCCATTCTGATGAATTTAGATTCGATGAAAGACAAACCCATTGCGTCTTTTGCTCAACTAGCTGGCATTATTGTTACTCTTTTGGCGGTTTTATTTGGGATATCTATTGCTACAAGCCAATCCATTCTCAATTTACTGACTGCCTTAGGGGCGATGAGTGCTGCACTTTTATTGGTTTTTAAAGATACATTGACGGGTTTGTCTGCGTCGATCCGAATTTCACAATACGACATGTTAAGAAACGGTGACTGGGTTGAATTTCAAAAATATGGGGCAGATGGAACTGTGATAGATATCAATTTATCGAGCGTTAAGATTCAGAATTTCGATAATACCTACACCACCATTCCTACTGGGGCTTTTACCACAGATTCATTTAAAAACTGGCGAGGCATGGAGGAATCTCAGGGGAGACGAATAAAACGTGCAATTCACATTAAACAACACAGCGTTAAGTTTTGCGATGAAGCTATGTTGAATAGATTGAAGGTTAATCATTTACTGAAGGATTATATTTCAAAAATTACTCAAGAAATTAATGAGTTTAATGCTGATGTGGAGCGCACAGGTAAAGGGGTTAAAAAGCAACTAACAAACATTGGATTGTTTAGGGTTTATTTAAAGAATCTGTTGTTGGAGAATCCACACATCAGCAAAGAGTTGAATGTTGTGGTGCGTCAACTATCGCCTTCTGACAAAGGTGTGCCTGTTGAGATTTATTGTTTTTCGGAAGAGAAAAGCTGGGTTAAATACGAAGATATTCAATCGGATATTTTTGATCATGTGATTGCTTCTATTTCGATGTTTGATTTGGATATTTTTGAGAGTCCAAGTACTACATCTGATTTCATAGAAGGGCTAATACGAGACGAAGATGCGGATGATAAGTAGGCTTGCTTTGAGTGCAGCCGTATTTATCGCTGCTAGATTAATGGGTCAATCAGCGGTTTACCCTAATTCAGGCACTTTATTTGATGATAAATTGCACGAATTGAGATTGATTATGAGTGCTGATTCATTTTATCACATGCAACAAAGCGATCAATTGTGGACTAATCATCGCTATTTGGTTGCGGTGATTTATGACGGTGATACCATTAAACAATGTGATATTCGTTTGAAAGGAAATACTTCTAGAGGTTCAAAAAGAAAATCATTTAGAATTGATTTTGATAGAAGAATAGATGGCCAGACTTTTCAAGGTTTAGAAACCATTAATATCCATGGCAATCACAACGACCCATCCATGATGCGGGAGTATTTGAGTGCTTATGTGATGAAAAAAATGGATGTACCTTCAGTTCGGGTAAACCTTGTGAAATTATATTTAAATGATACCTATTTGGGTGTACGAGGTTTGGTTGAATACGTGGATAAAGATTTTCTAAAATCACGTTTTGGAAGTAGTAAAGGAAACAACTATAAGTGCACTTGGCCAGCTGATTTATCTTGGTTGGGGAGTGATCAAGCGGAATACAAGAAGCTGATCAATCCATCCCCTGAAAACGAAAGAGCCTATGACTTGAAAACCAATGAAACAATAGATGATTACAGTGATCTTGTAGAATTGGCAAATTGGATAAACAACAAGGCTAAACAGTCAAATTTCACTACCGAGTTTCCTAAGATTTTTGATGTAGATGGATACATGAAAGCTTTGGCGGCTGAAGTGTTGATTGGACATTGGGACAATTACTTCCACAATAAGAACAACTATTTTATTTATCATCACCCAACAACAGGAAAGATGGTGTACATGCCTTATGATATGGATAATACTTTTGGGGTGCAGTGGGGCGTTGATAACATCAACAAGCGCGATATACACCAATGGGGAAACACCAGTAAAAGTAAGGCTCCTTTGACGTATGCATTATTGGCTCATGATGAATTCAGGTTAATTTATGAGAGGTACATGTATCAGGCTATTGAGAATTTTTTCAATTTGCATCACATGGGCCCTGTCATAGATTCAGTAATGAAAAGAATTGATGCTGCCGTCAAGGTTGATTTACATTTTGCGGGTAAAGTAGACACAGATTACGGATATAGTTACAGTGATTGGCAATTATCAGAAGATGTGGCTTGGGGAAATCATGTGTCGTTCGGAATTAAACCTTACATAGAAGACAGGAGGAATTCTGCGCTGCTACAGATGGATTTCAATCATTCTGTAAATGGTATGGTAAGGGCTGAATTTCAACTTTTTCCCAATCCGGTTGCTGAAGGAGAAATGCTCTATTTGAGTGATTTGAATGGCCTTAAAAATGGGGACAAAATAATCATATACAACGCTTTGGGAATTAAAGTTCGGGAGTTTGAATTGCATGGTACAGGGATGAAAATTGAGGGTTTATCTGAAGGTATTTATTTCTTTAAAATAGGTTCAATAGGAATGAGTAAAGTTCAAATCCGTCTTAATTAGTTTACAACACCTATTTATTGTTGAAACGACTATTTAAGTTGTGGAATTCATTTCTTATTTTTGAATGAATTCCATGAGTTATAGAAATTTACAAATTTGGTTCACTATACTTTGTGCGGGCTTTGTTTCTCAAGCTTCTGCTCAATTGAGCGGTAATTATACCATAGGTGGTAGTGGATCCAGAAATTACAGTACTTGGGAGTCTTTTGCCGCTGATTTTAATAGAAATGGTGTAAGCGGACCAGTAGTTGTGGAGGTACAATCTTCCTTGACACTTGCAAGCAACATTGAATTCAAGCAACATGCTTCCAACAAGACCACTTTTACCAATTCTTTGACGATTAAAGGAAACGGTTTTCAAGTTAAAAGTACTTTAGACAGTGAAATGATATACCTCAATGGTGTTGATTTCATGTATTTGAAGAAACTAAAGTTATTAAATGAATCGAAAAATACCCGTTCTGTGGGAATCAGATTTACCAATGGAGCTGATAGTAACGTCATTGACAGTTGTACCATACTTTTTTCAGGAATCACAGCACATAGTGCTAAAGACACAGGTGCCTACATAGCTTTTGCTAGAGACGGGAAAAACATCACTGCTGTAGGATCTGTTCATAATGGTAAAGGTAATTTGATTCGAGGTTGTACCATGTCTACCTCAGGAACAGGCGCTTTGGCTCCGGTAATTGGAATTTTAGATCAGCAAGGTAGAACGGA
The DNA here is from genome assembly GCA_964408945.1 of uncultured Rhizobium sp. GTDB lineage: Bacteria > Bacteroidota > Bacteroidia > NS11-12g > UBA955 > VMCP01. Next base: position 13,456 of record CAYPBJ010000018.1, on the reverse strand, counting down.
CTACACAAAGACAGTTTCAGGAAACATCATCACAGGAAATAAAATTAGGAACTTCTTTTCAGTTGGAATATGGGTTCGATACGTAAATTCGGAATGGATTGATGGCAATGAACTTTCAAGGTTAGATGCTAGTTCTAGCGATGCTGTTGATACCATGGTTTCTGGTGTTTATGTGCGTTTTGCTCAAAGTTCTGCTCGTGCATTCAAAATTGATAATAACAAAGTTTTCTCCTTGCCATATCCGTCTGCATCTTTTACAAGTATGACTTATGGTATTAATGTCTTTTTAGGAGTTGATGCAGCTTTAATTTCAGGAAATTCAAGTGTAAATGCTTCCATTTCGGGTAATGTGATTGAGAAAAACATGATTGAAGGTCGAATATTTGGAGTCTTTTCTCAATATGGCGACAGAACCGTTTTGAACGGCAATATTTTGAGGTACAACAAAAGCGAGAATGGTTATTCCTATGGGATATATGCTAACTTTGGTTCAGATTGCCATCTCGAAAATAACATAGTCTTAAAGAATGAATTTGGAACCAATGGCACGTCAGGTGTTGGTGCTTTAATTTTTGCTTATTCGGTTAAGAACGGATTTTGGAATCGAATGAACGTGTTTGGAAATCGTGTAGATTCCAACACCAGTTTAGAGCAAATTTTTGGCATTTCTTTATTCCAAGGGGGGAATTGGGTTGTTAGATCAAATAGAGTTGCTGATAACCGCTCTTTTGGAAGTTGGGGACTTGGAACCGGGTTGTATTTAAACACCGTTGGAAACGTTGAAGTTGTTGGAAACATATTTGCTAAGAACAATGGCGATGGCGAGTCGTACAATCTCATATCGGTTAATTACAATGCAATAGGGCACTTAAAAATCAGTGGAAATACGATTGTTTCTGATGATTTTGGAAATTCCAACACAACATCCTCTTGCGTTTATACAGATGACGATTCACAGATTGATTTAATTGGTAATATTTTAGAAGCTAAAGGTGATGGTGCTGTTTATATGGCATATTTATTTTCTTATGGCGTAGCAGGGAAGGTTGCATCCAATAGCTTCAAAATTGGTCCATCAATTGCGGCAGATATTTATGCGCTAGGAACTAACTACTATACATCATTCAGCACTTGGGTTGGTGATACATACGTTGACGAGAATAACGAAATTGTAGAGAATGAATTCGTGAATTACAATAAGGGTGATTATCGTTCTAAACAAATCAAGAATCAAAACAATGTTGAAATCTCAAATGTAGTTTCCGATGGAAAGATAGATTTTTTAGGCAAGAATCGACATAAAGTTTATTGTGATAGAGGGGCTTTCGAAGACACTTTTAATTTGAAGTTATCTGTGTTGAATTTACCAAAATCAGATACACTTTGTTCTGGATCAGTGCTAACTCCTGAAGTTGAAATTTTCAATGCATTTGTTGATACAGTCGAGGATTTTACTTTAGGATTTGTGCTAAATGGTGTTGCGAATTTGGAAAGGTTCAAGAATAAAATTCTTCCAGGTAAAAGTTCAAAAGTAAGCTTCAGTAAAAGCTTATTCATTAATAATACCGGGTTGAATGCTTTGAAAATCTTTGTAGTTACTGCTAACGATATTGAGAAAGACGATACATTTTCGAGAGCATTTGTAGTTCTTCCATCGCCTGGTGGATCAGTAATTTCGTCTGTGACTCAGTCAGGAACGGGTAATCAGTGGAAAATCTCAGGTTCAAAAATTACTACAATCAGAGGAATAAATACCCAAATGGATGTTACAGCACCTAGAGGATTGAACAATGGTGATTATGGAAGTACAAAAAAGTGGGTGGCCAGTTCACAACTATATTTGAGATCTGGTAAGGCCGTTGCAGGAAGTAGTTTAGTTGTCCCAAATGGAAGCAATAATTTGCAGTGGAAATTCAATCTTTCGGACTCTACTTTGGATGATTCTATACTTTCATGGAAATTGAAAATCACGGATCTTAGAAATGGTTGCGACACTGTATTTACACTTTCCGTTTATGTAAGTCCCACGCCTTTAATTGATTTTCAATTGCCTTTAGTAGGATGCTCAAAAGATACCTTGAAATTTTTAAACAATACCAAGAGTCGTTCTACAAATGTGTATTTGGAATATCAATGGATATATGATGGAATAGACACTAGTACGGATGTTGACGGATCATTTATATTTAGCAACGGTGGCACAAAGAAAATTACTTTGAATGTAGTTTCAATGCCAGATGGTTATGTGTTTCAAAAGGTGAAATCATTTTCAGTAGTTGAAAGTCCAACAGCTTCTTTTTCGAGAACAAATGCGTGTGAAGGTAAGCCCATCGTATTTACAAATACAAGTAATTTAGGCGTAGGAGGAAATTCATTTTGGACCTTCGGTGCCAAGAAAGATACTTTAATTAATTCTGTTAATTTTAACTATTCCTTTGCAAAGCCTGGTTCATATATTGTTGCTTTAACTGCAGATTACAAGGGTTGTAAGAACACTACATCATCGAAAGTGACTGTTTTTGAACAACCAACAGCAAGTTTTACTATCACTGAAGGTAATTGTGTTGGAAAAGAATATTTCTTTAACACTACTACTAAAATGAATACTAGTATGTTCGGGGTTATTTGGGATTTTGGGGAACCCAATGCTTTAAGTACGGTTAAAAATACCAAATACGTATACAATTCAGGTGGTACTAAAACAGTTAAGATTGTTGTAAATTCTGAGTTTGGATGCAAAGACTCTTTGACCAAACAAGTTCAAGTAAAAGAATCACCTGTTGTTGACTTTACCACAGATAGACTGTGTTTAAGAAGTAGAACTTTATTTCAGAATACTACTCCAGACGTATCAGGTTCAACGGCAACTTATTCTTGGATGTTAGACGGAATCAAAGTATCATCTAAAGATACCTTTTCTAGGGGTTGGGTGCAAACTGGAAAAAGCAAGGTGGTTTTAAATGTAACCTTGAGCAATGGATGTAATGCTTCATTAGAAAAAGAAATTGAAATTCTTCAAGAGGCATTGGTTGATTTTGATTTTGAATCGGTTTGTTCGGGAGATAGTATTTTATTTAAGAATAAATCAGAAAATAGTACCGCAGATTCTATGAAATATTCATGGGACTTTGGTAATGGTATTAACTCAGATTTAAATGATCCCCGAGTACAATTTACAACAGATGCAACAAGGTCTTATAATGTGATTCTCACAACCTCGGTTGCTGGAGGTTGTTCCACACATAGGTCAAGGTTTGTAGAGGTTTACGAATTACCCCGAACATGTGATTTTGTGTTTACACCTGATTACTCCACTTATTTTTATGGCGCTAAATTGGAGCCCATGGATGAAAATCAATTGGCAGGTGGACAAACAGGGGTATCTTATCAGTGGCAACTGAAAGGGGCCGGAAATAAATATTCTTCTGGTGTAAACGCTGCTGTCGTTTATGAATTGAGCTCAGATGGAACATTTGAAGTCAATTTGATTGCTATCACAGATGAACATTCTTGCAAATGCGGTACTACGAAGAATATTGTTTTAGATCGTCTCTCTGCTTCTGATTTGAATTCAATGGGAATTACACTGTATCCTAATCCAAGTAAAACAAACATTGGAATCCAGAGCCAAGAAACAATATTAAATGTCAAATTAGTGGATGTGAATGGGAAGGTGATATTAGAAATGAATGAGTTAAATACCAATAACATTCTTTTGAATATTTCTGATTTCAGTAACGGTATTTACTTGGCAAAGATTCAAACGGAAAGAGGTGTTGAAACCCTTCAATGGGTCAAAAATTAACATGGGCTTTAAAGGATTCAGTTCTGAGTTTTATGAGTTCTTTATTGAGTTGACTCATAATAATCATAAAACTTGGTTTGATGAAAATAGGTCTACCTATGAGAAATTAATAAAGCCTCAATTTTATTCCTTTTTAGAAGAATTGCTGGATGGGATGCAGAAGAAAAATCCAGTTTTTACAGATATTACAGATATTAAAAGTTGTATTTTTAGAATCAACAAAGATATCCGTTTTTCGAAAGACAAGTCACCCTATAAGACGTTCTGTTCTGCTGCATTGCAAGTAGGTGGAAGAAAGAAGATGTTTCCAGGTGGATTGTACATTGAAATGGGTCCTGAAAATTGCGCTCTGTATTCAGGTATTTATATGCCAGAAAAAGAAGATTTATATAAAATTAGACAAGCCATTTCAACGAATCTCGAAGAATTTGCAATGGCTATTTCAGCTTTTCCTTTTAAGAAAAACTTTGGAGAGGTAAGGGGTGATAAGAACAAGGTATTACCAATTGAATTTAAGAATGCGGCTGCCCAACAAGAGTTAATCTACAACAAACAATTTTACGTTGTGCATACCTTTGAACCCGAAGAATCTATGCAGCCTGATTTCGTAGATACTTGTTTAGGTATTTGGGAAAGCGCAAGCGAGTTTAATCGTATACTTGCATTGAATTTGTGATGAGAAACCTGTCTTTTCTTTTATTTTTCTGTTGGATTTCTGTTTCTTGGGCCCAAGAAATAGATACTAATGATTTAAGACATGAAATACCCAAAGTGCAGGTCCCAGAGTGGATTAATCAAATGGTTAATGATACAGGGAGTTCAGCAAAACCAAGGTTCTTGTTTTACCCTACCATTGGGTTTTCACCTGAAACTAGATGGGAATTTGGTGCCAGTAGCTTGGTTGTATTTCATTATAACAATGATACTAGTTTAAGGCTCAGTGAAATCAGCGTTTTTGGATTTTATACTGAAATGAAGCAATTGGGGTTGTGGATTGACCATGCTATCTATGGGAAAGACAACAAAATTTTGCTTTTGGGAAAAATGCGATTCCAAAATTATCCCTTATTGTATTATGGTATTGGAAATCGAATTGCTGAAAAGCCTTTGGCGGTAGTGCCTGCCAATTATTACAATGTTAGGGAGCGTTTCGTTTACAGGTTGAAAGGTAATTTATTTGCTGGTTTGGAATTAGATTACCAGCATTTGGCGAATCCTGAATTTGACTGGCACGAGCATGTGATAAGACATGATAGTGCATTGCCTCAAGGAGGCAATGGGAGCCAAAATTTAGGTGTGGGTTTAGGTCTTTTATGGGATTCAAGGCATAACATTTTGAATGTCAGAGAAGGTTTTTTGGCAGAAGTGGCGTTTCTTCGTTATGGAAAATTGTTTAGTCAATCTTTTCCTATGAATACCATGTTTTTGGATGGACGATATTTTCACGCAGTAAGGAAGAATCAAGTATTGGCATTGCAAGTGGTGGGGCAATTTTCATCAGGAGATGTGCCTTTCAACCAGTTAAGTTTAATGGGAGGAGAGATGATTATGCGAGGGCATTATCTGGGGAAATACAGGGATAAGCAGTATGTGGCTGCGCAAGCCGAATATAGATTCTTGCCGTTTGGTTTTAGTAAGCGATTGGGAGGTGCAGTTTTTGCAAGTGTGGGTGCGGTTTCTTCGAGCTTTCCAACGCAAAACTATAAAATTGCAGGTGGTGCCGGATTGAGATATTTACTGTTCCCAAAGAAAGACATATTTACGCGTATTGATGTTGGATTTGAGAAGGAAGGATACGGCATCTATTTCTTCATTGGGGAGGCATTTTAATTGGCCTGCTTGTGAAAAAAGCCATTGCGCATCAAGTACCTGTTTTTTTAAAACCGTTTCCTTGGTTGATGCGCTGGGTTCATTTTGCGCAAAGAATTACTTATCAAAGACATACTCTAATTCGAAAAACGCTTAGAAAGGAGTTAATCGATGTTTCTAGAGTATGGGATGCGGGATGCGGCGACGGGCAATATTCATTCTTTGTATTGAATCAAACTAACGCAAGTTTAGTGTCATCTGATATCAATAAAGGCTGGGTATCGTTTTTGAATGATTATTGGCTTAAAAATGGCGACTATAAAAACGCTCAAGCAATTTGCGAGGAAATAGAAAATACTGTTTATAGGAATGAGTTTGATGCTGTGATTTGCGTGTCGGTGTTGCCTTATGTTAGAGATGTAGGTCAATCTTTGGAAAAGATGAGTCAAGCGCTAAAAACAGGCGGGAAACTCTATTTATATTGCCCTGTCAATTTTTATACTGAAACGAAGTTGTACAGAAGGATGTTTGAGACTTATCAAAACTCAGAGAACGCGGCCAATTTTAGAAGGGTTTTTACCTCAAATGAATTGCGGGAGTTAGTTCTCGGAAGTGGTTTTCACATTGAAAATGAAATCTTTACTTACGGAAAATTAGGTAGATACGGGCATGAAATTTGGTCAATCATCTCTATGTGGCTGGGTTCACGGAATGTTTTTTTGCAGGCTTGGGGATTTGTATGGATGACTCCTGCAGCGGTGGTAGTGAAGTTATTGCAATGGGCCGATTTTCAGCAAAAATTGAATGATGGTAATGGCGTATTATTGGTGTTGAAAAATGATTACTCTAAAGAATAAGCGTTAAACTTAATTCTTTGAGTTGATGGTCAGTGTAATTCCGTCTACAGATTCAATGATTGCTATTTGTCCCACTTGAAAAGATTGGCTGCTCATTGCCTGCCATTGTGAACCGCGGTATTTTACGGTCCCCGATTGATTTTCAGAATTCCAAGTCAATACTTCGCAGGCTTGTCCTTTGAAATCGTTGTATTCTTCTTTAGATGATTGATTGAATTTCCGTTGCAACGGTTTTCTAAGAATGAGCATTGTTCCGAACGAAAGTAAAACAAAGGAAATAACTTGTGCGGACATCGATAATTCAATCCCCAAAAACAAAAGAATTGCCGTGAGAAGAGCACCTATCCCAAGGAAAATAAAAACAAACCCAGTGGTGAGCAATTCGGCGGCTAATAAAAAGAAGCCAATGGCAAGCCACAAAGTTTGAATATTAACGCCCCACAGAGAGTTCATTGTTTTTGGTTTTGTTTGACTACTGACATTGCAGCTGTTACCAAAGATCCAATATCTGCAAAGTTTGCTGGAAGGATCATGGTATTGGTTTCTTTAGCCAATTTACCGTATTGTTCAACCAGATTTTCGGCAACACGTAACTGTACCGCTTCCAATCCACCGTCTTTTTTTATGGCTGAAGCAACCATTTCAATACCTTCAGCGGTTGCTTGAGCAATGGCTTTGATGGCGTTTGCTTGCCCTTCGGCTTGGTTGATTTGTCTCTGACGTTCCGCTTCTGATTCTAGAACTACTTTAACTCTGTTACCTTCGGCAACGTTTATTGCGCTTTGTTTTTCGCCTTCTGAATAAAGGATGGTAGCGCGTTTTTCTCGCTCAGCTTGCATTTGTTTTTCCATGGCATTGAGCACGCTGGTTGGAGGGGTGATGTTTTTGATTTCATATCTAAGAACTTTAACACCCCAGCCTTGTGCGGCCTCATCTATGGAGTTAACAACAGCACCATTGATATTGGTTCTTTCTTCAAAACACTTATCAAGAACAATTTTACCTATTTCGCTTCTCATGGTTGTTTGAGCCAATTGGGTAACGGCAAAGGCATAATCACCAATACCATAGGCTGCCTTTTTTGCGTCAACTACTTGCAGAAAAACAACTCCATCTACACCTACTTGAACGTTATCTGCTGTAACACAAACTTGTTCGGGAATATCGCGGGCGACTTCTTTGAGTGAAAATCTGTAAGCAACTCGATCAACAAATGGAATGATGAAGTTCAATCCGGGATTTAATTGGGAGTGAAATTTACCCAGTCGCTCAATGACATGGGCTTGTTGTTGTGGAACAACTTTGATTCCTAAGAACAGTAATAATACAACAAAAACAGTTAGGGCGATGGTTGCTATTGGCATAATAACAGCAATTTAGTAAATTACTTCAATTTATTGACCACAAAACGACTAACAATTAATCATTTACGACAAGTATAGACTGTTGGTTGACCGATTTAATTAAGTAAATTCCAGGTGAAAGCGATTCAGGGATTTCTACTTTTTGCTCTTGGGTTATAAGCGTGTTGATTTTTGTTCCACTGAGAGTATATAATTCAACTTCATTATCAGCTGTTGGTACATGGATAAATTCCCCGCTTTTCACCGGATTAGGGTAGAAAGGCAGCTTTTTGAATGATTCGATGCCGTTGTTGATTTTGGGCTGCTCTTTATCAATGGGTGAAATGAATTCTTCATAACAGGGAGCAAAATTATTTGCTGGGTCATAATAAGAATTTGGGAATAGTAGGTATTCCATTTGAACAGTTTGGGAGGTTCCACTGGGGGGCTCACCGGGGTTATAACAGAAGAAATAGCCAGAGGGTGCTCCTTTTGTGCCGAATCCTACAAAAACAACAGAAGCTTTAAGGTTGGGTAATTCTGATTTTGAATTGGGCGTAGCTCCAATTTTTTCTAGTGCTCTGCGAATGGAAGTATCTGTGAGATTAACTCCTTTTCTTCCCATGGTTGCTAAAAACAAATGGTCTCCAGAAGGTAGTGCATTGATTAGATCAATGAATTGAGTTTTAAAGTTTGATTGGGTAGGGTCGAAGAAATAAAAGGGTTGTGATTCAGGACAATTGGTTTGAATTCCCGGAACTAGGGTGGGTTGAAGGGTGCTTCGATCAATTACAACGGCGAATAAGCCTGTGGTACAGTTTCTAGATTCGTGAAGAGTGGAATTTGCGGGTCCGCCTAATTTGATGCCATCTTCGCCCGTGTTTCCTCGGAGGTAGAAATACTCGTAGAGGCAATCACCTTTAGGGTCAGGGTTGGGTTTGACTTTGTAGTTTTGGGTTTCGCCCGATTTATCAATGAACCAAAGTTGAATATTGGTGCACATGATAGTGTCTTTTTCATCCGGATTTAAATTGATGGCGGTAGCAAAGACTTGAGTATCACCTGGGGGGATATCAAAATCGAAGCTCATTCTGTGGAATCCTCTTTGTCGGAAAGTCATTCCATTGCTAGCGGGGAAGGTTCCGCTGCTGCGGTTAAGTCCCAATAAAACCAAAGGGTCTTCGGGCCAAAAAATCATATAATCTTTCATGAAGAACCATGTACAATGTATGGAAACCCCGTTTATTGTGTCTTTGCTTAGGTTGATAATGTAATAAACATGCGAGTCTTTGCGATCGTAAAAACCAGCTTTAAATTCGTAACTTTGGCTTTTGGCGAACTTTACGGAGAACAGAATTATTATTAAAATGATTTTCCGAATCATGGTATCTGATTGACGCTGTTTTTCTTGAAGGTTGCACTAATGTAAACGCACATGAAATTAAAGTTGATTGTTTTTGGTTGTTTTTTAGGACAATTCATGGGGATTGTGAATGCACAGTTGAGCGAACCTCAAACACGAAAAGAATGGGAAATAGAGCGATTGAAAGATCCAGATTTGGGAAGAATTCCAGAGCATATTAGATTCAGAGAGCTCGCATTTATACATACTCAAACCGGTGCAGTTAGCAATCCGTTGGCAGTTCAGGGTACACCTTGGATGCATCGTGGTCCATATCATGTAGGCGGAAGAACCCGTGGTGCTGCTTTTGATGCATTAGATCCAAATAGAATAATTGCAGGCGGTGTATCTGGAGGTATGTGGTTGAGTGAAGATGCGGGTAAAACTTGGAATTCAACCCAGTTACCCCATGAGATCAGCAGCGTATCGTGTTTGGTTCAAGACAGAAGAAAAGGGCATGAGAAATATTGGTATGTGGGAACGGGTGAGGCCTACGGTCAATCAGCGGGTGCGCCGGGTGCGTATTACTATGGTGATGGCATGTTGGTTTCATCTGATGGCGGTAAAAGTTGGTCGCCCTTGATGAGTACTAAAATCAGTTCTCCAACTGCATTTTCTTCTCCTTGGCAGTTGGTTTGGAGGGTAATTGTTGATACCACAAGGTATGATTCAACCATTATTTATGCATCTACTTATCAAAATGTGATGAGGTCTAACGATGGCGGACAAACTTGGAAGGTGGTGAGAAAGACCGGTTCATATTTCAACGAGGTAGAAATTGATGCTGACGGAGTGATTTACAGTACCTCCAGTTCAGATGCATCGGCAGGTAAAAAAGGTATTTTCAGGAGTATAAATGGATGGGATTGGGTAGATATTACACCCACAAGTTGGCAAGGTAAGGTGTTTAATAGATCTGTATTGGGCTTTAACCACCCGAGTCAGATGGATACTTCTGTGAGAATGTATGTGATATCGAATTTGGAAAATTGGGGTAAGCCATTTCCAGATTCTAGGGGTGAAATTGAATGGGGTGGAATGTTCTATTTGGAGTTGCCACGCAAAATTTCTGTTGATTCAGTTTTCGGGGGAAGTCTTTCGCGAATCCTTTCCCAGCGCGACATATCGCAGAATTTGCCTCGTAAAAAGCTAGCCCTCAATAGTTGGAGAACTCAAGGCAGTTACGATATGTTGGTGCAAGTTTATCAAAAACCAGCAACCAATAACGACATTGTATTTATTGGTGGCACCAATCTTTTCAGATCAGAAACGGCGTTTTTAGATTCATTGAGTACAACGCAAATTGGTGGATACAAGTTAAATACATCACTTCCAAATTTTGAGATGTGGCCCAATCAGCATCCAGATCAACATGTTTGGATGTTTCATCCCAATGATAAGCAAATTGTATTATCAGGAAATGACGGAGGTCTATTCATTACTCAAAATTGCTTGGAAGATTCAGTCCGTTGGGAACACATTAACAATGGCTATTTGACCACTCAATGGTATACAGTGGCTTTAGATCCTGTGACTGAGATGAGTGATTTGTTGGTAGCGGGAGCTCAAGACAATAATCAAATGATTGTAAAAGATAGGTCACCTCAAGCGGAATGGGGAATTGCCTATCCGGGTGATGGTTCTTATTGCGCAGTAGAACCGGGTGGTAAGGTGGCTTACTTTTCTAAGCAGTTAGGGAATACGGTAAAGGCTGAGCTTAACAACAAGGGTGAAGTACTTCGTAAGAGGAGGATAGACCCTATTGGTGTCCCTCGAAATAACTATCAATTCATCAATCCGTTTCTGTTGGATCCCAATAATTCTAATGTAATGTACATGGCGGGTGGGCGTCACATATGGCGAAATAATAAGTTGTCAGATATTGTGGTAGATAATTCTACCGATTCTATTTCATTGGGATGGACAAAATCGAAGGATTCATTAAGGATTGTTTCTCAAAAAATTACGGCACTGGGTGTATCAGTTGAGAACCCCAAACACAGACTATATTTTGGAAACAATGTAAAATACCTTTATTCAATTGATAGCGCCGATAGAAGTGAAATGAAGTTTAAGACTTTGAAAACTCCTTTGGTTTCAGGTAATGGCAATGTGAGTTGTATTTCAGTTAACCCAAAGAATGGCAATGAGTTGGTGGTTTGTTATTCAAATTATGGTATTTACAGTCTGTTTAGAAGCTTGGATGGTGGTGAAAATTGGGAGAAAATTGGTGGTAATTTGGAAGCAAACATAAATGGTACGGGTGATGGACCATCGGTAAGATGGTTTACATATGTTCCGGTTAAAGATGGGATGTTGTATTTTGTGGGTACCAGCGTTGGTTTGTTTGCTACAGATAGTTTGAAAGGCACTGAGACGGTTTGGGTTCAACAAGGTCCAGGAGAAATTGGAAATGCGGTAGTTGATATGATGGCTTATAGAGAAGTGGATGGAACATTGGCAGTGGCTACACACGGCAGGGGTATATATTATGCTCGTATTTTTGAACAGGGTGCTATTTTGAAGAATGAAACTTTGGTGAAAAATGAATCGGAGATAAAAGTTTATCCCAATCCATCGAACGGTGGTGTAGTTACTATTGAATCTAAAGCAACGCAATCCACTTTTGTGTTGTACGATTTGAACGGTAAAGAAATATTGCGAGGAATGACAAAAGACAGAAAAGGATATATTGACGGTAATAATTTAGTTTCTGGTAATTACTTTTTGGTCTTGATGGGTGAAAGTTCAATTGAATGGCAGAAGATTGTTATAGAGTAAAACCCGAAAGGTTGATTTTGTGGTCCCGCCGCGAATCGAACGCGGATCTAAAGTTCCGGAGACTTTCGTAGTATCCATTCTACTACGGGACCATGAAAAACGTATGAACGTCCCCCGATAAACGGGACGGCAAATATAGGGAATTAATTGGCGAAGTAGAGGTAAGAGCTGGTTCTGGCCATGATTAAAAGTTAATGGCATTGGACAATAAAATAGTGGTAAATTTGTGGTATACAACCATGTATTCCGCAGTAAAAAATACCTTTAAACATCTTCGAAGATTGGCTGTTGCTGGTCTTCTTTCCTTTGGATTTGTATGGCTCGCCGGGTGCGAACTCTATTCACAATCAATGGAGAATTCTGCCGGTGATAATTATTTCTCAGATATGATTGTCACTCGTTTGGTTCATACCGTTCAAGACGCAATTGTAGCTCATGATAGTGGTATGAATATGGGACATGCAGCTGTAATGACCTTTTCGAGTAAACCCGGTGAAAAGAAGATGGAAATGAGGTATGGCGTAGATTATGTGACTGATTATGACGGATTTGAACGGAAGGGTACAGTTACAACCACTTGGGACAGAAGCTTTTTTATTCCAGGTTCAACCATGCATATTGTGATGGAAAATGAGCACGGTACCAACGGGTGGGCAACAAAAGGTTTTATTGATGTAACCAATTGGGGATTGAATGAATGGGATCAGCCCATGTACGAGGTTAGGTGCAGTTTGGAGTTGATTTCTCCTGCCTACAACTGGGAATGGACCAACGAATATATTAGGGTTAAGATTTCTCGTGATTCCACCCCTCAATCAACCGATGATTTGTGGAGTGTGACAGGTACAGCATATGCTAGAAATAGACAGGGTAGGTTTTACAACGCCTTCATCAAGGATTCATTGTATTACAGTCCGAGGTGCAAATACGGCTACACTCGGGGCAAGGTAGACATACAACATGTAGATGCTACTCAAAGGTTATTCGTAGTTTACGGAGAAGGAACAGATACGGCTTGTTCTCAATACATGACGTTTGACCGCGGAAAACGCAAATTAACGGTAACTAAGAATTTGAAATAATTCCAATACTTTTGGGGTATGAAAAAAATCATTCTACCCTCATTTGTCATTGCCCTAACCCTTTGGATGTGGCAATTCGTATCGTTCGCTGCGGCTAATCTCCATTCAGGGGGACAGCAATACACGGAACATCAAGATACGATTACGGCATTTATTAATTCGCTAAACCTGGCTGATGGCGAGTATTTGATTCCTCGGGTAGACCCCAAAAAACCAGACATGAAGATGGAAGATTGGAATCAGTATTACGGCAAGCCTTGGATGTTTTTAAAATATTACAATAACCGTGAAGACGTGATGGGAATGAATATGATTCGCGGCTTTTCAAGCAATTGGATCGCTGGTTTGATCATTATTTATTTATTAAACCTGATGGG
>CAYPBJ010000017.1:0-46632 GCA_964408945.1 uncultured Rhizobium sp. | reverse complement strand
ACTCCCGACTCCCGACTCCCGGTACCCGGTACCTAGTACCATAGACTAGTCTTTGAACGTTTCCATAAAGTCAGTCGAGATACCGGTGAAGCTAAATCCTCCGTCATGGAAAAGATTTTGCATGGTCACCATTCGGGTGTAATCACTGAACATGGAAACACAATATTGAGCGCAAGATTCTGAATCAGCGTTGCCCAATGGGCTCATTTTATCAGCATAGTTAAAGAAGGAATCAAATCCGCCAACACCGCTACCAGCAGTGGTTTTAGTTGGACTTTGGGATATGGTATTTACACGTACCTTCTTTGCTTTTCCGAAGTGATATCCAAAACTACGAGAGAAACTCTCCAACAATGCTTTAGCATCTGCCATTTCGCCGTAATCTGGGAAAATTCTCTGAGCTGCAATGTAAGAAAGAGCTAAGATACTTCCCCATTCGTTCATAGCATCTTGCTTCCACAAGGTTTGCATCAATCTATGAAACGACATAGCCGAAATATCCATGGTGGTATGCATATAATCGTAGTTTGAGTCTGTATAAGGATTTTTCTTACGAACGTTTAAACTCATACCCACAGAATGTAGAACAAAATCCAATTTCCCACCCAAAACTTCCATGCTTTGAGAAATCAAATTCTCCATATCATCCATTTTGGTAACATCAGCGTATATAAGAGTGGCCCCTAATTTTTCAGCCAATTGACCAGTTTGTCCCACTTTAGCTGCAACAGGTGCATTGGTTAGCACAATTTGTGCACCTTCAGCATGACACAATTCTGCCACTTTCCATGCAATAGATGCTTCATTCAAAGCACCAAATATGATTCCTCTTTTACCCTTCAATAATTGATTTGAACTCATAATTTTAAATTTTAGCTCAGCAAAAGTAACTAATTTTAAGCATGCAATCTCTCGCGAATGTCAGAACACAGTTTCAGAGGCTATCAAACTTGCTAATCTCATGAATTTCTTGTTATTTCACGTGAATTAAAATACCATCTATGAAAAAAGCACTACATTTTATTGTTGCCATTTTCTTGTTTTCACAAACTTCTTTTGCTCAGTTGATTGAAGGACCCGGAAAAATATCGGGAACAGTGAAAATGAATCGAATAACGGGCAAACCATCCTCCTTTGCAAAAAGGAGCGCAACAAACCCCACTCAATGTGGTTCAGATACCAGTTACTTCGTAAATATTGCTTCAACAAGTTACAGTTCATTGTTAGTATCTAATACTCTTGCATTTGGACAATTCTTCGATGCGCCGCAAGAAATAACCATTTCGGGCTTTAGATTTTATGCTTATCTACCTTATGATACCGGACGAAAGGTAAAATCCACATATGTAAAATGCAGTGTTTATGAAGCAGGGGGTGATTCTCTACCCACAGGTTCACCTTTAGCAACTGAGCTCGTTAGGATTGATACTGTTCAGGGGAATTTGTTATTGACTCGTATCACTAGAAATGTGGTATTCTCAACTCCAGTAAAAACCTCTAAAAATTACATTCTTACCGTAGAATGTGACAGCAGCCAATTCAGTAGACCAGGGCTTGTAACCAACTCATGGGCAAATGGCGACGGCGAAGGAAGAAACATCAATTGCGCAAAACTTCAGGCTCAGTGGTACAGAGGACTCTCACTAAACGTAGGCGGGGTCACATTTGACTGTCATATCCAATTATATCCTTTTGTGAAGTATAAATTTGGTACCGATTTTACCCATAATCAAGATTGTTATGCAAACGTTGATACCCTCCGAATGACCAATTCCTACAAAAAGAATGTCAGCGGTTCTGTTTTCTACAATCAATACATGTACTACGATTACGCTGGTTTTGACGCCTATTGCCACAATTGGGTTTTTGATAAAACCAATTTCCAATTGAATTCAATCAATAGCAAATTCAGACCTTCTACAAAGAAAAATGTAACTGTTGAATTGCGTTCTATGGTTGCAACCTACTCAAGTTCTTTCTGTTACGATACCACCACAAAAATTGTTCGATTCAAACCTAATACTCCCACATTTGCCAAAGGATATAATGCCTGCATCGGAGATAGTTTGAGAATTTCAATAACTCCATCAACTGATGTTGAAAATCAATGGTTTAACGAAAGATTGGATAAAACTCCATTCCATACGGGTAACAATTATACCATTTCCAAAGTATCAACTTCTGACTCATTCTATGTTTATGGAATCAATGGCGAATGTAAATCTAGAGACTTTTTAGTTCCAGTTGTAGCTAAGGCATATCCAACTACACTCACCACAAAGAATGACTCCTTATGCAGTGGCGCTTCAGCAAACCTAGAAGCTAAATCAGACAACGGAAATCTGGATTGGTACAGAACTTCAACAGGTGGAACCAAATTTCACACAGGCACTACATACACCACTGTTGTCTTAAACAATGACACCACTTTCTACGTAGAGGCTCAAAACGGAGGTTGTACTTATAAAATGGGCCGAGTTGCCGTTACTGCCTTTGTTGGAAATGATTTCGCACCAGACGCTCCAACTGCCATTTCAGACACGAGCATTTGCTACACCTCTGGAAATTTAAATTTAAAACTATCTGCATCAAATAATTCTAGTGCTACCATTCGTTGGTTTGATGTCCCTAACGGGGGAAGTCCACTCGCAACAGGAACTCAATTTACTGCATCCATCACCAAGCGCGGAACACAAACATATTATGTTGAATCTTACGACGGTAACTGCGGATCTGGTAGAATTACCATCAATGTCAATGCAAACCAAGCACCGCCAACTTTTGCAAAAATTGGTGATGAAATCTGTATAGGCGATTCAGCAGATGTTGCTGCATCCACCCAATGGGGTAATGTAAATTGGTATACTTCCAAATCTGGAACCATTTTCGCAACCTCAAAATTTGTGAATGTAAAGAATTTAAATGCTGCTAAAAGTCATGTCTTCTTCAAAACCATTGAAGGTAAATGTGAGAACAGTTCATTTGACTCTGTTTTAGTCACCGTAAACATTCCTCCAACACCAAGTACAATAAGTGCTCCTGATGTATGTAACAAGTCATTAGGCCTTATATCAGCACCAATTACCTACGGAAATATCTATTGGTATGAAGACGAGACTACCAATAACAGCTTCTCTTCCAGTAGCAATTTAAACCTTGGCATTCTTTTCTCCGATAAAACCGTTTATTACCAAACCGAATTCAAAGGCTGTACTTCAGAGAGAAAATCAGTCACCATTAACACTAAATTCCGTCCAACTTCTGGTTTCCAATGGACACTTGACTACCCTCGCAAGGTTACTTGTACACCCGCTGTTACCAACCCCAATAGCAGTATCCAATGGATATGGGGCGATGGAAATACTTCATCTGGCGCAACCGGTACTCACCAGTACGCCACTGACGGAACTTATGACGTTCAAATGATTGTTACTTCAAATACTTCAGGCTGTAAAGACACTGCAATTATTCAAGTAATTGCTGATCATCTAAACAACCAAACTATTAATATTGAGAATGTAACTGTATTCCCTAATCCAGTTGATGCTAAATCTAACATCACCATTAACGGAATTCAACAACTTCCTTCAAACATCACATGGTTCGATTTAACAGGAAGAGCTGTAGGATTTAGTGAATTGCAAAACAACCAATACCTAGTTCCAAGTTCATTGAAAACCGGACTTTACCTAATAAAGTCTAACTCAAACAAATCTAACTTCTCTGCAAGAATTCAAGTAACAGAATAATCAATTCTGTTCATCCAATACATCCCGTAAGCCCATGGCCATCAGATTGAAAGACATAACTAAAATCATGATGGCCATGCCTGGGATTATCGCCAAATAGGCTTGATCCAATACTAAAAATCCCAAATTCTCCTTTACCATTATTCCCCAGCTTGGTGTTGGTGGAGATACTCCTAATCCCAAAAATCCAAGTCCAGCTTCCAACAAGATTGCTGCTGCAAAATTAGTGGTGGCCAATACCGTTAAGGTACCCGTCAAATTGGGCAAAATATGGCGGAACATAATATGAAAATTCCCAAATCCAGTAATCCTCGCTGATAAAATAAACTCACGATTCTTCAATTGCATTGCTTGTCCTCGAACAACCCTAGCAACTTCCACCCAAGAACTTAATCCAGTAGCAATAAGCACTTGAAAATAACCTTTCCCTAAAAATACACTCAAACCCAATGCAATTAGCAACGTAGGTACAGACCAAAAAACGGTTATCAACCAAGTCAGAACAGAATCTATCCAACCACCGTAATATCCCGCAATAAGTCCCACAAAAATCCCAATAACTAGAGATAATAACATGGCCAAAAGTCCAATACTCAAAGAAATCTGAGAACCTAAAACCAACCTGCTTAAAATATCTCTTCCAAAGGTATCTGTACCTAACCAAAACACCTTCTGTTCTCCCTTAAAATCTACCCTTGATCCAGGTTTCAATCCAGACCATTCCGGATGTATATCATTGGCATTTGGAGTTTGATCCTGTATAAAAAATGGACCAATAACTGAAATCAAAACAAATAAAAGGCAAAGAGCCAATCCAATTGAAAACGTGGGGATTCTAAGTGCCTTTCTCATCAGCCATTATTAAATTCTGATTCTTATAATCTAATACTACTAAAATAGCTGTAAATGCCCACATGGGAACAGCCAACTTATCGTATTGAGTGTAATTATTCAAGACTCCGTGAGAATGATAAGCTATCAATCCCAAAAATACAGCGTAAGTATATAACTTAATCTTTAAACTATTTGAAGTATAAATAATCTTGAAAGCCGTTGAAATAGTAGTAAGAACAATGCCTAACCAAAGCAACATTCCAATAAATCCACTTTCACTCATCGCCGAAAAATACTCACTATGAGCATCACCCAAATCACCTGCATGTGTAGAAATTAAAGTCAATTCGCTGCTCTTTTGAAAAGGCGCATACTGAAATACAAAAGTTCCAGGTCCAAATCCAAATACGGGTCTTTCAGATACCATTCTACCAGCACATTTCCATCGATTGATACGCTCTAAATTGCTTGGGTCAGTTGTAATATTACTAACCGACTTTACGTGACCTTCCAATTCGTCACTGCTGCCTTGTTTGTTAGCTTCTAAAGAATATAATATCTCGTCTTGCTTGATAATTCCCACCGCCAAAACCGAAACCAACACAATTAAAATCACAGAGAACTTAACTTTGAATCTGGTTAAAATCCAGACACCCATTGCGACTAATAAACTCAACCATGTTGCCCTTGTAAAGCTCACAACAATGGCAAACAAAAGTATCAATAGAGTAATAAAAAAGAAAGGTGCAAAAGTGATATTGAAATCCATCTGTCTTACATAAAAGGTGTAAACCACTAAGATGAAAACAGCATAAGCGATGGCGGCCGCATACATACCATGGTCAGGAAAAAATGGCCAGGAAACTCCGTAACTTGATCCCCTTGAAAAACCATCTTTAGAATGCATGAATAGGGTATAACTTACCATAATCATGGTAAAAATGGTAAACCAATTCAGGAAAAATTTAACCCTGTCCTCCCTATTGAAAATGAACAATCCCCAATAAAAAAATAAAGTAATATACCATGTGCGTGCCAATGTAAACTTAAAACTAACGGTAGGCATTGAACTGAAAATACTGCTCAACCACAACCATGTCAGATAAGCTGTAACCATTGCCACAACCGGATGCTTTACATAATTAAAATTTATGCGTCTCTCTTTAAATGCATGAAATATCAGCAAACCAAAAAGAAAAATATATACAGGCTCTGTTGGCAACGACATTCCCAATCCACCACCCAAATTCTCAAAGTTGACCGCTAAAGGCGCAAAGGCACCAAAGAAAAGCAACGTTT
Source organism: uncultured Rhizobium sp. (assembly GCA_964408945.1). Classification (GTDB taxonomy): domain Bacteria; phylum Bacteroidota; class Bacteroidia; order NS11-12g; family UBA955; genus VMCP01. The sequence continues at coordinate 40,750 of CAYPBJ010000017.1, read as the reverse complement.
TTTCAGTAAAAAGCAAACTAGACAGAACCACCAACAAAACCAAAGGAATTCCAAGAACCCACCAAATTTGTTGAACTACAGCCCAGACAATACTTGTAGAAACTATAAAAAGAACCAAAATCAACCAATTACGGTTGCCGTTTTTCAATTGATTCCAAGAAAGCTGCATATTACTTCTTCCAAAACAGCTCAAAACACACCAACACAACGGCCGTTGCAAGGATGGTTCCTAATACTGAAATGATAAAAATAAAACTGCGCTTAGGCCAAAACTTAATTTCTGGAACAGTGGCCTCTTCTACAGTAAATTTATGCGACAAACGCTCACCAACATCTACTTGGCGCTTTTCGAATTGCGTGATTAAATTACTTTCCTTTTCCTCTTCTAACTTAATCAATTCATTTAAAGCAATAAAATCACCACCACTTGCTACCAACGCCTTTTGCTCGGTAAGTAATTGTTGCAATTGTCCGGTTTTTCCAGATGATTGGGCTTTGTATATTTCTTCCGCCAAAGCGCGCGACTGCTCTTCGTAATTTGTGATTCCTCGGGTACCTAATTCTCTTAAATCATCTTTGATTTTCTGAATTTTGCTTCTTTTTTCAGCTAAAGCACGACCAACGATATCCAAAGCCGGTTTTGCTACCTGATTTTGAACCTCGGTTTTGATTGAATCATACAGCAATGCAATTCCATTGGCTAAATCTGCAGCCATTTTGGGGTCTTCGTCTAAGACTTCTACCTTGATACTTAAATAACGAGTTCTCTCAAAACTGAAGTTCTCCTTTATTTTATTATCTAAAGCATACTTGGGAAATTTCTCTTTTTTAGGGTCAATTCCGTAATGCTCCATCAATTTGAAGTTCTTTACCAATCTACCAATCAATGTTCCAGATTGAATTATTTGAAGTGCCTTTTCTGCTTCAATTTCTTCCCCAAATTCCAATGGGTCTTGTTGACGCTGATTCAATTCGGTCAATAACGCATTGGATATTGAGTTGTTTTTCGTGGGATAAAAAATGTGTTGCGCCTTGTATTTAGGCTTCGTTATAGCCGGATGGGTCATAACAATAGCCATCACTGCTGCTATGCTCGCTGAAATGATGAAAACCTTACGCCACCTCCAGAAAAAATTTACAACACTTACTAGGGTTATCGGTTTTACCTCATTTTCATTGATCAAATTATCATTCATAAAGTTAAAATGCTTTCAAAGTACTACTAACGACCTATCTGCAAACAATATTTGCAGCAGTATAAATCGGTTTTCCACAAATTTCAATAATTAATAGGGATTTTCACATGCAATCCCAAAAAAATTTATAAATCAAAAAACTTAAGAACCATGTCTATCTCTCTGTCTTCTTGGCCATTTTGATCTTCCGATAAATATACATTCTCTACCTTGTAACCTTGTCTTTGAAATGTGGATACAATATTTCTTGACACCGTGGTATTCAATTTTAAATTTACCTTTAACCTTCCCATTTCCTCGCTTTTCACCATCATTCCAATTACCTTAGCTCCATTCTCTTCAACCCATCTACAAATAGAGGCCGGTGAAAAATCACGGTCCTCTAAATCCAATACAACCACAGCACCTAGTCCTCTATAAGTCATAGATTCAGTGATTAATTTGTTGATTCGCCTTTGATCAATGGTTCCTTCAAACTCTTTATTCTCGCCTAAAACAGCAATAACTGACAACTCACTTACTGCCATTATAGGAACAATTTCGTACAAGTGATGGTTGTGAAATACAGCTGGTGCATGAACATTTTCAGCAATAACTTCATCCAACCTAATGGACTGGTCATTTACTTGATTCAAGTTTTCAATTCTCGCGTAGTTGTATAAGAATTTATTCTTTACAACCGGCAATTCTGTCAAACCCTGGCCATTCAAGTAGCCCACAGCTGCTTCTACTGTATCTGTATGTCTCAATACATTAATACTTTCGTTCAATAGTTCTTTAGCAGTCATGTTTTTCAAATGTAAGCAATGATAACTTGCTTACCAACGATGGGTGTCATCGTTAAACCAAGAATTTTGCAGTTTCATCACTTTTTCAATGATTTCTCTAACACAACCTTCCCCTCCATTTGCATTTGCTATATACTCAGCCCTATCCAATACATCAATACTTGCATCCTTCGGGCAGCAACTCAATCCTACTTTTTCGAACAACGGAATATCAGGCATATCATCGCCCATATAAATAAACTCAGAGGCGTTTACTCCGCTCAACTTACAAACTTCTTCAAAAGCCTGTTCTTTATGTGATTGGCCAAGATAAATATATTTAAGTCCTAATCCCTCAAATCGCTTTCTCATTCCCTCAGATCTTCCGCCAGATATAACCCCCACAATATACCCTTGTTTAACAGCATGTTGTAAGGCATAACCGTCTTTAATATTTACCGATCTGAGCATATAGCCCTCCTCAGTAACTAAAACCGAACCTTTGGTCAGAACACCGTCAATATCAAACAGAAACCCTTTGATATTCTTGAATTTAGGAATTAAATTACTCATTATTTATCGTCTAATAAACCCAGTTTATATTCAAACATCATTCCTAATTGCTCCGCCTTTTGCAACATTAAACTTGCAGTTGGACCCTCAAATTGCTCTTCCACCGCAATTTTCAAATATTTCTGCCAGTCGTTGAAATCTTGATGAGTCAGATTTAAATGGGTATGTGGTTCAAATGCACTGCCCCTATATGAATGGTTTTCAGCATCAATTCCTAAGATAAAACTCCAAAAATTGTAAATTCTTGGAAAATGTTCTTCAAAATTGAGTTCCTTGAAGTGTCTTCCAGTTTGAGGATCTGCAATAAGTTGTTCGTATTGTCGGTTAACAACCTTTTGAACATCTTCAAACAAGACGATATCAGGTTTTGGAATTACCATCCCAATACCCACGCAAAAATCAAGGGTGCAACGATGGTTGCATCACTCTCTACAATAAACTTAGGAGTATTTACGTCTAACTTACCCCAAGTGATCTTCTCATTGGGAACAGCACCTGAATAACTTCCGTAACTCGTGGTACTATCTGAAATTTGACAGAAGTAAGACCAAAATGGAATGTTCTCCATTTCCATATCTTGGTACAACATTGGCACCACGCAAATGGGGAAGTCACCCGCAATACCGCCACCAATTTGGAAAAAACCAACTCCCTTACCTTCTGAATTCTTTACGTACCAATCTGCCAACCAAGTCATGTATTCAATACCACTTTTCATGGTTGATGCCTTGATTTCGCCTTTAATTACATAACTCGCAAAAATGTTGCCCATGGTAGAGTCTTCCCAACCTGGAACTACAATAGGTAAATTTCTTTCTGCAGCTGCAAGCATCCAACTATTCTTGGGGTCGATTTCATAATATTGCTCTAACTCGCCACTCAGCAAAATTTTGTACATGTATTCGTGAGGAAAATAACGTTCTCCCTTATCCTCAGCACCCTTCCAAATTCCATGAATGTGTTTCTGAAGTCTTCTGAAAGCCTCTTCCTCTGGTATGCAAGTATCAGTAACTCTGTTGAAGTGATTTTCCAATAAATCCCACTCATCTTGTGGACTTAAATCTCTGTAATTTGGCACTCGCTTGTAGTGTTTGTGAGCCACCAAGTTCATGATATCCTCCTCAAGATTTGCCCCAGTACAAGAAATAATATCAACCTTTCCTTGACGAATCATTTCTGCTAAACTTTTACCCAACTCGGCAGTACTCATAGCACCCGCAAGAGTTACCATCATTTTACCACCTTCGGTTAGATGAGTTTCATATCCTTTCGCAGCATCAACTAAAGCAGCTGCATTAAAGTGCAAGTAATGATTTTCAATGAATTGAGAAATAGGACCTTTCATACCGCAAAGGTACTTCAAATCTACTCACCCAACCACCAGAATCGACGATAATTTTGATTTTTGCGCGGCATTAATGCCACCTTCTCGTGAATGTAATCTAATGCTTCATCTAAATCATCGGTAACCAAATACAGATTCTTATCTTCAGGTGAGATTGTTCCACCAATTTCCATTTGATCTACAAACTTCTGATAATCAGACCAAAACTCGGTTCCTACAATTACCACCGGAAACCAAGGCATTTTTCGAGTTTGAATCAATGTCAAGGCTTCAAACATTTCATCCATCGTTCCAAATCCACCAGGAAAAATCACAAATCCAACAGAATACTTAAACAACAATACCTTTCGCACAAAGAAATATCTTATATCTACCCAAACATCTAAAAATGGATTGGGCTTTTGCTCAAAAGGCAATTCAATGTTTACTCCTATACTCTTGCCACCCACGCTCTTTGCACCTTCATTTGCAGCCATCATGATTCCTGGTCCCCCGCCTGTCAATACGGTAAACCCAGATTCACTGATTTTTGCACCCATTAATTTTGCCTTCTGATAATATTCATGTTCAGAACCATAACGAGCAGATCCAAAAACACTCACACACGGACCCACAAAATGCAACTTCCTGAATCCCTTCAAAAATTCCCAAACCACACGAAAAAGAAAAAAGAACTCCTCTGACCTACTATGTGGACCTTCCAACATGTGTAAATCGCCCACTCCGCGCATTCTGCGCTGATTTTTTAAATTATTATTTGAACTTTCCATAAAAATCGACCAATCAACTTCAAAGTTCCCGATAAATCGCGAAATTTGCGGCGAAATTCACAATAAAACATGTCAAATCGTACTTTTACCATGATTAAACCTGATGCCGTAGCTAACGGACATGCAGGTAAAATCCTAGATCACATCATCCAAGCGGGTTTTAGAGTTGTAGCTTTAAAATACACCTATCTTACTACAGATCAAGCCGGCGCATTCTACGAAGTTCACAAGGAAAGACCTTTTTACGGAGATTTAGTGAGTTTCATGACTAGCGGTCCGATTTATGCTGCAATTCTTGAAAAAGACAACGCCGTTGCAGATTTCCGCAATTTGATTGGTGCTACAAATCCTGAACAAGCAGCAGAAGGAACTATACGCCGCCTATATGCTAAAAGCATCGATGCAAATGCAATCCACGGTAGCGACAGCGATGAAAACGCTGCTATCGAAGGAAGCTTCTTCTTCTCAAAATTTGAGCAGTTCTAATTGAACCGCCCAAACTATTCACGTTCTAAAATATAATCGCTCAGATATAAAAAGTCAGTTGTTAACTGACCACCTTCTGCGATGGTTGCCTTTTCAATTAGATGCGAGTTGCGCTCCAATAATTCGGGTACTACATGTTGCAATAACATAGCCCCAAAATCGTGACTCGCATCCCTTGGCAATTCATTGGGTAAATTTCCCACAGCCATAACGTCAATTCCACCCGGTGAAAATGGCACCCCTTCACATCCATTAAAAATATCCCAACCCAAAACAGAGTCCAAAATACTCGTTGCTCTTACCGTAATGGGCACGCTGCCATTTACGTCACAACTGATATCTGCAATCACCCTTGGTTTGAAATCATCGCGTTTTAAATCTTCTATTTCAAACAATCTAGGCAACGATTCATTCCAAAAAATTCCATTGATTATTAAATCACTCACCCTCACATAATTGAGAAACTGCGACATATATTCATTGCCATGCTCGTAAAAATGATGAGTGTCCCACTCATTCTTATCCGGATGAACATACAAATCAGGACTATTTAATTGAGTAAATACCGGCACATCATAGCTCACATTTAGATACTGTTGTGGCGTCACTTCCCTCACTCTCACTTGCTTTAAAAATTCAACCGCCCCTTTTGCTACTCTTCCACCTCCGGTAACAACCATTTTAATGTTAGGCAATCCATTCACAATGATTTCCGATATCACCTCAGCATAATCTAAACATAAATGTGCTGGCTTCAACGAATACAAAGAATTACGCTCACCATAAACCTTCAAACCATTGTAAGCACCAATAATTCCAGCCCACCGGCCAAATCCTAATACCCGCTGCCCAGATTCCCACTTTAATACCTCATAATCTACCAAACGAATGCTCTTTTCCAAAACAGATTGCAACAACCTTCTATTGTATGGCTGCTTTTTGATGGTGTGTGAAAAAATCAAATAGGTCTTATTCGGAATTAAAAAATCAACGGGTACCTCTTTAATCCCTAGCAATATATCCGCCCCAGAAATATCCTCTCTTACATCTATTCCTACTTCCCTATAATCGTCATCTGAAAAACACCTTTCAGGACTTGATTCCACCCAAATATCAACCTGTGGAAACCTCTTCTTCAAGGTCACACATTGAACTGGCGACAATGCCACTCGGTTGTCAGGCGGATTTTTCCTTTCACGTATCAAAGCAAAGATCATGACAGCAATTTATAGAAAATCAATCGTCTGTCCTAACTTGCAACTATGTGCTTTTCATATTCGGTCAACATCCATTTGCAGAATAAACCCACTCAAGAGTCGCTTTCTCAAGCTCAACTAAATTTAGACCCTGCACACATTCCTCAGCCAGGTTACTTTTTAAATGGATTTACACACCCCATTCTACCCATATTTACTCAATCACAAAACAGCGAGCTTGCCGAATGGGGGCTCATTCCCAGTTGGGCCCAATCAAATCAAATTTCTGAATTGCAAAAGCTATCTCTCAACGCTCGCTCTGAGACCGCATCTGTTAAACCCATGTTCAAAAATGCTTGGTTGAATAATCCCTGTTTGATTCCCGCTACCGGTTTCTTCGAATGGAAACACCAAGGTAAAACCAAGATTCCCCATTATATTTTTCCTAAAAATCAAGAGCTTCTTTTTTTCGGGGGACTTTTTTCTGACTACAAACATCCAACCTCAAACCAATGGCAAAGGAGTTTTACCATTCTCACCACCGCCGCTAATCCGTTTATGGCAGAAATACACAACACCAAACAAAGAATGCCCATCATCATTGAACCTAAAAATGCCCCATTGTGGCTCAACGGTTCTGTAAATGACCGAAATCTCTTAATTACCCAAATACCCCCTGACTTCCTAAACGCCTTTACAGTAAATCCTAATTTGAATAAACCATCAGACCGAAATTTTCCTTGGTCCATTGAACCCTACGAACATCTCACCCTATTCTAAAAGATTGTACATTTGCTCCCAATATGAAACGCGTAGTTTGGTTTCTTCCGTTGTTCCTTTTCGCATGCCAGGGCAACAAAACCGAAAAGTCAAAAAAAGATTCTACCATTACTGCAAAAACCACAGTTAATGCAACCCCGGTTGACAGTATTTGGAACCCCTTCTGTCAATTGCTTGCCGGAGATTCTGAATACCTAACCCAACAAACTCATTTAAATCCAATATGGTCAGAATTTAGCTCCACCAGCCAAGCAAAATGGGATAAACTCAAACGCAACATCGCACAACCCATTGCCTCTTGGACCAATTCCCAAAAGGCATTAAATAAACCAGTGGGAACAGTCTTATATCCTTTTGCAGGGGGAGATTTCTTCTATCCTCATTTATTCTATCCAAATGCTGACACCATCATTATGGTTGGACTTGAACCTGCTGGATTTCTATTTGACCCCAATACCGCCGACTCAACACTGTTAAGTGAGTACTTAAGAAATTTGGAAAAATCGTTGTTCTTCCCTCATCAATTGGGATTCTTTAGAACTAAAAGTATGGCCGTTGATTTCAAAAAAGGCTACCTGAACGGCACCATTCATACCTGTCTTTATTACTTGGCCAAATTTGGAAATCAAATTCACTACATCCAATCTTTTGATATCAACGATTCTGGCAAGATCACCAAAATTCAACCAATTTCCACCAAACCCCACAACCAAAAAGGCATTAAAATCGGATATTCCTCCAATAATGGAGCTGTAAAAGAACTCATTTACTTCTCCGAAGATCTCAGTGATCTTGGTCTAAACCAAAAAAACAAACGCATTGGATCTGCACTTTATTTGGCATCAAAAACCAATTCAGCTGCATACTTCAAAGCGGCTACCTATCTAATGCACAAAGATTATTTCTCAATCATCAGGAATATCTGCTTAAAAAATTGCAAAACCATTCTCCAAGACGATTCCGGTATCCCCTTAAAGGAACTAGAAAACAATGGTTTTTCCGTTGCAGTTTTAGGTGAATACAAGCGCACCATTCCACTTTTTAGCAATATGTTTCAATCTGACTTAAAAGCCAAGTACGATGAAATCAAACCCGCTAAACTACCCTTCAATATTGGCTATAATGCTCAATATAAAGAGTGCAATTTGCAATTAGCTCAGAAAAAATAACATGCCTGAAGATACCTCCAAAATAGAGTCGGTAACACAGCCCCGATTCATCGAATTTACGGTCGTCCCCAACGAAATATCCCAAGAAAACAGCGAAATTATCGTTGCGCTTCTAAGCGTTTATCCTTTCACCATATTTGATCAAGACACAGATCCTAAAGCAGTAAAAGCTTATGGTGAAACTTCTGAATTTCCCATAGAAACCCAAAAAGAAATTGAGGCCTTGATGTTTGACTTTGCTGAATTTTTTGAGTGGAAAGAGACGGAAATCAAAAATTGGAATGAAGAATGGGAAAAGAATTTTTTTCAGCCCTTATCAATAGGTAAATTCTATGTTAGAGCACCATTTCACCCTGAAAAATCAGACACACTTACAATCACCATAGAACCTAAGATGAGTTTTGGAACCGGACACCATTCCACCACTCAATTAATGCTTGGGGCATTGCTCACTTTTGAGGAATACATTGCTAACAAAAAGGTTCTTGATATGGGCACCGGCACTGGTATTTTAGCCATTGCAGCCGAAATGCTTGGAGCACAGGAATGCCTAGGTATTGAAATTGATGATTGGGTAGTTGATAATGCCCTTGAAAATGTGGAGAAGAACTTTTGCAAAAAAACCAAAATCATTCTCGGTACAGCAGAACAATTAAAGCCCATTTCAAACGATTATTATGACGTAACGCTCGCCAATATTCACAGAGAAGTAATTCTTGCTGACCTGCCTGAATACAGCCGAGTAACCAAAAAAGGCGGATATATTTTCATCAGTGGCTTGCAGCTTCAAGACCTGGACTTGGTCAATGAATTTGCAGTCAATATGAACTTAAAACCCATTTATAAAGAAACCCACACCGAATGGGGCGTCTTGGGTTATCTGAAAAACGATTTGTAACTTTGAACAGTTTCAAATCACACCCACATTGTCAGGTATAATCAAGTTACTTTCAGACGCAGTTGCAAATCAAATTGCCGCAGGAGAAGTAGTTCAGAGACCCGCTTCTGCGGTTAAAGAACTTCTTGAAAACAGCATCGATGCAGGCGCCACCGAAGTGAAGCTACTTATCAAAGATGGTGGTTCCACCCTGATGCAAGTTATTGACAATGGAAAAGGAATGAGTGAGACTGATGCCCGTCTCTGCTGGGAAAGACATGCCACATCCAAAATCAGAAAGGCCCAAGATTTATTCTCTTTAAATACCTACGGTTTCAGAGGAGAGGCATTAGCATCTATTGCGGCCGTTGCTCAGGTGGAAATGAAAACCCGAAGACCGGAAGATTCTGTGGCTACCTATATCAGAATTGAAGGAAGTGAAGTTCTTGATGTGAAAATTGAAAGTGCCCCCATTGGTACTTCCATCTCTATAAAGAACCTATTCTATAACATTCCTGCACGACGTAACTTTCTTAAATCAATTGCCGTTGAAACAAAACATATTTTTGAAGAATTCCAACGTCAAGCACTCGCCAACCCAAACATTGCCTTCAAACTTTATAACAACGGAAACGAAATCTTTAACTTCCCAATAAGGCCCTTAAAAGATCGAATTGCAGGCGTTTTAGGCATTAAAGACCCTGAAAACCTCATCGATTTTGCCGAAGATACCGAAATTTCTGCCTTTAACGGCTTTTTAGGAAAACCCGAAAAATCGAGAAAGACCCGAGGTGATCAATACTTCTTTGTCAATAATCGCTTCATTAAAAGTCCTTATTTTCACCATGCAGTAATGCAAGCTTATGACGGACAAATTGAACCCGAATCTTATCCTCTTTACGTCATATTCATCAATGTCAGCCCAGATAAAGTTGACGTGAATGTGCATCCAACAAAAACAGAAGTCAAATTTGAAGACGAAAAACACATTTATAACCTTCTCAAAGTTTCTGTAAAAAAGGCCCTCGGACAATCAATACTTCCCACTTCTGATGGACTTTTTGATATTGATAACTTCTCAAAATGGTCTAACAACCTCAATAATTCTGGAACTTCTATTCCTTCAAGTCAACCTAAATTCAACCCTTTTGGAAACCCAAATCCCACCAATCAAAGATTTCAAAACCAAGATTGGCAAAAAATATTGGGGCCCATAGATCCTGTAAGAACTCCACATCAATCACTCCCTCCAAAATTAGCTTCGGCATTCAATCAAGATCAAGTTTCGCTCATTCCTCAAGATAACTCTTTGAATATTCAAGGTTTCTTCCAACACAATGAACGATTCCTAGTAGCCTCTTTGAATAATCACCTTTACTTAATTGATATAAAACTCGCACGACAACACATCTTGTTTAACCAATTCCAGGAACAATTAGCGCAACATAAAAGCAGCTCTCAACAACTTCTCTTCCCAAAAACCCTCGAATTTCAACCATCGAAAATGGGGCTACTCCTCGAACTCATGGATGAATTTAAATTCCTCGGGTTTGACCTCGGACATTTTGGAGGAAATACCATAATCATCAACGGAATACCGCCCCAAATAAATGGCAACGAAGAGAAAATCATTGAAAAAATGATAGATGATTATGAAATTACTCAAGGTGACCTCAAACTTTCCAAAAACGATAGCCTTGCTCTCAGTCTTTCGCGCCTCACTACACAAAACCACCAATTGAATCAGACAGAATCCGAATATTTGATTAAAGAACTTTTCTCATTGCCAAGTTTTCAATATACCTTCGATGGGAAAACCATTTGTGTGCACCTCAACAACGAAATTTTGTTTGATTTGTTTAAAAGAAAGTAATGTTTAATAATTTACCTCCAGCGTTAAAAAATATCCTCATCATCATGGTGCTTGGCGCCATGGCGCAGACTGCTCTGCCCAAAGTGGGTATTGACCCAACCACATGGTACCTTTTTTACCCTGACTCAAACGACTTCAGAATTTGGCAATTGATCACTCATATTTTTTGTCACGGAAGTTTCTCACACATTTTATTCAACGGTATCGCCCTTTTCTCTTTTGGTATGGTGGTAGAATACAGACTCGGAACCAGTAAATTCTTACAACTCTTCTTTTTGAGTGGACTTGGTGCAGTGCTTCTGCATTACATGTATACAGCCTACCAAATTGAATCTTTTTCTGGATCATTTTTCCCCAATAAAATGTTTGGCACCAATGTGCCATATCCACCTATGCTGGGCGCGAGCGGTGCCCTCTATGGTGTTATGACCGCCTTTGCTGTGCTGTACCCCAACGAAAGCATGATCTTTCTTTTCATCCCTTATCCCATCAAAGCAAAATATTTAGTGCCCATCATCGTTGGTATAGATGTCATCATGGGATTTGTTGACTTAGAATCTGACAATATTGCTCACTTTGCCCATATTGGAGGCGCTTTATTTGGATTGATCATCGTCAAAATCTGGCAAAAAGGATGGCTTAAATAGTTATGAGAATTTACAATAAGCCTTTCAGCCCAATCAATACTGCGGTCATCAACCTCATATGGGTCAATGTTTTGGCTTTTCTCTTCGTGACTATTTTGAAATTCTTTCCTTTCGGAAACTTCGTCTTTAACTTCCTGTCGTTTTGGCCTTCAAAACCCCTCTGGACATCATTTTACAGCATTCTTACCTCCATATTTATTCACGATGGATTCTTTCACTTACTTGGAAATATGCTCTGGTTATTCTTCATTGGAACCATCCTTGAAGACCTCATTGGTAAAAAACACATTTATTACCTCTATTTCGGAGGGGGTATTTCGGGTGTTTTCTTGTTCTATCTCATCAGCAAACTTTTTGGAAATTTAAATCCAATAGTCGGTGCCTCTGCAGGCATTGCAGCCATCATTCTTGCCACCGCTATCTTCACTCCCCGCTACCGTATCTTCCTTTTTGGAATCGTTGAAATTGAACTCCGATGGATTGTTATCGTCAAAGTTTTTTTTGATTTTCTGGGGATGTTTGGAGGCGCAAATTCCGGCGGAAACCAAGCTCATATGGGCGGCTATCTTTTTGGACTCGTCTATATTCTGTTCATTAAAGGAATTTGGAATTTCCCAACCCAGTGGATTCCCAAAAAATCTTCCAAACCCACGCGTTCTGCTAACGTTCAAATAAATCGTCAGTCACCCTCTCAAGCCGAAATAGACAGAATTCTTGATAAAATCAGCGAATCTGGCTACGATAATCTAACCTCTAAAGAAAAAGAAACCCTTTTCAAAGCAAGCAAAAAATAACTGCATTGAAAATATTATTAAAAATATTCAATCTCCTTATTTTCCCATTGACACTCATCTTTGGGTTGCTACTTTCTATTTCCGGTCAAGTTCCTTCAGTACCCCCTAGCTTCTCTTCTTATGTTCCTCTTTTAGGTCTTGCCTTCCCCGTGCTTTATGCACTCAACATACTATTTCTCATTTATTGGCTAATTCAAGTCAAATGGCGCAGCCTCATTCCCGCAACTTTCCTATTTATTAACATGGGACAGATGTCGCTCTATTTCCAGTGGAATTCAGCAAAAGACTTCCCCATCCAAGAAAACAGCAAACTTAAAGTAGTTAGTTACAACGCCAATTCTTTCGGACAGTGGACAGATAACTACTCCTTAGATACCATCTCAGAAAAACTAAAAGAACTCCACGCCGATATTTATCTCATTCAAGAAGCCTATTCCCCCAAAAATCAACTGAAATCCTTGTGCCGAAAACTCGGAAAAGAACTTCAAACACCCTACACTGCCGTATATCAGCTCTCTGAAAACCGAGGGTATGGCATGTGCATTCTTTCAAAATTCCCCATTACAGATTGGAAAAAAATCAAATTCCTTGACCAAACCGGTAACATGGCCATGTCGGCTGATATTAAAATTCCTCCGTTCAACTGCCTTGAGTGTGGCGATGAAAAAATTCGCCTGTACAACATACATCTTCAATCATTTAGGTTTAATAAACAAGATTATCAAACCGTTAAATCCGTCAAAGATTCCAATCAAATCGATGAAGAAAATGCACTTGGACTTATTCAAAGAATCAGAATTGCTTACGAAAAGAGAGAACACCAAGTTGATATTGTTTCAAGAGAAATTCAAGATTGTAAGTTAACAAAAATTGTGGCTGGAGACTTTAACGATGTTCCCATGAGTTATACATACAGAAATGTATCTAAAGGACTCAATGATGCATTTATCATTAGAGGTAAAGGTCTTGAAACCACTTATAAAGGAGTGTTTCCGAGCTTCAGAATTGATTACATATTATATTCTGACCCTCTACAAGCCGAAACATACAGAAGCATTGAAAACATTCCCGGTGACCATAAACTGATCCTCGCAGAATTTGATCGAAATGATCTATTTGAACCTTAAATAATACTATTTAATCCGTTTACTGCTGACCGGATGCCAACCTTTGCAACTCCATAATACTTCGGCGGGCTGCATAAAACTCAGGGAAAATTTCTAGAGATTTCTGCCAATAAGTTGCAGCACCCATCAAATCTTTTCTAGAGTTTGCCAATAAAGCCTGTAAATGCATAAAAGCCGCTTCACTCGGAACATTCTCAATATACGAAGCTTGAATGTGTTCCATCTTCACTTTTTTAGATAAAATCTCCTTATTCATAATGGCCCAATTCACCATAGAGTCTGCCACTTTCAAATTTCCACGGGCAATTTGAATCCATGCCATATCCCAATAATATGTGGGATCATTGGTCTGCTTCCACATTCCATCGAAACTCTCATAAGCCAATGTATCCTTACCTTCTTCCAAATCCAATTTCGCCTTAATATCCTTCAAGAAAAAACTCCCTGAATTCTTGGCCAATCCCTCATTGACAAAATACGTTGCAGTTTTTGAGTTTCTTACTGCCCCGGGTGTAACCCTGTAGAAATAATGGTAAAACGCCAAAGTATCGTACGCCCAATCACTGATTGAAGAATCATTCGCTAGCCATAATGTTAAATTCTGAATAACCCCTTCACGATCTTCTGCTTTATGTGATAATTCATACCCTTTCTTGTATGATTCTGCATTACTTCCTCCTTTATTCCCGCAGGATGCAATTAAAAGTGCAGTTCCCACCAATAACCCTAAATATTTCATTGCAACAAATCTAAATGTTTTTATCAACTTTTAATCTCTCACATTCACACGCTTCAAATGGAACTCATCCTTTAAAACATGATAAGCCATCTCGGCATAATAGGCCAATCCATCTATCCATACTTGCAGTGCTTCTTGATTGAATTGTTCTCCCGGAATTCTATAACTCAATGCCACAATATTGTCTTTCGGATTGTATGAAAACTTACCAAACAATAAATTCAAATTTACAACCAGTAGTTCTTCAATCAATTCATTCCTCTTTACTGTAGGAGCATAACAAAATGGAATGGTTATTTGAAAAACAGTGGGATCTTGCTTAAATACAAAATAATTCCAAGGCGAAGATTCTGAATCTTCCCATGCATCCAAATAAACCGGCATCTCTTCTTTCAATAATACCCACTGTCCATTCTCATCTGCCTTCGATTCACTTTCAGACAATCCCATTTTTGCAATTGCCAACTCCACATTGGTGATTAAATCTTGTAACTTCATAAATCAAATGCAAAGGTATTCTAAAACGCTGTTTGTTATACTCAGTATTAATTGTAAATTGCATCACTTAGTGTACAATTGACACCATGAGCATTTTTCATTCATCAATAACCAAATCCTTTTTATTGATTTCAGCTACCGCAATGTTGTTTTCTTGCGGAACAAAATCTGAAACTGCCAAAAACCAGCTTCAAAATCAACCATTTTATGCACCCGAATGGAGTAAAAATGCCGTGATCTATGAAGTCAATGTCAGACAATATTCTCAAGAAGGGTCTTTCAATGCCGTTACCAACGATATTCCCCGTCTTAAAAATTTAGGCGTTGACATTCTCTGGCTCATGCCCATTCACCCCATTGGAGTTGAAAAGAGAAAAGGTACCCTGGGTTCGTATTACAGCGTTAAAGATTACACCGGTATCAATCCCGAATTCGGAAATCTAAATGATTTCAAAAAACTAGTGAAAACGGCTCATGACAACGGACTTAAAGTAATCATTGATTGGGTTGCCAATCACAGTGCTTGGGATAATCATTGGATGCAAGACCACCCTGAATGGTACGAAAGAGACAGTTCCGGAAATGTGCTTTCACCCTTTGATTGGACCGATGTAGCCAAACTCAATTACAACGATTCAAACATGCGCAATGCGATGATTGGTTCCTTAATTTACTGGGTTAAAGAGACTGATATAGACGGTTATCGTTGCGACGTGGCGTTCATGGTTCCAGCAGATTTTTGGCGTCAAGCTCGAGCGTCCCTCGAAAAAATCAAACCTGTATTCATGCTGGCTGAAATGGAATCTGAAACACAAGGTGATAAGACTTTCAAAGATTACTATTCCAATGCATTCAATGCCAATTATTCTTGGCATTTACATGCTCTGTCTGCTCAAGTAGCTCAAGGAAAGAAGACTGCCCAAGATTTTAAAAGCGGCTTAAAATATAACTACGGACAAATTCCTTCAGATGTTTTCAAGATGCAGTTTCTAACCAACCACGATGAAAATACTTGGAATGGAACCGTTGAAGAGAAATACGGAAAACATTGGAAGTTGTTCTCAGTTCTGAATTACACTCTCCCACAAAGTTTCCCTCTTATATACAATGGAGAGGAAGAAAACAACACAAAAAGACTGTTGTTTTTCGAGAAAGATCCCATCAAATGGGGAGACACCTCGCGTTATCATTGGTATCGTCAAATGAATCATTTGAAGCACATCACTCCAGCCATTGCAAACGGAAAATGGGGCTCTCCAATCAAAGAAATCAATTTAGACGATATCTCTAAAGACCTTCTTGCCTTTGACAGAGTTGACTCTGAGGGGCATGGCGTTCGTGTAGTGGTAAACTTAGGAAACACTTCAGTGAGCATTCCAAAAGGCAAAATTGTTACCGAAAACCCTAGCCTGTTTGCCTATGATAACATGGAATTCGATGACCAACTAAATGCCAACATCAAAGGCTTCGGTTTTGTTGTAATCATCTTAAATTAAACCAGTATGTCATTTAAAAAGCCCCAACTTTCCAACGCCCAAATTTGGTATTTGTCTTTCGGATTTCTCGGCATTCAAGGCGGATTTGCACTCCAGAACGGAAACGCCAGCCGCATTCTCCAAATTTTTGGGGCAGATATTCACCAACTCTCCTGGTTCTGGCTCGTAGCGCCCTTCACCGGCCTCATCGTTCAACCCATCATTGGCCATTTCAGCGATAAAACTTGGAATGCCCTTGGCCGAAGAAAACCCTTTTTCCTTCTCGGCGCGATCCTCGCATTCATTGGCTTAATCCTCCTCCCCAACGCAAATTCAGTGTTGTCTAATTCCTCTTCTACTTTTCTAGGGATGTCTTTAGTTCTTTGGTTCGGGGGATTGTTCCTCGCCTTCATGGATGCCAGTTTCAACATTGCCATGGAACCCTTCCGAGCATTAGTGGGAGATATGCTTCCCAAAAATCAAAGCACAGCAGGATTCGGCGTACAAACCGGACTCATTGGAATTGGAGCAGTAATCGGATCATGGTTGCCTTGGTTTCTGCACAATAAAATGGGTATACCAAACACTGCCGCAGAAGGCATTATTCCGCCAAACGTAGTCTATTCTTTTTATATTGGTGCAATAATCCTACTCGGTACTGTCTTAATCACCATTTTCAAAACCAAAGAATATCCTCCAGAACAATTCATAAAATACCAAAACGAAGACTCACCAATATCTTCAGTTCCTGAAACCTCCAAATCTTCAATAATTAAAGACTTCTTGTCCATGCCCGAACGCATGAAGGGCCTAGGTATGGTTCAGTTTTTTTCTTGGTTTGGACTTTTCACTATGTGGGTTTACACCACCAGCGCCATTGCTACGCACCATTACCATTTATCACCTGATGACCACAGCTCTGCTTCTTTTGGACGTGCAGGTGATTGGGTAGGAATACTCTTTGGTATTTATAACGCCGTCTCCGCAGTCTACGCCTTTTTGATTCACAAATTTGCCGCCAGAACCTCTAGAAAATTCGTGCATATTTTCTCTTTAACTGCCGGTGGGATTGGACTTCTTTCCATGTATTTCATTTCAAATCCAGACCTCCTATGGATTCCAATGATTGGAGTAGGACTCGCCTGGGGAAGCATTCTCTCAATACCCTACACTCTCTTAGTAGATAAAATCCCTACCCAAAAAATGGGTGTTTACATGGGAATTTTCAATTTCTTCATAGTCATTCCCCAAATCATCAACGGATTAATTGGTGGCATTATAGTTCGCGACTATTGCAACAACTACCCCATCAAATACGTCATGATAGGCGGAATATTCTTCTTACTCGCGGCCGCATTTACCTTCCGCATCAAAGAACCGCTTTTCAATGAAAAAAAGAACTTGGAAAGTCAATAACTTTGCCTGATGCCTTTTTTTAATCTTCGTAATCTTAAACCGTATTTTTCAAGACCAATACCCGAAAACAAAATCATTAAACCCATTGACGGATTAAGATTTCTTTCTATACTAATCGTAATAATTACTCATTCATCTTCCTATGCTCTTGAGTATTTATTAGAAGATGATACTCTAAAATACTTTGAAAATGGTCACGGGGGAGTACACATGTTTTTCGCCATTTCAGGTTTTGTATTAAGTCAACAATTGATATTAAATTCCGCTAAATTTAATTATTGGAGTTACCTCAGAAGAAGGTTTGAAAGAATTGAGCCTCCTTTATTCATAACTGCCGCACTAATGGTTTTTTTGCAAATTAGCTTATTTGGAGACCCAAAAAAATTTATCGAAAGCTACTTTTATGTCGTTACTTATACTAGTACCTATTTTCAAATGAATAAACTGTTAGCTGTTTATTGGTCACTTGATGTTGAATTCGCATTCTATATATTCTTGCCCCTATTTTGGTTTCTATTTAGGAAGAAAATCCTTTTTTGGGTCTTATTTATAATTTTCATTGAACTATTCTCATTAAATGTTCCACTGCTTCCCAATATGAAATTTTTTACTTCAGGTATCCTAATTTCACTTTTATACTCATATCAAGATAAACTTTCAACTCTTATCAAGGAAAATTTTGCTAAAAATGTCATATCAATTGCTCTAATTTTATTCTTATTCTTTTCACGTCATTTAATTACCTCACACTATTTCGACCTAATTGAAACAGTAATACTGCTTGTTATCCTCTATTTAGTCATTATCCAAAAAGCACTCAACTCATTCTTAAGTCATGAATTGATTTATAGATTAGGCAGTGCTTGTTATATTATCTATTTAGTTCACTATCCAATAATTAGCGGAGTTGGACGCATTTTCCAAAAAATCAATTTATGGGGAGATGTTTCTGGTTATGTTCTATGGGTTTTATTAATAATCATTGGATTGTTTGGGTCATTTTTATTATTTCCCATTCTAGAAAGACCCTTCATGGTGAAAAAATGGTGGACTTTTAAATTTAAAGACCTAATCCTTAACCCTAAAAAAATACAACCCGGCTCCCACCAAACCAGTACCGAGTCCCAATAAACTTTCAAACGGTTTTTCTGTTATGAAAAACCATGCCACCGAACTGGTCATAACAATAAAAATCAACGGGGTTAAGGGATAACCAAAAGCTTTATAACCAATTGGTTTCCCATCTTTGATACGCAAGATAAAAATCCCGAATACCGTTAAAATAGTAAAAAATGACAAGGTGAAAGCCACATAATAAATCAATGACTCAAAATCCAATGTATACAATAACAACAAACTTAGACCGAGCTGAATATAAATTGAAGGAACTGGAATACTCTTGGAATCTAGTACGGACCATTTATTTGCAACCTTGAGCTTCTTGAACATTTCATTTAAAACTCTTGGTCCTGTAAAAATCATTGAACTTATAGTAGAAATCAATAAAATACTAATTATTCCTCCCATAATCTTACCCCAACCCATTCCAAAAATATAATTTGCGGCAATGAGTCCCACCTCTTTTTTCCCTATCAATTCAATTTTAGGTGCATTCAATAAAAAAACAGAATTCAACCCTAAATAAGCTAAAATAACCAGAAGGGTTCCAATAACAATTGAACGCGTTAAATTTTTCTCTGGATTTTCAATCGATCCTGCTATATATGCTGATGCATTCCAACCGCTGTATGCAAACGAGACCCAAACCAAACTCACCGAAAACGCCGAGTTAAACCAGCCGTTCCTCCAAATTTCTCCCAAACTTTTATCCGTCATTGCCAGATTCAATCCTACACTCACATGATCATCACTCCAAATAAATCCAACCCCTACAAATAATCCAATTATTATAATTTTCCCAAGAGTAGATATTTTCTGAAACAACATTCCAACTTTAACAGACTTTGAATGCAAAACACTAATGAGCACCATCAAAATAGCTCCAATAAATTTACCATCAAAGCCCACAATAATTCCATTTAAATAAGCCCCAAAAGCCAAACATGCCCCTGCAACGGGTGCTGCAAATCCTACGGTTGCACTAACAAATCCAGCCATAAATCCAACGATAGGATGATAAATTTCCGATAAAAAGTAAAACTCTCCCCCATTTTGTGGTAATCTATTGGCAATTTCAGCATACGCAAATGCACCAAATAACGCAACAATGCCCCCAATAAGCCATATCATCAAAATAGCGAAGCCATCTTGAGTTCCGTACAATTGATAACCCAAACTCGTAAATACACCCGTCCCCACCATATTTGCTACCACCATACTTGTAGCTCCCCAAAACCCAATTCCTTTCGACTTCATAAAATAGAATTCGAAAAACGGACATTTTTTACACTTTCCCCAAATTCATCCTTTATTTTTGAACCATGCAGTCTACACCCGATAAGCAAAATCCAACTTCTGCCGATTCTATTCTTACCATTGATATACATACCCACATCATTCCTGAACATCTTCCTGATTGGAAATCAAAATTTGGTTACGGTCCATTTATTACTCTCGAACACCATAAACCATGTTGTGCTAAAATGATGCAAGACGGCGTATTCTTTAGAGAAATACAAGATAACTGTTGGTCACCTGAACAAAGAATTACGGAATGTAACCACTTTGAGGTTGCTGTACAAGTAATCAGCACCATTCCCGTGATGTTTAATTATTGGGCAAAACCCGAACACACCCTTGAAATTGCAGAATATCTGAATGATCACATTGCAGATGTCTGCAAGCGATACCCTAAACGATTTGTTGGGCTGGGAACTTTGCCAATGCAAGACGCCAAACTCTCCATTCAAGAATTGAAACGATGCAAAGAAATAGGTTTAAAGGGTATTCAAATAGGTACGCACATCAACCAATGGAACCTCAATGCTCCTGAATTATTCCCCATTTTCGAAACTATGGCAGAATTAGATATGGCCCTTTTTGTACACCCCTGGTGGTTTGAAGCAAAACAAAAAATGCCTGACTATTGGCTTCCTTGGCTTGTTGGAATGCCTATGGAAACCTCTTTAGCCATTTGTTCCATGATTTTCGGTGGAATCTTTGAGAAATTACCCAATCTGCGAGTTGCATTTGCTCACGGTGGAGGTGCTTTTCCAGGTACTATTGGACGTATCGAACACGGTTGGAAAGTGCGTCCCGATTTAGTAGCTGTTGACAATATTCATAATCCAAAAAAATACCTAGGAAAATTTTGGTTAGACAGCCTGGTTCACGACCATAAAGTTCTTGATCACATCATTGATTTGATGGGCTCTAACAGAATCTGCTTAGGTACAGATTATCCATTTCCTTTAGGAGAGCTTGAACCTGGTGAATTAATCAAAACTTCAAACCTTGGACCGAGAATAAAAGAAGACTTACTCTCAAATGCCGCTTTACAATGGCTAAATATGTCAGCAACTGATTTCAAATAACTTGTTGTAACTTGTTGCCTATAAAACCATGTTTATGATGAAAAAAATCACCCTATTCTTTTTGACATCTTTTTTGTCAATGTCTTTTATTTCGGCACAGAATAACATCAAACCATGGAATAAAAAAACTCCTAATTTTCGCTTTAAACAAACGTATATACAACAAATTCAGTCAAATGCCCTCTTTATTGGTGAGGAACAAATCAACAACGATTATTTAAAAATTGAACTTCAAAATAAAATATCTTTTAATGAAACCAATCATATTCAGAGAGTAATTTCACCACCTATTTTAGAATCAGAACACAATGGTGTAAAATCAACTTCTACCGATTTTACGTTTAAGGAATTATCCTTAACTATCGATAAAAATCAAGACATCATCGAATATTACGGAGATACAGCACTATCAAATTATTTCAACCAAATTCAATTTTTTGGTTTTACTGGGTTGTCGCCGTTTCTGGATTTAAAATCCAAAAAAAACACTGGAGACATTTGGACCGACAGTAATTTTATGCCCAATATTGGTATCGCAACCTTTAAATTGGTGAATATTACTGAAAATAGAGCTAAAATTGATGTTGAAGTAAATGTGAATATGATTCAAGAGGTACAAGCCGGTGAACTTATCCAATTCAATTTTATTGGCACAATGAATGGATCTATCATCATTAATACAGATTTTGCCAACCTCATTTCGCAAAGAGATTTTAAGATTAATCTCGAGGGACGTATCATCTATTCCGAAACAAAACTTGAAATACCATCTACCCTGAAAGGGTCCTTTTCAAATAACTTAGAAATTCTGTAATTTTACATCCTATATGAAATCAATCTCCTTAACTACCTCAATCTTCTCAATTTGTGCGCTTTTTGTGTTTGAATCTTCTGCTCAAACCATTCCTGCTTTATCACATACAGGTTACCCTTCAAGTAGCATGTTTACCGAAGGTTCATATAAGCGTGAACAAAGAATCATCACAAAATTCAAATCCCCAACAGCTGCAATTAAAGACTTACAATTGAATATGCGTTCTGTTGGAAGGGCATACGTTCAAAATACAAACGGACAAACCACGGCATCTTACACCTACACAGAAATTTCGGGAATCAGAAGAGAAGATGGAAAGGTAAAAGACCTAGGCAACCCTATTGAAGACAAAACGGAATATGCTTATGTTGTTGTTTATGATAACGAATCAGGCCAGTGCGTTGGTGTTAAAGGAAGACCGGTATATACCAATTGGGTAGCAGAAAATAATGTACACGACTTAAATGAAGGCGCTTATTTTATGTACTTCTTTCACACGGAAAAACCACATAAAATTGGTGATGTTTGGACAGATTCTATATTTTCATTTCCACTAACCAATCACATTCCAATGACCTTTACTTTTGAAGGTATGGAAACCTTTCAAGAAACCGAATTGAAAGGCAAAACAGGTGCAAAATTGGTAGTTTCTGGTAATGTCAACTATGAAAATGTTTACGGCCAAGTACTGAAGGAACAAAAGGTTCTCAACATGAAAGGTACAGTTTCTGGAACTGTTCACGTTGATATCAAAACCAATAGAATTTTGAGAATAAAAGTAGTTCTCAATTTAGAAGGCACTATTGAAACCAACGGAGTTAAAGAACCTTATTCTGTTGAAATGAAGATAAATGAATGGGAAATGGATCCCAAAATGCTTTAATTTCTTAAAGCCCGGTTTATTTCATCGTATTCAAATCCTTTTCCTAAAAGAAAACGTACCACTTTGTTCCGCATTTCAAAGTCCAATTCCTCTTCTCCATCCAAAATCTGATCCACTTTATCTTCATTCTTAAAAAGTGATTTTAGTTTTTTACGGATTTGAATGTTTAAAGCCTTTTCGTTTTTATCAACTCCTACTGTCTGTAGGGCTTTATTGATAAGTGACTCCGATATTCCCGCGCGCTTAAGACCCACAATCAACTTATTTCTGCCCCAACCTTTAATATTCACCTTGCCCTTAACGTATGCAAATGCAAAACGCTCTTCATTCAAAAAATTCGACTGAATTAATTCTACCATCGCAAGATTAATCTGAGAATAACTCAAACCCAGTTTGCGACCCTTCTCTTCCACTTGCCTTTGACTTCGTTCTTGATATGCACAAAAACGTTCTAACTTCAATATGATTTTGGGATCAATCATTCTCAATGCTCAAAATTAAGTCTGTCAATGACAAAACGTCCAATTCTTCCTCTAAATTTCTGCCAAATTTTCCGCATAAATTTCATGGAACGCATTTTGAATATGAAATAAATCATGAGAACAGGTCAAATTTCAGTTCAATCAGAAAACATCTTCCCAATCATCAAGAAATTCTTGTACACAGATCAGGAAATTTTCTTGCGAGAATTGGTAAGTAATGCGGTAGACGCAACTAAAAAAATCCAAACACTAAGTCGCATCGGTGAGTACTCCGAAGAGTTAGGAGATCTCAAAGTAGAAATATCCATCGATGAAAAGAAAAAAACCCTAACCATTACAGATTACGGTGTAGGTATGACCGAAGAAGAAGTTGAAAAATACATTACTCAACTTGCTTTCTCTGGTGCCACTGAATTCGTGGAAAAATGGAAAGACAAAGATCCAGATCAAATGATTGGTCATTTCGGACTTGGTTTCTATTCTGCATTCATGGTTGCGAAGGAGGTTAATATCATCTCTCGCTCCTACAAAAAAGATGCTGAACCCGTGAAATGGGAATGCGATGGTACTACATCATATTCCATTGAAAAAGGAAAACGTAAAAAACGTGGAACCGACATTGTTCTTCACCTCACAGATGAAGATGCAGAAACCTATTTGAGCAAATGGAAAATTCGTGAACTTCTAAGAAAATACTGTAGATTTTTACCCATTCCTGTAGAATTCGATGGTGAAGTCATCAATAACATTGACCCTATTTGGACCAAAAAACCAAGTGATTTAACACAAGATGATTACAAAAAGTTCTTTGAAGAACTTTACCCCATGCAGGAAGCCCCTCTTTTTCACATTCACATCAATACCGACTATCCCTTCAACCTAACGGGTGTTCTTTACTTCCCCAAAATCAATCAAGCCCTAGATAATAGAAAAGATCGGGTTCAACTTTATTCCAATCAAGTTTTTGTAACAGAAGATGTTAAAGACGTTCTTCCAGAATATTTAGTTTTACTTCAAGGGGTTGTTGATTCGCCAGACATTCCATTAAACGTAAGTAGAAGCGCGCTGCAAAGTGATTCAAATGTTAAAAAAATCACTTCTCATATTTCTAAAAAAGTAAGCGATAAGCTAACTGAAATTTTTAAAGCAGATAGAGAAGATTTCCAATCAAAATGGGAATATCTTGATCTAATTGTAAAATACGGAATGCTCTCAGATGAAAAATTTGCTGAGCGCATGAAGGATTACTGCCTGCTTGAAACAACTGAAAATAAATTCCATACCATACAAGAATGGGTTGACCACTGTAAAATCAATCAAACCGATAAAAACGGCGACACCATTATACTATACACTACAGACCAAAATGCTCAACACATGAGCATAAAATCTGTGAAAGATGCTGGTTTTGAAATCATCAAACTCACGGGGACTTTAGACGTTCATTTCGCAGGATTTGCAGAAGGAAAATTCGAAAAGGTACGCTTCAAATGTGTTGATAGTGCTCCCGTAAATCAATTGATCGAAAAGGACGAAACCATTGAGAGCAGCTTATCCAAAGAACAACAAGAAACACTTGAAAAATCAGTAAAAGAACTTCTGAATGAAGTGGCTTTTGATATAAAATTAGAAAGCCTTCCACCGCAACAAGAGTTCATCAGCATTCATAAAAACGAATGGGAACGTAGAATGGAAGAATACGCAAAAATGGGACAATCAATGCCATTTGGTGATTTAGGAATGAAAAAGCACCATTTGGTGATTAACTCAAATCACCCATTAGCCGCTAAAGTTCTATCTCAAGATACTGAAGCACAGAAAAGCACCATCCAATATTGTTTGGACCTAGCTATGCTCGAAAAAAACCTATTGAACGGTGCAGCTCTTGAACGCTTTATCAATAAAGCCAAAGAGTTACTCTAATCTAAAGTAAATACTGTGATTTCCGGGAAGATACCCATTCTTCCCGGATATCCTAAGTAACCAAATCCACGATTTACATACAAATACTGTTCACCCTCTTTATAAAGATCTAACCATTCTTTATAAAGGTATTTAACTGGACTCCACTTATAAAATTTTGAATCCACTCCAAATTGCATGCCGTGAGTATGCCCGCTAAACATAGCATCTACATCGGTCTTATCAAGAACCTGTTCCCGCCAATGACTTGGGTCATGACTCAATAGCAATTTTACACTTGCCAACTCAGTTCCCAGCATTGCCTTTTTCAAATCTCCATATTTAGGGAATCGTCCTTTTGCACTCCAATTTTGAACACCAATAATGGCCATTTTTTGTCCATTTCGTTCAATAATACGATTCTCATCTAACAGTAATTCCCATCCCATAGCTAAATGATGATCATACATTTCTTGCAAATTTTTCAATTTTGCTTTACTTGATTCCCATTGAACGTAATCACCATAGTCATGGTTACCCAAAATAGAAAAGACTCCTTCTTTAGCCTTTATTTTTCCGAAAACCTCCAACCACGGTTCTGCTTCCTTCGATGTGTCATTCACTAAATCACCAGTAAAAAACACAATATCAGCATTCTGCTTATTGATTAGCTCTACACCTCTCTCAACAGCTTCTCTGCTCCAAAAACTTCCACAATGGATATCTGAAATCTGAACAATTTTCAATCCTCTAAATTCTGCGGGCAGATTTTTAATTCTTAACTTTCGTCTTCTAACCACATAATTATGAGCACCTTTAACGACTCCCCATATGGAACTTCCTAAGAACAACAAACCAATTCCCAATCCCAAATAATTCAAAAATTTAGAACGAGGAATTCCTTCGCCAACGGCAAACGTCTCTACTCCCTTATCTTTATTAAGTATGTCCTTTCCAAACCAACGAATGATTCTTTGAGAATCATCTATCAGTAGAAAGACAACCCATAACACTTTGACTATCACAATACTGAAAGCCATACTACCCACAAATCTCATAGCCAAAGGACTTACAGCATGAGGTACAAACCTAGCAAATGCGAAAAACGCAATCATTCCAATGGTATAGCCCCAATACAGTCCAAATGCAATCTTTTTAGTTGTGCTACTTGAATTTTTAATCAGTAATTTAACCCCTTGCCAAACATAAAGATCTACAAAAATGAAAAAGGCAATAAAAAAGGCGGCACCGATAACTTTACTTTTAAACATGAACTACAAAACTAAAGCGAACCACTCTTTTATCCTTCAAAATACTTCGAAACCATTTCAATATTCGTTGAATTTTATACTAAATTATTCCCCACGTGTACAACAATTAAGACTGATGAAAATAAACCACCCATTACACGATTTCTTTTTATAATTTTGAAGTTCAACCGCAATGCCCGCTTTCAGAACTTTTAAAATCATATCATTACTTTTTTTTCTGGGGATTTTTGCTCGGCCTGCCTCGTCTCAACAACTAATCATTGGGGCTGGAATAACTCCTTTTTCTCCAGCATATTCTTTTTCCTCTCTTAGATTAAAAGTAGGAATTCCCAATTTAATCAATCGGTTTGGTGTTTATGGAATGTGGGAATTAAACCCCTATAATTCATATGGAAGAGATGCCTTTGGAGTTAATTTCCAAGTAAATTGCATATTTCGTGTTTGGGCGGGAATTGGAGTTATAGAAAAAGGATTAATCAACCCGCAAAACAAAGTAAATATCTGGAATGGTATTAGAAAAGAAATGGGTGTAGGATATATCTCTAGATACAAACCCATTCAATGGGAATTGGGGTATTCCTTTACACTCGGTCCTACCTTCCAATTTTATTATGAAATTCCTCTCGTAAAAAAAGACCGAAATGGAGATGGTAAGTACAACAATGTTGATAGAAGCTTACCTTGCGTTTTAGAGTGGCAAAAACGCGACACAACCGTTGAAATTGTTTATGATACCATTTGGATAGGTCCCATTCCAAGTCAACCAATTTGCGCAAATCCGCTGCCCATTGATTCCTTCAATCAACTTACTGCTACTAACAGAACATTTGAGCTTCCTATGGCCTATGAAAAAGACCAAGTTATGCTCAATGGAAACCTTAGAGAACGCATCAAATATTACCTTGTAGGTATACTTAAAGAAAATCCAGAACTTATTGTAGAAATTGGTTCGCACACAGAATGCGATGGACGAGCTGAATTCAATCAACAACTAACCCAAAGAAGAGCAGATACTATTAGAAATCACCTAATCACCACCTGGGGTGCGAGTCCAGAAAAAGTTATAGCCATTGGCTATGGCGAATCTGTTCCTGTGAACTTATGCAACTGTGAAGGATCAGATGTTGTTGGTTACACACCTTTCATTGATACTGTAACTAGAAAACAAATTCCCAACTTTTCAAAAGATGGGAAGTTAATGGGCTATATTTTCGTCAATTACGAATCTTATGAGATTGATTCATTCAATGGAAAACCTTATGTAAAATGCGACATCTATCAAAAGGAACAAAACAATAGAATCACACTTCGATTTAAAAAGAAACTCAAACATTTTAAAAATATTGTTGATACATGTAATAGACCAATTAACCCACTAACCAAGTTGAAGAATTGTAGAGACAATTTTAAAATGGGTTCTGTTCCATATTCTAAACTAGATACCACCTCATTTAATCTCGGAATTTTCGATCTACCTGTTAAATATGACCGAACAAGTGCCATATTATCCGATAGAAACAAAGAAATTCTCGACTCATTTGCAAATTATTTCTTAAAACCTCACCCCCAATTTGTATTAGAACTTGGCGGACACACAGACTGTCGACAAACACTCAAATACAACCTTGAACTATCCAAGAAAAGAGTAGACCAAATCAAAGAGTATCTGACATCTACTCATAAAATTGACCCCGAAAGAATTGTCACTAATGGCTACGGCGAAACTCATATTCTAAATGAATGTTCATGTGAAGGTTCCGAAATAAGCCCATTTACTCCATATATTTCCGGTGTTACTAAAAAACTTGAACTAGAGTTCGACGCTCGCGGTTCCATTTTCGGTGAAAAACTTGAAGACTATACACCCAGAGAAATTAGAATTGTAGAAGGTAATCCATTTGTTGCTTGCAACGACAAACAACACAGGCAAAATGAGAGAATCACCATGCGTATCGATACCAGTTATTATAATATTTGTATTGATAAGGTATATAAAAAGAAAGAGCCAATTCCTGAGCCAGAAGAAATTCATTTAGATGAAGGTTTAGGTATTGAATGGTTCAACATTGAAAATGCCTTCAACCAAATTTTTACTTTACCTATTTTCTACGATCTAGACAAAGCAGTAATCAGACCCGATGCTCAAAAGGTGCTTGATTCATTTGCAATCAAAGTTATGTTCAAATATCCATTCCTCATTTGCGAATTGGGTTCACATACTGACTGTCGTATGCCCTATGATTATAATGAAAGATTGGCTCAAAGAAGAGCTGATTCAGCAGTGGATTACCTCAGAAAGCGCTGGAACCTAGGCCCTAATAGAATCATTGCTAAAGGTTACGGTGAAACCCAGCTCGTTAATGAATGCCATTGCGAAGATGAATTAAAGGTTGATTACACCCCATATATCCCAGGCAGAACAGCTAAAATGATTGTTGACCTTGATGACGACGGAAAAGTTATTGGTACTATTTACCAAGATTACGATTCTACCGAAATTACTTATTTTGGTGAAATGCCATTTGTAAAATGCGAAGAGTATCAACACCGCCAAAATAGAAGAACCACCGTCCGTTTTACAAACAATCCCAAAAAATTTGGAATTATTGTTGACCAAGATCGAGATAAAAACAATACCAACGTAGGACAATCACAGTACTTCGAACGGATGAAAAAAGGTGGTCTTGGTCACATTAAAGAAAATGTAGATGAGTTCAAAACCAACTTTACGGATATAGCAAATTTCAATATCAAAGATGCAATGGAAAAAGCCTATGCCCTACCCATTTATTATGATCTTGATAAAGCAGAGATTCGCCCTGATGCCCAAAGAGTACTAGACTCATTTGTAATCAACATTATGCAAAAATATCCGCAATTAGTAGTAGAACTCGGTTCACACACAGATTGCCGTATGCCATATGACTATAATGTGAGACTCTCAAAACGAAGAGCAGATTCAGCTGTAGATTACATCATTAAAACTTGGAAAATTGACCCTAAGAAAATTGTGGCTGTAGGTTATGGCGAACACCAAACGGTGAATGAATGTGCTTGCGAAGACGAAAATTCTACTTCATATACACCTTACATCCCTGGAAGAACTAAGAAAATGCTCGTAGATCTTGACGATGACGGAAATGTAATTGGCGCCATTTATCAGGAATACGAACCTAAAGACTTAATGTACATTGAAGGAAAACCTATGGTTAAATGCGAAGAGTACCAGCACCGACAAAACCGGCGAACTACTGTTCGTTTTGCCAATGACCCCCGTGACTTTGGATTAGAAATTGATGTTGATATTGACCATAACAACATCAATAAACGAGAGTAATTTTATCTGTG
Organism: uncultured Rhizobium sp.; assembly: GCA_964408945.1. Classification (GTDB taxonomy): domain Bacteria; phylum Bacteroidota; class Bacteroidia; order NS11-12g; family UBA955; genus VMCP01. Next base: position 10,828 of record CAYPBJ010000017.1, on the reverse strand, counting down.
CGCGTAAATCAAAGTAAAACCATTAGGATTTACTTTATTATCGAAATAAATTATTCTAACTCTATCATTGGGGCTCTTAACCAACTCGCCATTTGCATCAATCGATAAATCCCACTCACTGAGTATGTAATCTCTTCGAGCCTTATTGTTTCCTGTATACATCATGAAAGAAACACCTTCCTCCCCGAAGAAAACCCTACTCACTTTTATAAAATCATCACCCATATTCTCTACAAAACACTCACCATACTGCAACGCAGCTGAAACTCCTCTGTAATAATTCAAGTTCTTAAATACATTTAATTGTTCTTGCTCTTTCTCATTCAAATCAAACTTCATCATCCTTCGGCTATCAGGATCATTTCCGCCAGGCATACCAATCTCATCCCCATAATAAATCACAGGGATACCAGGAATAACCGACATAAAAGCGTACAAGTTCCTGAGCTTATGTAGCGCACGCTCGTCTTGTACTTGAATTTCCTTATCCCAACCCGCTTGTTTTCCATCTTCGTTATCTTTTACACTTCCATCAGCCCTAGAAACAAACCGTGGCCTATCTTGGTTACCCGTAATATTTCCCATCAAATGATGAGAACCATAAGTTCTTAAAGACTCCGTCAATACCTCTGCTAACCTTTTACACCCGCCGCTATCAGACTTGAATGTATTGATAGCCGCATCATAAAGATTGAAATCAAATTGAGCGTTCAACAATCCATTTCCCAAATACGATCCAATCAACCCAGGCGAACCGTAGGTTTCACCAATTTGATACAATTGTCGACCTTTTCCAACCGTTTCAAGCTTCATTTTGTATGTTAACTCTCGCCAGAACTCATTCGGAATATGCTTAGTCGCATCGTGTCTAAATCCATCTATATCATAGGTTTTAACCCAATACAACGCACTATCAGTCATTGCATTGACAACCTCCGGCTTAAAAAAGTTAAAGGTGGGCATAAAATCATCAAACCATGTAGTCAATCGCTGCTCATCCCAGAGTTCGGTATTTTTCTTGCCGTTCGGCAAATACAATGGCGTATACCAATCAGGTCTTTGTTTGTACAATGGGTGACTCTGGTGAATATGATGTGCAACATAATCCAAATACACATTATTATGGTACCGATGAGACACTTCAATAAAATTCTTTAATTCTGTTTCTGTGCAATATCTGGGGTCTGTCAATGTGCTCGAAATGGGCCAATATCCATGATAACCGCTAAACTTGGTTCTTGGTCTCTTCCATTGTCCCCATGGTTCCGAAGGGTTCAAAACCACCGGCGAAATCCACAATGAATTTACCCCAAGAGTATTAAAATAATTGCTTTCCACCTTTTGAGTAATCCCCGCAACATCCCCTCCAAAATAATCCACCTTCCAATGCACCGAATCGTGTTTTAGAGGCTTATTATTCAACTTATTTCCGTCAAAAAAACGATCAATCATAATATTATACATGATCATTCCATGCGGATCTTTTCTTTCCCCAAATTTCATTAAATCTTTCATCACAGCTCCACTTACCAGCGGCACTAAAATATCATTACCAATTCCATATTCATTGTACACCCAAATTCGCACGTACGATTTATGAATATCTTTGGCCTTTTCAGGAACAACAACCTTCAATTTATACATACCCGGATGATAGGGTGTTAATTTCCATTCAGCAATTACGTCATTTCCCCACATGGGCAATACTCCCACTTTTGAATCAGAATCAATAAGAAATTCCAATTCCAGCGGAGGATTTTTAACACCCGGCATTATCTTACTATACGAATAACTATAAGTACTTGGAGCTTTATCAAATTCCTGATTTTCTTTTTCTGGGGATGCTTTCACGGGAATATACATATCCTTTCCATCAACAAAGCCTATGCGAACAAAACCCATTTTTGCGCATCCTTTTTCCGTTGAAATTACCAATGAGTCTTGAAGCCAACTCACCGAATAATCTTTTTTATTGATTTTTCTTAAATCACTTGGAAAAGTGCCACTTCTGATCCATGCAATTTTGGAGACATCCAATACATAATCTTTCAAATAAACCGTAGTCTTGGGGCCTACCATTTGTATGGGCTGATTCAACTCAAAATAGTGCGATTGTCCAAATCCGATTTGTCCCAAATAAAAAATTCCCGCCATTGCTAGCAGGAATCTCTTGATATTCAAAGTTTTCATTTTACAATTTTTAGTCTTATTCGATTATTTTCAATACAAACCACATTCACTCCGTGGTTCAAGTCACTAAAGTACACATTATTTTCGAACACTTTAACTCGACCTAACATATCACATACCACTGAACCCAATACCACATTACCGTTAACCACTAATTTTCCATCTACATCAAAATAGTAATGATAATCTGAAATTTCATAAACTTGGGCATTACGTCTAACTGGAAATTTTGTCTTAACAAATACCGGATAATGATCGCTTGTTGATGAACCGTAATTAGAAATAAAATTAGACGGATTCAAAACCATAACAGAATCTTCAATTAACCCACCCTTAAAATCATTCGACAAAACAATGTGATCAATCATCTCACTGTAACTAACTGTAGATTTTTTTCCCTTATTACTTAATGCTAACGTTGCAGAAACAAAAGTTGAGGTATCTTTCACAAATCCCAAAAATGGGGAATTATAACCAGACAATATACTCTGATCAAAATCATCATTCCAATCCCCTAAAATCACCCCATTCTTAAAACTCTTAGTATGAGTTTTTAAAGCTAATGCTGCGGTATATCTTCTATTATATGCTTCAACTTTATCACTCGTACTCCCGGTATTTGCTTTCAAATGTATGACCCAAAAATAAAATGTATCATTTTGGGGCGTTTTTAAACATACCTCTAAAGGAAGTCTCCCACTAGCAAAATCATAACTATATTTATCAAGCACATGTTTTTGATATACCAGCGAAAACTGATCTTTTTTATACAGAATTGCCGTTTTCTGTGTCTGTGTCCAAGTACTCCTCACTCCTCCATATTCAGGTAAATTCTTAGTTAGATCAATCCATGCCTGATCACTACTCACTTCACAAAGGCCAACCACATCAGAATTATAATTCTTAATTACCTTTATGACATTACTCATTTGAATAGGCTCATTCGATGGACCATTACTTGCGTCACCCAACCACTCAACATTCCAAGCAATCACATCCAACCTATCTGTGGCGTTTAGATTGAAGTTTTGTGCTTTACCAATACTGTTTATAAAGCAAAGTACTGTTAAAATTAAAATTCTCAATTCTCTGACCTCCTATCATATCCCCAACTCAACTTTGAACGCAAATTATCCATGAAATTGGTGTCGTTCAATCTCAATAACTTCAAAACAAAATCAGCTCTTCTTACCGCCATTGTTACATCTTTTGTAATACTTTGGCTTCGCGAATCTAAACTGGTTAGATAAGAATTTGCTCTTCCTTCAATCTCAAAGGAAATTACAGCATCATCTGGAATTACCACGGGTCTTACATTCAGATTATGCGGAGCAATTGGCGTTAAAACAAAACTATCAGACTTTGGAAATAATATTGGTCCACCGCAACTCAAACTATAACCCGTTGAACCAGTCGGAGTAGAAAGTATCAGACCATCACTCCAATAAGAATTTAAAAACTCCCCATTCAAATAAGCATGTACTACAATCATACTTGAAGTCTCTTTCTTATGGATCACAAAGTCGTTCAATGCAAAGTTGAAATTAAACACCTTTTCTGATGACTCTAAATGCAATAATGAGCGTGATTCAAGAATATATTGCCCTAATTCAATCCTCTCTATTGCATCTTCCAACTCACTAAGACCAACACCGGTTAAAAATCCCAACCTACCTGTATTAATTGATAAAATCGGAACCTCACTTGACTTTACAATTTTTAATGACTCAAGTACCGTTCCATCACCACCAATACTAAACAAAAAATCGATGGGTTTTCCGATGCCCTCAACTTCATCAAAGACCAACGGTGATATATCAACGTGGTTCATTCGTATAAAATCTTCCAACGATGGAGTTGTCCATATCTCATGTCCCCGTTTCTGTAAAATTCTCACTAGAACGAGCAGTGCATCTCGATGTTTCGGATCATTTATTGACTTCGAGAATACTCCTATTTTCATGGATTTTATTTAAATTTGATTTATGAATCTTCCTCAAACAAAATTAAAGTTAATTTCTGACGAATTGCATCAAAAGATTGGCAACGTGAAAAGTTCAGGAAATTACTTTGAAGAGCCCTTTAAACACTTTCACATTGATAATTTTTTACCAGAAAGTCTAGCAAATGAGTGTCTTTTAAACTTTCCAGACAATAATTCCGAGACTTGGGAAAAAACCAATACACCCGAAATTGAAGTTAAAATGCGTTCCAACTGGAAAAGTGAATTTGATATTCCTGATGGAATAGTTGATGCAATCAGATTATTCAATAGCGCACCTATATTATCCGCAATTTCCGAAGTTCTCGATATTCCTAAATTAATTCCAGACCCCTATTTCACCGGAGGGGGATTAAATGCAACTGTTAGAGGCGGTTTACTTGACATTCACGTGGATGGCAACTATCACGATGCAACTGGTTTAAATAGAAGGGTGAATGCAATACTTTACTTGAACAAAAATTGGCAACCGGGTTGGGGAGGTGAATTCGGATTGTATAATTACAACGGTGAAGAATTAGTAAAAGAAATTGAACCCATTTTTAATAGATTGGTAGTATTTGATACACATGATTATTCATTCCACGGCTTACCAAACCCACTAAACTTCCCCGATGGTGATTCGAGAAAATCAATAATCCTTTATTATTATACTAAAGAAGCACGTCCTTCTGATTTGATTCAATTCGATAAGCCGCATTCAGCTCTTTGGAAAAAGAAAAACTTCCACGATAAACGCGGAGAAATATTTAGAGACTTTAAATAATTTTTTTACTGTAAATCGCAAAAAAGAAATCAAATTCTGCTTGTTTTTCAGGCAGAATTGACTCTTTCAATTCCCAATTTTCAGATATCACTGGAAAAAATACATCCGCATTCGGAAATTCAGAATGTACATGGGTAATGATTAATTCGTCTGCGAAATCAATTGCGTGACGATATATTTCCGCGCCACCAATTACCATTAGTTCATTTAATTGAATCTCAGTAGCTTTATCAAACACAGCCTCCCAGGTTGTAAATCCTTCAAACCCTTCATTAACTCTGCTTAAATCCCGGGTTAAAACCCAGTTTTCTCTATTTTTCAAAGGTTTACCTAAACTATCCATGGTATTTCTACCCATTATCATAGTTTTGCCCATGGTTTTTGCTTTAAACCACTGAAAATCCTCAGGAATATGCCACAACAATTTATTGTTTGACCCCAGTTCGTTGTTTTTGCCTATTGCAGCAATAAGTGTGATTTTCATCAAGGCAAATTTACCTCAATATCAATGTAATTTTAGTGCTTTATAACATTCTTAATCACCCCAATAACCCTATCCAATTCTTCATTGTTTAGATTACTGCCGCTGGGTAAACACAAACCGTGTTTAAATAATTTCATGGCTATACCCTTGCCAAAATATGGCGCACTCTCAAAAAGTGGCTGCATATGCATCGGCTTCCATAAAGGACGTGATTCAATATTCTCAGCAGCTAATGCCAATCTCACATCTTCACGACCAATTCCACCAGTCAATTTTGGATCTAACAATATGATTGTTAACCATCTATTGCTCACACTGCCTTCTAATTCTTTTAAAAACGATATTCCTGGAAGCTGACTTAAATGTTCCTTATAATAATTAAAATTACTTCTACGACTTTCAATTCGGCTATCTAGTACCTCCATCTGGCCTCTTCCAATTCCAGCTAAAATATTACTCATTCTAAAATTATACCCCATTTCTTCATGCTGATAATGAGGAAAATTCTCACGAGCTTGTGTTGCTAAAAATTTTGCCTTTTCTATCTTCTTGGGATTGTCTGAAAGCAACATTCCACCGCCCGAAGTAGTAATAATCTTATTTCCATTAAAACTGATAACACCAAAATCACCAAATGAACCACACATCTTTCCGTTTATTGATGAACCCAATGCCTCAGCAGCATCCTCAATCACCGGAATACGATATTTTTTTGCAATGCGCATGATTTCTACCATGTTCACAGGCATTCCATATAGGTGAACTGGGATGATTGCTTTTGGTTTCTTTTCAAGGGACATGCAATGCAGAATGGCCTTCTCCAGAAGTTCAGGATCCATTCCCCAAGTTTTTGTTTCAGAATCAACAAAAATGGGTTGAGCACCATGATATAAAATTGCGTTTGCAGAAGCAACAAATGTCAAACTTTGGCAGATAACGTAATCCCCTCTTGAAACACCAACCAACCTAAGTGCTAACTGTAAGGCCGCGGTCCCTGTGGTTACTGCTGCCGCGTATTTAGTGCCCGTATAATGAGCAACTTGATTTTCAAATTCATCAATATTCTTTCCAAGCGGAGCAACCCAATTGGACTCAAAAGCCTCATTTATATATTTCTGTTCATTTCCACTCATGTGTGGAGATGAAAGCCAAATTTTGGGTTTTTCAGATTGTTGATTTTGATTAGATTGTAGTAAAGACTCTGGAAGACTTGTGTAAGTGGTCATTTTTAGTGTATAAGTTTTACGAGTAAAGTGAATTTCAAATTTTGTGCCAAAGTAATATTCAAAGATAATTCTTGGTATTTAACCTTACAATATCATAAAATATAACATAGTATAACATTTATGTTGCCTTCAAGTTGAATTCAAAATTCTCAATAAATAACCGATAGATTCCCTGATAACAAAATTGATGTGTAGCATTTGAACACTTATATTGTGCACAGGGTGAACATTTCACATCTGTCTTTCGTATGTTTGAAACCTTTTCCCCATAGGGAAAACAAAACTCCAATTTACTTGGACCGAAAAGTACATATGTTCTCATTCCCCAGCCAGATGCCATATGTGATTGGGCACTATCGGTAGTAATCAATGAGTGATACTTCGGAAGTTCTAAAATGAAATCAGCCAATTTTCCGCTCCAAATTGTCAATTTCTTTGAATTGTATCTCTTCTCTATAGCTTGTATTAAACCATCTTTAAGACCTGGTGCATCAAAAAATGTAACGAAATACCCTCTGTCAAAAAGATAATCGATGATTTGGAATAATTCTATTGTAGGAAGTTGCCTTAGTTTTCTAGACGATCCAATGTGTATAGCAATATTGTTTGAAGGATATTTATCTTCCGTGAAAATTGGTACTTTTAATTCATATGTGTATTCATGGTCTTTTTGATAAATTCCAAGATATTGACCCAACTGAATTTGTCTCTTTGCAATATGATTCATTACACCAGGAGGCACAACCGCATCCAGGAATAAATTTCCTCCGGTAAAATCAAAACTAATCAACCATTTCTTACTTTGTAACCTGCCTAATATAATATCTCTAATGTCCCCTCGTGGACAAACGACTAAATCAAATTTTTCTAATGACTTTCGTGCTGTAAACCAACGGTTCAACCAGCTACCATTATCAATGTATATTTTAGAAATATGATTATCATATTCTAGTACATCTTTTAAAAAGGGAAGCCCTTTGATTGAAATTTCAAGATGAGGAAACTTAAGTTTTAGATCTCGAATAAATCCTGTAGAAACTACAATGTCCCCAATTTGCTGATAATCCAGAATCAAAACAGATTGTACGGTGGACAAATCAATTTTTTGATGTTTGGGTCGAAAATCAAACAACTTCGAAAAAATCCGTAAAGTAGCAATGATTAGAGAATATTGCTTATTGAAATACATTAAATTTCAACCAGTTCTGAAACCACAATTTTATCAGTGACTACTGCCGTTGTTCCCCAAGAAAGTCCAACCCCAAATCCACAAAGGCATAAATTCAAAGATTTTGACTTTAATTCATTTTGCAAATTTGTCACCATCAATAATGGAATAGATGCAGAAGAGCAGTTTCCAAAATCAGCTAGGTTATATGGCACTTTTTCCGCTGGAATTTCAAGTTTATTTCGAATTTTCTCATTCATTTGCTTATTTGCCTGATGGAATAAGAAAAAATCAAAATTATCTTGTCTCAAACCAAAATAGCTCCATAAACTTTTAACTGTTTTAGGGGCTCTAGAGATTCCAAAAGAAAAAACTTCCAAACCATCTAACCATGAATGCACTTTAGCACGAACAATTCCTCCACCATAATCAACCATTTCAAAGGATTCTGGCTTAACGCGATTTCTAAATCCGCTATGTGGTGTATAAATGGCTTGATAACCAGAACCATCTGTTCCAAAGTCAAACTTCATCGTTTCTGCATTTTCATCATACTCCAATGCAGTTGCCGCACCCGCATCGCCAAAAAGCAAGGCTCTACTTTTATCTAAGGGAGATGATGTTTGATTAGCGGTATCTCCTACCAAAAGTAACCCTTTTTTCAGCTTTCCAGCAGACATAATTGAGCTTATGATTGAAAGACCATAAACATATCCAGAACATCCCAAAGAAACATCCAAAGCCATGCAAGTTGTTTTCAAACCCAATCGGTCTTGAATCAAACAAGATGTTGCAGGATTTCTATAATCTGGTGTTTGAGTGACAAAAACGAGAACTTCTATATCCGACTTCTCCCAATTCAAATCTATTAACAATTTTTCAGTAGCTGCAACACAAAAATCTGAAGTTGTAACTCCTTCAACCGCTGTCCTTCTTCTATAGACTCCCGTTGTCTCGCACACCCGATCTAATTCTTCCGTCGTAAACAATGGATTATTTGAATTATGTTCAATATGCATTGGAACACAAGCCGCTATACCTTTTATGCTTACATTATGAATCTCAGTATTTGCCATTATATAAACTTTATTCCTCCATCAATATCGATGGTTGTTCCAGTCATCCAAGAAGATTTATCAGACAATAAAAACATTACCAAATTAGAAATATCTTGGGCAGTGCCTAATCTTTTCAAAGGAATTTTCTGAACAAAGTTGGAGATTGAATCATCAAGCGCATATGAATCTTTCATTTTTCCCTCTAATAGTCCCGGTCTGATTATATTTACTCTGATTTTTTGTGGTGCTAATTCCAAAACCAACGTATTAGCATACGCTTCTAATGCAGCCTTACTTGCGCTGTAAGCCGCATTCGAAACCGAAAAATGTATTGATGAGATAGATGAAATGAATACAATGGACGCTCCAATGTTAATCTGCTTTGCTTTGAGTAAAACTCTTATAAGTTCGATGCAATACTCAACGTTTATTTTAAAAATTTCCTGGTATTTTTCTATTGCTAAGTATTTGACAGGGTATTTGTTATTTATTCCTTGAGCAAATACAATTCCATCAAATTTATTTTGATTTATTTCCACAAAATTCAGGTTGGATATTTCAGGGGCATGAACCACTTTCAAATTAGGATGATTTATTTCCAATTCTTCCTTTCTGGTTAAAGCATATACCATGGCACCGTCTTCTAGTAAACCATTTATTACTGCACTGCTAATATTTCCAGAACCGCCTGAAACAATAATATTTTTACCCAACATTAAATTACTCATAGATTTTTAAAGTTTGAAGTTCGCAAATTTGGCAACCTTCCAATTCAAAACACATTGTTCCCCAAGATAGGCCTACACCAAAACCAGAAGCTACTATTGTTTTATTCTGTAAATTTAATTTTGAAAGTTCTGTAACAATAAGCAGAGGAATTGAACCCCCACTCGTATTGCCAAATTTGGAAATATTCGTTGGGCATTTATCCGGATCTATTTTTACTTTCTTGATGATTTTTTCTGTCATCAACTTATTGGCTTGATGCAATAATAGATAATCAATCGAATTAACATCCATCTTTAGATGACTCAACAAGCTCAAAATACTTTTAGGTGCCCTACTAATTCCAAAAGTAAAAACATTGATACCGTCTAATTTTTCATGTAATCGGTTTCTTTTGTTTCCATCTAAATCTGTTTCAAATATGAACGAACTTTCATTTACTGGGTTTCTACTTCCACCATCAGGTACAATTATATCTTCAAATCCGGATCCATCTGTACCAAGATCAAAATAAATACTGGGAGCATTTTCATCGTATTCAAGTAAAATAGCTGAACCGCTATCAGCAAATAATGGATATACTGATTTATCAGAAGGAGTTGTATATTTTGATTGAGTATTTCCTATCAACAAAAGTCCATTTTTGTATTTTCCAACACTCATTAAACTCGAAATAATATTCATGCCATAAGGAAATCCTGAACATCCTAATGTCACGTCGAATGCAATACAATTTTTTGAAAGTTTTAATCTGTTTTGTAAGATGCAAGCAGTAGCAGGTAATTTATAATCAGCAGTATGTGATACAAAAATAATTACTTCAATATTTTCAGTTTCTATATTTATATTTTTAAATATCTCTGTTGCCGCTTTAAAACATAAATCTGATGTACATTGATTCTCTTGAACTACATGGCGCTTTTCGACACCCACAGAATTCTTGAATCTTTGATAATCTGTTGGACTAAAATAATCAATATTGTACTTGATCTCTTCTGGTACACATGAAGAAATAGCCTTTATTTTAATATTGTGTATCTCGGAAATTGCCATCTTCTTAATTAATTTAAACTGCGGTTGAAAAGTGTAATTTTCGAGTTTAACTGTGAATATAAATCTTCCGTGATATCACTTAATTTATAATCCCAATATATAAAATCAACTTTGGAAACAACATCTTTAAATTCAATTATTGCATATTGTACCAA
>CAYPBJ010000016.1:49837-53317 GCA_964408945.1 uncultured Rhizobium sp. | reverse complement strand
CAACGCGCGTTGCAAGATCTGAGAGGTTTGTAAAGCCAGCTGCAAACGCATGTTGCGCAAATCTTCGTTGCTCTCCTTGAGTATGCTGACCTCGTTGTAAACCTTGTTGTACGATTTGGCCAAGTCTAAAACGTATTGACAAATCGCTGCTGGATTATACTCTTCTGCAGCTCCGGCTAGAACCGTTTTGAACTCGTTTAACACCTTGATGCACTCCATTTCGGTTGCGTGCAACACTAAATCCGTTTTAATTTGGCAGCCCTCAAATTGTGCATTTCGCAAGATGCTCTTGATTCGGGCATAAGTGTACATCACGAACGGGCCTGTATCTCCTTGGAAATCAATGCTTTCTTCGGGATTGAACAGCATCCTCTTTTTAGGGTCTACCTTCAATATAAAGAACTTCAATGCCGCCAACGACAATCTGTGATACAACTCGTGGAGCTCTTCGGCCGACATTCCTTCGGTTTTGCCCAATTCTTCGGTTTTCGCTTTCGCCGTATCGTACATTTCTTGCAACAAATCGTCAGCGTCAACCACGGTTCCCTCTCTGCTTTTCATTTTTCCCGACGGAAGATCAACCATGCCATAACTCACATGATACATGCCAGGCGCGTACGATCTGCCCAACTTAGACATGATCAAGAAAAGCACTTTGAAGTGGTAATCTTGCTCATTACCAACCACATACACGCTTCTGTTGATGCCGTGTTCTTCGAATTTGAGATCGGCGGTACCCATGTCTTGGGTGATGTAAACCGATGTTCCGTCGCCCCGCTGAACGAGCTTTTCGTCCAAGCCGTCTGACGACAAATCAATCCAAACCGAACCGTCTGCTTTCTGAAAAAATACGCCCTTTTCAAGTCCTTCTTGAACAATATCTTTTCCCAATAAATAGGTGTTGCTCTCGTAATACATGGCGTCGAAGTCAACTCCCAAACGTTTGTAAGTATGGTTAAATCCTTCGTAAACCCAGCCGTTCATACTGCTCCAAAGTTCAATGACCGCCGAATCTTTGGCTTCCCATTGACGGAGCATTTCCTGGCAAGTTTGCATCAATTCTGACTGGTTTCTAACCAAATCTTTGATGTCGCCCTTCAATTTAGATATCTGTTTTTCCTCTTTGGCCTGCCCCAATTTCTCAAACGCGTCTTGGTATCGCTTTTGGATGTTTTCATTTTTACAGCTCCAACGTCCCTCCAAAGCAGCAGCCACCTCATCGGCGGTTTGCTCCTGCAATTTATTTTCAAAAACCACGTAGTATTTACCCACCAAATGGTCGCCCTTCAAGCCCGAAGACTGAGGGTTTTCGCCGTTTCCGAAGCGCTGCCAAGCCAACATGCTTTTGCAAATATGAATGCCGCGATCGTTGATCAAATTCGCCTTCACCACGTCATATCCGCCCGCATTCATGATTTCCGCAATCGAATATCCCAATAAAATATTCCGAATGTGCCCCAAATGCAGCGGCTTATTCGTGTTTGGACTCGAATACTCCACCATGACTTTTTCATTTTTTCGGGGGATGTTTGACTGGGCATCGAAACTCAATAATGCCACAGCCCAATACGATGGGGCTATACTGAAGTTCAAAAACCCTTTGATAACATTGAATTGGCTAATTTCAGGGGTGTTATTCACCACCACCTCGCCCAGTTCCTGCGCAGTTGCTTCAGGACTTTTACCAGATCTTCGGACCAAAGGAAAAACGACAAACGTATAATCACCCTCGAAAATGGGCTTGGTTTTCTCGATTTTCACATCCACATCTGCAGATGTGCCGTACAACTGCTCAATAGCGGCTGACAGTCCTTTGATGATAAGATCTTCAATGTTCATGGAACTGCAAAGATACGAATCAGATATGGTGATATCCCGTATTTTTCGAAATCTGATACGCCCTGTAAATCTGTTCGGTCAACACCAATCGAGCAATCTGATGCGGAAACACAAAGTCGCTCAATTTGATGCATTCGCATTTCTGCCTCAATTCTTCGCTAAATCCATACGCACCGCCAATGGCAATCACCAAATCCCCCCTGCAATGATTGAGTTTTTGTTGAATCCACTCGCTGAATTTCGGCGAAGCATACGATTTTCCGCGTTCATCGCACAAAATCAACGTATCGGAAGGCTTGATTTTCTTCAGCAGCGCCTCACTTTCCAACACCTTCTGTTGCTCTGGTAACTGGACTTTCGAAGACGGAATGACTAATGTTTTTGTAGCAAATATTCCTTGCAATTTTTTCAAATAATCGTCGCACAGGGCGTCAATATTTGCATTTTTGTGGCTTTCGATGTAAGCCAAAACAATGGCCACGACTTAATTTGTATTGAGGATTTCCAAGATTTTATCCAACTGCGGAGTCAAGATGATCTCGGTTCTTCTGTTTTTCGCACGTCCTTCGGGAGTATCATTGCTGGCAACGGGCATGGTTTCACCCCTTCCCATGGAAGAAATTCTCTCCGCACCTACGCCGTATTGAATCATGATTCGCGCAATGCTTGTCGCCCTCAAAACCGATAAATCGAGATTGTCTTTCATCCTCTCTGTTTCCTTCATGGGGATGTTGTCTGTATGTCCTTCAACGCCCACTTGAACGTCTGCTTTTTCTTTGAGCGCTTTGGATATCTGTTGCAGGGCTTCTACACCTCTTGGGTCAACCGAAGTACTTCCGCTCTTGAAAAGCAATTTTTCAGGAAGAATCACGTACACTTTACCGTTTTTGTATTCCACTTTCACATCCAACTCTTCAAATCCGGCAAGCGCCTTCATGATGGCCTCTTTCAACAACAGCACAGCGCTGTCTTTTCTTCTCAACTCTGCTTCCAACTCTTTCACTCTATTGCTGACTTTTTCCAACTCTTCCCTCAATTGAACCAATCGAGTTCTCTCTCTCTCGGCCTCAGCCAAAGCATCATTCAATTCCAATTCTTTATTGGCGATGGCCTTGTTTTTGGCTTCCAACTCTTTGGCCATTTTCTTCTGCTTTTCTGTCATGTTCTCACCCAAACTCTGCAAGTAAACCCGATTTTCTTCCAACTCATTGGCACAAATCTGTAGGCTATCTCTCAGCGCCGATGCTCTCAATCGGTTTTCTTCGGCCTTGTACTTCACTCCATCCAACACACCAATCAACGAATCGCGGTATCTAACCGACTCCCAAGTTTTATGGTCACAAACCGAAATAATAGAATCGCGCTCATGCTGAATAGATTGATACTGCTTCTTGCTCACGCAAGCGAACATCGCAACACTCAAGAAGGATAAAAACCACAGTTTTCTCATACCCTACGAAAGTAAACCCAAACATTCAACCGCTAAACCACGCTTTTTAACATGTTGAGTTTAGTGGACGATTTAGTCTTTAGTCCATAGTCCATGGTCCGTGGTCGCAGGTCCATAGTCCGAAGTCTGTAGTCTGTAGTCTGTGGTCGATAGTCCATGGTCGATAGTCGGTAGTCCATAGTCCATAGTCC
>CAYPBJ010000016.1:0-49737 GCA_964408945.1 uncultured Rhizobium sp. | reverse complement strand
TAGTCTGTGGTCGATAGTCCATGGTCGATAGTCGGTAGTCCATAGTCCATAGTCCATAGTCCATAGTCCGTGGTTTGAAGCCCGCAACCCGATACCCGGTACCCGGTACCCGGTACCAGAAACCTGAAACCCGTAGCCTGTAGCCCGCAACCCGATACCCGTAACCCGAAACCCTAACTTAGACCTCGGACTACGGACTACAGACCACGGACTACCGACTACAGACTACGGACTACGGACTACGGACTACGGACTACGGACTACCGACCACGGACTACCGACTAGAATTCTATCTTATAATAGAACAACGGCAAGAATCCTAATTGGTAAGATTCACGGCGGTATGGGGGCTCGTTGATGTAAGTGTAGTTTAAGATGTTCTTTCGGTTGGTTACGTTGATCAAGTCGAAGGCGATTTCATGAGAGATGCCTTTTCCGTTGATTCGATAAGAGATACGAACGTCGAAACGCATGTAGGGCTTTCCGAAGCGTTGGGTGTTCTTTTCAGCGTCTAACTCGATATATTCTCTTGCAGCTTGTGAAGCGGCAGTGTCAAAAGGCGAGAATCTGCGGGCGCCTGCAAAAGTCGCTTTACCACCAATGTTTAGGATGTTTTTGTTTTTAAAGGTGAATTCTTTCGCGAAAAGGGCGTTAACTGCATAGTTGGTGTTGAAATCTGAACTTCTCCAAACTCCGTCGCTGCCTTGATATTTAGCGTCGAAAACACTTCCTGAGAACAGGTAATAGAATCCCTTAGAGAAAAAACGCTCAACCGTTAATTCATAACCGTAGTTGTATCCAACGCCTTTATTTTCAAGCTTCTCGGGGAAGAAACGGCTGAATCCAGAACCCGTATTGGCTAAACTGAACGATGATGGATTGACTTCCACGGGAATGTTCCACAAATTCTGGTAGTAGGTCTCCATCTTGATGCGGCTCCCGCGTTTGATGTTGTAATCCCATCCCAAAACAAAATGAGCGCTCTTGGTCATGTCCATGTCGAGGTTGTGGGGCTGTGGTTGCCCAGGACGATTGTAGAAGTAGAGATATTCGCTCTGGGTTTGGGCGTGAATACCGGTACCAAAGTTGAAGCTATTCTTCTGATCTAAACGATACTGCAATGAGAATCGAGGCAAGAACCAAGCAGCATTCATGTGCGATTCGGACTGGGTTCCTGCAATCTCATTCAAAGGAGTGTAGTTGATTCCAAAAATTTGCGACTGAATACCCGCCACCATCAACAACTGCTTGTTGAACTTGTACTTGAACTGCACATAGGGCATGATCAAATTGGCGTTTCCAGCGGCATTCCAACGCGTTGACCAGGTCCAATAGTTTGACAATAACGGATTAATGTTCAGGTTTGAATCTTGGAACGTATATATAAAGTGTCTGAATTGCACCCCGTATTTCCACGACAATTGAGGCGAAACGCTGTTGTTGACGAATAGGTGGGTTCCAATGCTTTGAATTTTGAAACTGTAATCTAAGTTCTTGATAATCGAATCATTTTTGAAACGGTTGAATTTTACACCGTCTTTGATGAATGAATCCGTGATGGTTCTGAATACCAATTGGTGGTCAGCATCTACCACTTGATGATTGTAGCTGAATACGGCTTTGAAGTATGATTTTTTACCCAAAGGTTTAGTGTAAGAAGATCCTAAAACATACATGTTAGATCCGAAAAACTGATCTCTGTCGTTATCGCCGTAAAGGTTTACGGTCGATTCTAACTTGTCAGATACCATGATATCAATGTTGCTCTTTCCTCCAATCCCGAAGAAAGACAAGGTGGCGTTTTTCTTCAATGGGAATTTCAAGTGGAAAGAAGCGTCTTGATAGTTGGGAATGGCATCGGTGCCGATGGGAATTTTCAGCGCACTGAACATGGCTAAAGTAGAGTAGCGGTAGGTCACCAAAAACGAGGAGCCTTTGATTTTATTGAGAGGACCTTCAGCGAGAACATCCCAACCCAAAATACCCACCTGAGAACTGACTTCCAGTTTTCGGGTGTTTCCGGCTCTGAGTTTGAGATCAAAGGCGCCGGCAATGCTGTTTCCGTATTCCGCGGGAAAAGCGCCCGTGAAGAAGTCGCTGTTGCCCAAGATTTTGTTGTTTATGATGGATACAGACCCTCCGGTAGTACCGGGAATGGCGAAGTGATTGGGATTGGGAATGTCAATGCCTTCCATTCTCCAAAGAATTCCCGACGGAGAGTTTCCGCGAACCACAATATCGTTTCTAGAATCATCAGCGCCTTGTACACCGGCAAAGTTTGATGCCATACGTGCTGGGTCTCCACGACTTCCAGCGAAACGATCGGTCTCATCTACGGTGAATAGTCGGGCTGAAACCAATGCCGCATCGTTGTTGGTTTGATGTCCCCCGCGACGCGTAATATTTACTTCAGCTACGCGCTCAATCTCTTGATCCATCTCAATTTGCAGCGACGCCTCTTTTCCCGATGACAGCATGTAGCCGCCTTGGGTAAACATTTGATACCCTTTCGCGTTAACACTTATATTGATACGGCCAATGGGTACTTCCTCGAAAGTGAATTTTCCTTTCGCGTCTGTTTTTGTTTTGAGGGATATTTCCTCGTTGGATGTTTCTGATTTCCCCAATCCCAAAACAACTTCAGCCTCGGCGATGGGCTGCTGAGTTTCTTTGTCGAGGATGTTTCCAAAAACCGATTGAAATTGTTGTGTTTTGTTTTGTGCGAACAAAGAAGTCGCAAAAACGCTGAACAATAATAAAGTTAAGCAAACTTTGAGGGAGTAATTCTTTATTGACATAGGCAGTGTAAGTGCAAGTATATGAAAATTGAAGATAGCAGCCTATAGTATATGTATTGAATGGAGAATATTGTGTAAGTATGAATTTATTCGACGAATTCCAATCTTGAAATTTGTTTAAGTCGTTGAAATTCATTATATTTTGTTTAATTATTTGCTTTAAAAACCCTATACAAATGTTTAATCTAAAAAAAAATTATTTTAGATGAATGGCAAAAATCTGAGTATTAACGCGCTTTAAAAGTGTTTAACATTTTGAAAATCTATACATTGTGCGTTTAAAGTTTTTTCTAAAAGCTTAAACCAAAAATATTTTTCTTGGTTTATCATTGAACACCAACAAACAAACAATTAAAATATGTTAAGTTTATTAAATGCAGGAGGTTCTGAAAAGTTATTAGAACTCTTCAATGCTGGAGACTTGAAGTCTTACACAGCATTCACGTTTTTCGTTGGCACCATGGCTATGATGGCTGCCTCCGTTTTCTTCTTTCTTGAAATGCGCAATGTACCTGAGCGCTGGCGTACATCGGTGTTAATCAGTGGATTAATCACCTTTATCGCTGCTGTTCACTACTATTACATGCGTGATTTCTTCACAGAAACAGGAACTAGTCCTACATTCTTCCGTTATGTAGATTGGTTGTTGACTGTACCTTTGATGTGTGTTGAGTTTTACTTGATCACTAAGAAAGCGGGCGCTAAAATTGGACTTCTTTGGAAGTTGATTTTCGCTTCTGTAATCATGTTAGTAACAGGTTACTTCGGTGAAGCTGTTGATCGCGGAAGTTCAGTAATGTGGGGAGTTCTTTCTGGAGCTGCTTACTTCTACATCGTATACCTAGTATGGTACGGTGAGGTTGCTGCTTTGGCAAAAACTGCTGGTGAGAACGTACAAGCTGCGGTTCGCATCTTAGGATGGTTCGTATTGGTAGGTTGGGCGATTTATCCTTTGGGATACATCATCGGAACTCCAGGTGGATTGTTCGGAGCCTTCGGTTCAAATGACCCTAATCCTATGATGGATGTAGTTTACAACATTGGTGATGCTGTGAACAAGATCGGATTCGGATTGGTAATTTATGCTTTGTCTCAAAAAGAGAAATAATATTACATTCACTTAAAAAGAAAGGCTCTCAGAAATGAGAGCCTTTTTTTATGATATGATTTGTTTGTCGGCGTTGATGAATTGGTAGCTACTCAATGTCATGTTTGGATCGCTTTCCAATTTGAGCCACCTCTTGTGACTGAAATACCATTTCAATCGTTTAGAAGGAATTCCAGATTTGAAATAAATGGTAATGAGTGGATTGGCTCTTAATGTCATCTCTTTTTGATTCATTTGTTCCCAGAGATACACTATTTCGTTTTCAATTTTAGTCAATATCTGATTGCTAGAATCGGCTTTTCCAGTTCCATTGCAAGCGCTACACAATTCTGCAGTAGCAATTTCTAGGGCAGGACGAACACGTTCACGGGTAATTTGAACCAAACCAAACTTGGTCATCGGTAGAATGGTGTGCTTCGCTCTATCGGTAGACATTGCTTGCGTCAAAGCATCGTGAAGGGCATTCTTTTTCTTGGGGTCTTTCATGTCAATGAAGTCAATGACAATGATTCCACCCATGTCGCGCAATCGAACTTGACGTGCAATTTCATGAACCGCTTCTTGATTTACTTGGAATACATTTTCGTCTCGGTTTTGAGGATCAAAAGAAGTATTCCCGCTATTTACATCAATAACGTGAAGGGCTTCAGTGTGTTCAATGACCAAATAAGCACCACCACTGAATGGAACGTTTTTTCCAAACAGGTTTTTAATCTGTTTGTTGACTCCGAACTGATCAAAAATGGGCGACTTTCCTTGATACAGTTTTAAAATTTTGTTGCTATCAAGTTTGTATTTATCAATAGTCACTTTGAGTGATGCGTGAAGCACGGTGTCGTCTGTAACTATTGAACTGAAACTGTCGTTTAGGATATCGCGCAACAAAGTATCGAGTCTATTGGCATTTTGGGTCATTCTTTCACCCACTTTTGCTTTGCGCAAAGAGATGACGAGTTCGTCCCATTTTTTCAATAAGTCTCTTAAGTCTTTGTCGAGTTCTTCTAGTTCAACACCTTCGGCTACGGTTCTGATGATGACGCCAAAATTTTTGGGTCTAATGCTTTGAGCGATGTCTTTCAGTCGATTTTTCTCTTTAGTATTTCCAATTTTCCGAGAAACGGAAATGGTTTTAGAGAAAGGAACAAGGATGAAATATCTACCCGGAAGGGAGATGTCGCAAGTGATTTTAGGACCCTTATTGGCAATAGGTTCTTTAATGACCTGTACCAAAAGAAGTTCTCCATTGCGAATGGTTTGCGAAATTTTACCGGCTTTGTTTGTAGGTTCTTCGAACTCAAAGTCGTCAAGGTCGCTAGGGAAACGCGAATTTTCGCGTACAATTTTGGTGAATTTCTGAACAGACCTGATGTTTGGTCCTAAATCAAAATAAGTAAGGAAGCCGTCTTTCTCGGCTTTAAGATCTACAAACGCTGCATTAAGGGAGGGTGAAATTTTACGCACCTTCCCCAAATAGAAATCACCCACCTGAAAAGGTGCATCAAACTCTTCTTTGTGAAACTCGGAGAGCTTTTTGTCGCTAAGTAGGGCAATTTCTAAACCAGACGAAGTTCTTTTTATGAATAACTCGTTCGTCAAAGCAAGATGTTAATTGCTAATTATTTTTTCTTGTGACGGTTCTTGCGCAAACGCTTTTTACGCTTGTGAGTCGCAATTTTATGTCTTTTTCTTTTTTTACCGCTTGGCATAGTCTTTATTTCTTTAAGGTGTGTTACTTGGTTTTACGCTGCTGTTTGATTGCTAGGTCTAAATAGACTTTCGCATTCACAGAGTCGCCCATCTGCCCGTACAAGTCGCTTGCTTCAAACAACCAATAAGGATTTTGGGGTTGCAAAGATATCAATTTTTCCGATTTTTTCACAGCCTTTTCCCATTGATTTGACTTTTTAAGTAAGTTTAAATGGATAAAGTTCAATTCAACATCATTGCTATCAATGGCCTGCGCCTTCCTCAGTGTGCCCAAAAATGCCATGGGCTGATTCAGGTATTCGCTCTGATAAATGATGAGTGCGTTGTATAATGCCACTGAATTTGAGTCGATAGCAAAACTTTTATCTATCCACTTTTTGCCTTGTTGAAAAAGGAAATTTCGAACCGGGGTATTGTCATGTTCTGAAGCACCGCTAAACATAAACTGTCTGGCTGTCTCAACAGGGCTTCCTTGATTGTGGAATTCAGCAAGGTCGCTTTTAATCAAGGTGTAAAGTGGCTGCAACCCTGTCTCTTCTGCCCATTTCAAGGCAATCTTTAAACTGTCAGAGGAGTTTTCTTTGGGGTCTTTTAAAATGATGCGGGCAATATCTTGTGGTGGCTTTGTTTTATCAAACAGAGCCGTAAAGAATTGGATTCTGTCAACAGGAGCGAAATTTTGTCCTTGTCCCATTGCGGGCATCTCTCCAGAAGCAGCTGAAGTTGAGTCGGCTAGCTTTTGTTCTGAAGTTTTCCATCGATTAGCAATGAACAACGCCGACAAAGCTACACCTGCCACGAGGGCAATTCGAATATGTTTGCCGGAGTTGTTCACTTAAAAAATAGGTAAATGCCTGATTAGAGGCGCTCGCTCAAAACCTTGCTCTCTTTTACTTGTTGAGCAAATTCTTTTGCGGGTTTGAAACGTGCCACATGGTGAGCAGGAACAACCAACGAAGTGTTTCTTTTTATATTTCTGGCAACTTTCGTTTTTCTCTCCTTCAGCTCAAATGTGCCAAATCCTCTAAGGTAAATGTTGTTACCGTTAATCATTGCATTCTTAACAACCACAAATAAGTTGTCGATGGTGTCCGCAATAGCAGCCTTCTCAAGACCGGTGCGAACAGCAATTTCGTTTACGATTTCTGACTTTGTCATGATTCTAGGTGCAAAATAAGTAGATAAACACGTTTTTTGCACTATCAAGATGCAAAGAGTTATCCCAAAGTTATTGACCTGGTACAGAGAAAATTATAGACAATTGCCCTGGAGAGAAACTCAAAACCCCTATCATATCTGGGTTTCTGAAATAATTCTCCAACAAACAAGGGTTGAACAAGGGCTTTCTTATTATTATCGTTTTATCGATAAATTCCCAGAAATACACGACTTAGCCTATGCAAATGAGGCTGAAATTCTCAAAGTTTGGCAAGGTTTGGGATATTATGCCCGAGCCCGCAACATGCAAAAAGCGGCTAAAATGATTTTGAGTGACTTTAACGGTGTGTTTCCATCAAATTATACAGAAATATTACAATTGCCCGGAGTAGGAAATTACACAGCCGCCGCCATAGCATCGTTTGCATTTAAAATACCGGTGGCCGCAATTGATGGAAATGTTAAACGAGTAATTTCTCGATTTATTGGAATAGATACTCCCATAGATAAAGCGGCTTTTCTGAAGTTGACCCAACTGTATCTCGATGAGCAAATTCCTCCTTCAGATCCCGATATTTTTAATCAAGCCATGATAGAATTAGGGGCCATGGTTTGCACACCCACACAACCTAAATGCTCTTCTTGTGCTCTTTTGGAAGAGTGCTACGCTGCCAGAGAGACTAAACAAAATTTGTATCCTGTAGTTACTAAAAAACAAAAGGCTACCCATTGGGCAATCAACTACGCTTTGGTTGAAAATGCAGGTGAAATATTGTTGGTAAAACGTGAATCTAAAGGCATTTGGGGCGGACTACACGAGTTTCCGCAGTTGAGCGAAAAACATCCCCTAGAAACAGAACAGAAAATAGCAGAATTTGAACATAAATTGAGCCACAAAAACATTACGGCAAATTTGTTTAAAGTAAATTCAGATAGCCACTTGAGTTTGGAAAATCAAGAAGTGGTTTGGGTGAAATTGGAAAATATAAATTTTTTTCCAATGCACAAGTTAATGCTTAAATTCGTCGAACATCTAGGTTGGAAATGACCAAGATCTAACAAGAAAGTAACTCAATGATAAACAAAGCAATTCTTCTGGGTCGATTGGGTAAAGACCCCGTAATTCGTAAACTTGACAGTGGTAGGGTAGTGGCCAATGTTTCTCTTGCAACCAATGAATACTACACCAAAGATGGCCAACGTATGGAAAGTACAGAGTGGCATAACCTTGAAATGTGGGATCAACAAGCTTTAAATGCCGAAAAATATTTCAAAAAGGGAATGTTACTCTATGTGGAAGGTAAAATTCGGACCGATAAATACACAGATACCGACGGTAACGAGAAACAATTGCGTAAAATCAGGGTGATTTCTTACCAAATGATTGAGCCATTAAATGGTCGAGTCGGTGAGTCTCATGCGGGTGAAGACGAAAATCATCCGTAATTTTGCTAGAAATCATGAATCCCCTCCCCGCTATAGTTTCGCCTTTAACCATCCTTGGAATATTTAAACCAATAGCAGCCACTGATTGGCCCTTACTCATTGGTGTTTTCTTTTGGATGATTTTATTGTTGGCCATTTCTGCCATCTGCTCTAGTAGCGAAAATGCTTTTTTTTCAAATAAAGAATCAGACTTAGAATTTTATTCTCAAAGCAATCTCAACTCCCATAAAAAAATCAATAAATTACTAGCCAATCCCAAAAAGCTTCTTGCTAGTATGTTGCTGATGAATAGCTTGGTGAATATTGCATTCATCATCTCATCGCTGTTTTTCTACGATATGATCTTGAATGAGGATGAGTATCCCTTGATTAAACTGATTTTTGATACCCTTGTGGTTACCTTGGTCATTTTGATTTTTGGAGAAGTGGTACCCAAAGTTTACGCTACAAAAAATTATAAATCGGCCTCTGAATGGTTGGTTTATCCCATGTCAAGCATTGTCTGGATGCTGTCGCCGTTTACCTTTTTGTTGGAGCGCTTGGGATTGATATTAGAAAGACGTTCAAAGTCAAATGGCCCTGTAATTTCTGCCGAAGAAATTGCCGAGGCTATTGATCTCACAACCCGAGAAGATGATATTGACCAAGAAAAACAAATATTGAAGGGTATAGTCAATATGTCAAACATCCAAGTGAAGCAAATCATGCGTTCACGACTCGATGTTGTGGCCTTAAATTCAGCGTTCAATTATCACGAAGTTTTGAATGAAATCAAAAAATCGGAATTCTCAAGATATCCTGTTTTTAAAGAAAATTTAGACCAAGTAATAGGAATATTAAACGTCAAAACCCTGTTGCCTTACATTGATGAATCATCTGATTTTCATTGGCAAAAACTCATTCACAACTTGTATTATGTGCCTGAAAATAAGCCCATTGATGATCTATTAAACGAGTTTCAACAAAAGCGACTGCACATGGCCATTGTGGTTGATGAATTTGGTGGTACATCTGGTATAGTAACTTTGGAAGATTTATTGGAAGAGGTTTTTGGCGAGTTAAACGATGAGTTCGACGAAGAAACAGAGTGGGTTCAAAAAATCAATGATCAAACGTATATTTTCGAAGGGCGTTGTCTCTTGGTAGATTTTTTGCGCGAAGTAGACCTTCCGCATGATATTTTCAACGATCAAAAATACTCTTCAGATTCCTTAGCCGGCTTGATGTCTGAAGAACTTGGAAAAATCCCCCGCAGGGGAGAGAAAATAAAAATAAAGGGAATTCAGTTTATAGTAGACGCAGCAGATCCTAAGCGCGTCAAAAAAATCAAAGTGATATTCCCCATTGATAGAAATGAAATTGAGCAATAAAATCCTGTTTCCCGCAACCGCAGCGTTGTTTGCGTTGATTTCTTGCGGATCTGATAACAACTTTGTACCCAAGCCGCACGCATACCCCAAAATGGCTCTTCCCCAAAAAGCATACAAACCGTTTCCGGTTTCGGATGCTCCATTTAGCTTTGAAATTCCCACTTATGCTACCTTGCAAGAAGATTCTTTGAATCCCGGAAAGCACTGGTATAACATGAAATTTCCCAGTTTAGATGTGACTCTTCACCTGACCTATCATCGCTTTACTTCTTGGGAAGGATACGATTCAATGATCGCTGATACACGCACTTTGGTCAATAAACACATCCAAAAAGCCGAAGATATTGTAGAAGACCCCGTTGAAAATTATAACCCCAAAATTCACGGAGTTCTTTTTCACATCCAAGGAAATACAGCGAGCAATCTGAATTTTTACACCACAGATTCGGTAAAACATTTTGTCCGCGGCGCACTTTATTTTGATAAAAAAACCGAAAATGATTCCATTCGGCCGGTTTTTGAATTTCTTCAAGACGATATTTATCACGCCATAAAAACCTTCCAATGGAAAAATTAATTGCCTTCGGACTCTTTGTTTTTTCTTTCTGGGGATGTGGAATCGCGCCTTTGAACGCTCAGTCCAAATGTCAAAAATTGCTCAATGAAGCCTACGTTTCTTACGAAGAAGCCAAATTCAAAGAGGCCCTGAAAAAGACCGAAAAGTTCATCAAATGTGACCCAAAAAGTTCATCGGGATATGCGCTTAAAGCAGTTCTATTGGAAAGTCTGAAAGACAGTTTGGGTGCTTTAGCAGCTCATCGAAAATGCATTCAAGCCGATTCATTGTACCAGCCAAGTTATTTTTATTACGCCTTTTACTTGTATCAACTCAATCGATATCAAGAAGCCATAGATGTTTTGAATGGTTTTGATAAGGCTCCTTCTAAAGAGGGATTTGTGGCTCGGAAACATGCGGCATCTGAATCCCTCAGAGACAAAACAGAACGACTAAAAGGCACCTGCGATTTAGCATTGAAAGAGAGCTTTGAATTGTCAAATTTGAAAATCGAAAATATGGGTCCAGCTATCAATTCAAATTTGAATGAATATTGGCCCGGAATGCCCATAAATGCTAAAGTGTTTGTATACACACGGTTGGTGGATATGCAAGAAGATTTTTACTTCGCTCAAAAAGGGGAAAACGGCGAATGGTTGAAGTCACGCTCTGCTCCAGGCCGAATCAACACCCCTGAAAACGAAGGAACCACATCGGTTTTTTTAGGCGCTGAAAATCAAATGCTTTTTTACACGGTTTGCAATCAAGGCGGTTTTGGAAGCTGTGATTTGTTCTACAGCATGCTCGAACCCAATGGCACTTGGGGCAAACGCCAAAATATGGGTCCTGCGGTGAATTCATCTGCCTGGGATGCTCAACCCTCGGTGAGTGGAGATGGGAATACCTTGGTTTTTGCCAGTGCAAGGCCCGGTGGATTTGGAGGAAAAGATCTATGGGTATCATTCAGAAGAAACGGCCAATGGGGAACTCCTGTAAATTTGGGACCCGCAGTCAATACCGAATACGATGAAGAGGCTCCCTTTTTGCATTACGACGGGAGAACTTTGTACTTTTCCAGTAATGGGCATACCGGTTATGGCGGACATGATTTGTTTCTCACTCGATTGGGTGATGACAGCAAATGGGGAAAGCCCGATAATCTAGGAAAAGGAATCAATACCGCTTCAGACGACGTTGGATTTTACGTCGATGCATTTGGATACAAAGCGTATTTCGCCTCTTCCCGTGAAGGCGGTTTGGGCGGTTTAGACATTTACCAAATGGTGCTCCCTGATAGATTAAAACCTCAACCGGTGAATTATTTGTTGGGTAGAGTGGTTGCCAAAAATACAGGCCAGCCAGTAAGAGCAAAGGTTAGATTGGTTGATTTAGCACAAAACAAGGTGGTATACGCCGACAGTGTAGAGCGTTTCCTTATTCCTATTGTTGCGGGTAAAAACTATGCCCTGCATTCCATGGCACAAGGGTATTTGTTTGATTCTCGAAACTTCCAACCTGAACTTTCATCGCTCGACAAGCCCTTTGAAGTGGTTGCAGAACTTGATCAAATCAAAGTAGATCAAGTAGTCCAGCTAAGAAATTTATTCTTTGATATTGATAAATTTGATCTAAAACCCGAGAGCGAAACCGAACTCAAAGTGGTGATTAATTTGCTCAAGGCCAACCCCAAAATGCGAATTTTAATTTCCGGACATACTGACAACACCGGGAGTGAGTCTCATAATAAAACACTTTCTGAAAACAGAGCAAATGCGGTGAAGAATTACTTGGTTAATGCCGGAATTGATGCCGCTAGGCTTCAATCCAAAGGATTTGGAAGTTCACAACCCATGGAGTCTAATGAAACCGATGCCGGAAAAGCACGAAATCGTCGAATTGAGATGAAAATTCTCCAAATTAATTAGTATATTGACTAGTTATGTCGAAGTTAAGTGAAAATGAAAGAGCGCGAATAGAGAAAGCGTTCGCCAATAAAGATTGGCCTGAAATTGCAAGTTCCAACAGCTGGAGTATTTTTAAAATCATGGCTGAGTTTGTTGATGGGTTTGATAAATTAGCTAAAATTGGACCCTGTGTTTCCATATTTGGTTCGGCTCGTACGAATCCCTCTCATCGTCATTATCACCTTGCTGAGCAAATTGCACAATTGTTGTCTGATGCTGGATGGGGTATCATCACAGGCGGAGGACCAGGTATCATGGAAGCCGGAAATAAAGGGGCCAAACAGGGTAGGAGTGCTTCTGTAGGACTAAACATCAATTTACCTTTTGAAACCAACAACAATCTGTATCAAGACGATGATAAGCGTTTGTATTTTGACTATTTCTTTGTGCGGAAAATGATGTTTCTAAAGTATTCTCAGGGTATTGTGGTTATGCCCGGCGGGTTTGGTACTCTAGACGAACTCTTCGAAGCATTGACGCTGGTACAAACCGATAAGCGCGCAAAGTTTCCCATTATTTTGGTAGATAAAACCTTTTGGAGTCCTTTGTTAGATTGGATACAGAACACATTGATAGTTGAACAAGAATATGTCAGTCAGAGAGATATGTTGTTGTTTTCGGTGGTAGATACAGCTGATGAGGCGGTGAATGTGCTTTTGGATTTCTATCAAACGTATCAAATGAAACCCAATTTCTAAAGTTCAGGTTGGCCGGCTAAAATCCAAGCGGTATATATACAATCTCTGAAGAAAGAGATGGACGTCAGCATTTGTTGTTCCACCATTCCCTGTTGACTTTGATGAAATTCTGTTATATACTTTTCACTGAATGACAATGACACTTCAGATTTTTTCTGTTGGAATCCTTGCTGTAAATGCGGTGGAAGGGTTTTTCTGATTTTCATTTCCTCCTCAAATACCCTCGAAGTCAATTGATGTGCTTCATTGATTTTTAGCCAAATTTCAGTGGCTGGAGATTCTAAATATCGGGCTTCCGCAGGCAAGTTTAGTAATGTATCCATGAAGCGTGCAGGAACCTGCGTCTCCCACAATGCATGAATGCCCTGCTGATCTGTAAGGTGTCCGTTGTAATTGGTGGTTGTGTGCAAAGGAACGCAAGCATCAGCGGCATAATGCCCCAAATCGGCGGTGGCTCTCAAGATTTTTTCCAAATCACCTTGAGCAAAGGCGTTTTTGAGTCTATGTATTTGAAAAATGAGGTTCCAAGGTAACCACCCTGATTCTTGAAGTCTTTCATGTCCAAATTTAGCCACTGCTGAATCATAAAAAACAGGCATGGAATCTAAAGGAATTGGATAATCTTCAATATCAATGTAATGTTTTGATGCTTCAGCGGTATCAATGTATCGCCGCATGTCTGGGTCAACTGCGTGTTCCATTAAAAAACCTACATGCGGTTTATAAAATCTAAATAAAGGCTGAGGAAGCGATAAGCAAGCGTGTTTGTGAATGAAACGGTGAGGTTCAAAACCCCATAGATTACCTGAAGGTGTAGCTTTTAAGCTGCAAGTAAAAAATAAGATAATCAGTAAAACCCCGCTGTGCCAACCCCTCATATTGCATTTAAACTTTAAGTTGATGTAAATACATTTGAATGGTATTTTGTAAGCCGTGATATAAGGCGTCACATACCAAAGCATGTCCTATTGAAACCTCTTGAAGGTTAGGCAGTTGCTGCGACAAGTAATTTAGATTGTGCAGATCTAAGTCGTGCCCCGCGTTCAAGCCAATTCCCAGACGTTCCGCCTCAAGAGCAGTGGCAACAAAGGGCTTAATGGCCATTTCTTTGTCGATACTGTAGTTTGTGGCATAAGATTCAGTGTAAAGTTCAATTCTGTCTGCACCCGTTAGCACAGCAGATTCGACCAATAAGGGATTTGCTTCTAAAAAGATGCTCACCCTAGAGGCACTTTTTTTCAAATCGGCCACAACGGTTTTCAAAAAATCCATGTACTTAATAGTGTCCCAACCCGCATTCGATGTTAAAACCCCCGGAGGATCTGGAACCAAAGTTACCTGTTCAGGTTTGATTTCATGAATCAGTTGTATGAATTGCGGCGATGGATAACCCTCTATGTTGAATTCAGTGGTTACCGTCTTTTTGAGGTCATAAACATCAGAGAAACGAATGTGTCTTTCATCCGGTCTAGGGTGAACGGTTATGCCTTGTGCACCAAAAGCTTCGCAGTCTTTTGCCACTTGAACAAGATTGGGATTGTTACCTCCTCTAGCATTGCGAATGGTGGCAAATTTATTGATGTTAACGCTCAGTTTGGTTCTTTGGATCATACTTGGTTTACTGTTGTGTAAGTTGTACAAAAATACGGGGTATTTCTGGGGTTGCCGCATCGGAGATTTGCGTTTTGTGCAACAAAATGTACTGAAATTGCAACTTCCAATGCCTTGATAACCTTGCCGAAAGTTGAAGATTGTAGAAATGTCCTGAACCCTTAAAACTAATGACCCCCACGGGTTGATAAATCAATGATTGTGCGGCATAAATGCGCAATTCAGGTGAGTGATAAGTAAGTATTTGTGCGCGAACTTTTAAAATACCCAAGGAAGTTTCTATTTGTGTGCTAATCCAATTGGATGTACCCAAATCTTTGCTATTTACAGCAAGAAAACCCAATTTTACCATTGTTTTGCTGTTAATCTCCCAGGTATTCTGAAAAGATAATTGCATTTGATTCAAGGTCTGTACCGCCTTAAAGATCGAATTGGTAGCCCCTTTAGAGTATTCGGTTTTCAAGGTCCATATTTCTTGTTGGCTTCGGCGATGCAGAGGTAAATGATCGGAAAGTGATTCATAGAGATGATACCTGAATTGTATGAAGGTATGTTTGTCTATTTTGCTGTCTATTCCCCAACTCAATAGGTGTTTTCCAATTTCTGATTTTTTGAAATGTGAAAAAAATGGGGCATAATAGCCTGACGAAATGCGCTGATACCTCAATCCCCATTGCAATTGAGCATTGAACGAACCTAAAGCTGAAAAATAATAAGCTGAATTGAGTTTATCATCTAGCGCACACTGAAGGTTCCAACGAATCCCAAGGAATGAAGATTTCATGAGAGAAAGCTGATGTGCGTGATTTTGACTCGCATAAGTGGAAATCCATTGGATTTCTATGGGTAATTTTTGAAAAGAAAACGATGCAAATGAACGTCCATCCAAAGAAGTAAAAACGTTCAGCGTTAATTTTTTTCGCCAAGGTATTTGCACGCCAATGCCCAGAGGAGCTGGTTGACTTCCACCGTATCTAGAAATGTTAACCGATTGGTAGGACCAGCTTCCCAAATTAAATAGTTTTCCCACCGGGAATGGTGGAGAGGCAATTAATCCCTGGTTTTCTTGAATCATCACATGCCCAATGTACGCGCGAATCTGTTTGATTTTGAATTCGGAAGACCATGATTTTATAGCCGGTTTTTGAGATGAAGTGTCGTATTCTATGAGCCAAGAATGTTTGCCAAATTTTAGGGTTTCAGCCCTTCCAGAAAGTCGAAAATTAAAGTTTGACGGACCTTTCCAAAGGAATCTTTGTGTGATGGATGGTTTCGAGAAGGTTAATTCATGAAATAGAATCTGACCTTTCAATTTTCTGAGAATTTCTGGTTGGAATCCGCAAAAAAGCAACTCTTCCATTTCTAAAATGGGGCCATGGCTTGATCTGTGATGGATAATATTTAGAGCTCTTTCGGGACCAATCAATGGGTGCGCTGAAAGTTGTTCTGCGTTAAATTCATTGATTTTTATCGTTTCAGAAAAGAATAAGGATTCATCTTGATATTCTTGAATTTCTAGGTCGGTTTCAAATTGAGAATATAGAGCCGAATTCCAAGTTAATAAGCTGAAGGCGAGCCATATTTTAGGGCAATGAAAGTCCGGCATAAAAAGAAAGATTAAAGGTTTGAAGAGAAGAGAAGTAACCAGTATGAATTGCCGCATTCAGGCGGTCAGAAACGCGATATAATAGGGTCAATTGATTGAATCTTCGTTGTGGGTGGGATTCAATGCCCATCCAGATCTTTTCTGATGCGGGATAGTAAAATGAACACGAAAATTGATGGGTGTTTTCACTTATGTTAAAAGAAGGCACAGAGTAGTTTATGTTGAACATTCCTCCTTTTTTTAAAACCAGGTGATATCCCAATCCCATAGATTCATTGAATTTGTAATAGGCACTAAACTTGGAGTTTTTGGTGTTGATGTATGTGGCACTTACACCGGGCGTGAATTCCCACGGGCTTAAGGTAGATTTCTGGAATTGGGTAGAAAAAGCAACATCAAATTTCGGATGGTGCCAGAGGTAGCCCAAGGCTCCTTGCGAAGTTTGGAAATCAGGACTCCCGAATTGAATTAAATTGAGCCCAAAGCTGTTCTTATTATGATACAAACAACTGAAATTGAATAAATTAAGGTCGGTTCCGGCGACTATTTTTTGAGATGTTAAACCTATTTCAAACCCAGGGCTAGAGCCTTTGCTGGGCAGATTCCGAAAAATATTGATCAGTTCTTTCGGCTGTTCATTGAATTGAATCCAATTGAATGGAATTGCCTGCGCCAATGCCTGAACTTGCGCCTGCGCATTTAGATTTTGATGATTTGCGAAAATTGCAAAACAAAACGTTCCAAAAAGTGTGTTAAGTGTATTTCTTCCCCTCATTCCAGCTGCTCTTTCAACTTTAACAACTGACTTTTGAAACTTCTCAATTGATCAACTAAAATGCGCCGTGCATCGGTTTCTTGCGGGTTTCGGCTTACTTTTTTTGATACATGAGATAATCTCAGTCCCTTGTTATGTGAAAGATACTGGATTTCTTTTAAGACTTCAATGTCTTTAAGAGTGTAGATACGGTCGCCCTTTTTATTCTTCATGGGCTGAATTTGGGGGAAGTTTTTCTCCCAAAAGCGCAATGTAGAGGCGTTTACGCCCAACATTTCTGCCACGTCTCCAATTTTGAAGTACTTACGAGTAGATTCATTGTTTGATTGGTTTTCGAGGCTCATAAAATGTTAAACGCAGAGTTTAATGAATTGCAAAATTAGTCAAAACGATTGGCTTCGCGTTGAGATAATTCAAGCATTTGTTGGTATTGTTCGTCGGTGAGGTCGTTTCTGTAGAAGAATGCAGGGTTCAGCGGATTGTCGTTTTTGCGAACTTCGTAATGCAAATGAGGACCGGTAGATCTTCCGGTATTTCCTACGTAACCAATGAGTTGACCGCGCTTTACTTTTTCGCCCGCACGCACCGCAAATCGACTCAAGTGACCATAAAGTGTGGTGTATCCGTGTCCGTGTTGTACAATTATATGATTTCCATATCCCCAAGTTTCTTGAGATACTTTAGCAACGCGTCCGTCTCCAGTAGCATATACTTCTGTACCAACTTCGGCAGTGAAATCCATTCCCCCGTGAAACGAAAAAGTGTGGTAAAAAGGATCCAATCGGTAACCAAATCCGCTAGCCATGCGCTTTAAATCTTTGTTGGCCACTGGCATAATTGCAGGAATAGAATTGACCAGGTCAGATCTATTTTTGATGAGTTTATCGAGTTGTTTGTATGATTTTTCTTGAGTTGAAACCAAAGCCTTAATTTGGTCCATTCGCTCATGGAGTTTTTTCAGGTTGTCGCCGTAAGACAATTTCAGCAAGGCGTTGTAATTGGCTTTTTCGAGTTTGTCTAATTTTGGGGGATCAACACCGTAGATGGCTCGATACACTTCAACGTCTTTTTGCTGTAAATCAGAAATTTGTTGGTCAAGGGATTCAATTTGTTTTTCTAAGGAACGAATGGCGCTCAAGGTATTTGATTGACTAACTGCAGAAGAATTATCGAATTTTTCGGTCAAAAACTGTGCTAGTACCAGGGCAGTAAGTCCAACAGAAACAATGATTAGCGCTGAAAAACCAATCACTCGCCAAATCATGTAGCGACGGTTTTCGGAAACCTTTTCGAAGCTGAGACTTTTGGGATTGTAAAAGTACTTGGTTCTTGCCATGGATTTCCGAATCGTACAAGTATAACGAAAACCGCCCTAAATTTATGCCCGTTGGTTTAATTTTCCTCGAAAAACTCTTTGTATTCTGCAGCCCTTTTTACGTATTCTTGGGCGTTTGAATGGATTCTATCTTCAACTTCAGGACCCAGCGTCTTGACAATTTTACCAGGCACGCCTAAGATCATAGAATACGGCGGAACCTCCATCCCCGATGGCACTAGTGCATTTGCACCCACAATGGAATAAGCGCCAATTTTGGCATTATTTAGTACCGTTGCACCCATTCCAATCAGCACGTGATGATCTAATGTTGCCCCGTGAACTATGGCCGAATGTCCAATCACGCAATCATGACCAATGATGCACGGATCTCCCGGGTCTGCATGTAAGACCGCATTGTCTTGAATGTTGCTGCGTTCTCCCACTTGAATTAAATCAGTGTCTCCGCGCAGCACCGCGCCAAACCATACGCTGCTTTGCTCACCCAATTCAACCGTTCCAATGACCGTAGCATTAGGTGCTATGAATGCGGAGGATGCTTTTTTCGGAGGATGTTTTAAGCGTTCTTTCAGGGATTTCATGGTTGGAATTTTGCGATTAATGTGTACTTCTACAAACATAGGATTAACTTCGCAAGCATGTCAACGATTTTCACCCACATTTCGAAGATACACGGGTTAACATCCCCCGAAAAGATAAAATTTGGCAAAGAAATGTCTCAGGTTGAGAGTCTGTCGAATGCTTACCTAAAGGTCGATAATGGCCGCATTGTTGAAATCGGAAGTGGCAATCCAACGGCCAATGATAACGATGAAATCATTGATTTGATGGGAAAGGAAGTGCTTCCAGGATTTGTTGATTCGCATACGCATTTGGTGTTTGCTGCGCCTCGACATGAAGAATTTTCTCTCAGAATCAAAGGGGCGAGTTACGAAGAAATCGCGGAAGCGGGAGGTGGTATTTTGAATTCGGCGGCGAAGTTGAGATTGATGTCGGAAGATGAACTATTTGATCATGCGTACGAGCGGGTGAAATCCATGATTTTGCACGGCACAACCTGCATTGAAATTAAAAGCGGATATGGGCTGAGTGTGGATTCTGAGCTGAAGATGTTGCGCGTGATTAAGCGATTAAAAGAGGCGTTTCCAATCATCATTAAAGCCACTTTTTTGGGTGCACATGCATTCCCAAAGGAGTTCAAACAGCAGCCTGATGCTTACATTGATTTGATTTTACGAGACATGCTTCCCGCAGTCATCGCCGATGATTTGGCTGATCATATTGATGTTTTTTGTGACCGCGGATTTTTCACTGTAGAGCAGACCGAAAGAATATTACTTCAAGCTCAGAAATACGGTTTGCCATCAAAAATTCACGGCAACGAATTGGGTTTGACGGGTGGAGTTCAAGTAGCGGTTAAAATGAAATCTTGGAGTGTGGATCATTTGGAACATTGCAGCGAGGTTGAATTTGAATTGCTGAAAAACTCGTTCTCCAAGGATAGCGAAAATGGCGGTTATGGTGGAACGATGCCCGTGGCTTTGCCTGGAACTTCTTATTTCTTGGGTATTCCTTACGCTCCAACCCGAAAAATGATTGATTTTGGATTGCCTGTGGTTTTGGCCACCGACTTCAATCCGGGTTCGAGTCCCATACATTCACTACAAAATATTGCCTCTTTGGCTTGCACTCAAATGAAGATGTTGCCCGAAGAGGTGTTTCACGCCATTACTTGCAATGCCGCTCACAGCTTGAGATTGAGTGCAGAATTGGGTTCTTTGGGTGTGGGGATGAGGGCAGATTTTTTGGTTATGAAAACCAGTGATTCCATAAAAACCATTCCTTACTTTATGGGCCAAAATCAGGTTGAAAGAGTGTTCATCGAAGGGCAAGAGTTTTTTGCCTAAAATTCAACACAGGCCGCACAGAATGTAGTAATTTTGTGATTATGCCTTATCCAGAAATGATGGTGGCTCCCATGAGAGCCGAGTTGACCAATAAAGGGTTTACCGAATTGAAGTCTGCAGCAGATGTAGAATCAGCGATGAACGGAAATAACGAAACTACTCTTGTGGTGGTAAATTCAGTTTGCGGGTGCGCAGCCGGAAGTGCTCGCCCAGGTATTTTAAAGTCGTTGGAAATTTCATCTAAGAAGCCGGTGAATTTATTGACTGTTTTTGCAGGACAAGATCTTGAGGCTGTAGCAAAAGCAAGAGAGTTTATGGTGCCATTTCCTCCTTCATCTCCAGCAGTTGCGCTTTTCAAAAATGGCGAAGTGGTTCACATGGTTGAACGTCACATGATTGAAGGCAGAACTGCCGATATGGTGGCTGATAATTTAGCTGCTGCTTATGAGCAGTTTTGCTAATATCCTGCCTGAAGTTCTGATGTTGTGCAAGGAGGTTGGAGCGTTTCAACTTCAACACCTTCAGAAGGTAGGATTAGAAGCCATTGAAGAAAAAACTGCCAATCAATTGGTGAGTTTCGTTGATAAAACCAGCGAAGAAATGCTGGTAAAAGGTCTAAAAACGTTATTGCCGGAATCGACCATTATTGGAGAGGAAAGTGCGCCTGATAACCGAGTATTGACCCGTGAAACATGGATCATTGACCCCTTAGACGGAACTACAAATTACTTGCATGGCTTGCCCGTGTTTTCAATCAGTGTGGCTTTGTTTGTTGATGGTCAACCTGAGTTGGCTGTGGTGGAATGCCCGGCGCTAAAAGAATCCTTCACAGCTGCCCGAGGGAATGGAGCTCATTTGAATGGTGAATCCATTCAAGTTGCTGATAATGCTTTGTTGAAAAATAGTCTCATTGCAACCGGTTTTCCCTATTACACCTTCGGGAAAATGTCTGAATACCTTGAATTATTGGGTATTTTTATGCGTTCCACGCAGGGTTTGAGACGCATGGGTTCTGCAGCCATTGATTTGGCTTATGTGGCCTGCGGACGATTTGACGCCTTTTTTGAAATGAATTTGAGTCCGTGGGACATTGCAGCAGGAATTTTACTCGTTCGAGAGGCAGGAGGCAAAGTGACCGATTTCCGAGGAAAAGAAGATATTGTTTTTGATCAAGAGATCATAGCTTCTTCTGCAGCTATGTATGATCCATTCACCAAAGAAGTTGCTTTAAAGTTGGGTTAAATTTTGCCATTGTAAGTTTGGGGGGTTAACTTGCAAACATGGAATGGGCGCTCGCAGTTATTCGAGGTATCGGTTACGGATTGTTCCTAGGAATGATGAGTTTCGGTCCTGCATTTTTTGCGCTTATCCAAGTGGGAATTCAAGGCGGAAAGAAAGCGGGTTGGCGAATGGCTACCGGCATATTTTTGGCTGATTTGGTTGTTGCTTTAGCCTGTTTCTACGGCTTAGCGGGGTTGTTTTCAACCCCTTGGTTTCAGTTGGGTTTTGCTGGTTTTGCAGCCTCTGGTATCTTGTTTATGGGTGTGAGAGGATTTGTAGTCAAATACCGAAATTTTATTGAAAATCTTCAAAAACCCATGAATCCCAATGCCAATCTTTTGCAGGGATTTGTGGTGAATTTGATGAATCCTTTTGTGATTTTACTTTGGGTGGGAATTTTGGGTGCGATTACTGTAGGACATGATTCTAAAACAGACCACGAGTATACTATTTTGGTTGAGATGATGAGCATCTTGTTGACTGTGTTTAGTCTAGACCTTGGAAAGGTTTACTTAAGTGACTACATAGGTAGAAAGTTGAATTTGCGCATTTATTATTTTTTCAATAAATACGTTGGGCTACTTTTGGTGCTTATTGGGGTATATTATTCCTATCATTTTGTTAAATTATTAATCAGCCAAGTACCTGCGTTATTTCAATAATTTTTGAATGACTTTCATCGGTGAAAATATCAATCTGCTATTGAATGTAGTTCTAGGAATGATCATGTTCGGCTTGGGCTTGAGTCTTAAGAAGCATGATTTTAAAGTACTCTTTGATCAACCGCGATCGTTAGCAGTAGGGTTATTTTCACAGATGGCTTTATTGCCCATTTTAGCTTATTTCTTGGTCTCCTATTCAGAATTACCTGTTGAATTTAAAATGGGACTCATGATTTTGAGTGTTTGTCCCGGAGGCATAACTTCCAATTTGGTTAGTTACTTTGTCAAGGGAAATGTAGCCTTATCGGTAAGTTTAACCGTCTCTAACGCCGTATTGTCGTTAATTACAATACCGTTGTTGGTCAATGTTTTTCTGTGGTGGTTAATGCCAGATCAAAACAGCGATTTTATTGCCCTGCCCATCTTTGATACTTTTGTGGCCATTTTTTTGGTAACCCTGTTACCAGCAGGAATAGGAATGTTGGTGCGTTCTGTTGTTGGGAAAAAAATCATGGAAATCCAAAAAGTAATCAATGTGGTATTGCCCATTTTATTGTTATTGGTTTTTGCCATTAAGTTTTTGGCTAAAGAAGACAATGGGGGCACGAGCATGACAGCACATGAAATATCTTTATTGACGCCTTACGTCATTGCATTCAACGTTCTTTCCATGTTGATGGGTTTTCTGATTGGGATACCTTTTCTGCTTTCATTTAAAAATAGAATCACCATGGCCATTGAAGTAGGACTGCACAATACAGCATTGGGACTACTGATTGCAAGTCAATTACTACACAACACGGAAATGGAAAAACCAGCTTTGGTTTACGCGTTATATTCTTTTGCGGTAACTTTTGGGGTGAGTTGGTTACTCATTCGGTTCAGGTTGCATCGCCTGAAAAAACGCGGTAAGTTCTGATACTATTTCGTTGGGAACTAAATGATGGATGGGCTCATTTTCCCACAATAAATCTCTAATTTCAGTGGCTGAAATGTCTATCAAAGGTGCATCGTACCAAGTTGCGCCAAATGGCATGGGCTCTTCTGGTTTTGGATAACCCGGACGAGCATAAACGTGTAACGGACAAATTTGCGATAGTTCCTCAGCAAATTGCCATTTGTGGAAAGTGTACAAATTGTCAGCGCCCATAATGAGTGAAAACTCCTTGATTGGGTATTTCTCCTTGAAATGAAGTACTGATTTATAGGTGTAGGAGGGGAGTGGTAAATGAAACTCTTCATCCGAACAGCTCAGTTGAGGTTCATTGATCAGGGCGTTTTGAACCCATTGCAACCTCAAGTTTGAGGGAATCAGTGTTTCTTCTGATTTGTGTGGATTTAAGGGTGAGGGAACGAACCACATTTCGTCAAAATTTCCGTGTTCCAAAATGTATTTTGCAACTTGAAGGTGCCCAATATGTATGGGATTGAAAGATCCAAAATACAAGCCTACTCTCATGATTCTTTATGGTAAAAATCTGAAACCAATGTTTCACAGGTTTCAAATGTTTCTTCCAATACATCATTAACAACTACTACATCGTATTGGTTTTCGAAACTGAGCTCGTAATTGGCTTTGGCAATGCGTTCTTTGAGTTGGTGTTCTACTTCAGTGCTGCGCTTTGTGAGTCTTTCCAACAACACTTCTACGTTGGGAGGTCTTAAAAAAACGGCCAATGCTTGATCACCAAATTTACGTTTTAGGTTTAATCCGCCTTTGACGTCAACATCAAAAACTACCATTTTATTGTCGGCCCAAATTTTCTCTACTTCACTCCAAAGGGTGCCATAAAGAATGCCCGCATATACCTCTTCGTATTCTAGGAAGGCATTTTCTTCCATTTTTTGGCGGAAATCTGTTTCACTTAAAAAATGGTATTCGCGGCCGTCTACCTCACCTGGGCGGGGTTGTCGGGTGGTTGCGCTTACAGAAAAGCCGAGCTGATGCTGCAGCTTTTCCATCAGGTGTTTGACCACGGTGGTTTTGCCTGATCCTGAAGGCGCCGAAAAGATGAGGAGCTTATTCAAAACTTAGTATAATACGACTTTAGAAGTGCAAAGGTCGTTGTTTTGTTTGAAATTGACCATATACACCCCTGGTTGTCTGTTTTTGAGGTCAATCCATTGATACACACTGAAATTGGGTTCAAGTATTTTAGATTCAATGAGTTGACCTTGCAAATTCCTTATTTCAATGATCGCTGGAGTTGCGTTTTTTGCAAATAATTCTGGAATTTCTACAGCAAATCCTTCAGAAGCTGGATTTGGGAACACTTTCAAGAGAGAGTTGGGTTTTTCTAAATCTGCCGCGCTAGCAGGGAATCCAACGGTAAAATCATAGCGAATTGAAGTTCCAAAATCTATTCCAAAGTTCTTATGCAAAACGCCGCTTACCCCATTTCTCAATTGAAGCGAACCATTCCCATCGTAGGTATTGGCCCACCAACCTAGTCCATCTTCGTTCAAAAGATAATCTTGGGGAGAGACACCGGTATCAGAAAATTCGAAGGTGAAACAACCATTTCCCAAGGTGATGGTGTCTCGGTGAATGGTATTTTTAGCAGTGAAACCTGTTTTTTGATGTACAATATTTCCTTGTGGACCAATGATTCGGTAACTGTTTTCGCTCGGTGCGTTGTTGGTCTTAAAGACTACAATTACTTTGTTTGGCAATGCAGGTGGTAT
Organism: uncultured Rhizobium sp.; assembly: GCA_964408945.1. GTDB lineage: Bacteria > Bacteroidota > Bacteroidia > NS11-12g > UBA955 > VMCP01. The sequence goes on along the minus strand of CAYPBJ010000016.1, from coordinate 25,069 downwards.
TGCTGGCGTTTCTACTTGGTAGAAATTGTTTGACGCATCTTCATCGGATTTGCCGTTCACTTTCAGAATGCGGCATTCAAATTTGTTGCTCACAGAGGTCCAATCAAAATAAGAGGGCAGATACACATCAAAGGTTTGGTTGGAATGAATCACGCCCTTCCAGAGGTATTTCTCTAATTTTCCACCTGAAATGCCGTATTCCAACTCCAAACTTTGGATGACTTCTTTGCCGGTGTTTTTGATTCTCACCTGAGGTTCACTGCAGATGGGATTCATGCGTGAATATTGAGGGTGATTGGAGGGCTTAAGAATGTCTTCTATGGTAGCGTCAGTACTGTAGCGGTATTCGCCATATTCTACTAAATAGTTTGTGATCACATAATTGGAGCTTCCGCCGGTTCTGACGTAGGTTTCCATGTCGAGATCAAAGGTGTGAGGCTTGCCATTTTCTTTGACTTCAAAGTTGTATTCTTCTACGTTTTGTCCGGGACACCAACTTGCTCTATCATAGACCCAGGTGCCACCTTGTGGGAATACGGGGTTGCTTCCGCAGTCTTCACGCCACACCCATGAGGTGTCTACATATTGGCTATCTAGCCATAAATACCTTCTTTTGGGACAAAACTCCGCACAATTGCTCGGCTGGTCCATTCCATGTCCGGTTTGGATGATTTTGAAGCGAGAATACTTGGTGGCTTCGTTGGGGGTCCATGAAAACTCTTCACTTCGGGCTTCAAACAGGGAGTCATTTCCGTAAGGAATGCTCTTTTGCATCATTCTTTGGATGCCAATAACATCTCTAATGGATGGCCCTTCATGCATGATGAATTTTACGGTAATGATCCATCCTCGTCCATTGCGGGCTTCGTAACCGGTATGCCTATATTTGATTTGAACGGAGTCTCTAAAGAGCGATTGGAAATCAGTGATATCAAATCTCCAAGTGTGTTTCCACTGGTTATTGAAGGTAAGCCCGTAAGGTGTAATGAATCGCATGATTTCCCATCCCAAGGAATCATTGAACGTGCCGCGGCGGTTGTCTAAATAAATGTAATTCAGGTAGTCCCATTCTCCACACGTCATTCCCGTAGGGCATTGAAACGACAACTCACAGTACATGCGTTGGAAGTTTTTATTTCTGGGGAAGACTCCCCATCCTCGGTAATCGGTACTTCCGCGAGAAGGGTCAGTTTGGATGAGAACTTTGTTGTGGGTAGTAACGGTAAGTGTATCTAACGACTGGGCCTTAATATTTGAACAGAAGGCAGATAAAATTAAAATAAATGTGGTCCACTTCGGGAAATGCATGTCCAAAAATAATTATAATTTGCACAATTATATGTCAAGGCCCATACTTCAATTGAAAACAGTGTTTAATTTTTTGGTGGTATTTATCTTTTTTGGTTGCCAAAAATCGGATCCATACTCACCTCCGCCAGTAGATCCTTGGAAAGAAGTGTACACCGAATTCAATTATTCAGTGAGCGATGTTGTTTTGGATAGTTCATTTGGACCGTTTACGCAGATTGGTTCCTTGGAAAATCCGGCGCTCAATGAAAATTCTGGCTTGGCTGCTTGTACCTACCGAAACGATTGGCTTTACGGACACAATGACGGCGGTGATTCCAATCGATTTTTTGTTTTTGATACCACAGGAAAAAACATCAGACACATTACCGTGCCTGGGTTTTCAAACCGCGATTGTGAAGACATGGGCATTGATCACAATCCAATAGACGGCAAAAAGTACATGTATTTGGCTGATTTTGGAGACAATAACGCGGTTTACCCGGAGATTTATATTTACAGGTTCGCCGAACCTATTTTGACATCAGCCGATGGGGATACTTCTGTTCCTTTTGCCGAAAAACTTACGTTTGTTTATCCAGATGGCCCACGCGATGCCGAGACTCTTTTGGTTGACCCATGGAGTCATCATTTATACATTATAACCAAGCGCGAAGCAAAGGCCCGTGTTTACAAAGCTGAATTTCCTTTCATAGTTCCTGTTGGACAGTCAAAAATCACCTTGCAAAAGGTGGCTCAACTTCCTTTTAGCGGTTTGGTTGGTGGGGATATTAGTCCAGATGGACGCCAAATTCTCCTCAAGAACTACGGACAAATATTCATTTGGGACCGCAACGAAGGCGAGCCAATTACCTCTGCCCTAAGCAAGCAACCCAAAATTGTTCCCTACAAAATCGAAACTCAAGGCGAAGCGGTTTGCTGGTCAAATGATTCCCGAAAATACTACACTGTGGGCGAGGGGAAGAATGCGCTTGTGTATTCTGGTAGCAGGTAATGGGTAGTTGGTAGTCCAAAGTCCGTGGTCTGCAGTCCGTGGTCTGTAGTCTGTAGTCTGTAGTCTGTGGTCCGTAGTCTGTAGTCTGTAGTCCGTAGTCTACAGCCCGAATCCCGACACCCGCTACCCGATACCCGATACCCGATACCCGTAGCCCGTAGCCCGAAACCCGTAGCCCGTAGCCCGTAGCCCGTAGCCCGTGGTCTGCTACCCGCTACCCGCTACCTAGTACCGCTATTGTAAATTAAATTTAAGCGGAATGGCGAAATAACTGTTTATGGGAAGTCCGTTTTTAGTGCCGGGATTCCAGCGTTTTGATTTTTGAAGGATGCGGATGGCTTCATGGGTGAATTCTGGGCAGGCATCAACCTTTTTAACGGGTTTAAAGTTGCTTAGTTCGCCGTTTTTGTTGACCGTGAATTGTATGCGCACTTCGCCTTGAATGTTTTCTTCCATGCAGCGAACAGGGTATTGAAAATTTTTGGCTATAAACTGATAGAATTTTTCGTTTCCGCCGGGGTAACTTGCTTGAACAAAATCAGGACCAGTCATAGCATCGAGGTCTACTACGTCGACATCGGTTGATTGAGCATTTGACGTAAGCGATAAAAACATCCCCAGAAACAATAAAAAGTATTTCATGGAACAAATATAAGAATTACACAAACCTTTGTGTCGGCGGTGTGTTAGTTTTGAACTATGTCATTGATTGAATCGCTGAATTGGAGATACGCCGTTAAAAACTATAAGAACCAAATAGTTGAACAAGAGAAAGTGGAGCAAATTCTTGAGTCTATTCGACTGACACCCACATCGTTGGGGCTGCAGACGTTTAAGGTTTTTTTGATTGAGAATCCTGAGTTAAGAGCTGAAATGCACTCGAAGGTGTGCAAGCAACCTCAGACAGTTGAGGCCAGTCATTTATTGGTTTTTGCCGCATATTCAGAATTGAAGCAAGAGCAAATTGATCATTATATGCACCGAATTGCAACCACCCGCAGTCAGGAATTGACGGAATTGGAGAAATTTAAAATGGGTATCCAGGGATTTACATCTAAATTGGAAACCAGCGACTTTCGAAATTGGTGTGCCAAGCAGACCTATATCGCTATGGGAACAGCTATGACCGTTGCCGCCCATATAGAGGTTGATACTACTCCCATGGAAGGATTTGACAACAAAGCCATGGATGAATTGCTTGAACTTGAAAAACAAGGTTTATTTTCAACGGTAATGTTGGCTTTGGGATATAGAGATAGCGAAAAAGACTTTTTGGCAAATGCGAAAAAGGTGCGCAAATCAAAAGAAGAGTTATTTGTAGTAAAGTAATTTTTTCGACTAAAGTTTTTCTAAGTCGTTGGTTTTGTTAGTAAAAAAATAGGTTTTTTATTAAAAATTGTTTTGAATGTTCGTTAAAAAAATGAACATTTGATAACACAACAACAATTTCTATGAAAAAATCTTTACTTTTTTTAATGTTTTATTGGGCTACAAGCCAATTGAATGCCCAAAATAGGGCTCTCCATTTTGATGGAGTTAACGATTATGTAGAAATAGGCAACCATACAGGGTTGAGCGGCCCAAAGTATATAACCGTTGAATCATGGATTTACGTAGATAATTTCAACAGTTCCCCTTGCAATGTTTGTGCTCCTGTGGTTTGGCATCAAGACGATTCATATCGATTTGGAACTGGAAATGGCAAGGGTGTTCATTTTGATATCAGCGATGGAAGCAATACTCAATCCTTTTCACTATCTAGTGGTTTAAATCAAAATCAATGGCACCACATTGCCGGTACTTTTGATGGAAATTTCATGCGCATTTATGTAGATGGAGTTCTCAAAGATTCGTCATCAGCGAAATTTAGTGCTTTAGGATATAACTCAACATCTACAGCTGTTTGGATTGGAGATCCAGCCACCGGTTACGGCGGAATTTTGGATGAAACACGAATTTGGGATTATGCCAGGTCCAAAAAACAGATTCAAGAAGGGATGTATAAAAAATTCCTTCCAACCGAAAAAGGTTTGTTGTTGCAGCTCAGTTACGAAGATGGTGTTCCCTACAAAAAAAACACAAGTGTTACATCGGTCAACGATGATACCCCAAATGGAAATGACGGGAAATTAGGTAATTTCTATTTGGATGATTCTACATCGAATTTTGTCATTGGTAGATCGTTCTGTGACTCCACCGTTTATGGAAAAGCCACGGTTACCGCTTGCGATAAATACACCTTTCCGTCGAAAAAAAGGTTTGCTTCTAAAACCGGTACATATTCTGATACCATTGTTTCCGTAAATGGTTGTGATTCGGTTATAAACTTTGACGTGACCATTAAAAAGAGCAGTTCATACAACATTAAGACCGTTGTTTGTGATTCATTTGAAAGTCCAACTAACAAGGGTTCATATTATTATACCTCGGGTAAATATCAAGAAAGAACTTCCAACTATTTGGGATGTGATTCAATCATTACCATCTTTTTGACGGTAACATCTAAGGCAGAAACCAATTTTAAATATTCTGCATGTTATTCGGTTTCTTTGAAAGGACCTTCAGGTAGAACTGTAACTAAATCGGGCAAATACTATGACACACTTAAAGGTTGGGGTGGATGCGATTCAATATTGATACACGATGTAATTATTAAACAACGCAGTTTTGCAAAAAAGCGACTCGATTTTTGCCGATTTGTAGTTTGTCCAACCGATAAAAATGTGATTTATAGATCTGAGGGACTGTATTACGATACGATCTTCAATTATTTGGGCTGCGACAGTATCATAGAATACGAAGTGAAGTCTACTAAATCTACCGGAAATGTCAGTGTAAGATCTTGTGGAAACTATAAAAGCCCAAGCGGTACATATATTTGGAATGTTTCTGGAAAATACCGCGATACCTTGATTGGTGGAAATTACAAGGCATGCGATAGTTTTATAAACATTGATTTGACCATTTTAAAGCCAACCTCAGTAAATTTAACCGAAAAAGGTTGCGGATTATATGTGACCCCCTTAGGTAAAAAAGTATACTCATCAGGCAAGGTTTCAGAGTCGGTTAAATCTAAGTTGGGCTGTGATAGTATTATTTACAGCATTGATGTGACCATCGTTAATGTGGAAATTGGCGTGACTCGCGATTGGAATACGTTGAATGCCAAAGCCACCGGCGCTGGTTTCCAATGGTTGGATTGCAACCAAGCTAATGCACCCATCAATGGGGAGACGTCTTCGGCATTTTCTCCAGCGGGCAATGGTAAGTTTGCTGTGGAGGTGAAACAAAATGGTTGTACTGATACTAGTACCTGCCTAGTGTTTGCTTACACAGGAATTAAAGATTTAACTCAGAATTCAATGCAAATCATCCCAAATCCTTCAACTGGAAAGTTCCAAATACGTTTGGCAGAGATGGTTCAAAATGCAGAAATGCAAGTGTTTAACTCTGCTGGACAACTGATTTATACCGAGTTTTTAGGAGAGTTTCAGGATAAAGATTTGAAATTAATCTTGAGTTCTGGAATTTATTCCTTGAAAATTCAATCTAACAAAGGAGCATATTTAGGCAGGTTGATGATTGATTGAAATGAATTTTAAACGAATTATTTTAGGATTGGGCTTGTTTTTACAGGCCCAATTTTCTTTTGGACAAACAGCAAATTCATTGTCTTTCGATGGAACCAATGATTTGGTAAACCTTGGAACTGATAGTGCTTTTGCGATGGGTGATCCAGCTATAACACTCGAAGCCTGGATTTTTGCAACTGCATGGAAAACATGGGTTTACGAAGGTGGGATTTTAGTCAAGGAAGAAAACACTTATAACCTAGGCTACATGCTTAGAGCCGGCGAAGGCGGAAAGTTAAATTTTGCCGTTGGAAATGGAACGTGGAACGAGTTGACCACAAAAGCAGGTACTTTGTCATTGAATACTTGGACACATATAGCAGGTACATATGATGGTAAATATTCTAGACTTTATGTCAACGGTAAAATTGTTGATTCTGCGGCTTTTAACACCACCATTGGTCAATCATATTCAACTCCGCTTGTTGTTGGAAATCATAGTGGTACGTATAGCAGATATTGGCAGGGAAATATTGATGAAGTTAGAGTTTGGAATATTGTACGCTCATCTGCAGAAATCGCCAATAATTATCAAAAGGAATTTTGTGAATTTCATAAAGGGCTCATAGGTTATTACAAGTTCAATCAAGGCAAGGCATCCTCAAGCAATTCCTCAGAAAAAATACTTTTGGATTACTCCGGATTTAAACGCAATGGAACCTTACAAGGATTCGCACTTAGTGGTACGACATCTAATTGGGTTAGTGGTATTAAATTGAAGAAAGCATCGACCAACGATAGTTTTTCTGTCACACGTTGCGATAGATATACAGTTCCCAGTAAAGCTCGAATCTTAAGAAAGTCTGGGATTTTTTTGGATACAATTCCTACATGGCTAGGATGTGATTCAGCCTTAAAGATTAATCTTACCATTTTACCGAATAAGGCAATCACACGAAATTTATGGATTTGCGATTCTATTGCGATTCCAGGTGGAGGCGGATTTTACAAAAAGTCGGGTACTTATATTGATAACCTAAAGACCTTTCAAGGGTGTGATAGCGCGGTCACTACGGTTTTAAAAGTGGGTGCAGATACAGGATTTATTAAAGCCACTCAGTGCTATTTTTGGAAATCACCCAGTGGCAGGCACACATACACAACATCAGGAATATACAAGGATACCATTAAAAATATTATTGGTTGTGATTCAGTTATAACGTTGAACGTAACCATATTAAAGTCTACCTATTCAAAAATTACACTGAAATCGTGTTACAAAAGCGTCAAATCACCTTCTGGAAAGTATTCCTATTCAATACCCGGAACGTATTATGATACATTGGTAAATAAAGCAGGATGCGATAGCATCATAGAAGTGAAATACGATTATTCGAGAACGTTTTCTACAGTTAATTTAAATGGTTGTAGAAGAATTCTAAGTCCCTCAGGAAAAAAATATTATACCCAAAGCGGAACCTTTTTAGATACGCTCATGAATAGGGCTTTTTGCGACTCCATTGTTACGGTGAATGTAAAAATCATACCGTCTAGCAGTAAAGTGGTATCGCTGTCTGGATGTCGTTCGGTTTTGTCGCCATTGAAAAACAGAGAATTTAAATATTCGGGTAAATACACAGATACATTGGTGAATTATTTGGGATGCGATAGCGTAATTACATGGGATGTTACTGTGAATCAAGTAAACACTGATATAAGTTTGAATAACGACACAAAAACATACACTGCAACGGCAAGTTCGGCTTCTTATCAATGGTTGGATTGTAAAAATGCTTACCAAAAAGTAGATGGTGCAACACAAAAGACTTTTAAGCCAGAATTGAATGGTTATTATGGGGTGGAAGTGACCCAATTGGGATGCACCGATACTTCATTTTGTTTGATAGTCAGTGGAGTTTCCGTGAGTTCAGTCAATGGTTCACCGTCGTTTCTTATATATCCACAACCTGCTCGAGATAATGTAAGTATATCTTCAGTTCGCTCTTTGGCAGGTGCAGAAATTCAGTTGATTTCTTCAACAGGTCAATGGTTGAAGGTGGTTTCCAAGGAACTATTGAATCAAGATTTTGATTGTAAATTAAATTTAGAAGTAGAGCCTGGGATTTATTTCCTGAAAGTCAAATATTTGACAGGCGAAGTTGTAAGCCAATCGGTAATTATAACAGATTAAAACTTTTCTTTGATATCGGGGTGTTTGAAGCTGCTGTGTTTCTGCACCTCGATATTCTTCAGTTTTTTTATGCTTTCATAAGGCCCTTCGGTGATGAACATATTGAGAATCCAAGCGGGAACGCTTCCGCCGGGATCAGACTTCAAATAATAGGTACACTCAATTTTATTTTTTGCAACGGGTTGTAGTTCCCAAATAGCCACATTGTTTTTGACCCTAACCACATTTTCTACGGTTTTTAGATAATTGTGTTGAGATGTTGAATGTACGATAGTTTTATGCGTTTTAGGATCTTGACTTAGTGCAATGTGCATGACTACATCTCTATCATTTACGGGCCATGGGGCGTCAATATAGTGATAGGCAAGAAATTCTTTTTCGTTGATTTTTTTTACCAATTTGGACTTTGAAGTGGAGTAAACCCAGTTCTTGTAGTTGTCGTAATCAGTTAATGCTCCCACGATTGCATTTAAAGAACCCTCAATGGTAACAATGGCCTTTATTTCTTTGAAGGGAGTGCCCTCTTGTGATCGGGTATAAACGGTGATTCCATCACCTTCACGACTTTTATGCCATTCTTTTTCTTTCTGGGGATGCTGGTAAATACGGGTTGGAAAAAAGGCGCTGATGAAGCTCAAGCAAAGCAACAATCCAATTTTCATAGGTTTTAGGGTGTGTTAGATTCAGTCACAAGTATAGTATAAAAGTAGATGAAGTCCTGCAAATCTGGTGTGATAGTTGGTTTAAATAAATGAAAAATCCTTATATTTGCAGTCCTTTAAGGGCGGGCCTATAGCTCATTCGGTTAGAGCAACTGACTCATAATCAGTAGGTGCTTGGTTCGATTCCAAGTGGGCCCACAGAAAAGCCTCTCAGCAATGAGGGGCTTTTTTTATGGCTGGTGGATTTGTAAGGTTGTTGTAAAATTAGATTCATTCAATGGAATTTCGCGTTTTCAGCCTAATTCCAAATCCTTTTTATTTTGTGCTTTTCAAAGATTGGGTCTTTGCTAATAATGTCAAGTTTCTGATTTAAACACTGACATGCCATCAATCTATCGAAAGGGTCACCGTAGTGAAAGGGTAGTTTACTCAACCTAGCAAAATCGACGTTTCGAAAGGGCAAAATAGACCAGCCTATTTTATTGAACTGAAAAAATAATTCATCCCATTCGCAAGGCAATTTTAATTTCCCCAGGCTTACTTTAATGGCCATTTCAATGAGGGTTGCTTGACTGATGAAAATTCGGTTATTAGGGTCTTCGATGGTATGTAAAGCATTTTTTGACAGTTTTTTGTCTGCGTTCAAATACCACAATAATGTATGAGTATCAATCAAGTGATTCATGGCATGTAATCTTTGAAAATATCGAGAGGTTCATCGAAATCTTCAGATATCATGATTTGGTCTCTGAAAATTCCGTGTAGACTTATTTTTTTCGTGGGTGAAGGATTCTTAGATAATAAGTATTCGCCATAATGGAACAGTTCAATCTGCTGTTCTGGGTGTAATTGATTGAAAATATCGGACATTGAATTTTGCAATGGAGACATTGCGTTCAGCTCCAATGTGGAATTGTAATTAGAAGTAGGCTCAGATACAATACCCTCTGCTTTTTGCCAATAATATTGAGTGAGTAAATCTTCGATATTTTCGCTAAGGCTTTTTCCTTCCTTCAAAGAAAAAAATTTGGCCTTCTCGTGTATCTCTTTGTTAATGGTAATGTTTACCCTGATTTTATTCATCTATCAAAAATAAAATATGTGTATGATTATAAAAAATACACATCTCTTATATTTTTTGCATTTTTTGCAAAACTTTATAATCAATCTTGCTGAAATGTCTGGGATCTCTTGGTATCTTGACCAGTCGAATGTCGCCGTCAGGCAGTCCCAAGGAACGCAAATCCTCAATGATGGGCGAGAAGCAACCCAGTTTTGGGTATGCTAGATGCTGGAAGGATTTACAACGGTTTAACTCCAAGAAGTAAACGAGTTTATCGTTGATTTTTAAGACGGTACCCATAATTACGCCAGGAATGTGGCGCAATTGATATTCCATCAGAAATGGGTACAACGGTTGTCCCTGCCACTCAATGATTTGTTGGCAGCGGCCCAATAAATGTAGGTTTCCTTGGGGGTCTATGTAGCCAGAATCTCCTGTTTTGTGGAATAATTGTCCATCAATGAGCAGCTTTGTTTCGGCCATTTGAGCAGCAGAATCAGGACCAAAATACTCTTTTACAACATGGTTTCCTGCAACCGCTATCTCCCCGATTTCTCCGGGTTTGAGAGTTTCCTGAGTTTTTAGATTCAGAATTTTAACTTGTGTGCAAGGTTCAACTTTTCCTACACAAAGCCCATCCTCAAAAGTGGAGTCTATGGTTTGAATGAGTTTACGTGCATTGATGCTTGAAATAGGTTCGGCCTCGGTGCTTCCGTATACAATTTCAACTTTAGAGTTTGGAAATGCAGTGAGCCATAATTTGGCCTCAGAAGGGAAAACCGGTGCACCTCCGCTGAAGACTTCGCGCACCGAACTTAATTTTGGAGAAATATTTTCAGTAAGGCTCTTAATGCAAAGTTGATCAATGAAATAAGGGGATGCAATGATGCGATTGATCCTAAATTGTTGTATGGTTTTGATAATCTTTTTTGCCTTCAGTGCGTAAGGCTTTTTACTGCTCCATTTTACGATTACGCTGCTGACCCCTAACCCTAAATTAATCATTAAAACAATGGGTAACACCGGCATGTCTACTGTGTCATCGCGGGTTTGTATGGTGTTTTGGAGGGATAAAAACTGTTGATGGAGAATTTCATGGCTGCGTTTTACTGCTTTGGGTGTGCCTGTGCTGCCCGTAGTGAAAGTGATGAGCGCGGTTTCGTTTGAGCTATCTATTTTAACTAAATCGTGGAAATGGCTCTTTTTTGCATGTCGAATTTCTCGCGTGGTCATGCGGATGGGGATTTCTCTAATTTCCTGGATCAAGAATCCCAAAGAAGCCGCCACGGGAATGCCTATAAACCCTTTACAATCAGCTATTTGACATGATTTTTTTAAACGGTCTAATTTGGCCCACTCATCAATGAAAACAGCAGTGCAGCCCATTTGAAACAGAGCTAAAACGCTGATGTATAAATCAATACTCATGGGTACAAAGACCAAAACACGGTCGCCGGATTTAAGGCCACGCTCCATAAATAACGAATGAGCGTTTTCAATTTTATGTCTTAATTCATCAAAGGTTACTTGCGAATGTTCATCGGCAATGGCAAGGCGATTTGAATTCATGATCGCGGCAGCATGGAAATGCTCCATGATATTTCCATTCCTCAGGGTTTTTGCGATATGAATGATGTTTGACAATTTAGAATTCTATTCCGTACAGATGGTATTCAGAAATGATTTCAGCTTCCAAAGATTCTGAGCATCTAAGAGATGCCGCGTCTTGATGCATGAATGAGTGAACAACTTGAAAAATGCCTATGGTTTTAGCTTTTTGTTGTAAAATATCGGTCATCACCAATCCCAATCCACCAAGCCTAAAGTCGGGTTTACGGGCAACAGTTTTCATGATGATGCAATTATTTTCAAGATCCGAGTAGGCAAAGACAAATCCCTGCAAATTCTGTTCCAATTCTGCCAAAAGTACCCATTGTGGGTTAATGGTTTGTTTGATTTCGTTGTACTTTAATAAGAAGTCTTTCCAAAGAATGGGAGTGTAGTAAGGGTTTTTTTGGAAAGCCACGAGGCTGAGTTCGTGGATTTTTTGAAGTTCTTGTTCCCAAGAATCCATGTTCAAGTGTCGGAATTTGATTCCTTGTTTCTCTAGTTGGTTTTTTCGTTCATCCAATCTGGAAATACTACCTGGAATTTCATGCATCTGGGTACTCACGTATCTTTCTATGGGTTTAAATCCTGCACTTTCAAAGCTTTCTACAACTTGTGGCTGATATGGGAGATCCCCCAAAAAAATGCGTCGGGAAGAGGTTTTTAAACGATAATTTTCCCAAGTGCTGCCATTCATTGGGCCTATTAGGTGTTTGAATCCCTCATTTTGGGCCCATAGTGTAAGGGCTTTGAGTTGCTCGGTTAAATTAAAATTGCTTCCCACTTTCGTTGGGTAACCTATTGCAAGAGTTTCTGAATTGAGCCGATAAATTCCAAAGTCAAAAGATTTAAGAAAAACATCGGATACAATGGTGCTGTAAAAGTAGCCATTGTCTTTGAGCCGAAGCTCGGACATGAGATTGGTCTGTTCTGTGCAGTCAGTAACAACCTCAGAGCACCTTCGTTTTACCATGAGATTCCAATAGGCCAATCGTCCGCCTGGGAAAAGGCCTGCCGTTAATTTTTGGGCAGTTCGTTGGAATTCTTCGGAATTCATGTACTCGAAGATGTTGCTCAGGTTCATGGCGTGAAAATGACCGTAGTGAGCTATCGCATCCTCGGCGAAGCCATGAAACAGTGAAATTCGGTGAATTCTGTCTTTGATGAATTCGAAGTTTTCAGGTTGAAGGTAATGCGGTAAAAGAGCGCCAAAACTGCCTGTTAGGTTGTATCTTAAGAACGGATTTTGTGCGGCCCGACTGGAGCTGAGGTGTATTTCTGCTTGCCTTAAGATGAATTCTGAAACGGGAATTTCTACCTGTTTTAGGAATTCTGGATCGCGGCCCAACCAACCCATAACGGTACGACTGAAGAATAATTTGAACAACCATCGCCAACGCCAGGTGTTCCAATGGCGGAGGAAAAATTGGCGTTGCTCATGTTCCGATTTGGGAGTGAGTAATTGTTCAATGGTTTTGTAACTGTGAATCAGGGGCAGTACTTTTCTGGAGAAAATTTGGAAGTATTTTTCGAATTTTCCTTGATGAATAATGCCAGTTTTTTCCCAAGTGGGAAGGGAATTTCTAAAATAACGAGCGGCTTCTTCTGAGAGGTGGGGCTCAATTTTATTGAATAATTCCGCACGATTTGGCTCGGATGAATATCCCAAAAAAGCAAGAACTTCTGGGTAAGAAAGCACCTGAATGGCTTTGATTTTAAGCTCCGTGAGTTGCAATTGAACGGGATTGATGTCGGCTGCAACAATCAATTTTGGGTCTGCCATCAATAAGCTGAAGCAATTATCTCCGGCAGAAGCGATGCTCAAAACCTGGTCATTTTTTTGGATGTTGAGCGCCTGAAGAAGTACCACGGGGTCTTCCCAAACTGTGGCATATCGGATGAAATCGAACGAGGCTTTTTGAGATATATTGAGTTCAGATTGCTCCGCCATTCAATTTATTTGATTATTTTGATTTGTCCTGTTGAACCATCCATCTCTACCCAGTCGCCGGTTTTGATTTTTGATAACAGATGTGTCACACCTACAATGCAGGGTTTGCCTAATTCACGAGACACGATGGCACTGTGCGAGAGCAGTGAACCTCGTTCTACAATGATGGCTGAAGCCGTGGGGAATAGTGTTACCCACCCGGGGTCAGTGGAGGCGGTTACCAATATGTCACCGTTTAAATCGCTCACCTCTTTTGGGTCTAAAACAACACGTACTTTTGCCTTTACAATTCCTGGGCAACAACCAATGCCTTTCAGATCTTCTCCGTCAAGGGATGTTGATTTTTCTTGTGAGAACGAGTTTCCGTGGTAAACTGCTCCGTAAGTTCTGATGCGTTCAGATGTGGTTGTGGTTTCATATTTTGCAAATTTTTCCTTGCGGAAGGATACCAATTCTGTAATTTCTGGGGTTACCGATGTGCCTTTGATGAAGTCGAAGATTTCCTCTTGGGTTAGGTAAAAAATATCTCTGGGATGCTCCAAAATGCCCTCACTGAAGAATTGATTGCCCATAGCCAAGAAGATTTCGCGTACTTTTCCAAATCCTCGGGTTCGTTCAAAACGTAGGTTTTCTCTTGCACTCACCAATATGCGAGTGCGCTTCAGTAAATAGCGGAAGAACCATTTTTTGAAAGGCTTTCCACTCAAAATGTGACCTACTTTTTCTTCTGCATTTTTACGCATTTTGAGATCCACTCGTTCATTCACATTTTCAGAATGCCCAACGCCTTGTCTTATGTAGGATTGGATCAATTGAATCAGGGCGGTAGGATCTTGTTTGTATGTGATGGTTTCTAATTTTAACTCGCCCACGGTTCGGTCGCCAAATTGATTCAAATAGGCATCGAAGAGTTTTTGCACCGGTTCATAATTAGGTTCATTGATCAACCTCAGAATTTGTTCTGGAGTTTCAATAAGAAATGCATTTTCAAGGGTGTGAAATTGTACAACGGCCTTACTGATTTCTTTCATCCGTTTTATGGGTTCAGTAGAAATAATATCGCTGGCCCCGCATAAAAGGTCGTTGTGTATTCCGGGAGGTAAGCCATATTTTTCGGCGGTTTTTTGAAGTAAGCCGAAGTAAATCATAGCGTAAAAATCGTTCACCAAGGGGGCTTTCCATTTTTTAAGAAGTGTGCTTTGGAAATCAATCATGAGTTCCATCAGTTCAAATGCGTTTTTTTCATCCAAGGAGATGGCATTGAATCGGTCTAATTCTTTTTGGAAATCACTTTGAAATTTGATTCGCATTTTGGGCAAAGCCTTGAGATTGGATATCATAGATTTAACCATGACCAAAACTCTTAGGCGCTCAATTAGCTTATTTCTTTGAGGCAGATTTTTCAATTCAAATCGTTCTTTGACCCCCATCATTTTTTCCATGAACTCTGCGTTCAAATGATATCCGGGAAGCAGCGCCAACGCTTTGTACCACGACAATAAATTGTAGTAAACTCTTCCCTCAATTAGGCCTAACATATTTGAAAAAACGGCAGCATTTTCACTTAAGTCTTTTTCACTTACTCCCAACAATCTACAAAGTTGCAGATAGACGGATTCATACATTTTGATGATGAAACTAAACGTCAAAGGGGTGGTTACGCCGGGGTAAGATTCAATGATATTTGAATTGTCCCAGAGAATCATCTCTGCCCCGGTATCAGCCAATTTATCTAAGGAAGTTACCGGTCTTGTTTGAAGTAGATACAAATCATTTTTGACCCAAGAAAATTCAATGTCTTGTGGTTTCCCGTATAGTTTTTTGAGCCGTTTGAGTTGTTCGCTCACGGCAACTACCTGTTCAGTGCTAAGTGTTTCTGGGGATGCGGCTTCGCCTGAAATACATTCAACCGAGTCATCCTTCACAACAAAAGTATCGCCATTTACGGCCCCGCTCACCAACGCTTCACCAAGACCCGGGGCTGCCGTAATGATCATTTCGTTGCGGTGTCCATTCACCGGATTTACACCAAATGCAACGCCTGAAAAGTCAGGTTGGAGCATGGTTTGGATGATGATGGAAATTTTATTTGGGACATTGATTCCGTGTTCTTTGCAATACGTTTTGATTTCGGTGCGGTTGAGGGAGTTCCAAACGCGTTCAATGCTATCGTTAAGGGTTTCCCAAGAAACATTGAGCTCAGTGAGAAATTGTCCAGCAAAACTGTGTGAAAATCCATCCTCACCAAGAGCCGAAGATCTTACCGATACCCTATGAGGAAAGCCCAGTGATTCTTTGATGAGTTGAATTTCATCTAGATTCAAGGGTGTTTTGATGGATGTTTCGGACGCGTTATAAATGATGAATTCAGGAACTTGAAATCCGTGTCGAGCAAGTTGCAATAGGTGAAATCCTTTGCCACCAGTGTATATTTGATTGAATTGAATTTCTAACGGACTATTGATATCAATGAATTTACTCATAAAATGTGAGTAATGGTTAGAATACCGCCGAGGGTTAAATACATGAGTATGGTCCAAGCTCCGCTGGCAATTTCTATAATTTTTGCAGAAGCAGAACTTTGCTTTTTAAGGTGCCAAACGGCGGCCAACAAGGTCAAAACAAAGTAAACACAAAGCGCGGTAAACACACCCGTTGGAAGTGTTGCAAATTCTGCGGCAAACAAAGCGAGAACTAGAGTTGCAAAAAGGACTGCTATCCACAGATAGACTGATTTATACATTCCCAACATGCTGGAATACGTCTGAACTCCTGGTTTTTCATCGTGAGGTGCACGGATTTTCCGACCGAGCTCTAGCACAATTCCATTGAAGAAGGAAACACCAAAAAAGTATATCAATCCGAAAGGTGCTGGATGTTGATTCAAATGCCAATCGTAACCAGACGCATAAATATCTATAAGTGGAATGATGATCATGTGACTGGTGACGTACCAGAATTGGTGTTTTTTAAGCCAGTCAGCCATGAAAAATTCTTTTCCCATGAGCAATAAATAAGCGATAACCACTGCATAAAGTGGAAGCATTTTAGGAAAGGTAACAGCGCTAATAATCAGTTGAAAAACAAATACGGTCAAGCCAATGTTGCGTAGTTCTTTGAGCGAAATAAGTCCGCGTGGAACGGGCAATTCCGATCTGAATTTTGCATCGTCTTCAGCGTCTTTGTGTTCATCGAACACACGAAGAAGAAAAAACAGAGAAACGGTGTTGAAGATACAAACTAAAAAGGGCTTAAGGTCAATAAAATGAGGCAATTGTTGACATAATCGGGAGTAACCAATAGCGCTAAAACTAAATGCTGCTATTAAAATTCCGTGTGAGTGAAGTGAAAATCGTTCGTTTAGGTAGGTCCAAAAGCGGGAATATAGCGGTAGATGTTGGTTCATGAGGTTGAATTTGGTTTTCAATAAGTTGGCGAATCTATGCAGTTTTGGTTATTGTACAAAAAGGATAAACGCAAATACACAACTTTGAATTACGGATTTTCCGTAATTTGAGGTTAGCGTAAATATAGAATAAAAAATTGATGTAGATTATTGATTTTATGTAAACCATTTTGTTTGTAAATTTGTAAACTTATAATACAATGGATCCGCTTAAATTCTTATCTATAATTGCCTTGTTCACCGCGCCATTATGCAATTTAACTGCGCAAGTAGGAATAGGAACCACAACACCTTCTAGTTCAGCTCAGCTAGATGTTACTTCAAGTACAAAGGGTGTTTTGTTGTCGAGAGTGGCACTGACTTCTTTGACTTCTGCTTCCCCTTTGACATCGCCAACTACTTCCATGTTGGTATACAATACTGCTACTGCAGGGTCTTATCCTAACAACGTTACTCCTGGGTATTACTATTGGAACGGAACGGCTTGGGTGCGATTTGAAGATCAAACCACGAGCCCTGGTGTAATGGAATGGAACTGGACACTCGGGAATCCCACATCATTATCTCCTGCAGCTACTTTTGTTGGCAACGCTTCAAATACTACGGGATATATTCAACTTACACCCAATTCAGCAAATCAAAACGGCAAGATCTATTGGCAACAAACCATTGATTGGAGCAAACCATTGCATATTGCTGCTAATTTGTACGCAGGAAGCGTCACAAATGGTGGCGATGGAACCTGGATATTTTTTGGGGCGAACAGCACTGCCATTGGAAGTTCAGCCACTCACAGTGCTTCCGCAAGTGGTATTTCTGTTTTTCTTGATGAATACACCAATGCTATTTATGTTTACAAAAATGGCACCCAACTCAATAGTTTTGCGCCCATAGATCCTACTGATAATTCTGTTTGGCAGTCGGTTGATTTGTTCTTCGGTAACAACCTCGACGGTACTCGTTTTTTAGATATTAAAATCGATGGGACCTTCATTGGTACTTCTTACATTGGTTCTTTTTCCGCTGGTGGAAATTATTTTGGTGTGGGAGCTTGGACAGGTACCGCAACCAACAACCATTGGATGAGACGCTTCCTCATTGAAAGCGCTGTTGGACACCCGAGATAAGGGTAGTTGCGAAAATCCGTAATTTGAAGTTCGCGATTTGTGATAAATCGTAAATCAATTGCCTAGTTACACGATATATTTGCTTCATTGATATGTCAGAGGGGCATTTTTTTGATAGGGCACCAAAAGTACCAGGAAGAGGTTTTAATACAAGCCAAGCGGTTTTGTTTAGGCAAGATTTTTTGAGGGGCTTACACCTAGACTTGTCCCGACTTTTCAGCCATCAACTTCCCCTTGATGAAATCAATCATAACATCGAATCTTTCATTGGAAGTGTTGAGATTCCCGTAGGATTGGTTGGTCCTATTGCATACAAAGAATTAGCAGAATCACCAGCTGAAGTTGTTTTTTTGCCCGCCGCAACGTTGGAAGGAGCGTTGGTTTATTCTATGAATCGCGGAGCTCGCGTAATTGCTCTTTCTGGAGGATTTGATTCCGAATTTCATTATCAACGAATGTTACGGGCGCCCCTGTTTATTTTGGATTCAAACCAAAACGCTGAATTATTGGCTGAATATTTGAACTCCCATTTTGAAGAAATTAAATCGGTGGCTGAGTCTTACAGCAATCACGCCAAGCTTCTCGAAATTAGAACAGATGTAATTGGATCTAATGTAAATACCAAGTTTTATTACCAAACAGGTGATGCAGCGGGTCAAAATATGACTACTACTTGTACTTGGCATGCTTTGTTGCATATTGCTTCTGAGTTTGGCAAGCTATATCCCCATGTGCCTTTAGATTATGTCATTGAAGGAAATGGCGCTGCCGACAAGAAAATATCACAGTATAACATTGATCATGGGCGTGGTTGCAAAGTATCGGCGAGGGTAGTGGTTTCAGACGAAGTGTTGAAAGATGTATTAAGGGTAGATTCAAATCAATTTCTCAAATTCTATCATCCTTCGAAAGAGGCTGCTGAAAAAGAAGGAATGGTGGGTTACAATATTAATGTAGCTAATGCCTTAGCTTCGATATTTTTGGCTACTGGACAAGATGCAGCGTGTTTACATGAATCATCAACGGCATTTTTGAATATTGAAAAGACGCAAAAAGGACTTTGTTTTGAAATTACGTTTCCCAATTTAGTGATTGGAACTGTGGGCGGTGGTACTCATCTTCCCAAGCAAAAAGAAGCTCTTCAAATGATGGGTTGTCATGGCCGTGGTCAATTACCGCGTTTTTCTAGAATCATTGCAGGTGCGGCTTTAGGGTTAGAGATTTCTACTTTTGGAGCCATTGTTAGTGGAGAATTTGCTCGAGCGCATCAAAAGTTAGGACGAAATAAACCGGTTGATTGGTTGTTGAAATCGGAAGTGGATGTTGATTTTCTGAGGGCCTCCTTGTATGATTCCTACAAATCAAAAGTAGAAAAAATTGAGTGGCAAAGTCACGAGTATTTTGATAACGGTATCATAACCCAGCTGACCACTCGGGTCACATCGAAGTTACAAGGCTATTATTTGCTGAAGATCAACGAAGTTGATCGTGTGCTATTGAAGTCTAGACCCACAAGTGAAGAAGTTTACAAAGGGTTGCATTTGGTAGCCAGTGGAATTGATTCTGTCTTAGCTGCTGCCATTTTGGAAGACAGAAAAGAACTAGAATTCGATAAATGCCATCTAAAAGAAGTTTCAATGACTCAATGGCTTAATGAGGTTGAATATCCTTATTTCCCTAAATTATTCGGCACCAAACAAGATGAAAAGCGAGAAATCTATTTGCTTCTTCAACAGTTTATTCATCCAACAGAAACAAAGATTCTGAACAGCGAGAATGAGCCTGATAAATGGAGTTTCAATGAAATAGATGCTTGTATTGAAGCGATTCATGATTTCCATAATCTTCAATTCAAAGCTGAAATCACCAATGAGTTTCCACTGCAACGGCCTTGGAAGGCAATGAAATTCTATCAACGATTGAATGCATTGTTTTTGGATTCCGTTCGCAAAGATATTCAGTTTGACGAAGTTGATTTTCGATGTTTGGAATCGTTACAATTGAGTCAATTGGAACTTGAGTTCTCTACACTTAGTTCGCGTATTTGTGTCATTCACAATGATTTCAATTCTCGGAATATCATGATTTTGAACAACGGTGAGCCCGTGATTTACGATTGGGAATTATGCATGAACGACTATCCTCACCGCGACATCATGGAGTTTTTGAGCTTTTTGGACTTGCCCTATGATGATTTCGAGGGACATGCAAAAAAACATGCAGCTCTTTTAGATGAAGAATGGTTGGAATATGTAAAAACGGCGAGCTATTCCTTGAAAAGCTTGATATTAACGAGATTCTCCTTGTATTACGTTTCCGGAGGATCTGAATCGCACTATGAATTTGCTGGACGAGTGATAAAAACGGCT
This sequence comes from uncultured Rhizobium sp., assembly GCA_964408945.1. Classification (GTDB taxonomy): domain Bacteria; phylum Bacteroidota; class Bacteroidia; order NS11-12g; family UBA955; genus VMCP01. The sequence continues at coordinate 4,818 of CAYPBJ010000016.1, read as the reverse complement.
TTACGGTATTTGATGGGATTGGCTAAATATTAGATGTACTTCATCATCTGTTTGTAGCGCTCTTCGAATTTATTCCCTGATTTTCCACCCAATTTTTTATGCAAAGCATGTATTTTTTCTACTCTTTTGCCTGGATCGGGGTGAGTACTTAAAAATGCAGGCACTCTTTGTCCGCCAGAAGCGTTCATTCGCTCAAAAAAACCCGCAGCTCCTGTGGGATTGTAACTGGTGTTGTACAACCAACGAACACTAAATTCATCGGATTGTAATTCATCTTTTCGGCCGTATTTCAAAAGCGCTAGACCCGCAGCAATTTGCGATAGATCATGGTACTGAGTGTCAATCAGCAACTGGGTAAAGATGGTGACACCGTATTGACGGGTCAAAGCGTCGGTGCTGTGGCGTTTAGCGGCATGTGCCATTTCGTGTCCCATAACACCGGCCAATTCATCTTCTGATTGTAAATATTTCAATATTCCTGTGTAGAAATAGATGTATCCTCCGGGGGTGCAAAAGGCGTTCAAGGTTTGGTCGTCTTTAATGATTCTGATACGCCAAGGAAATTTGTTTTCGTGCTCAATTTCATTGTTTTTGAGGATACTGTCTCTGATGGAATATAAGTAACGGTAAATAACGCTGTTGGATGCACTATCAAGCAAACTTTTGCTGTTTTCTTTATCGATATCAGAGGCAACTTGAGCACCGAAGGCTAAATCTGTAGTGACAGGAAATACGTTGATGCCATTTGAAAACAATGAACATCCCCCGAAAATGATGGCGGCAAGAATCACATTCCACTTATTTTTCATGATGCGAAATTAAGTGGTTTTTAAGAATGATTTGTGGAATGTAATCTACAAACGATAGCTTCCGTCGCTGTTTTGTTTTGCAACAAAGTAGATGATGAGGCTGCCTATGAGAACCAACAAATGGAAGAAGAATAACAACACGGTTCCCATGGGGAATTTAGCTATAGGATCTTCTTTGCGTCTTTCTTTTTTGGATTTCTGACTGAAAGATCCCCACAAAAGGGCAATCATTACCAATTGTTGTATGGCTAAATAGAGGAAGCTGAACCAGAGCAAAGGGAAAAATGCAATGAAATTGATGGCGTAGAGCGCTTTGAAGAATTTAATCTTTTGAGCCTTTGATATTTGAATTTTCATAAGCTTGATTGAATTTGTATAAAATGGTTAATCCTGCTAAAAACCCGAGAAAATAGTTATTAAAAGGTTTTAGTCGTATAATGCTGTAAATCAGGCTGTGAGCGGAGGTTAAGTGGTTCATTTGATATTTAATTCCCAGAACTAATATTGAGTCTAAGAGCAACAATCCTAAGAAAATCAAAGTCATCTTTCTGTGTGAATTTTCAAACCACTGGGGAATCAAATTTGCGGTGATCCACCACTTGATTGCAGCCAAAGGATACCTGAGTAAGACACTAAAATGGAAGGTAACACCCGCGAAAGTATATGGCGTGCTTTTATAGAAATAGAAAAAGTATCGCTGATCAATGTAATCAATCACAAATGCAAGAATCCATAATGAATAAAGAAACCACCTACGCGATTGCATTTTGACGCTGACTGAATTTGATGTACCATCTCCACAGTATGTACATATCGATATACATGAACGTTTGGAACAGATATTTATGGAGAAAATCAAAGAAATCGGGTGCAACAAGGGCTACTTGAAATAATCCGTAAATGCGGAGAATATTAAAAATGAAGATAGATATGATACCCAAGAAACTGAAAAGCATTTTGTTTTCAAAGGTTCCGATGGGGAGTGACCAAAGAAAGGCAGTGAAAAAGAGTAAGAGGTCTCTGCCGTTGCACGCACCACCAATTCTCACAACTTGCTGGTGATTGTCAATTAGGCACCATGGCAGTTGTATTTTAGGACTACCAACAGTGACGTGTGTGCCATGAAGTATGTTTTGGAGTCCCGCTGATGAATAAGTAATAAAATGGGTGATGGCGTTGTCCGTTGCCACCACCCACTGTGGAAATAGTTCGCTGAGTATGAGCCAGGAACCAAGAAAGATGGAAAATCGTATTACAAATTGTTTGATCAAGTTATTTCTTGCGTTGTTCTCTGATTTTCTTCGCCCCATATAAAACTGCCCCACCAATGAAGAAGGTCAATCCGCCATCTACAGGTATGCCCGCGCCACCGGCACTGCCATCGGCATTGTTGCTACCTGAACCGCTGTCGTCGATTCCGTTAAGCAAACTCCCCAAGCCGGGTCCCGCCGCTTTGGCGATGTTAAAACTGAGTGCCAATGCTGTGGTTAAAATTATTTTTCTCATTTGATGATGATTTTCTGGGTCGAAATTTGATTTTGGAAGTGAATTTTAGCGATGAACATGCCGGCATTTAAGTCTTGTGTTGGCAGTTGCAAATGCTGTTGTTTTTGTCCGTTTACACTTGCCACAAGTTTGCCGTTGATGTCAAACAACTCCACTTTGTGGATGGACTGATTTGCCATGATTTCGATGGATTCATTGTTTGCGGCCGGATTGGGATAAACTACGCATTTTGCATCATTAAATTGCTTGTTGCTTTGAGTGGCATCGATTTGAATGGCAAAACGATTTTGGAAAGACTCTGTATTTTTGATATCCATTTGGAAGGAATACGACGAACCGCCGGTTAAAACCGTAGAGGTCTTTTTCAAGGCATCGATCAAAGTGAGTTTGTAGTTTTCGGGGAAGGAGTTGTTGGGAATCTGGAAGGTAAAATCGCCTGATTCGGCGGTTTCAATTCCCAAGGGAATAATATTACCCGCTTCAAAGAAGGCTTGGTTGATGGCAAGGTGTTTTCCTTCGGTAGAAACGGTAAATAAGTTCAGGTCAAAATTGCTCATTTTTAGGGCATCGTACTCATCAAACTGCTGGGTTAGTCCAGAATCCAACACCAAATCGGTAGCGTCGTACATGCGGTCGCCTTTGAAAATTTCGATGTTTAGTCGGTTGGGTGAAGGGATGCGGGTGAAAACGTCGTCGCCGGCGGTGGCGGTTTTGTCGGTTTCTTTGAACGTAATGCTTCCTGATGCAGATAATGTGGTAAAAAATCCACCTAGTGCGGGCAAAATATAGGAGCTGCCCCAAGATTTAGTAATGTATCCGCCGTTGGTTCCCAAATTGGCATCGAATACATAAAAACTATTCCCTAAGTTGGTTCTTTGTGCAGAAGCAAGATTTCCAATTTCTAATGGGGAGAAATAGGGATTTCCGATTGAAATAAAATCAGAATTGGCGCCTTTGGTTAAACTAATGGTTTTAGTGTCATAGTTCAAAGTTTGACCTTCAATGGTTAACGTGACAGAGCTGGGGGTATATGCAGTCCCATCTAATCCTTCTGATTTTGCCCCTCTGACATACAAGAATATTGGTTGTGACGAGGACCAGTTGGATGCAGATGCATTAGTAAAGGCTGTCCAACCTGAATTTTGTCCGCTGGTATTATTGTCTGCATTGGCAGCATCGAAGTAATAACAGGAGGGGTTATTTGTGGTTGTTGATGTAAAGCCGTTGGCAGAACCTCCAGCGCCAGTAATGTCAATATCATCTGTTAATTGACTAAGCGCAAGAGCGGAAGAAAAAGGATTTGAAATGAATCTGAAAACTCGTCGGCCTCCTGGAATGTATTGTTGAGTAATTACTTTACCTGTACCAGAAGCTGTGATATATCCTCCTGAGCCGGTAATGACTTTACAGGTTTTAGTTGAAGTTGAAAGTAGGGTTAGATTAGCGGTAGTTTCAAGTTTACCTTTATTGGATTGAATTTCGTCGGTAATTTCAAGGTTGGTGTTAATAAACAAACTTGAAGTAGATGCGCCTGTTTTTCTCAATGCTTTAATACGATACTCACCCGAATTGGATGTGAATCTAACTTGAGCGTCTGCACCTATATTGTCGAAGATTAATTCTGCACTTTCATCTCCAATAAAACCATAGTATGGGGCGTTGATGCTTCTGAATTTGTTCATGGTTAGAGAATATCCATTTAACTTCATGTAACATTGGTTTGACGCATTAGGGTACATGAAAAAGTCTTTAACCGTAATGTTTTGCACAAGATTCATAGTGCATTTTCTGATTGTTAAATATTTTGGGTGAGTCACTCCAGAGGACATGGGGAAATAAAATTCAGTTAAATTGAAGCTACTATAACCTGTAACGGATAATTCACCATCATTTGCATTGCTGTAAATGATTTTTCCCGAAGAGCCTTTGGTTATTGTAGCTGGGGAACTAAGTATTAGGCTCAATACGGTCAATGTATTATTTCCTAGGTCCAAAGTACCGTTGCTAATAATGAGAGTTTTAATCTGGATGCTTGAGTTTAAAGTGATGGTGGAGTTTGTTGAATATTGAAATTCATCAGAACTTGTAAAAGAGCTGGGATTTGTGAAGTTATCATATTCTTCCCAATTTGATAAATCATTAAAGTTCCCGTTGTTTCCACCTACCCAATAATAGCGAGTAGCGAAAGACAAAGTACTGAATCCAAAGCTAAACAGAAACAAAAATATATTTTTAAGCGAGGGATTACTCCGGGTTAGAAATTTGTTTTTCATGCACCAAAGTTGACTTTTTAAAACGGGGAAGACAATCGAATTCCCCGTTTATTATGAAATGTTATGAATTTTGGATGAAAATGACGGAGATTACTTGCGTTGTTCTCTGATTTTCTTAGCCCCGTATAGAATAGACCCACCAATGAAGAAGGTCAATCCGCCGTCAACGGGTATCCCCGCGCCACCGGCACTGCCATCGGCATTGTTGCTACCTGAACCGCTGTCGTCGA
>CAYPBJ010000015.1:0-53423 GCA_964408945.1 uncultured Rhizobium sp. | reverse complement strand
AGACTAGGGTCTAGAGACGAGTGACTAGGGTTTGGCACCTGAAACCCGAAACCCGTTAACCGGTAACTGATACCCGTTACCTGATACCCGGTACCCGGTACCTGCTACCCGGTAGTTGAAATTTAATTCCAGAATTTCCAGCTGATGCCCATTCGGAAGCGGCTGGGTTCGATGGGGTAGTTTTTGACCCATTCGTAATGGGGGTTGAGCCAAGGAGATATGAGCCATTCGTTGAGGTGTTCCATTTTAAGGAAGAAATCAACGGTTTGAACTCGTCCGCTGATGTATATGTCGGCGGTGGCGTAGTTGCCAATTTTGGTTAGGTTTTGGGAGTTGAAATAGAATTGGAGAGCATCGGGGCGGTAATAGAGTGCGTTGTAAGAAGATATGTATCTGATGTCAAAGCCATATCTCAAGAAAAGAGCTTTTTTGAAAAGGTGTTGTTGGAATGCAATCCCAGCGCTAAGGTTCCATTTTGGGAAGCCTAGATTTGTTAAACCGAATGCTGATGAGCCTGAATCAGTGTAATTCTGCCAAAATGCATTAACATAGGTGAACCAATGTTTGCTTTGATATTGGGTTTGGAGGTTTATTTGCTGGTAGAAGATAGAAGGGATGTTTGTGGGGCGTAAGTCTATATTTACAAAGTGGTTTTTAGATCCAAATTGAGCGCTCGCTAAAATTTTGAATTTTTTGATTTTTTGGGTGTATGCCGTTTGAACAGACCATTGCTGTTCATTGAAGGGATGATTGATTTTGTAGCGAACAAAATTTCCCAAATATTGGTATTGAAAGAGGGATATGGGCTGATCAGAGGCAAATAATTGGAATGATATTTTTGATGAATCTGATAGGGAATAATTCAAATTCGAAGTGAGTAGATAACCCTTTCCAAATCCGTTAAATAAAAGGGTGTATTTTGATAGCGAAGAAAGTCTATTTGCTTGAATTTTATAGGTCAATTCTAATCCTTGCGATTGGAAATTTTGCTTTTGTAAATTTGAAGGTATTTCAGTGAGTGATTGATACCTGACAATGGCATTTTGGGCAAGGAAAGAGAAGCCCAATGTTTGAAATTGATCGCGAAATTCGAGACCTATTCGATTTTCGATGAGTTTCCAAACGGTGCTATCGTAAATGTTTTTGGTGTTGTGAATAATGGGTATTGCTTGGTAAAATGTGGTATCGACCGACTTGTCGGTATAATGGAATCGGGTGTTTTGGTAGTCAAATTGGTGGATAAAGGCTAAATGCTTAAAGGAATCATTTTTGACGTGATATCTACTGATTGAGCGGTGGTTTGAGTTTGCCCAAAAGGAGTTGGCTTGATTGAGCCAGGGAGTATAGGCGCCGAACGTTCGAATTTCCCATTGAGAGCCCTGAAAACCAGAAGGTCCATAAAATTGAGAGTCAGCTTTTAGGCCCCCGTTTTCTTCTCGACGGGTTCTGTTCCATGAGAAGATGGTTTGTTGATCGAAACGTTTATTTTGGCTTTGAAAGTTACTGCCCAAAGCAATGTTTCTGTGCATGGTTTGCTGTCTTGCACCCACATGTAGATCTTGGTTGATGAGTTGAGAGCGATAATCAAGTGTTACGTTCCAGGTGGGGGAAAAATTCTGAGTATGGAGTACCTCGAGTCCGTTGTATCGCCCATCACCTTGAGTATATAGAAACTCTGTATATGGTTGACCTACTTTGTGAAAACTAAAATTTAAAGGTGATTTGGTTTGATTTAAATAGGGGTTAGCTCCAATTCGGATTCCGGGCGATTGAGATAGAGCGAAAGCGTCAATAAAGAGCGGAGTTTCAGGTGAACCACTGACGCCGTTATAGGCCCAAGGCCTTATATTTCTTAGCCAGTGAGTGTATAACTGAATGGGTTGGAAAGTAGTATCTGATGGGGTTAAGGTATCTGTTTTATGCCAAGCGTTTTGGGCGGTTATATTCCAAGGATGGAATCTTGGTTTGAGGGGTTTGTTGGATTTTAGGGAGTCGCGTGATCTTGAGGCAGTGTCATCGGTTCGGGAGGGCATAGGTCCGTTGGGTGACATAAGATCGGGACGCAGGGTGGGAAATTGCGACAGCAAAACATCCCCCGAAAGGAAGAACAACAGAAAGATCAGGATTCTTGTCGAATGAATACGCAACGCGATGCAAATTTGCGCATATCTTTGGGAAAATGTCAAATATTCTTCTGTTCCTGAGCGTATTTTTTTTAAGTTCGGTCAAGTTTCTGGTTGGCAGTGGGCTTGCTGTGGCAAGTCTTCCGGCGTGGGAAGGATTCTTGATTAGCTTTGCTGGGGGGGCTTTTGGAATATTTACATTCGTGTACGGAGGGTCATTCATTAAGGTATGGATGAAGAAAAAGTTTCCGCCCAAAAAAGAGGTGAAAAGGTTTTCCAAGAAAAATAGGTTCTTGGTTAATTTGAGAAATAAAGGAGGTTTGGTTGCCATAGCGTTGTTGTCACCGTTAATAATAAGCATTCCCGTAGGTTGTTTTTTATCGATTGGGATTGAATCTAATCGATTGAAGGTCTTGATTTTTCAGTTGGTTGCCTTGTTGATTTGGTCCATTGTCATTTTTGGTTCGAAGTACTACGGATTATCATAATTTGATTAAATTGCAAGGATGAAATTCCGGTTACTCCTGGTTATTGGGTTAACGGTGTTTTCTTCTTGCCAGAGAGAGGCTTTTTCCTGGGATGTAGACAACACCATTCCACTTTTTAGAACAGAGTTTAAGTTGGACGATATTGACCCTAGATACATGAATAATGTTTCTGGAGATAGCTCATACACTTTGTCTTACGAAAATTTGGTTTATTCCTATAAGGTAAATGATGTTCAAGTTTCAGATACTGGAATTGATGAATCGTTCAATTTGCGAAAACTAAAGTTGAATGATCAACAAATTCAAAATGAAATTACCTTGGGTGATATTAACCCTATTTTTAAGTTGTTGAATGGTCAACAAACGGTCATTCCGGCTCAAGATCAAACAGATTTAGATCCTACAGACATTGACGCGAGCGCGTTTTTTGAAACGGCTACTTTAGATACTGGTTTTTTAGATATCAGTATTCAGAACGATTTACCAGTTGAGATATCGTTGATTGTTTTTGAATTGAGAAATAAAGATGACAACACCGTAGTTGCGACAGATTCTTTTAAGAACATACCCGCTTCAGGGGGAGTATCAAAACAAACCATTGATCTTGGCGGTAAAACAGTTACCAAGAACCTAGTGGGAGTCATTCGTAAACTTGTTACCAAAGCTAGCAATGGTCCGGTGCTTATTGAATCAGACAAGGGAATCAAAGTGATCCTCGGGGTGCGTAATTTGCGTCCGGTATATGCTGTAGCAGCATTTCCAACTCAAGATGTAATCAATCAAGACGAGGGACTCATTTTATACATGGGAGGTGCAGATATCAAGTATTTTAAAGTAGAGTCAGGTAGATTGAGAATCAAAGTGATTTCTACCATTCAAGAAGATATGAGTATGGTGCTGGCTTTGCCGGGTGCCACCAAAGATGGTAAATCATTTTATCAAGAATTGAGTTTGCCGGGTCCTGGTGGAAAAGGAGTTGCCACAACAGAGAAGATCTATGAAATGAAGGGTTATTTACTTGATTTTCGAGGCAAGGATCCAGATGTTAAAGATACAGTCAATACTTTCCATCAAATTCTTAGAGTTACACTGGATTCATCGGGCAGAAAATTGGCTGTTGGACTTCAAGACAGCATTGTATTGGAATATCGATTGGAGGGACTCAAACCCGAGTATGCCATAGGGTATTTGGGAAATCAATTGTCACGCACCGGGGTTGACACTACAAGTTTTAATTTATTCAAAGGATTGAGCGGTGATGTGAAGTTTAAAGATATTAAATTGGGGTTTGTTTTGAAGAACAGTATTGGTGCTGACGGGAGATTTAGATTGCATCAATTAACTGGTATCAATCAATTCTCAGGCAATGAAATTGGACTCAGCGCAAATCCGCTAAATAACGATTTATACGTGGCAAAGCCGAAATTCATCAGAGGTGAATTTACCGAAACTAAGGTTCAGTTGGATGTGAATAATTCAAACATTAAACTGTTTTTAGAGAATCTTCCTCAATTATTGGAATATGATTTAGAAACTGAGGTTTCGCCCAATGGGAATGTAAATAATTACACGGATTTTGTTTTTGATGAATCGAGATTGGATGTAATCATGAGACTGGATGTGCCTATATCTTTTGAGTTTGGGGGATTGGTATTTAGAGACACTCAGGGTGTTAATTTTGCCAATTTAGCGAACTTACAGAGACTGAAAAGCGCCACTCTTTTTATGGATATGGACAATGGTTTTCCCATTGATTTGGATTTGAAAATAGAATTGATGGATGCAAATCGGAAAATCATAGGAGCATTAAATCTTGAACCCGGTGGAAGAATTGCAGCTAATTCTCCAACAGACTTTGTAATCAAATTGCCAAGAGATCAAATGGATGCCTTAAGGAGGACCCAATATTTTCATATTGTTGCCAAAGCGGCAACAGCACCTGGTTTACAAAAGATATACAATACAAGCCGATTGAAAATTCATTCAAGAATGAGATTTGAGTATGAGATTCAGAATTAAAATTGGGTTTGGGCTTTTGGGTTTTATTTTATCAAGTAACCTAACAGCTCAGGATTTAACACCTCAATCAGGCAATGTGGTTGTAGAGCATTATATGCCTGTTTTTGAGTACAAGGTCGAAACTGGTTCAAATGCAGTTCCGTTAGGGTTTGCTAGTCGGTTTGCGGTTGGAGGATATGTTAATCCAGACAAAATGGCTGCCTATCACGAAGGGTTGAACGACAATAATCGATTGGGAGCGTTTCAGAGAATGTCGATTCAGTTGGTTCCGTTTGTGGGTTTGCAAAAGTATGCCACTGTAAATAAGCAAAAGGTAAGTGTTTATTACAGCTCTGAATCAGTAAGTGGTGCGAAATTCACTAAAGATGCCTTCGGTCTGATGATGCGGGGTAATACTCCCTTTTTGGGTCAAGAGATGAAAGTTGGAAACAATGAAATTTGGAGTTTATCGCAACGTAAGTTGAAAGTTAAATTTTGGTCTTGGAAGAAGCAAATGGCTTGGAACGTATCACTTTCACAGGTGGTTAATTATTCTCACATTCGAACCCAAGACTTAAGTTTATTTTCGGATTTAAGAGGGGATAGTATTTCGTTTGATGGGAAAATTTCAAGTCAAAACACGAACTATCAACCGAGTGGCACGGGTTGGGGATTGCAGTTCGGGCTTTCTAAGTCTTTTGATTTTGTTCGCCCAAATGGGAAAAGGTGGAGTGCCAATTTTTCATTGCAAGATTTTGGGTTCGTTTCGATTCATAATGTCAAAACTGTTTCGAGGGGAGTGTTATTTGATCAGAATTCATTGAAACCCGTTGAATGGACAGGGACGAATACGGTTAATTTAAAGGCTGTCAATTTGAATTACAGCGATTTGAGGGCTGGTGATTGGATTGATAGACAAAGAGACAGTGTTGAAGCAAAGTTGAATTTCAATGAAATCAATCAACGCGGTACCATTTTAAGTCCTTTTGAGGTAGTGGTTGGGTTGTCTACTATAGGCAAAGGAATTATGAAGAAGCATTTGACTCAGAATGGATATTTCATTAATTTAAGTTACCGTCATGCCTTGGGTTATGTTCCAAGGCTTGAAGTGGGTTCACGATGGTTTTCCAAAAACGATGTAGCAATTATGCCTTATGTGTCATTGGGTGGTTTTGATGTTATGGATATTAACTTTTCTCTTCAATACAAAGCATATGTAGAATTGCATCTATACGGAATGGAATCATTTATTGCCCCTTCTAAATGGCATGGAGGCGGTTTAATGCTGAGATTTAGGTATCCTTTTAAAGGTTCTTAAGGGTATAAATTTTTAGGCCGCTTTCATCGGTTTGAGGTGCGATGAAATGTCTGATGAAGTGATTTTTGGGAAGGCTGTATAGATCTTGAATGATCAGATATTGAAGTGTTGATGGATCTTTTTTAAGTTTCTCATGGATGATTTGTGAGCAAAGGGCCGAATCAAAATCAGGCGCTAGTCTAATGCCTTGTCTTTGCAATAAATAGAGGCTCGTGTTGGGAGTTGGGTCAAATGCAAAGATGATCTCTTTCTTCCGAGTTGGGTCAATTGAGTCTAATTCTTTTCTGGTTTTTTCGAAGGATGTAAAATCTTGGAAGAAAGATTGATTGTAATAGTCTTTGGGAGTGAGGGTTCTTCTGACGATGTTTTTTGCATGGGAGAATTGATAAAAGGGCGTGATGAATAATCCCACCAATGCCAAAATGCTGATAAAGCCGGTGTAAATCACTTTGTTTTTCAGGTGGGTTTCGTACAAGTATAACAGTCCAAAGAATATAAACGGAAACGCTTGAATGAAGTAATAGTCGTGGAATCGGAATTGACGGTTGAACAGGAGAAATACAGATAAAAATCCCCCGAAAAGAAGTCCGGAAATCTTCAATAAATCGCTTTGACGGTTGAATTGTTGTGCAGAAATCAGCATAATTATCACGAAGGCCAACAAGAAATTGCGGGGGTAAATTTGATCCATCCAAGTGTTGAGGGCGTATCTGCTGTTTTCGATGAGTTCAGCCATGGAACTGGGCGGATTCATTTGCTGTAAAAAGTGCAGATTATAGGTGCTTTTGGTCAGCTGTGCGGAATAAAAATACCAAGTGCCGACGGCCAAAACAGGGAGTAAGAGTTTAAGTCGTGAAGGTATGTTTAATTGCTTCCATTGAATGATGATTGCGGCAATAAAATTGATGAGGAAAGTGACTTTCAATAGTCCGGAGAGTGCGGAGAACAGTAAAAAAAGATGAAAGTTTTGGTTGATGAGTTTTCCGTTTTTGAACTCAAAAAAGTGATACCATGCGATGAGTGAGAATGACAGTGCGGCGATGTCGGGTAAGAAATTGAACGAGTAGAAAAACAGAAGGGGTGAACTGGTCCACAGGAAGTGAAAGAAAGCTCGGTGAGTGAGCTTCGGAATGATGAGTGAGCTCATTTTCCAAGCGGCCTTTTGTCCGAAAAACCAAAGTGTTAGCAAGAGCAGGCGGTAAATCACATCGTGAAACCCGAAGACTTTATATAAGCAAGCGGATATGTACGGCAGAATGGGGAATTCCAATCCGCAAATACCATCTGCAGCTCTGTTTTCCATGACTCTGGGGAGGAAAAAGTTCATGGATTCTTGAAAATAATTCAAGGCAATGCATGCACGGTCTGCTTGGGCACCTTGATGCATGCCATAAGGTGGGAAGTTTGATTGAATGAGAGTGCCAGAAACGATGGTTGAAAGTGCAAATATTACCAAAAACCAAAGGTTATCGCGGTTCAACTTCATGAGTTTGTTTCCTTTTTGGGGATGTTAGTTTCTCGAACAATGTAATGGGGTCGGTTTTTCACATTCTCACTCACTCGACCCAAGTATTCCCCTAAAATTCCGATTCCAATGAGCTGAATTCCCCCTAAAAACAGGATTGAAATATGCATGGATGTCCACCCTTTTTCGGTGTAACCAAAGAACTTTTGATATAGGCTGTAAATAATGAGAATGAATGCGAGAAAACTCACGGCGAATCCTGATACTGTGGCTACTTTTAGGGGCCATGTGCTGAAAGAACTAATTCCATCGAGGGCAAAACGCATCATTTTTCGGTAGGTGAATTTTGTTTCCCCCGACATACGTTCTTGTCGGTCGTATTCAAGATACGTTTGATTGAATCCAATCCAAGCGATTTGTCCTCTAATGTACTTTTGCTGCTCGGGCATTTGCACCAAAATATCTCTAATTTTACGATGGATGATTCTGAAGTCGCCAGTATCTACGGGGATTTCGATGTTGGTGATTTTGGCTAGAATTCTATAGAAAGCCTTAGCGGTGAGTTTTTTCATGAAGTTTTCGCCATCGCGTTTTCTTCGTTTGGCATACACTACTTCAAACCCTTCGTTGGCTTTTTGATACAGTTCCGGAATGAACTCTGGGGGGTCTTGTCCGTCGCCGTCCATGATGACTAAATATTCTCCTCGTGCGTATTCTATTCCTGCTGAAATAGCCAGTTGATGTCCAAAATTCCTTGAGAAATCTATGTAGTGAACTTCGGGAAATTGTTGTGCCAATTGAATGACAAGTGGTAGGGTGTTGTCTTTGGATCCATCATTGATGAAGATGATTTCGTGGTGTAAATTCAGAGGATTCACAGAGTTTTGAATTCTTTGAAAAAGAGCCCCAATATTATCTTGTTCATTAAACAAGGGCACAATAACCGACAATTGCATGGGTTTAGACGACACACAACAAAGGTATTTAATTTTGGAATAAGTAACTTTGCACAATGAAAACTATCGTTCGCAATACTTGGGTAGCAGTTTTGTTCTTGGGGATGTCTTTATTCATTAGTTCCTGTCAAAACACTTCTTCAGATAACGAGGTGATTACCAAAGAGAGCTTTATGAATACCATTTCTGAGGAAAAACTCACTATGGTAGACTTTTATACAACTTGGTGTGGACCATGTAAAATGATGGATCCTTTCGTTAAGGAAATCAAGTCAGAGAATTCTGACATTGTTAATGTTCTTCAGGTGGATGCTGAGGCGCAATTTGACATTGCGAACCAATACGATATTCAGGGCTATCCAACAGTAATCTTCTTCAAGAACGGCCAATTGGTTCACCGTGCAATGGGGGCTATGCCTAAGGAGGAGTTGTTACGATTGGTAAATCAATTTAAGTAGGTCGATGGTCCTTAGTCTGTAGGCGGTAGTTGGTGGTCGTTGGTCAGAGTATAGAGGTTAGGGGCTAGCACCCGTTACCTGAGACCCGGCACCCGGCACCCGGTACTAGAATGAATTTGTTATTAAGTTTTGGATAATTATTGCAAGTGGTAGGGATCTACCGATAAAAGATATATAAATTTGGTATTATGAGTTTTTTTCCATCAGATTGGGATGACGAGCTAGACGAAGACATGGGAGGTTTTCAGGGGGACTTGGATGTTTTAGCCAAGGACTTTGAAAGTCAGTCAAGAGAATCATTTACTGCTCGAGAGTTGATGGAGTTATTCCGTTATTACAGCAGTCAAATGCCTGAACAGTTAAATGCTTTTCATTCTGAGAAATATGCAAAAATGGTTATTGAATTGGGGATACAGACGTTTCCTTATATTTCCATTTTTACTTTGCATATGGTAGAGTGGTTGATGAGTGAGGGTAAATATAGAAAGGCTCATAAGTATTTGGAGCAAGCAACTGCTTACACTCCTTTTGAGCCTACTTTATTGATGATGAAAGCAGTATTGCACGGTCATGAAGGGGCAAGGAAATTAGCATTCGATGCTATGAAATCTGCGTTGGAAGTAATTGGTGACGATGAAGGTCCTTTGGAAGATTTCTTAGACATGGTTTTGCATTATGAGCAGTATGATTTGGCCGAGCCTATTGCCATGAAAGCGTTGGAGACTCAAGCCGAAATTATACCTATTTTCGAAAGGCATATCAATAAGACGGAAGATACGAATATTGTAATGTTGTTGATTCCGGTGATTGAAGCACAGATAGATAAAGAACCTTATTTAGCAGAAGCTTGGCAAGTATTGGGTGAGGCATATTCTATTATGGAAGATCATGAAAAAGCTTTAAATGCCTTTGATTATGCGGTTACCATCAATGAAAAGTATATTGAAGCCTGGTTGGGATGGATTGAAGCGGCTTATGAGTTGGAGTATTATCCGAAAGTAGTTGCGCGTTATGAAGAGTTACTGAATGAATTTCCCCCGAAAATATTAGAATCAGTTAGGGGTTTGTATGCTTGGAGTTTATACGAAGTGGGCAGATTAGCGGAGTGTAGAGAGATGTATAAAAAGATCTTAACCATTGATTCCAATGACTCGGAAAGTTGGTACAGTTTAGGGCTAACTTATCATCAGGAAGGCAAATACGGAACGGCTATCGGATATTTAGAGAAAGCAAGGCAATTAGATGCCACTCAGTCAGATTACGGAATTGTTTTGGCAAGTGCATATTTTGGAAATCATCAAACTGAGAAATGGCAAGCTTTATATGAGGAGTTGACAGAGAATTTCCCTTTTGAACCTGAGCTTTGGTTAGATTATGGCCTAGCGCTGCACGAAACTGGTGAAATGGATAAGGCGTTAGATGTTACGGAGACTGGATTAGAGAACAACCCACATAGTGTTCCTCTTTTATATCGATTGGCTGCATTATGCTATCTCAATGGAAATCATGATCTGGGTCTGTTGGTGTTGGAAAAAGCATTGGAATTTGATTCTACAGAGTACCCAACAATGTTTAACTTTGCGCCAGAGTTAAAGGCATCAACTAAAATTATGGCTTTGATAGCCAAGTTTTCTAAATGATGCTCCATTTTCTATTCTATGAATAACGATTTATTTCAACTTAAAAACCTGCCCGAAAGAACAATTAAGCCCCGTAACGATGGTTTTACTATGGTTATGGATAAGGGATTGTCAATTCGTGAGACTGAAGATTTTTTATCTTCAAGCTCTTCTCTTGTTGATATTGTCAAATTGGGGTTCGGTACAGGCTTGTTTACTCAAGGTCTTCTAGATAAAATTAGAATTTATCAAAGCGCGGGAATTCCTGTATATTTTGGCGGTACTCTTTTTGAGGCTTATTTGGTTAGAAATCAGTTAGATGATTATCATAGACTTTTAGAAAAGACCAAAATTGCTCATGTAGAAATTAGTGATGGTTCATTGGAAATCAACCACGACGAAAAGTGTGAGATTATTTCAACATTTGCCAAGAATTACACTGTCTTGAGTGAGGTAGGTTCAAAAGATGCCGAGAAAATTATACCTCCTTATGAGTGGATTGAGCAAATGGAAACGGAGTTAGAAGCTGGTGCTTGGAAAGTGATAGGTGAAGCAAGGGAATCGGGTACAGTAGGTATTTTTAGAAATTCTGGAGAAGTAAGAAGTGGTTTGGTTGCAGAGATTATTCGAAAGATTCCTTTGGATAAAGTAATTTGGGAAGCACCTCAAAAGGCCCAACAGGTTTGGTTTATCCAACTTTACGGAACCAATGTTAATTTGGGAAATATTGCGCCTAATGAATTGATTCCCTTAGAAACATTGAGAGCAGGTTTAAGAGGAGATAGTTTTCACTTCTTTCTTTAATAGTCAATCAGTTAACTTTTCTTGGCAAAGTTCCCAAAGTACGCCCCCAGTTGATTTTGGGTGTAAAAATGCTATGCGCTTATTGTCAGCGCCATCTTTAGGCTGTTGATGAATGAGTTCTACGTTTTGCGATTTTCTTTCAGATAGCTCATTTTCAATATTTTCTGACTCAAAGGCAAGGTGATGAAGTCCTTCACCACGTTTCTCAATGAATTTGGCAATAGGACTGTCTTGGTTGGTGGCCGCAAGTAGTTCGAATTTAATGTCCCCCAAAAGGAAAAAAGAAGTCATCACTCCCTCAGAAGATACTTCTTCTCGTTTATAGGGTTCGATGCCAAGTAGTTTGGTAAAAAGCGCTTCGGAAGCTTCTAGGTTTTTCACGGCAATACCAATATGTTCAAGTTTTTTGGGCATAATTCTACGAAAATGTGAATTTGTCTTACAAAATAAGCGAAAAGGTATGTGATTGTAGGCAGAGATGATTAATTTTGTTGTTTAGAAATCGTCTAAATAATAAAACGATTCGAGCTACCAATTGTTAATTATATAAACTAGTAAAATATGAGACTTCCAATATATTTAGATAACAACGCCACAACACAGGTTGATCCTAGGGTGTTTGAAACCATGACTCCTTACTTTTTGGAGAACTTTGGTAACGCAGCAAGTAAGAGCCATGCTTTTGGTTGGGCAGCAGAAGAAGCTGTAGATTATGCTCGTGAGCAAGTTGCAAAGATTATTGGTGCGAATTCTAAAGAAATCATTTTCACCAGTGGTGCCACTGAAAGCAATAACTTGGCTATTAAAGGTGTTTTTGAAATGTATGCTGCAAAAGGCAATCACATTATCACCGTGATCACTGAACACAAGGCGGTTTTAGACACGTGCAAGCATCTAGAAAAGTTGGGTGCAGAGATTACCTATTTGCCAGTTGCTGAGAATGGGTTAATTGATATGGCTCAATTGGAACAAGCCATTCGTCCAACTACCATTTTGGTAAGTGTGATGTACGGAAACAACGAATTGGGCGTTTTGCAACCGGTTCGTGAGATAGGGGCTTTGTGCAAAAAGCACGGTGTGTTATTTCATACAGATGCTACTCAAGCGGTTGGAAAAATTCCAGTAGATGTTATTGCCGATAATATTGATTTGTTGAGTTTTACTGCTCATAAAATGTACGGTCCTAAGGGAATTGGAGCACTTTATGTTAGACGTAAAAATCCAAGAGTTAAAGTGACTGCTCAAATGGATGGCGGTGGACACGAGCGTGGAATGAGAAGCGGAACTTTGAACGTTCCTGGTATCATTGGTTTCGGTAAAGCGTGTGAAATTGCCATTCAAGAAATGGAATCGGAAGCGGTCCGTTTGAGTGCTATGCGAGATAGATTGGAAGCTGCCTTATTGCAGTTGGAAGAATCTTATGTCAATGGAAGTCGTGAACATCGTTTGCCACACACCACCAATATTTCGTTTAAATATGTAGAAGGAGAGGGTTTGATGATGGGTATAAAAGATATTGCTTGTTCTTCAGGATCTGCTTGTACTTCTGCTTCACTTGAACCAAGTTATGTATTGAAAAGCCTAGGTTTAGATGATGAATTGGCACACTCCAGCATCAGATTTGGTCTAGGTAGGTTCACTAAAGATGAGGAAATTGATTTTGCCATTGACTTGGTAACCAAAGCGGTCAACAAGTTGAGAGACATGAGTCCGTTATGGGAAATGCACAAGGAAGGCATTGATTTGAAGTCAATTGAGTGGTCTGAACATTAATCTTGTAATTTAGAAAGATTTTAAATAACTTTGAAATATAAAACCCAAAAATTATGGCATATTCTGAAAAAGTAATTGATCACTACACCAATCCTAGAAACATTGGAACGTTAGACAAAGCAAGTGACACTGTTGGAACGGGTTTAGTTGGAGCACCTGAATGCGGAGACGTGATGCGTTTGCAAATTCAAGTGAACGAAGAAACCGGTGTAATTGAAGATGCAAAGTTTAAAACATTTGGTTGTGGGTCTGCCATTGCAAGTTCCTCATTGGCTACTGAATGGATTAAAGGTAAAACGGTTGACGAAGCATTAAGCATTGATAATATGGACATCGTAGAGGAATTAGCATTGCCACCAGTGAAAATTCACTGTTCTGTGCTTGCTGAAGATGCAATACGCGCCGCGATCAATGATTATCGTCAGAAAAGAGGTTTGGAACCTTTGGTTTCTGATAAAGTACATCATTAATATTTTAAAATATGATTACCGATACCTCCGCCGTTACCATTACTGAAAAAGCACGAATGAAAGTAGATTCGTTGATGCGGGAAGCTGGAATTTCTGCACCAGATTATTTTTTAAGAGTGGGTGTTAAAGGTGGAGGTTGTTCAGGATTGTCTTATGAGCTTGATTTTGATAATGAGAGCAAGCCAGGAGACATGGAATTCGGAGATGATCAATTAAAGATTGTTTGCGACATGAAAAGTTTTCTGTACTTATGCGGCACAGAACTTGATTTTTCAGATGGATTGAACGGCAAAGGATTCAATTTCATCAATCCCAATGCCGCACGCAGTTGCGGTTGCGGCGAAAGTTTTGCTGTTTAGTACCGGGTACCGGGTACCTGGTACCGGGTAGTTGGTAGAGGGTAGAGGGTAGAGGGTAGAGGGGAGGGAGACTCTAGGTGCTAGTTTCTTGCCACTAGTCTCTTGCTACTAGGCACTAGACTTCAGACTAAAGACAAAGTACCATAGACCATGTACTAGATGACCACATTCACTATCCGGTTTTTAACCACAATCACCTTTTTAGGTGCCTTCCCTTCTGTCCACTTCAGCACAATTTCGTTTATTAGAACCGCGGCTTCAATGTCTTTGATATCGGCATTGGTAGGAAACTCAATTTGCGTGCGTGTTTTACCGTTGATGCTTATTGGATAAAGAAAAGTATTTTCAATCAGCAATTCTGAGTTAAACTTAGGCCATTGTTGAATATGTATGCTATTTGCGTTTCCTAATTGCGACCAAAGCTCTTCAGAAATATGTGGGGCAAATGGTGCTAGTAATATTAATAATGGCTCTAAAACCGATTGTTTTCTGCATTTTAGGGCAGTTAATTCATTCACACAGACCATAAAAGCAGATATAGATGTGTTGAAGCTCATTGATTCGATGTCTTCAGTTACTTTTTTAATGGTCTTATGTAGAATTTTCAACTCATCTGAGTTGGCGGTTTCTTGATTTACGGCCCATTGGTCTGATTCATAGAACAGTCTCCAGAATTTACCTAGGAATCTAGAAACACCTTCAATTCCATGAGTATTCCAGGGTTTTGAATCTTGAAGTGGCCCCAAAAACATTTCATACATCCTGAGAGTATCTGCACCGTATTCTTGGCAAACATCATCGGGGTTAACGACGTTACCCCAACGTTTACTCATTTTTTGTCCGTCTTCGCCCATGATCATTCCTTGATTCACCAGGCGTTTGAAAGGTTCATCCCAAGATAAATATCCCAAGTCAAACAAAAATTTCGTCCAAAAGCGGCTGTAAAGGAGGTGACCAGTTGCGTGTTCTGAGCCTCCAACATAAAGGTCAACCGCTTGCCAATAATCAAGAGCTTCTTTCGAAGCAAATGCTTCTGTGTTTTGGGGATCTGTATATCTTAAAAAATACCATGAGCTGCCGGCCCAACCAGGCATGGTATCGGTTTCTCTTTGGCCAATTGGGCTATTCACCCAATCTTGTACTGCAGCCAGAGGGCTTTCGCCTGTACCTGTGGGTTTGTAGCTATCAACTGCGGGTAATTCAACGGGTAAATCATTGACCAATTGAGGGATACCATTATTGTAAACGATGGGAAAGGGTTCGCCCCAATAACGTTGTCTTCCAAAACCGGCTTCACGCAGTTTGTAATTGATTTTTTTCTCGCCAATTCCTAATTCTACCACTTTGTTTATGGCGGCTCTGATGGCATCTTTTACAGATAATCCGTTGAGGAAATCGCTATTAAAAAGAATTCCATCTTTTGCGCTAAACGCCTCACTCAAAGGGAGTTCTAGTTCTTCGTTTGCAGGTTTGACAACGGCAATTACATCTAAATTAAATGCTTGAGCAAATTCAAAGTCACGTTCATCGTGTGCAGGAACAGCCATGATAGCCCCTGTACCGTAACCGGCCAGAACATAATCGCTAACCCAAATAGGAATTTCTTTGTTATTGAAGGGATTGACAGCCATAGCACCCGTAAAAACACCGGTCTTTTGGGTATCAGCCATGCGTTCTATTTCAGATCTATTTTTGGCTTTTTCTGCGTAGTTTGATACTTGTTCCCACTGATTGGAACTGCAAATTTCTTGTAAATACTCGGTTTCTGGAGCCAATACCATGTAAGTAGCACCGAAAAGTGTATCGGGTCGAGTAGTAAAAATTCTAATTGTGTGACTCGATCCTGAAACTTTGAAATCAATTTCGGCACCTTCGCTTCTTCCAATCCAATTTTTCTGTATCTCTTTAATAGAATCACTCCATTCAACGTTTTGAAGTCCTTCCAAAAGTCTATCTGCGTAGGCAGTAATTCGGAGGCTCCATTGTTTCATTTTCTTTCTAATTACAGGATAGCCACCTCTTTCGCTGACCCCATTGACTACTTCTTCGTTTGCAAGAACGGTACCCATTTCTGCGCACCAGTTCACAGTAGTTTCATCAATGAAAGCTAAACGATAATCGTTGATTATATTTTCTTTCTGTTGGACATTGAATTGGTTCCACTCATGAGCGGAGAATTGAATTTTACAGCTGTGATGAGCATTCAAATTGGATGACCCGAATTTATCGAAATGCTGTATAAGTAAATCAATGGATACTGCTTTTTGTATTGATTTGTCGTACCAATGTGTAAAAAATTGACTGAAAATCCATTGTGTCCACTTGTAATAATCGGCATCGCAGGTTTTCACTTGCCTGTCCCAATCAAAGCAAAAGCCCATTTTGTCTAATTGTTCTCTGAAGCGTTTTACATTGGCTTCGGTGGTAACTGCTGGGTGCTGTCCGGTTTGGATAGCATATTGTTCAGCGGGGAGACCAAATGCATCGTAACCCATTGGGTGTAATACATTAAACCCATTCAATCGTTTGTATCGAGCTACGATATCAGAAGCTATATAACCCAGTGGATGTCCAACGTGAAGGCCAGCTCCTGACGGATAAGGAAACATATCAAGAGCATAAAATTTGGGTTTATTGGGTTGAATATCTACTTTGTAAAGTTGATTTTGGTTCCAAATAGTTTGCCATTTGGATTCTATTTCGCGGAAAGCGTAGGCACTATTGCTTGACATTTTGCTAAATTGAACGGCAAAAATACGAAGGATAGTTCTTTTTACCGACCTTTGCAGGTTCATGGCGGAAAGTAATTTCATTGACTACGTGAAAATCTGTTGCCGAAGCGGCAAAGGCGGTGCGGGCAGCAGGCACTATCACCGCAGCAAAATGAATCCGCGAGGAGGTCCAGATGGAGGCGATGGTGGCAAAGGCGGAGACATTATTTTGTTGGGTAATTCACAATTGTGGACGTTGCTCCACTTAAAATATCGTAAACATGTAATGGCCGAAGACGGAATTCCTGGGGGTGAAAATCACAGTTCAGGGCGTTTTGGCGAGAGCATTGTATTGGAAGTTCCACTTGGAACGGTAGCGAGAGATGCTGAAACAGGCGAAATTATGTTCGAAATCACGGAAGAGGGTGAACGTAAAGTATTGGTTCCTGGGGGTCGTGGAGGATTGGGGAATGCCCATTTTAAAACACCTACCAATCAATCTCCTCAGTACGCGCAGCCTGGTGAACCTGGTATTGAGCAATGGATTATTCTTGAATTGAAGGTCTTAGCTGATGTAGGTTTGGTTGGATTTCCAAATGCAGGTAAAAGTACTTTACTCAGTGTTTTGTCAGCAGCAAAACCTGAAATTGCCGATTATCCCTTCACCACTTTGGTTCCAAACTTGGGGGTGGTTCAATACCGCGATTACCGAAGTTTTGTGATGGCAGATATTCCTGGTATCATTGAGGGTGCTCACGAAGGAAAAGGCCTCGGTCATCGTTTTTTAAAGCACATTGAACGAAATGCTCTATTGCTTTTATTGATACCTTCTGACAGTAAAAATCATTTGGCAGAATACAAAACCTTGATCAATGAATTGGAAGCATTCAGCAGTGAGCTTATTTTTAAAGATAAGATTGTTGCTATCAGTAAATCTGAAATGCTTGACAACGAGTTAAAAGAAGAAATTCGCCGCGAAATGGTAGGGATAGATTTGTTATTCATCAGCTCTGTTGCTCAACAAGGTCTTATTGAGTTGAAAGACGAAATCTGGAAACGATTGAATTGATTAGAGGTAGTTGGTAGTGGGTAGCGGGTACCAGGTACCAGGTACCAGGTACCGGGTAGTGGGTATCGGGTAGCGGGTAGCGGGTAGCGGGTATCGGGCCGAGAACCGCTAACCACGAACTACGGACTACAGACTACGGACTACAGACTACGGACTACGGACTATGGACTACAGACTACAGACTACAGACTACGGACTACAGACTACGGACTACGGACTATGGACTATGGACTATGGACCGCGGACTGTAGACCACCGACTTTGATTTCATCTAAATTCCTTATTTTTGTTGGATATTGATTTATGAGAAGGTTTAAAATTCAAATTGTTGCGTTCATTGCATTTATTGCTTCTGGGTCTTTGTTCTCTCAAGGTGGTGAGTCATCGAATGATTGGGTTTTTAAAGCGGGTAATCAAAAGGTTTCTACCGATGAATTTGAGCGTCAGTTTCTTAAGAATCTGAACATAAAAGAAAAGCCTGTTACTTCTGCAGATATCGATGAATATTTGAGATTGTACACCCGGTTCAAATTGAAAATTCAAGATGCGATTGACGCAGGTAAAGATTCACTTCCTGCTTACAGGCAAGAATTGGCGATGTACAGGGAGCAACTAGCGAGAAATTATCTCTACGATAGAAATGTTACTCAAAAATTGATTGAAGAAGCCTACTTAAGAATGTCTAAAGAGGTTCGTGTTTCTCATATTTTGATTAAATGCGACAGAAATGCTTCTGATGCAACTGTGTCTAAGGCTGAAAAACGTATGAAAGAAATTCATGCGGCGTTGCTTAGGAATCCATCAAAAGAAAACTTTAGCAGCTTTGCATTGTCTGATTCAGAAGATCCAGGAACCAAGAGTTCGGGGGGAGATTTGGGCTATATGACGGCTCTTCAAGTGGTATATGAGTTTGAAAATGCCGCTTACAGCACACCAAAAGATGGTATTTCTGATATTTTTAGAACTGATTTTGGATTTCATATTCTAAGAGTAGAAGATATCCGTCCGAATCTTGGTGAAATCAAAGTGAGACATATTTTGATTCGTTCAGGTGCAAATGCGAATGTGACCGTGGAGGAAGGTGAGCGTAAAATCAATGAGATTCGCGAGAAAATTACGAGTGGCGCAGAGACTTTTGAGTCTATGGCAAGAATTCACAGCGAAGATTTTTCTAGTAAATACAACGGTGGAATGATTGATTGGTTAACAGTAAATCAGTTTGTGGGTGATATTGAAAGACAAGAGTGGTTGAGTAGAGCATTTGCATTGGAGAAAAACGGAGATATCACAGCTGCCTTCAAAACCAACTACGGGTGGCATTTATTGCAGAAGGTGGAAGTGCGTCCATTAAGTTCTTTTGAAATAATTAAAAATCAGCTGAAGACAAAAGTGCAACAAAATCAACGCAGTCAGATATCTATAGATTCTTTGGTTTCAAAGATTCAAAGGGCTGAAGGATATAAGTTGAATGAAGTGATTTACGATATATTGATGAATATGATGTCAAATGATTCATCGGTAGCCAAAGGAACTTTCAAGTCAAGTAATTTACCGGAAACCATCACCATTAATACAAATATGGTTAA
Source organism: uncultured Rhizobium sp. (assembly GCA_964408945.1). Lineage (GTDB taxonomy): Bacteria > Bacteroidota > Bacteroidia > NS11-12g > UBA955 > VMCP01. The sequence continues at coordinate 34,226 of CAYPBJ010000015.1, read as the reverse complement.
AAAGAGTGTGAATTTCCACGATACAGAATTGTATCGTTTTGCGGGTGAATCGTATACGGTGGGTGATTTTGCGGAGCGTATTGAAGCGGCGAAAAAAGTATTGGGAGTTCCGGCGAAAGATTATTTGAAGGGTGAATTTGAGAGTTGGGTGAAAAATGTATGTGTTTCCTATCAAAATGAGCATTTAGAAGAAAAATCACCGGAGTTCAGATTCATATATCAAGAATACCGCGAGGGTATTTTGATGTTCAATAGGATGCAGGAAGTGGTTTGGGATAAAGCAAATACTGATTCTGTAGGATTGGCAGATTATTTCAACCAAAATATCAAAGATTATCAGTGGGATGACCGATTCCATGTTGAGTTTTATTTCTGCTCATCTAAGGATATGATGAATACTGTAGCAAAACAGGTGAAGAAGGGAATTGCCGCTGATAGTATCAGGAAGCAACACACCAAGAAAAGCCAGTTAGATTTTAGTTATAAAGCTGGGAAATATCAGTTGAAAGATACTTTCTTATTTCCATCACCGAAGGCCTTGAAAGGTATTTTTGCTGATGCGAAGTACAAGAAAAAAGCCAATCAAATTTATAAACTGGGACAATTAGACGAAGACTTTGTAGTGGTTAAGGTGATTGGATTTTTACCTGCTGGTCCGAAGTCTTTGGATGAAACGAGAGGACCAGTTGCTTCAAAATACCAAGAGGTTTTAGAAAAGAAGTGGATGCAGGAATTGGAATCTAAATACTCTGTAGAAGTTAATCAAGCTGCCGTGCAGCAAATTAAGAACAAGCTTAATGCGAAATAAACTGTTGATTTTAGCTCTGGGATTGCTTCTTGGCCTTCCTTTAAGAGCTCAGCAAGGACCTACTTTACCGCCTCAATATGCAGATGGCATATTGGCCGTGGTGGGGGAGAAAATTGTAATGTTCAGCGATTTTGAGACTGAAAAGGTTCAATTGGCTAGGGGTCAGGTCTTGCCAGATAGTCAGCAATTATTTTGTTTTTTATTAGAGCAATTGGTTGTTCGGAAATTGATGTTGAGTCAAGCCGAAATTGATAGTTTGCCTTTAGATGATGATAGGGTTGAAGCAGAAATAGATAACAGAATCAGAAATTTTCAACGTCAAGCAGGCTCGTTGGCTGATTTGGAGCGTTATTTGGGAAAGAGTATTCTTGAGTTTAAAGACGAAATTCGTCCTAAAATGAGGGAACAATTGCTTGCTCAAGAAATGCAGAGCAAGATTGTAGGTAACTTGAAAATCAGTCCCAAAGAAGTACAACAGTATTACGATCGAATTCCTGAAGATAGTTTACCGGTAATCAATACGGAGGTGGAAGTGGCTCAACTTTTGGTGGAGTTGCCTATTTCGTCGGTAGCGGAGGAGTTTGCGCAACAACAATTGGAGGGGTTGAGAAAACGACTATTGAAGGGAGAGTCTTTTGAGAAGTTGGCTAGAGCCTATTCAATGGATCCGGGGAGTAAAGCCAATGGGGGTATGTTGCCGGAGTTTGGGCGTGGTGAAATGGTGGGCGAGTTTGAGCGTGTGGCCTTTAAATTGAAGGCCGATAGCATCAGCCAGGTGTTTAAGTCAGATTTTGGGTATCACGTAATGAAGCTCATCAAGAGACAAGGGGAAAGAATATTGGCTGCACATATTTTGATAAGGCCTGAAAATACTTCCGAAGACTATTTAAAAGCGTCGAATACGGCTGATACCCTATATAAAAAGTTATTAGAAGGTAGTATTGACTGGTGCGAAGCGGTAAAAAAGAATTCAAGTGAAGATTTTGGTAATAGGGGTTACTGTGGATTTATTACAGATGAAAACACAGGAATGCAAAAAAGATTGTTTGAGACTTTGCCATCGGATGTAAAGTTGGTGGTAGATAAATTGAAGCCTGGTGAGTTCTCGAAGCCTGCAGTGATGGCGATGCCCGATGGAAGAACCATGTATAGAATCATTTATTTGAAGTCATTTGTGGCTCCACACAAGGCAAATCTCGTTCAAGATTACAGTAGAATTCAGATGGAGGCAGAGTCTGAAAAGAGACAGCAAATCATTGATAAGTGGGTTGATGGTACTCGCAAGAAAACGTACATCAGGATCAATACTCGCAATTTGGATTGTGGAAAGATATCTCGTTGGAACAACGAATAATTAAGGGTTTATGAGTGAAATAAATTCGGTTTTATTGGCTGAAAAATTTAGCGGAAAAATTCAAACTCTAACCCAAGAAATTGGGAAGGTTATTGTAGGCCAAGAAGAGGTGGTAAAAGCCTTGGTTAATGCGTTGTTTTGTCATGGACACGTACTGATGGTGGGTGTTCCTGGATTGGCAAAGACACTGTTGGTAAAAACCTTGGCTACTGCCATGGACCTTGAATTTAATAGGGTACAGTTTACCCCTGATTTGATGCCCAGCGATATTTTGGGTTCTGAAATCTTGGATGATAGTCGCCACTTTCGTTTTATCAAAGGACCTGTTTTTGCCAACTTGGTATTGGCCGATGAGATCAATAGAACGCCGCCCAAAACACAGAGTGCACTGCTAGAGGCCATGCAAGAGAGACAGGTAACAGTGGGAGGTAAGTTATACCCCTTGCCTGAACCCTTTTTTGTTTTGGCAACTCAGAATCCTATAGAACAAGAAGGAACTTATCCGCTTCCAGAAGCACAGTTAGACCGATTCATGTACCAAGTGACGTTGGATTATCCTACTTTCGAACAGGAGGTTCAAGTGTTGATGCAAACAACACAAAAATTTACCCCAGAAGTTCAGAAAATTTTGACGGGTGCAGAGATTTTGGAGTTTCAAAAGGTGATTCGTGAAGTTCCAGTGCCGCCATCTGTGTTTGAGTATACAGTGGGAGTGGTTCATAAGACTCGTCCAGGAAAATTGGGTGCTGATGCGCAGACGGAAAAGTATGTAGCTTATGGCGCAGGACCTAGGGCTGGACAATATTTGATTTTAGGTGCAAAGTGTAACGCGCTGATGAAAGGAAAATTCTCTGTTGATCGTGAAGATGTTATGGAAGTGGCACAATGGGTGCTACCTCACCGTGTAGTTTTGAATTTTAAGGCAGAAGCAGAAGGCATTCAAATTCAGAACCTAATCAAAGGTTGGTTATAATCAATAAGTTAAGTTTAGTTAAAAAGAAAAGGCGGTATCGCGCCGCTACAACCTGCTGCCCTTGCTTCCTTCCAGACCTGGGGGAGTTGACAAGGAGCTGGCCGTACCGCCTTGGTACAAAGATACAACCAAAATCTTTACCTTTGCAAATATGCGTTTATCTTCGGAAGGATTAATCAAACAATACGGTTCCAAACGGGTCGTTAATGACGTATCGGTGGAAGTAAAAACCGGTGAGATTGTGGGATTGCTAGGCCCGAACGGCGCAGGAAAAACAACCTCATTTTACATGTTCGTAGGTTTGGTGAAGCCAGACCAAGGCAACATCATTTTAGATGGTGAAATTATTAGCCATCTTCCCATGTATAAAAGAGCGAGAAAGGGAATAGGGTATCTTCCGCAAGAAGCTTCGGTATTTAGAGAGCTCAGCGTGGAAGATAATATACGGGCTATTTTAGAGATTACGAGTTTAAGTCCCCAGGAACAAAAAGACAAATTGGAGAGCTTGATTGAAGAGTTTGGCTTAGGCAGGGTGCGCAAGAATTTGGGGAAGGTTTTGAGTGGTGGCGAACGCCGTAGAACCGAAATTGCACGAGCTTTAGCTACTAATCCATCGTTTATTTTGTTAGATGAACCCTTCGCTGGTGTGGATCCAATTGCAGTGGAAGACATCCAAGCCATCGTTTATAAGTTGAAGGAGAAAAATATTGGTATTTTGATTACCGATCACAACGTTCAAGAGACTTTGAGTATAACGGACAGGGCGTATTTGCTGTTTGAAGGCAAGTTACTGGCTCAAGGAACTGCCGAAGAACTCGCTAGTAATGAGTTGGTTAGAAAGGTTTATTTGGGACAGAATTTTGAGTTGCGCCGCAAAAATTTGAAATTCAAGGAGACGTATTGATGCGTTTGATTTATTCAGACCGACTGGATCCATACTTCCATTTGGCGGCTGAGTTGGCCTTGGTTCAAGGCGCTACAGATGCTATTTTATTGCTTTGGAGAAGTTCGTCATCGGTGGTTTGCGGCAAGCATCAAAACGCTTGTGCAGAGGCAAACATTCAATTTTGCCGTGAAAATAATATCAACGTGGCTCGTCGCATATCTGGAGGAGGCACAGTATTTCATGATCTGGGGAATGTTAATTTCACGTTCATTAAGAATTTGGAAGAGGGCATGGACAAGGCAGTGAATTACAAGCAATTCCTCGAACCCGTGCGAACTGCTTTGCGCAGTTTAGGAATTGAAACGACTTATAGTAAGAGAGACGATTTACTCTTGAACGGCTTGAAAATCAGTGGGAATGCTCAACACATTTACCAAAAAGGTTTGAGGGTTTTGCATCACGGAACTTTGCTGTATGATTCAGATTTGAAATCATTGAACGCGGCGATTCATTCAGCAGGTAATTACGAGGGGAAATCGGTTCCATCAAACCGGAGTGCGGTTACCAACATTCGGGAATGGCATGATTTAGGGGATACGGTTTCTTTCTTGGGACATTTACAGCGTGAATTTTCAAAGATTTATGGAATTGATTTTCAAGGGCACGAAGCATTTTCGATGACCGAGTTGGAAGAGATTGAGGAACTGAGAAATTCAAAATTCTCCCAAGATTCTTGGATTTTGGGTTATAGTCCAAAATACATTCACAGGCGGGAAATCAATTGGAGTGGTCAGAAAGTTCAGCTTTTTCAGCGAATACAAGACGGCATCATTCAAGAAATGAGCATCGATGGTAATTTGATGGATAATTGCAAAGGAGTGAGGTTGGAGTTGCCGGTGATGAGGACTATTTTTAGCGGAGTATCTGATGAACAGCTGCTTCAGTTATTCTGAAATGGTTCTGCAGATTAAACAATTTTCTATTAGATGGCCTCTAGCAGGGCAGAATTCACGTCCGTAGAAAATGATTTGTAGGTGAAGCTTATTCCAAGTTTCTTTGGGAAACAACCGTTTGAGGTCTTTTTCGGTTTGATCAACGTTTTTTCCGGAGCTGAGTTTCCAACGTTCGGCTAGTCTATGTATGTGAGTATCTACTGGAAATGCGGGTACCCCGAAGGCTTGACTCATTACCACGCTTGCGGTTTTATGTCCCACGCCGGGAAGCGCTTCCAATTCTTCGAATGATTGTGGAACTTGGCCGTTGTATTTTTCTACGAGTATTTGGCTCAATCCGGAAATGGCTTTGCTTTTAAAAGGACTCAGTCCGCAGGGTTTGATGATTTCCCTAATAACATCAACGGGCACTTGAGCCATATCGAAAGGGTTATCAGCAGCTTCAAAAAGGGCAGGGGTAATTTTATTTACTCGTTCATCGGTGCATTGGGCGCTCAGCAGAACAGCAATAAGCAATGTAAATGGGTCTTTATGATCTAAAGGAACAGGTGTTTCGGGATATAACCTTTCAAGGGTTTGAGCAATGAATTCAACGCGCTCCTTTTTTTTCATGAAGTTTTATTTTTTGAATCTGAAACTATATCCAAGTGCAACGAATGATTGAGGGGTGTTTGAGGTGTGAACAGAGGTGCCTGCACTGAGGTCAATTTGATGATTTTCATGTAAAACGTACGCGAATCCGGCATTAAAATTCAATGAATTGTAACTATTGTTATTGTACAAAATATACGGCTCAGAGAACAGCATCAAATTTGGTGTAATTTGAGACCAAAAGTTTAAAGTGGCTATGTAATTGTTATTATATATCACATCATTAAAAACTTGAGTATTGACTCTGCGATAAACAAGATTTGAGGTGATGGAAGTTTTCTTGGTTAGGGGAAAGGTAGCTGAAACTTTGTGAAGTTGACCCAAACGTTCGGCATTCTTGTTGTCAACGGGAATTAAAATATGAGAGATCCACGCTACTCTTTTTAGAAGTTGGATTTTAGTTCCTAGCTGAAGGTGTTGAATATTAGAATTCTGGATGTTGTAAGTATTGGGATTATCATCAACCAACAGATTTTGGTTGTATTCAGCTCCCAATCTAAGTTCAGCTTTTGGGTGTAAACCGTATCTAACACTGGTGGCGGGTAAGGAGAACTGATAATGGGTGTTTGGGGCAGACTCATAAAAACTGGCATTAAAGGCATTTTCAAATTGAAAATAACCGGTTTCAAGCACGTATGAATTATCTGATTGAGAAGGTCTATCGGTGGTGATTTGAGCTGTGGATGTTTTAATTTGAAAGGAAATCAATAAACATATAGACAAGTATATGTGGTGTTGCAACTGGTTCATTTTTGCTGTCAAAGGGGTCAAATTTAACTATTTTGGGAATAACATGTGGAAAAGTGTAAAATAATTCGTAACTTTGCGCCGCAATTGTTTGCGAGTGGGAACGTTTTTTGTTCGAATCGAGAACCGTGTGGTTCTGTTCCAACGTCTGAATTTCTGCTTTACAGCGTTGCCTTATTAGTAAAGTAACTGAATGACTCAATTTAATGAACTGGGGTTAAGCCCTCAGATGCTAGCCGCTGTCGAAGCACAGGGGTATAGCACACCAACGCCTATTCAACAACAGGCTATTCCCGTAATTTTGAACGGGAACGATTTATTTGCGACTGCACCTACTGGAACCGGTAAAACTGCAGCATTCGCTATTCCTATTTTGCAAAATCTAGATTTGGAATCTAAGAAGATTCAAGCGTTGATTTTAGCACCTACCCGTGAGTTGGCTCACCAAATTTCTGACAACTTCAAGAAATACGGAGCACAATCTTCGGTAAAAATCACTTTGATATACGGAGGTGTTCCTCAGTTTAGACAAGTAGATAGTTTAAAAAGAGGAGCGCATATAGTTATTGCAACTCCTGGCCGATTGCTTGATTTAATTAATCAAGGATTTGTGAAATTGTCAAATGTAAAAACATTCGTTTTAGATGAGTGTGACCGTATGTTAGACATGGGTTTCATTGATGATATTCGCGAAATTGGCGCGTATTTGAAAGAAGAAAACAAGCAAACATTGTTGTTTTCTGCAACTGCTTCTCGTGAAATTAGAACTTTGTCTGAGGAACTGTTGAAGTCCCCCGAAAAAATAGACATCGTTCCAAGTGCGGCTGAGAAGCCAAAGATTGATCAATGGTTATTTGCTGTGGGTCAAAAAAACAAGGAGGAATTGTTATTGCAACTTCTTGAAGATGATGATATTGATGCCATGTTAGTGTTTACCCGTACCAAAATGGGTGCTGACAAATTGGTTAATGTTTTACGTGAGAACGGACACAAATCTGTGGCCATTCACGGTGACAAGAGCCAGAGAGATCGTAATCGCAATCTAGATAGCTTCAAGCAAGGAAGAGATCGTATTTTGGTGGCTACTGATGTAGCTGCTCGTGGTGTTGATATTAAAAGTTTGAACTATGTTTTGAACTTTGACATGGCCGAAGATACTGAAACCTACACGCACCGTATTGGTCGTACAGGTAGAGCAGGTACTGAAGGATTAGCAATGTCTTTTTGTTCTCCAGGTGAGGCGAAGCATTTGCACGAACTTCAGAAATTATTTGGTGATGATGTGGTAACCGAAATGGACCACGATTTCCGAATTGAATTGCCAGCCAAGCGCAGCGGAGGTTCTCAAGGACAAGGCGGCGGAAGAAGCGGGGGCGGATATTCTCGCGGTGGAAGCCGAGGAAAGCGTCCTCATAGCAATCATCATAAAGATCCTAAACCAGCGGGTGAATCAAAAACTGACCGTTGGGGTAAAAGTAGCGGTGGTGCGCAAAGTAACCGCAGCTATTCCAAAAAACGTTTCTAAATCAAGTCTCTTGGGCAGCCATAATTGTTTATTTTTGAACAATGGCTGCTCAAGATATTGAATTCAACCGAAACGAAGACATCAACAAACAACTTTGGGACTCTATTAGGGTCAAGTTATCAAAAATTCACGAAGGCGGAGGAGCTAAATCTGCTGCTAAGCAGAAAGAAAAAGGCAAGCTTTTAGCTCGTGAACGTGTTGATTATTTAAGAGATACGGATTCCCCTTGGATAGAAATTGGGGAGTTTGCCGGTTTTGAACAGTATTCTGAATACGGCGGTTGTCCGGCAGGAGGTGTTGTAACAGGAATTGGTGTAGTATCTGGACGAAGTTGCGTAATTGTAGCCAATGATGCTACGGTTAAGGCTGGGGCTTGGTTCCCCATTACCGGTAAGAAAAATCTTCGGGCTCAAGAAATTGCCATGGAGAATCGGTTACCCATCATTTATTTAGTAGATAGCGCTGGGGTATTTTTACCCATGCAGGATGAAATTTTTGCAGATAAAGAGCATTTTGGCCGAATGTTTAGAAATAATGCCAAGATGAGTTCTTCAGGAATTACTCAAATTGCTGCGGTTATGGGAAGCTGTGTTGCGGGTGGGGCATATTTGCCTATCATGAGTGACGAAGCACTGATTGTTGAGGGCAATGGAAGCATATTTTTAGCAGGAAGTTACTTGGTTAAAGCCGCTATTGGTGAGTCAATTGACAATGAAACGTTGGGTGGTGCTAAAACACAAACTGAAATATCGGGTGTGATTGACGATAAATTCCCAACCGATGAAGCATGTTTGGATAGAATCAAGTACATCATGAACAAGTTGGGTGCCTTTGAAAAAGCAGGTTTTGATCGAGTGAAAGCTTCTTTACCCCTTAAAAATCAGGCAGATATTTTCGGTATTTTACCAGCAGATAGGGCAAAACCTTATAAAACCATTGAAATCATTGAGCGATTGGTAGACGGAAGTGAGTTTGAACATTACAAAGAAGATTACGGAAAAACCATTACATGTGGATATGCCCGCATTGATGGTTGGGCTGTAGGTATCGTTGCTAATAATCGAGAAGTCCTCAAGAATAGCAAGGGTGAGATGCAATTTGGTGGAGTAATTTATTCTGACAGTGCTGATAAAGCAGCGCGATTCATCATGAATTGCAACCAAAAGAAAATTCCCTTGGTTTTTTTGCAAGACGTCACAGGATTTATGGTTGGCAGTCGCAGTGAACATGGAGGAATCATCAAAGATGGGGCGAAAATGGTTATGGCCATGGCCAACAGTACGGTTCCTAAATTGACCATTATAGTTGGAAATAGTTACGGTGCAGGCAATTACGCTATGTGTGGTAAGGCCTATGACCCAAGATTGATTGTGGCTTGGCCATCGGCAAAAATTGCGGTAATGGGCGGAGACCAAGCAGCCAATACCTTGTTGCAAATTGAGAAATCTCGATTGCTTGCTAAAGGTGAGGAAATCACTCCTGAAGCGGAGAAAGAACTTTTAGAAAAAATCAAAAATAGATACGACAACGGAACTAAACCAGAATATGCTGCTTCTCGATTGTGGGTTGACGCCATTATCAATCCCTTAGATACCCGCAAATGGATTTCAATGGGTATTGAGGCAGCAAATCATGCGCCTGTTGAGAAATACAACGTGGGAGTTATTCAGTGCTAACTTTGGTAGTTGGTACTAGGTAGCAGGTAGTGGGTACCAACAGCCAAATACCAACTACCAACTACCAACTACCAAGTACTAGGTACCAGGTACTGGGTACTAGGTACCAGATTTGAGATTACTTTCGTAGAGTTCAATCCATTGATTTGGGCTCATTTTGGTGAAAAGCTCGCCCAAGAGTTTAAAGGGAATTTCGTGGGTTTTTTTGAAACGGATGCAGCTTTTTCCCATATCCAATTTGCTTTTGCAGTGTTTTGGGTATTCATTTACGAACCATTCGTAAAGCTCAGGAAATGAATATAGTCCCATGTGGTAAATCGCGATGAAGTTCTTTTGAGAGGCAAAGCTAATGAATGGTAAAGGCTCAGAAGGGGTGCAATGATATCCCAAGGGATAGATAGATTTTGGAACCACAAACGAGGGCATCTTGTATTGGATGACGGCTTCAAATCCGTTTGGAAGGTTTGATTCAGCTAGGGTTATAAGTTTGGTAAGGGCTTCTTGTCGGTCTGCGGGAAGTGATAATAAGTACTGGGCGATTTCTGCTTTCATTGGTCGTATTTGATTCTTACGGTTTCTAAAACTTTAAAAAAGGTTTCTTCCCCGTGGGCACCGCTGATGGCATAGGCTCTATTAAAGATAAAATAGGGCACTCCTCTAATATTGAATTGTTGTGCAGCATAAGCATCGTCTTCAATTTCTTGGAGTAACTCAGCGTCTTCAAAGGGGTTTATCCATGGAGATAAATCTATGTTTAAGTCAAGTGCAATTTTGTTCAATATGGTAGGGTCAAAGACATTGTTTCCATAGGTGAAATGATGGTTGAATAGGGCAATTTTGCATTCATTTCCTTTGCCTTGTTTTTGCGCGATATGGAGAAGTGAGTGGGCTTTTTGAGTGTTGGTAACGGGAGTTATGTCAAATTGAAAATCTATATTGTAGTTTTTGCCTTGTTCAATAATTTGAGATTGCATTTGATTCACTTGTCCTACAGTGAGGTTTTTTACCTCACACAAATACTGGGTTACCGTTTTACCGGGTTCATATTTTGCCTCTGGGTTTAGTTGAAAGCTTTTCCAAATAATGTCAATGTTTTGATAATTTGGATTGGCATCTCTGAAGTTAGCAATGGCCAATTCTAGTTGTCTAAAGCCCAAATAACAAAATGGGCAAGCAATATCCGACCAGATTTCAATTTGCATATTGTTATTTGTTATACAACACTGGATTACGCATTGATGTTTTGCCTAGGGATGGTTTTCCTGTTTTATGACAAAATTTTTCGGGAAAATCCCAATTGTTCCAATTTGACCAACTTTTATATGCTTCATTTGAATATGGTCGATTGGGATTAAATGGAATATTAATTCCTGTTCTAATACAAAATCCTTGAAGATTATTGTGTGGGATTTCTCTTTCAGGGCGTTTTAATTGTTGATAACCAATTTCCAATTCAGTCGGGAAATCTGTGATAATTTGAATTTTATTTTTTTCTTTTTTGTTTAGACCTCTGTAGAATCTTTCAGTGTCATCAAGTAAAATATCGGATTTTATATAGCTTTTACCTAAAAGAGAACTTAACAATCTTTTCTCGTAAACTGGTCTTTTTATGAAGATAGCCTCATTTGTTTCTGCAATTTCATGTGCGGCTTCCCATGCTTCTTGATCAGGTGAGTTTGTAAATTTAGAAATTAAATTAACCTCTGAATACACACCAAATTCTAGGTTGTTTTTAAATGAATAATCATAAAGATTTATAGAGGTTATTACACCTTTTTTCTCATTTCCATAATATTTTGCATGCAGGTTATTTACATAGATTATTGAAATATTTAGAAATTTTTTAAAAAAATCAAAGTCTTCTTTTCGTAAACTTTTTTGTTTGTTTTCTTCGTTTTTTCCGAATACGATTATTATGTTTAAATGTGGATTATTTAAGTGATTTTCAAATAATTTTTTAAAATAATCATCTAGTTTTATAAAAGGTGAAACAATAATTAAATTATCTTGGGCTTCCCAAATAATATCGTAAACAACCTTTTCAAGTTCTTTTCCAGTTAAAAATTTCGACATATTTCCTCAAACATCAAATTTATTAATATTCTCTGATATGAATGTTGAATAAAGTGTATTCTCTCAAAATCCATGGTACTTTTGCAGGGATACGTATGAATTATTTGTCGATTGAGAATTTATCGAAGACATGGCATGATAAGCCGGTTTTAAGGGATGTGAGTTTTGGAATTCAGATGGGCGAAAAGGTGGCCTTGGTGGCGGCAAACGGACAAGGTAAAAGTACGTTGATGTCGATTATTATGGGATTTGAGTCCCCCGATAAGGGAAAAGCCATCCTTCGAAAGGAAATTAATGTGGGTTATCTTCCGCAGGAGCCTGAATTGGAGGGCGATTTGACAGTGCTTGAAAACATCCTTTTGGAAGAAAGTGAAATCAGCCGGTTAGTGAAGAGATATGAACATTTATTGGAGCAGAGTTCTAGTGAAAATGAGGCTGAGAGTATGGCAGCATTGGATCAATTAGAGAGCGCTACTGAGGAAATGAACCGTTTAGAAGCTTGGGATTATGAAGCCAAAGTGAGAACGGTTTTGGGTAAATTGCAAATTCACAATCATGATCAGAAAGCCAGTAGTTTGTCGGGCGGACAAAGAAAACGAGTGGCTTTAGCTAAAGTATTATTATCGCAGCCAGATTTTTTGATAATGGATGAACCTACCAACCATCTTGATTTGGATATGATTGAATGGCTGGAGGGTTTTTTGAATCAGAGAGATTTGACATTATTGCTGGTTACCCACGACAGATATTTTTTAGATAGGGTATGTGATCAAATTGTGGAGTTAGAAAACGGAGATGTATTTAAATACAAAGGGAATTATCAATATTATTTAGAGAAGAAAGCAGAGCGAGAGGCCAACTTGGCTAGTGAATTGGAGAAAGATAGAAATACCTATAGAAGGGAGCTTGACTGGGTGCGGAGAATGCCAAAAGCCAGAGGCACCAAGAGCAAAAGTAGGGTTGAGGCTTTTGATAATTTAGAAGATAAGATTAAGCAACAACGACATAAATCGGAGTTGAATATTACCATGCGAATGGAGCGATTGGGCGCGAAGATTTTAGAACTTCACCATGTTAAAAAAGCATTTGGCGAGGTGAAGATTTTAAATGATTTCAGTTATGTTTTTAAGCGCAAAGAGAAGGTTGGTATTATAGGTAGAAATGGCGCTGGTAAAAGCACTTTGTTGAATATCATCATGCAACTGGAGACACCTGATTCTGGTAAGGTTGTTATTGGGGATACCATTGGTTTTGGATATTACTCCCAGCAAGGGATGAAGATTGATGACTCAAGAAAGGTCATTGATGAAGTTAGAGATGTTGCTGATTGGATTCCCATGGCCAATGGCAATAAATTGACTGCTTCTCAGTTGTTGTTTCAATTTGGTTTTGACTATGATAAACAATTTGATTTTGTCAGTAAACTGAGCGGCGGCGAGAGGCGTAGGTTGTTCTTAATGAAAATTCTTATGGCTGCACCTAACTTTTTGATTTTGGATGAGCCCACCAACGATTTAGACATACAGACCTTGTCAGTTTTGGAGGATTTTCTTCTGAGTTACGATGGATGTGTAATAATAGTAAGTCACGATCGTTTTTTTATGGATAAATTGGTTGACCATTGCTTCATTTTTGAAGGTGAGGGAGAAGTTCGTGATTTTCCTGGAAACTACAGTGATTATAGAGATTGGGAAGAATTGCAGGAACTGTCATTGGCAAAAACAGGGCAGAAGGTTAACATTAAAATAGAAACGGAAATAAAACCGGAACCCAAAGATTTAAATTCATCGGTTTCTGTGGAATCTAAAGTGGAGACTAAAAAATTGACTTTCAAAGAGAAATTCGAATTGGAGCAGATTGAGAAGGAAATACCTGAGTTGCAGCAAAAAAAGAGCTCCCTGTTACAGGAGCTCTCTTCGTTAACCACTCAATATGATCGTATTGCGCAGCTCGGACAGGAAGTCGAAACGCTACAAGAACGATTAGACTTGTTGGAGTTTAGGTGGTTAGAGTTATCTGATTAACCTTTAACCAACTGAATATTCATGTGCAATTTTACATTTGCACCTACAACTACTCCGCCAGCTTCAGTAACTGCGCTCCAAGTAAGTCCAAATTCTTCTCGATTGATTTCACCTGATACTTCAAAACCTGCTTTGTGATTTCCGTAAGGATCAACCATTTCACCGCCAAATTCTGCATTTAATGTTACTGATTTGGTAGTGCCTTTTAAAGTTAAGTCACCAACCAATGCGAATTGGTTATCTGATTTTTTTGTGAATGAAGTAGAAACAAAGTTTAAAGAAGGGTGATTTTCAGCGTCGAAGAAATCGCCTGATTTCAAATGACAGTCACGTTGTTCGTTGTTAGTGTCGATAGAATTGATGTCAGCAGAAAAGTTAATTTGTGCGTTTTCCCAGCTATCGCCGTGCGTAGTTGCAGCTGCTGTGAATTGGTTGAAAGAACCAGTTACGGTTGAAATTACCAAGTGTTTTACTTTAAATTGAACTTCTGAGTGAGTAGGATCTAGATTCCACTGAGTTGTTGATTGAGCTTGAGTAGACATAATTATGTTTATTTTAATATTTGTTCCAACAAATATACAAACAAATAGACGGTTTTGTTTTGATGGGGGGAAATCTTCGATAAAAATGTGTTTTTTTGCCACATGAGTAAACACGCATTTGTATTTCCCGGACAGGGGTCTCAATTTGAGGGTATGGGGAAGGATTTATATGAAAGTTCTGATTCTGCCAAAGAGTTGTTTGAAAAGGCGAATGAAATTTTAGGTTTTCGCATCACCGATATCATGTTTGATGGTTCAGCAGAGGAATTGAAGCGCACAGATGTGACGCAGCCTGCCATATTTATTCATAGTGTGATTATGGCTAAAGAAATGGGCGATGCGTTCAAACCCGACATGGTTGCAGGTCATAGCTTAGGAGAGTTTAGTGCCTTGGTGACTGTTGGAGTATTGACTTTCGAAGATGGATTACGTTTGGTTCATCAGCGTGCTTTGGCGATGCAGGAGGCTTGTGAATTGGAGCCAGGTACAATGGCTGCGGTTTTGGCTCTGGCAGATGAAGATGTTGAAAGAGTTTGCAGTGAAACAGAGGGCGTGGTTGTAGCAGCTAATTATAACTGCCCTGGTCAATTGGTGATTTCTGGATCTGTAGATGCAGTGACTCGCGCGTGTGAGGGTATGAAGGCAGCTGGGGCAAAGCGCGCATTGCTATTGCCAGTTGGTGGTGCTTTTCATTCACCGTTGATGGAGCCTGCTCGCGAAAAATTGGCTTCAGCCATTGAATCTACTCATTTCAACGAACCCATTTGTCCGATTTACCAGAATGTTACAGCGGCTGCAGAGACTGATCCATCAAAAATCAAAGAGAATTTGGTGGCACAGTTGACAGCACCTGTGCGATGGACTCAATCTGTTAGAAACATGAAAACTGACGGTGCGGTTGAATTCACCGAATTAGGGCCAGGCAAGGTATTGCAAGGTTTGATAGCTAAAATTGCTTAATTAGATCGAATGAGATTCACCGAGCCGTTGATTTTCTTAGGATAATCCGGGTTCGGTGTTTCGATAATATCAACGATGTAGAAATAAGTGCCTTCGGGAACTGCTGGGCCAATGTTGTCTACTCTGCCGTTCCAGCATTCGGTTAGATCCTTAGAGAAATAAACCCGAGCGCCCCAACGGTTAAAAATTCTGATTTCCGCTTTTTCACATTCTTTGGTGATGCCATAAACTTGAAAACAATCGTTTTTTCCGTCGTTATTGGGGGTGAAAACATTGGCTATGTTCATTTCTTTGGGACGAAAAGACGAGTCGGTAAGAATTTTTGTTACGGTATCGGTACAACCGGTTAGGGTATTTTTGAAAATTGCGGTGGCGGTATAAATTTGATTGGGAACTGCATAAATGTGTGAGGTAGGATTTTCATTATAAACGGGTGGTGTATTATCTCCAAAGTTCCAGGTTATTGAATCGAAAGAAGAACCATTTGCAGCGAAATCGATGGCTTCGGAGCAAGGATTTACGGTAACGTCAAAGTTGGCATTTGGTGCTACAATAACATTAATTACACGAGTGAATTTGGCGTTTACGTTGCAGCTGTTGGTATCTTTCACCATCAGTTTGACTTTATATTTTCCTGGTGCTTTATATTGATGTGTGGGAGAAAACTCGTTAGATGAATCACCGTCACCGAAGTACCAAGTATAGGTAGCATTGTATTTTGTTTGTGGCTTAAATTCGGCGGAGTCAGTTACGCAAAACGGAGATCTAACATTGAAAACGGCATCTACTGAATAACCCAATCTAAAGTCTAATTTGAAACTGGCATTGGAGCAGCGAATGCTCACATTGTTCGGGAATACTGCACTGTTTGAGGTAGGGAAATCGTTTAGACCTGGGGGTGAATTGGGACAGCTGGCACAAACAGATTGATAGACAATGCCTCTTTTATCGAAACGGGAAGTTCCACCATCTACATGGTCTTCGCTTTCATATCCCCCGAAAAAAGAAGCATAAGCCAGACTTTTAGCGTTTGGATTTAGTGCAAGAAGGTAAAAATCATTATTATCGGTGGTAGATTGATGGGCGTCAGGGGTAATTTCTAAACCTAAAGTTGTGCCTTCATTTCCAACGCCAATGTAGGAACCCCAACCAGAGAAGTAGATGTTGAAACAATCATCAACCATGAAAGCTGAGGGGCTCAGGTCAGGAAATCCACGCTGGGAGTTTCCGAAGGTAGTGATGAACTCGAGGGAATCTAAATTTTCATTGAATCTACCAATCATTTGTCCGGCATAATCTTGCCCATATACGTTGGCACTTCGGAAGACATAACCCATGGTTTGACCCGTGAAATAAACTTTGCCGTTGGCATCTAGATCAATGAAGTAAATCTGGTCATAGGCATCATCTACGTCTGAGGTAAGTCCGCTTGACCAAAGGGTAGAATTGAGGTATTTCCCTGAAGCTGCGTCTAATTTCAGCACAAAACCGTCAATGAATCCGTTAAAAGTGCTATCGAATTTACGGTTATTGGTTAATGGAAAGTTTCCAGAAGCGGTTCCACCACCAACGTAAAGGTGACCTTCATCATCTAAACGACAGGAGTAGGCAGCATCGTCATCGGCGCCACCGAAGAATGATCCCCAATGAATTTTAGAAAGGTTTGGAGAAAGCGAAAATACCAAAGCGTCAGTGCGTCCGGCATTATTGGTTTGAAACCCATTAGGGGTCACAGACAGATTGGTAGAGCGAGAACACGTTGCCACAAAAATATTCCCTTCATGGTCGGTGGTAATGTCACCTCGATAGTTATCAGCGTAGTTGAAAATCAGATCAGAACGGTTTCCGCCGCTGTTGGTTTGGAAGCCATCATCCGATGAATTTCCCAAGAAAGTGCTGCCCAAAAGAGCGCTTCCGGAAGGGTTTAATTTGGTGATTACTATATCAAAAGAATTGGATTTTGTGCGCTGAATGAAAGAATCTCGATGAATGGGATAATCGGGGCTTAAAGTAGATCCGAATACAAGTAAATTATTGTTTAGATCTGTGCAAAGGCTGTGCGGGTACTCGTTATTTTCACCACCAAGGTAGGTAGCAAACAATAGTTTGGAGCCATCGGGTGTATACTTGGAAATGCTTATATCACAGGGAAGATATACGGGTTCGGCATTGTTGTTGCTGCCGCCGTAAATTGTTTGAAACGCCCCAGTGGTTACGGGGTAACGACGGGTATTTGCATCAACAATTCCCCCTGCATACAGACAGCCCGCAGTATCGTAAGTTGCAGTAAATCCAAAATTATCTGCTGTGGAGCCGCTGTAAGTACTGAATACTAGAATGGGGTCAATGATCAGTGTATCTAGGGGATTTAAATTCTTTAGCTTCAGGGAAACGATGTTATTTGTTAAGGAGTATTGAGTTGGAATTTGTTTGAGTTTCCTTTTGGATTTTTGATAGGAAATGGGCGCATTGAGCGTGAAATCTGCATTTTGACCCGACACTTTGATGGCGTTTTTAAGTATTTTTAGGGATTTTTGTCCTTCAAAGTACATTTTAATTTGGTCTACATGTGCTTTGGGTTTCACTATGAAGTCAAATTCTAGTTGATTATTTTTGACATAAATAACGGCATCAATTTGGGGATAAATGTTTACCCATCTTACTTTTCTGAAGGGGTGAACTTTAGTTTTCCATGACTTTTCGTTGTTGCCTAGGAAGTAGTTGTTGTAATATTCAACGGGGTCTTCGAATCGAATCTCTTGCGGTGATTGTGCTTCATGAAATAGCAAGTCAAACACTTGCCTTTTAATTGTGAAGGAGGTGTCTTTTCCTTGATAATGCAAAGACTTATGAATCAATGGTTTGTCATTTTCATTGATCAAGGAGAGTCGCAGACCTTTTTCGGTGATAAAAACGGTACCTAGAGGAATTTGGATATAAGCATAGATGGAGTCTGTGCATCCTTCTGGCATGGTAACTTGTCCGTAATTGGGTTCAAAAACCTGAGCATCTAGCCTTACTGTTGTTATTTGGAACAACAGAATATGGAAAACGGCAAGAGACTTCAAGAGCAAGCGCATGATTAACAAAGTTAATCATTGAAAATTACTCTATCACCTTGATTTGAAGTTCTAAAGCTTGGGATAGAATTTCTGCAATTTCTTGGGCACTTTGATTGTAGGTAAAGGTACCAGAGAACGATTTATTTTTGGCATTTTCTGGCCAAGCATTTCCAAGGAAGCCAATTTGTTTGTTTTGGAAGGATTCAACTGTTTGAAATACAACACTTAAAGGTGCATTATTGAACTGAAATTGTTCGGCAGAAACGCTTAGATTATTGCTCAAATTTTCGGTTTTAGTCAGTTGATTTTGCAAAGCCGTAACGCTTTGATTTTTAATTAAGATCACTTCTTGAGTTAAATCTTCAGACTGAACTTTTACTTTTCCGTGATTGACAAATACTTTTAGCGTTTGGTTTTTATTTGATGGGGCTGTGACATCAAAACCAGTTCCTAAAACAGTAACAATTCCTTGAGGTGTTGTCACTTGGAATGGAGCATTTTCATCTCTTGCCACTTCGAAGCGGGCAAATCCTTCAAGTTTGATACTTCTCTTATTTTCTGTGATTGAAACAGTTAGTTTTGAATTGGGTGCTAAAACAACGGTACTACCATCGGTGAGTGTGATAGATCTTGCTTCTCCAGCAGGTGTAAAATGTTCAGCAACCACCGGTTGTGGAGTTGCTTTAGGCTGGAAAAAGAAATACCCACTCAGTAAGAAAATTGTAGCAGCTGCTGCCACTGAAAGCCAACGACGGTAGCTAACGAATAAATTCTTTTGTTGGGGTTCTTTATTGATTTTTGATTGAAACTGAGCCCAAGCTTGGTCATTTTCAGCAGTTTCTGACGGGACGATATTTTTTGCGGCATTCCAAATGTCTTGGAATTCAGGATCGATGGAATGGAAATCTTTTTCGGTTTTCATAAAAATTAACGGTTAGAGCTTTGAAGAGTGGGTTCAAGTGGCATCGCATTAACCTGCTGTTGAATGAAAGCCAGGGTATTCATGAATTGCGGATTTTCTTTAAGCCAATTTTCTAACTTGGTTAATTCTTCTTTATCCATGAGACCAGCAGCATACTTGGTAAATGCGTTGGATTCTAATTGTTCTTTCATGTTCAGACTGGGTTAATCAAGACTATAACACTTAAATCCCGATTATCCCCCAAAAAAAAATTCAAAATCTTTTTTGGCGTCCAAATTCAAACAGTTGACCAAAGAATATTAATTTGCACCTTCATTTATGTCAACGGAAAAGATTTTAGTCATTGGTTCATGCGGGCAGCTTGGAACAGAGTTGGTTGAGTCGCTGAGAGAAATTTATGGTGAGTCTAATGTAATTGCATCAGACATTCGCAAATCAGACAGCGAAGTATTTCAATCGGGTCCATTTGAAACCTTGGACATTTTAGATGCCCAAAGATTTAAAGAAATCTTAATGAAATACAAGCCAAAGCAAGTATATCATTTGGCTGCTTTGTTAAGTGCCACTGCCGAAAAGAATCCAGAATTTGCTTGGAAGTTGAACATGGATGGGCTTTTCCACGTGTTGGATGCGGCTAAAGAAGAAGGATCTGGAATAGGCCGTGTATATTGGCCAAGTTCTATAGCGGCTTTTGGTCCAAATACGCCTCGATTTGGAACACCTCAGTATGGTCCAATGGATCCCACCACTATGTACGGAGTTACCAAATACACGGGTGAATTATTGATTCAATATTATCACAACCGATACGGTGTTGACATTCGCAGTTTGCGTTATCCTGGACTTATTGGTTACAAGAGTGAGCCAGGCGGTGGAACCACTGACTACGCTGTTGCTATCTATCACGATGCTTTGCGCGATGGTAAACATGAGTGTTTTTTGGGTGAAGGCACTACTTTGCCCATGCTTTATATGCCAGATGCTTTGAAGGCTACTTTGGAAGTGATGCACGCTCCATCTGAAAAGATTGGTATGCACATGAGTTATAATTTGGCAGGCATGAGTTTCGCACCCGAAGAAATTGCTGCGAGCATTCAAAAGCATCTACCCAATTTTAGCATTTCTTACAATCCAGATTATCGTCAAGCTATTGCCAACAGTTGGCCAGCAGTCATTGATGATTCTTTAGCTAGGGAGCATTGGGGATGGTCTCCTGAATATGATCTAGATGCTATGACAACAGATATGTTGTTAAATATTAAAGAGATATATTTTTAGTGCCAGGTACCAGGTACATGGTACATGGTAGCTAGTAGCTGGTATATGGTCTTGAGACTAGGGACTAGGGACTAGGGACCAGAGACTAGGTGCGTTGTTCTGTTACCCGAAACCATGAGCCCGATTTTCGGAACCCGGAGCCCGAAACTTGAATCCCGGTACTCGGTACCCAGAACCAGGAACCCAGAGCCCGATACCCGAAGCCTGATACCTGATTAAAAATTGCTACTTACGGTGAAACGCACGCCGCTGAAGGCGGGTTCTTCACGGCAAATACCGCCGCTGCAGTTAACGCCTTGTTGTTGTTTTAGGTAACTCAGGGTATAGAAACTGTTGTTGTGGTTGTAGCTCATGAAGATGGTTGGGTAGTGTAAAACACGGTTCTCAATGGTCATTCTTTCGTAGCGGTGGGGTTCTATGTTGACCATGTCGCCAACCGAAAATGAAATTTCTTTACTGAAATAGTATTCAATCATGAGGTTAGCAAATGAACCCTGATCTTTTTCGGTTTTGAGATATTGTGCTTCAATTCGGAGGCTTTTTCCTTTTCCAATTTTGTGCAGCCATTCCGCAAATGGGGTGATGGTGTGCACAGGTTCGTATTCTGGTTCTTGTTCGTAACGGGCTTGGTTGTAATAGATGGTTTGAAGTCCTAGTTTTAGAGTGTGTTTTCCTACATTTTGGATGAGTTGTCCGTTGTATTCGCGGAAAAGTTGAATGGGCTTCATGGAGTTTGTAGACGAGTCAAATGAGCCGTTGTGTGCCAATGATTGCACGTAACTTGCGTTGAAAGATAAACGGGTAGATTTGTTGATTTTCGCGTCAATTTCCATTTGGATGCCGTTTTCACCAAGATCTTGGGCCGGTGCGTTATAACGCGCCATCAATCTGTAAGTATTTTGACGGGTCATAGAGGGCAAATAGCTTATTAATCCATTGAGAAGGTTTTCTCTTGGGGATGTTCTGAGGGTGAAATGGTCTACATGTCGGGCTTGAATATTGATTCCTAAATTCAGGGTAGTTGGTTTTTTTATGGTTTGTGAATTTTTATCCCCACTGATTTTTTTAGGTTTGCCTATTTTGATGGTTTTTGAACCCCAGCTGAGGTTTCCGTAAAAAACTTTACCATTTTTGAGGGCAAGTTTGTTATTGAAATCTACGATGGCTTCTGGGGATTTGAAATTAGCTTCTCCTCCGATAGAGAAATTCCCTTTGGTGTAGGTGGCGTAACCATTGAAGCCGTATACATTGTATTTGGGGTAGAATTGGTCTTCGCGGTCGTAACTATTGATGATGGAAACCAATTCATCCATGGTTTGGCGATCGATATTGCGATTGAGGGCTGAAGCACCTAAGTTGAGCATTCCATATTTAGCATCCATGCCGAGATCAACTTCGCCTTCAAGATTGATTCCGCTAATGACTTGAGGACTCGAACTGAAGCGAGTATCGGCGAATTTATTGCCTTTTTGATTTCCGGAGAAGGCTTTGATTTTCCAATGATCATTGAGGTCATATACCAATCTTACGCCTTGCATAGAGTAATCAATACCAATTTGTCTTTGTTCATAAGCCCGAAAAAGAATTCCAGAGCCGAATTGGTCATAAAACGAACCAACGGTGATATTCAAGTCATTGAGTTGTTTGCTTGCTTGCCAGAAACCGATGCCGTGAGCAGTATAGGCATCGAGTGGGTCAAGCAATGGAGAGTTATTGAAAGCGTCATAACGGACAACAAAGTTGTATCCTTTGATTCGATATTGCATAAATAGCCAGGCATCTACACTTGCTGTGTTTTCAAGATAGACACGGGTGTTTGCTCCAATTTTATCGTCGCGAAGGTATTTTTGGTAGTTAAGTAGCAGGTTTCCGCTGAATTGGCCTTGGTCTTCTGATTTTTGCGCGAGGGAACTTCCCCAGAAAGAAAAGGAAAAAAGCGCGAAAAACACTCGATTTAATTTCATAACGTACTGCAAATATGCGAAAATCCCTCCACTAAGACGTATTTTTGTGTTTCAATGAGCACACATCCAGCAGCAGAAAAGACATCCAGAAAACTTTACATTGAGAGTTATGGCTGTGCCATGAATTTTTCGGACAGCGAAATTATTGCGAGCATCATGGGTGAACACGGTTTTGTGAATACCCAAGATGAGTTAGATGCCGATGTGATTTTTTTGAATACTTGTGCAATTAGAGATAATGCAGAACAGCGAATTCGGCAGAGATTGATTCATTTGCGACAAAATAAAAAGCATAATAATGAACTAATTATTGGTGTTTTAGGGTGCATGGCTGAGCGTTTGAAAAGCAAATTATTGGAAGAAGAGCACCTGGTAGATGTGGTTGCTGGGCCAGATAGTTATCGTGAGTTACCTAAATTGGTTGCGGAGGTTGATGAGGGTGGAAGAGCAATCAATGTACTGCTATCAAGAGAAGAAACTTATGGTGATTTGAATCCGGTGCGATTAAATTCAAATGGAGTAACTGCATTTGTGTCAATCATGCGTGGCTGTGATAACATGTGCAGTTTTTGCGTAGTTCCTTTTACTAGAGGAAGAGAAAGAAGTCGAGATCCTGAGAGTATTGTAAATGAAGTGATTCAACTGAAGAATCAGGGGTATAAAGAAATAACTTTATTGGGGCAGAATGTCAATAGTTATTTGTGGTTTGGTGGCGGTCCGAAGAAAGAATTCAAGAGTTTAACCAAAGAGGAGCAAGATAATTCGGTCGATTTTGCTGATTTGTTAGAGAAAGTGGCAGTGGCGGTTCCCAACATGAGAATTAGATACAGCACCAGTCACCCTCGCGATATTAACGAGAAGGTGGTTGAGACTATGGCTAGACATGAAAATATCTGTAACTACATTCACTTGCCGGTACAGAGCGGAAATACCCGTGTCTTGGAAGCCATGAGTAGAAATTACAGCAGGGAATGGTACATGGAAAAAATAGAGATGATTCGGAGAATCATTCCTGATTGTGGGATTTCGAGTGATATTATTGCTGGATTTTGTACTGAAACAGATGAGGAGCACCAAGATACGTTATCGCTGATTGAATGGGCTAAGTTTGATTTTAGCTATATGTACAAGTATAGTGAGAGACCTGCAACTCCAGCCGCGAAAAAGTTCAGTGATGATGTGCCAGAAGAGGTTAAAGGCAGAAGATTGAGTGAGATCATTGCGGTTCAGAATAGAATGTCGAAAGAGAGAAATTCTGAGTATGTTGGAAAAGAGGTTATAGTATTAGTTGAAGGTGAGAGTAAAAAAAGCGATCAAGATTGGATGGGAAGAAACGACCAAAACGTAGTGGTTGTATTTCCCAAAGAACACTATAAAAGAGGCGATTTGGTAAGGGTTTTAGTAGAAAGAAACACAACAACCACATTGATTGGTAAAGCTGTTCACTAAAGGAATTTAACCTACCAAAAATTGGTGATGCATTGATTTAAAGCTTGGCATTAAATTTGCGTTTGTTTTAAAAATGCCGGCGCAAATCTTTAACAGAATTTACAGCTTGCTCTTATTTTGGCGTCCAAAAAAGAGAAGCAATACCGAAATACCAGATTGGATATTGAGTAAAAGAAAGAGTATACATCATGCTGAGAAAAATGCAGCGAATAAAATTTATAGTTTTTCTTCCATGATGGATATATCAAGTGCAGAAGTTATTGAAATTTTTGAAGCTGAGTTGAGATATGAGAATGAAAAATACAGAATTCAACACGAATTTCCTCATATGGGAAATATATTAAAGGAAGATATTCAAATAGCCAAAGAGATAAAATATAATCACTTAAAAACGGTTTTAATTCCTGAAGTTTACGATAAATACTTAGAAGCTCGGATGAGTCAAAAAACAAAGAAAAAATCTAAGGAAATGCTTTAAAGGTCCCAAATCCTTGTTCTTGTTTCCTGAGAATATCTTTTAATGTTTAACCAAAATGCCCATATTAGATATAAAATTATGGGAGATCCGAAAGTGAAAAAAGTGGCATAGACAAAAGATAATCTAACACTTTTCGTAGAAATACCCATATAATCAGATAGATAGCTACATACTCCAAACAGCGATTTTTCAAGGATGTATCTCATATTATATCAATTATGACTACTTACAATGTGTAAATATACGCATAAGTTGCTGCATTTTCATTTCAAGAAGTTGGCGAAGAGGGAGAATCTGAATTCTCTGATTTATTTCTACTACTGCTGCTCCTTGAGCTACTTCTACGTCTTCCGCTACTGTGTCTTTCATTTCCGCTAGTACTTCTTCTGGTAGAGTTACTAGCAGATTTTCTAGGATTTACGAAGTAACCTCCAAATTCAGATGCGCTCCCATACAATCTTCTTTTGGTTTCTTTCGGAAGTAAAATCACAATGACACTCATAATCATCATGAAGATGGGTAAAAATGTTGCGTTCAAAAAAACATCTGAATAAAAAATAGAGGCATAACCTGCGAGTAAAATCAGTTGAGTAATGAAAATTACATTGAATTTAAATTCACTTATAGCCCAAGCGATAGTATTTATAAAAATGACACCCACAGCTGTGACATTGAAAATGACTTCCGATTGATCAAACCAAGATGTGTCTTTTGTTTGAAGTTGACTTGCAAAAAAATCAGAGATGGTGTTATAAAGTAAAATTACCAACCCTGTTAAGAAAATAAAAAGGGAGGAATAAACCCTTGTAGCTCCACGATTGTTTATCCATTTTATCATGTTCTGATAAGAGCGACTACGTAAAGCAGTTTTATAATCTCGATAATATCCCATAGATAACTAATTTACAAATAAAATCAGTATTTGTTGTTATTTTTTACAAATGGAAATATTTTTTTATAAAAGGAAAAATTGAAATTAAAGATAAAACGAAGTAAGAACCGTTTTAAACGCATTGCTATGATTTCCAAATTCATCGCGCACATAAAACTTAGATGTATGCAAGTTAGATTTAGGTAATTTAGAGAGTTTGATTATTTCTAAATTGTACTTTTTCACCGGAGATGGATGGATTTGAATTATTTCTTGAACATGGAGGAATTCTTCTTGAATCAATCGGTTTAAGGATTCATTAAAGTTGGGAAGTAAAATCCAAGCTATACCATTATCCTTAAGCAGGGTTGAAATAGTTTTAATGTATTTTTCGAACGAGCCATTTTGGAAATGTCGGGCTTGAATCTTTAATTCATTTTTGGACATTAATTGATTTTCAAAGAATGGTGGATTTGAGATTATCGCATCAAATTTTTGTTTGAATATGATGTGATTGTGATCAAAAAAGTCACCATTATGTAAATGAACTCTATCTTTTAGGCAAAGTGATTTATCATTGAATTCAACATTTAATTTGGCACAGTTCAAGCTTTCTAGGTGGTTATCTATTCCATAAAGAGTTGAATCAGGATATTTTTGCGCCATCATGTGCAGTAAAAGTCCGGTACCTGTTCCAAGGTCAAGGATGTCTGTGGGTTCATGGAATTCAACCAATGCTCCGAACAGGCAGGCATCTGTGGTAACTGGAAGGGCGGCACCGTTTTGGTGGATGGTGAATTGTTTGAAGGAAAATGGTTTGCGCGGCTTATTCATGTCCCCCGAGAAACTAAAGAAGATTTAAATTGAATTTCAAGGGTTCATTAGAAATAGTGGCATCTTGATTTTTCAGGTGAATGAGATGGGTCGCATTAGGGAGGGCGGTGTCGATATCATGTGTGCTCACAATAATAATTTTGTTCACAGTTATTGATTTCATGGTATTCCAGAATTGAATTTTGGCAGGATAATCAAGGAATGCGGTGGGTTCATCCATAAGGATGACCGGGGTATTTTGCATGAGGCAACGGGTAAGCATGATTTTTTGCTTTTCTCCGTCAGAACATTCTCCGAAAGATTTATGGGTTAGATTTATAATTTCGAGTTTTTGGAACCAATTTTTTGCGTGATTTTCTGCTTCTTTGGTGTGTTTTACGCTGCTGCAAGCAACTTCTAATGCGGTTAGTAAATCAACTTGTGGTGGAGTGCTTAACATTAGAGAGATTAAATTTGCTCTTCGCTCAGGTTTTAATGAGTGTAAGTTTTGGTTATTGATGGTAACTTCACCTTGCAACGGTTTTTGGATTCCCATGAGAGTGCGCAGAAACACTGATTTTCCTACGCCATTTCTACCTAGAAGTAAAGCAATGGTTCCGGGTTCAAAATGAAGACTGATGCCCTTTTGCAGGCATTTGGTTTTAAAACCGGTACTTAATTGGTTAAGGCGTAGCATGAATGTGTTGCAAAAATGGGATATTCGCGTGGGTTTATGCAATTTTTTTTAGAAGTAACCAAAGAAGATCTTCCCATAGTAAGGGAATTGGCGCAGCGAATTTGGAATGATCATTATCCGGCCATCATTGGACAAGAGCAGGTAGATTACATGTTGGAGAAGATGTATGATCTGAAAAGTTTGGAATTGCAGTTAGAAAAAGGCGATATTTTTTATTTATCGGCGGTGGGTGAATCTGAAAATGATTTGGTCTATGCTGGGTTTGCATCTGTGAAAGATTTTGGGGACGGAAGTTGGTTTTTGAATAAATTGTATGTAGACACAGAATTACAGAGATCGGGTCTGGGTAAGGGTTTGATTGATTTTCTTACGGAGGAATATAGCATTCATGAATTGCGTTTACAAGTGAACAGACAAAACTATAAGGCAATCAATTTTTACTTCAGAAATGGATTTGTAATTGAAAGTATTGCTGATTTTGATATTGGAGATGGATATTTCATGAATGATTTCATCATGCTTAAGGTTTGTAAACCTTAAATTTGCGGCGTGTTAGCGCTTAACGATTTTTCTTTTGAATTTGCAGGTAGATATTTATACCGAAAAGCCACTTGGCATATCAAGCCAAATGAAAAAATTGGCCTTGTAGGTCTGAACGGAACGGGAAAATCTACTTTATTGAGGTTGATTTCTGGGGAATATGAATTGAGAGAAGGATCTCTTTCTAAGGCCAACAACATGAAATTGGGC
Organism: uncultured Rhizobium sp.; assembly: GCA_964408945.1. Classification (GTDB taxonomy): domain Bacteria; phylum Bacteroidota; class Bacteroidia; order NS11-12g; family UBA955; genus VMCP01. The sequence continues at coordinate 6,770 of CAYPBJ010000015.1, read as the reverse complement.
TACTTAAACCAAGACTTGTTGAGTGTGGTTTATGATGAATCTGTAAGAGATGTGGTATTGTCAGGAAGGGAAGATTTGGTTCAAATTGATCAAGAAATTCATCGTTTGTTGGAAGAAATTGAAGTGAATTACGATGATAAACGGTTGAATCGTTTATCAGAACTTCAAGAGCAATTTGGGCATTTGGGGGGCTATGATTGGCAGTCTCAAGGAGACAAGATTTTGGAAGGCCTTGGTTTTCCAACTGAATGGTTGACACGTCCTCTTAAAGAATTGAGCGGAGGATGGCGAATGCGTGCACTTTTGGGAAAGTTATTGTTGATGGCGCCTGATCTATTGTTGTTAGACGAGCCCACGAATCACTTAGATTTACCAACCATTGAATGGTTGGAAAATTATTTGGTTGAATATCAAGGTACTTATGTAATTGTATCACACGATAAGTACTTTTTGGATAAAACGGTAAATAGAATTGCCGAAGTTGCTCATCAGCAGTTATTTCATTATAAGGGTAATTTTACCCAATATCTAGAACAGAAAGAGGAGAGAGACGCCCTATTGGAACGTCAATTTGCGAATCAGCAAGATTATATCAGGCAGCAAATGCGTTTTATTCAGCGCTTTAGGTCAAAAGCTTCTAAAGCGACTGCGGTTCAAAGTAGGGTGAAGCAATTGGAAAAATTGGACCGTATTGAGCTTAAGGATAATGAAAATAGGGAGTTTGATATTAAATTCAACATTCGCATAAAACCCGGTAAAGTGGTTACTGATATTTTGGAAGTCAGCAAGAGTTACGGTGATATGTCGATTTTGAGGAATGGTTCAGCTCAGGTGTTACGCGGCGATAAAATTGCTTTAATTGGTGCAAACGGAAAAGGTAAATCTACACTTTTAAGAATGATCGCTGGTACAGAACCATATGAAGGGAAGATAGATTTAGGTTGGAACGTGGAAACTGCCTTTTTTGCGCAACATCAGCTGGAAAGTTTGAATCTCAAAAGTGATTTATTAAACGAAATTGGTACGGTTAGTGCCGAATACACGGAGAAGGACTTACGTACTGTTTTGGGATGTTTTCTTTTTACTGGGGAAGAGGTTTTTAAGAAAGTAAAAGTATTGTCTGGAGGCGAAAAATCTAGATTGGCATTGGCTAAAACGTTGATAACTCAAAGTAATTTCCTTTTGTTGGATGAGCCTACCAACCACTTAGATATGTTTTCAGCGGCAGTATTGGCAGAAAGTTTAGATAATTATGAAGGGTCATTGCTTTTTGTGAGCCATGATAGAACATTTATCAGCAGAGTTGCCAATAAAATTTGGTGGATAGAAAATGGGCAATTAAGAGAGTATCCTGGTACCTATGATGAATATAACGAGTGGATTGCTACTCGTCCGGCAGCACCTGTTGTGGTAGAAGAAAAGCCTAAAGCTGTTGTAGAATCAAAATCTGCAGTAACTTCTGTGAAAACCGGAGTTTCGAAAAATCAAATTCAACGGTGGGAAACTCAGATGAAGGAATTGCAAGAAAAGATAGACCAATTTGATTTGCGCAGAACTCAACTTGAAGAAAGTATGGTCTCACCTGAGGTAGTATCAAAATCTGATGAATTGTTAAAATTGACAGCTGAACATGTGAAGTTATTATCGGAAATAAGCAAATTGCAAAAGGAATACGATGATATTTTGGAGCAATGGATGGAGAATCACGAATAATTCTGCTTGAATATCGTTAATATTGAACATGAGGCTTTTTCTTCTTTCGTTTATAGGACTCTCGTTTCTGAGTCAATCAAAAGCAACTACCGATAGTTTGCTTAGATATGACAACGCCATTTACGAAGGGGATGTAAGGTCGGTTCAGTTTTTGAATTCATCTAGCGGATTTAATTTTCCGGTGGTTTCTTTGGGTACTGATTTAGAGACATTAAAATTGACATTCGACCAATTGACGAGTGAAAGAGATTATTTTCAATATACTTTGATTCATTGCAATGCTGATTGGACTCCATCGGGGTTGCCTAGAACATTGAGTGTTGATGGGGTTGGTTTTGAGAATATTGATAATGCGAGTTTTTCCAATGGAACGTTGACCCAATATGTGCATTATGAGGTGTTGTTGCCCACGGAAAATACGAAGCCCAAAGTTTCGGGTAATTACTTATTGGTGGTTTACCGGAATTTTGATGAGAAAGACATTATCCTTTCTCGAAGGATGATGGTTTTGTCGAGCAAAGGTGCTGTAAATGTGAATGTAAGTCAGAGCAGTCAGGTGGAGTTCAGGGCGCAGCAACAACAAGTAAATTTTGTCTTTAATAAATCATCTGCAACATATTTTATTCCTAATCCGTATACTGATTTGCGCACGGTTGTGTTGCGAAATGGTGAATGGAAAGGCGCTATTTCAGATTTAAAACCACAATTTATCAAAGGAAATTCTTACGAATTCAACCAAATGATGGGTACTCAGTTTGATGGTTTGAATGAATACAGATTCTTTGATATGCGAAGCTTGCAGATTGCACAGGCAGGAGTTAAAAAGAGGGCGAACATTGCCAATCAAAAGCACATTTGGCTTATTTCCGATAAGCCTCGCGGGTTTGATCGATATATGAATTGGCGCGATTATAATGGAAGAATACTTTATGATAATAAAGATTTACCTGAAGCCACCCGTGTTGAGAGTGATTATGTTTTTGTGCATTTTTCTTTAATGATGCCCGCTATCGCGGAGGATGTTTTTTTGTACGGGGAACTGAGCGATTGGGAAATAAAAGAAGGATTCAAGATGTATTACAATACAGAGAGCAGTCAATATGAGGCTGTGGTTCCCTTGAAACAGGGTTATTATAATTATTTATATTGTGCTGTTTCCTCAGATGGCAAGACCAATTTCAAACCTATTGAGGGTTCCCATTCTACAGCAGAAAACAATTATATGGTATTAGTTTACCACCGAAATCAAATGCTGGCCTACGATGAACTGATTGGATACGGTTTGGTTAATTCGCAGCCAAATCGTTAAGTACCTGGTACCAGGTACTTGGTACCTAGTGGGTTATTTTAGTTGGTATAGTTTCATGCCGGAATAGGTTTGACCTTTGGCGAATTTCAGAGCCCAGTTGGGAAGTTGCTTTGATGAAACGGGACGGTATTCTGCAATGAATTGAATGAATTTGGAGTTTGGAAGTGTGTTGTGCGTAATAATGAATACTTTTTTATAGGGTTGCCAATCTATTGGGTAATAGTCGAAGGCATAATCTAACCAACGGTAGCTGGAATATTTTTGGACGGAATAGGAGTAATATGCACCTATGGCATCACCGATCAGGAGTGATTTTTCGGTAGGTAGATGTTCTGATAGGAAGTCATACACTTGATGTGGGTTGCGTTCGGTTTTTTGGATTTGTGCGGCGAGATGACGTCCCCCGAAAGAAAAAAAACCGTTGATGGCGAGTAAGATGGATAAGTATTGGATGAATTTGGTTTGGAAGTTGAGCCAGGGTAACTGCGGAAGAGTGATCAAGGCCAATAAAAGCACCGGTGGCAGATAGCGGTATTGTGGGGAGGCGAATGCAAACAATAAAGCGGAGAAGAAGAAGAGTGCGTTGAGGTTTTGATATTGAGGTTTTAGAAGCGGCTTTTTAGTGAAAAACAGGATGGTGGTGATGATTAAAATGGCCCAAAATAGGATCACATTAAAGGGTTGCTCTTTATAATGGGGCCAAAAACGATAGAATAAACTGTTTTCAAAAGCTGAATGAGGAAGATCGGTGCTGGTTATTTGATGATCTAATGTTTGCATGGACATCTGATTGTACCATGTGCTGAATTGATAATCTAAAGAATGGAAATAGAATGCCCAAGGAGCGATCAATATGAGGAAAGCGAGTAGTTTTTGAGGTACGGTGGGTAATTTTAACCATTCGAAGGCGAACCACACAAATAGAATGGGCCAAATATAAAAATGTGCTGTAGATGAAATGGCTATAAGAGTGATTTTGGTAAAGGGCAGTCGTTTGGGTTGAATGAAAAGATAAAGTGACAGCAAGAATAAGATGATGGGTTCTACTCTCACGCTTCGGGATAATTCAAACGTTGATTTATCAAGGGCGAAAATTAAAAGTAATAACAAGGGTAACCAGGTGTTATTAAGGTGTTTATTGCGGTTGAGGGTGTGGTAGAATAGAAAAAAAGTTGCTAATGTAAGAATGAGAAAGGGTAGACGGACGGTAAAGATGTTGATGGAAAAAATAGTTAACCAAACATAGTGAAAGTATTGAATTAAAGGCGGGTAAGAGGCAAACATCTGATCAGCGCCGGGATTGGGCCAAATGATGCTTTTGAAGGTGCCGGTGAGTATTTTTTGAACGGCGGGATCGAGGTTTTGAACTTCATCGTTCCAAGCAACGGGTAAGATTTCTAGATTTATAATTCCAAGAAATGCGTAGATGAATAGAAAAACAACAAAACCGTGTATGGGTTTGAGTTTTTTCAATGGAAGTTTCTTATAGGAAGGTGATTAACAGTTGATTTTTATCTACTGCTGTTCCTGGATTGATGTGGATTTGAGCAACTATGGCATCAGCAGGCGCTTTGATGGCATTTTCCATTTTCATTGCTTCCAGAATTAGGATTTTATCGCCTTTTTTGATTTCTTGTCCGGGTTCTACCAATATTTGAAGAACCAGTCCTGGCATTGGAGCTTTGAGATCGCTCACTTTTGGCGTAAGTGCGTTTTCAAGTCCCATAGATTTCAGAAGATCATCTAGGGGTTCAATGAGTTTTACTTGGTATTTTTGACCGTTATAAAGGAGGGTGACGGTTTTCGTTTCTTCATTGACTTCCAGACAGCGAACAGTTAAAACTTTGTTGGGAGTTACTAAAAGCAAAGTTTCAGAATCTCTGGGTATAAGTTGAATTTTGTGATCGGTAGACGATGCCCAGACGTTGTTCGATTTAGTCAGTGCAATTGTGTTTTCAGCAATAACGGCTTTCATAGAATGATTGATTTCTGGGTTAAACTAGACGTTTCTATCAATGACAAAGTTAACCAATTGCCTCAAATGTGTTTTGTATGGAGACTGAATGTTTAATTCATCAAGTATTTGGAAGGCATTGTCGCGTAGTTCATTCATTTTTTGGGTAGCATAATCTATACCGCCGTGTTTTTTAATGAAAGCAACTACTTCGGTCATTTTTTGTTTGTCTGGGGTATTGCTTTTGATGAGTCTTCGAATGCTTCTTGTTTCGCTGCTCGGGGCAGTTTTAAACGCGTGAATGATTGGAAGGGTTAATTTTTTCTCTTTGATGTCAAGTCCGGCGGGTTTACCAGATTTGTTTTCACCAAAGTCAAAGAGGTCATCACGAATTTGAAATGCAAGTCCAATATTCTCGCCAAAGAGTCTCATTTGTTCTATGTGTTGTGGATTATTGGAGGTTGAAGCTGCACCAATTTGACAACACGATGCGATGAGGGAAGCGGTTTTTTTTCTTATGATGTTGAAATAATCTTCTTCTGTGGCGCTCATAAAACGCGCTCGTTCTAGTTGAAGCAGTTCTCCTTCGCTCATTTCTTGAACGGCAGTACTCACTATTTCAAGGAGGTCATGGTCTTTGTTTTTAATGCTGAGTAAAAGTCCCTTAGAAAGCAAAAAATCACCCACTAAAACAGCAATTTTATTTTTCCAAAGGGCGTTTATGGAGAAAAAGGAGCGGCGTTGATAGCTTTCATCAACCACGTCATCGTGAACGAGGGTAGCGGTATGCAGCAGCTCCACCAAGGAAGCCCCGCGGTAGGTTCTGTCGTTGATGTTTCCGAAGAGATTTGCAGAATACAGCACGAAAATAGGTCTGATTTGTTTGCCTTTTCGTTTGACTATATAGGTCATGATGGTATCGAGCAGGGGCACCTGAGTTTTCATGCTGGCTCGAAATTCTTTTTCAAAGAAAGCGAGTTCCTCTTTAATGGGTGCTTTTATTTGCTCAATGCTCGAGCTCATCTTCGGTGCGAAGGTACGGAATTTGATTGGTTGCAAATAATGAAAGGTGAGCGATTATATTTGTGATTGTGAAACGTTCATCGAAATTATTGATTTTGTGCGGCACATGGGTGTTGTTGGGATCTTGCGGATTGACTCAAAAGAGTACTATGGCTATAGTTTATCCGCCGTTATCAGCTTTAGAAAAAGATGAAATTAAGTATGAAGAGGAAAAAATGAGAAACATAGAAAAGTTAAAAAATACACTGACTGTTTTGGGTGAATTAACGGATAGTGCAGAGCGAGCGGATGCTGGTTTTTTCTTGAAGTTAGCAGATGAGCGTTATAATACGTACAAGCCAGTTGAAACTGTCATTTCTAAGTTGTTAGCTTCTGACAAATCACAGATTTTGATAGAGGTATTTGGAGGAAATTGGTGTTCTGACACACATGCTGGGGTTCCGGAATTATGTAAGGTATTGGACTTGTGTGGGGTTGATTCATATCAATTCGAGTATCATCGTGTTAGTCGGGATAAGATGCTGGTAGATGGGCAGTCGAGATCGTTTGAAATAGGTTCTGTACCATTGGTTAGGATTTATAAAGTTGATTCCGAAGGTCAACGTATTCTGTTGGGTGAAATAGTTGAGATGCCTCGTGAAAGTTGGGAGGCAGATTTATTGAAGTTGGTAGGTGGTAGCAGGTAGTTGGGTATCGGGTGTCGGGTGCCGGGTGTTAGACCATTGACTTCCGACTATGGACTACAGACTAAAGACTACAGACTACAGACTA
>CAYPBJ010000014.1:50266-55728 GCA_964408945.1 uncultured Rhizobium sp. | reverse complement strand
CCACAGACTACGGACTACGGACTACGGACTACGGACTAGCCTCTAAAACACCCTCCACATCATCCCAATTCCTAAGCCGGTGAAGGATTTTGCGTTCCATTGGTTGTTTGGGCCGCGGAAGGTTTGGAATACCAATGAGGGTTCGATGATGATGGTGAAATGATCAGAGATGGGTATCATGGGACCAATGGTGAGTTTACCATCGAAGCTGAAGTTTCTTTGTCGATTGATAGGGCCAAAGCTGGTTTCGTTGAAATAGTTTCCTTCGGTAAGGGTGGTCATTCCAGGAGCTAGTTGGGCACCCAATCTAATGGGAAGTTTGAGAATTTGTGTGTGGAATCGGAATTGAAGGGGAACCGAAATTTTGTCAATTCGGTAGTTGATCATGCCCGTGGTAGTGTTGAGAGTTGATTTCCAAACACTGTCCATGACGGTAGAATCGTAGACTTTGGTGATGGTTTCTTCAATATTTCGCCATTGTCCGTTTCCTACCCATTCGGTGTAGCTGATTCCTAGTCCCCACATAGTGGCATTTTGGAATTCACGAAGTATGCTTCCTTGGTATTGTGCAATGTATTGGGTGCCTAAAATACTGAGGTTTTGCTGGTTGTCGAAGTCAATTTGGCTATTTGAACCTGTAATAGCTGAAAACTCAACATACCAAGGCAATTTTCCGGGGTGAAGTTTGATTTCAGGCTCTTTTAAATCGAGGTCAATCCAATCAACGTCAGATGGAATGGTTTTCCAAGTGGAAATATTCGTTCGTGACAACCGATTTTTGCCATTAAAGATTTGCGCAATGCGCTGTTGTACTTCTTGAAGTGTTTCGGTCTGAATGGAGGTAGTTTTTTCAGAAGGCTGGGCAACAATGTTTTGACTCATTGGCGTGGTGACAAAAGCCTTTGGAGATTGAACTTTAGATTTTCTTGACTTTGAAACAAGAAATTTTGATTTTTTAGAAAGGTTCTTAGAAGTGGTTGAAAGGCTTTTTGAAGCGTTTGAATTATTTGAAGCGTTTGCAGATGTAGTTAAGCGGTTGCCTGAAGCGGTTGAAGCGGTAAGTGGTTTCAATGAACCATCATTAATTGAACTATTTTTACCTGAAAGTTCTTTATCTGAGACATCTTTGGTTGATTCAACTTTTGTTGAAACAGTAGGAGATGAAACAACGTTGGGGTTGTTTGATGGCGCTTGATTGAACGAATTGAAGTATGAGTAAGCAGAACCGAAACCAATCAATAGTAGCACGCTGCTTCGAGTGGTCCACCAAATGAAACCGCGACGCTTTTTCTTGCGGCGGTTCATGACTTCATTGAAGTTGGTTTGGGGACTGTATTGAGTCTCCAAATTCTGTATTTCTTGAATCCAATTAGGTTGGTTATTTTTCATGGATTTCAGGATTGGAGAGGTTCAACATAGATTGAAGGGCTTTGCGGGCTTTGGCGAGTTGTGAGCGGCTAGTGCCTTCGTCAATGCCTAAAGTTTCGGATATTTCTTTGTGGGAGTATCCTTCTACTGCAAACATATTAAATATGGTCCTGTAGCCTTCGGGTAATTTGCCAATGAGAGCCATTATTTGGTCAACGTTTACCTGGTCAAACGAATGATCATCATAACCTAATTGATATTCGTTTTCTGAGATGTCTTGCCAATTGAATTTGCGAGCTCTTATTTTATTGATGGATATGTTTACGCATATACGACGCATCCATGTTTCCAAAGAACTTTGGTAACGGAATGACTTCATGTTGTCGTATATTTTAACGTAGGCTTCCATAAGGGCGTCTTCAGCTTCTTCCTGATTTTGACAGTAACGTAGACATAGCGACATAAGTTTCCGGGAGTGTTTTTCCCATAGAAACTTTTGACATTTTCGGTCTTCCCGAATGCAGCCTTCCACAATTTCTTTGTCTGTCATTTGCAGGTTTCATAGCTTGCCATCATTGCAATAGCAAATCCATAGACACAATTAAGCGTTAAAATGTGGCCTGGGCAAGATAATTTTTCGAAAAAACTTAAAATACATCAAAACAACAAATCTAATTTAAGCGATGGTTCTTCGTAACTTTGTGGCATTCATGGGTCGATTATTTCTGGTTATTTGCTTAGTTTTTAATTCTTTGGATGTTTTTTCGCAGTCCGTCTTGGAAGGCGAAACGTATAAAAATCCCCCGAAAGAAAAAAGCGAAATTTGGGCAGATTCAGTATTAAAAACCTTGACATTCAAACAGATGTTGGGACAAACCATGATGGTTCCTGCATGGACGCGCAACGCCGAAATAGATCCCGTGGTGCTTTCACAAATCAGAGATTGGGAAGTGGGCGGAATCATATTCTTTCAAGGAACCGCAGTCAATCAAAGCATGGCTTTGAACTTTTATCAGCAAGAATCGAGAATTCCTTTGTTGATCAGCATGGACGCCGAATGGGGAGCGGCAATGCGCCTGGACCACATTCATAAATTTCCGTATCCATTAACGCTCGGAGCGGCAAGAGACACGCAATGGGCCTACAGAGTGGGAAAATACATTGGCCGCGAATTGAGGATGTTGGGAATTCATCTGAACTATGCACCTGTGGTGGACTTAAATGTAAATCCCAACAATCCAATCATTGGTTTCAGGAGTTTTGGTGAAGATCCGCAACTCACATTCAAATTAGCTGATGCATATAACCGTGGAATGGAAAGCGAAGGTATTTGGGGTTGCGCAAAACACTTTCCCGGACATGGGAACACCCTTGCCGATTCGCACAAAGAGTTACCAGTAGTAGATCATACCCCTTCCAGTCTTCAAAAGGAGTTGATACCCTTTGATATGATGCTTAAGGCTGGCGTAAAAAGTGTAATGGTGGGCCATCTGAAAGTGCCTTTGTTGGATTCCATGCCTACGTCTCTGAGCAGGCCCGTGGTGACAGATTTATTGAGAAATGAATTGAAATTCAACGGATTAATTATTACAGATGCTCTCAATATGAAAGGAATTGCCAATCATTTTGGTGCTATTGATGCTGGAATACGAGCATTGAAGGCAGGAAATGATATTCTTTGTTTTCCTGAGGATGTGGCTGGCATCATCACTGAAGCCATACGCCAAAGGGATTCCGGTTGGTTAGATAGTTCGGAAATTGCGCAAAAAGTTCGAAGAATTTTATTCGCAAAGCATCAGTTGGGAGTTATATCGTTAAATCCGGTGAATGTTGATGAAATTGATGGTAAAATCGCTGCCAATTATGCTGAATACGAGAAAAATCAACCACTGAATAAAGCCATTTCGGTGCTTCAAGGCGGCAAGGATTTTTTCTATAATTTCCCTTTGAAACCATTTCAGAAAGATACCATTCGATTTTTAGTTTTCGGGGATGGAATTTCGCGCACACTTCTTCGCCGCATGGAATGGTATTCCAATGTGCAATTGATTTGGGCAAAAAAATATGATTCTATCCAGCAGTTGATCTCATTGGCTGATTCTTTGAAAAATGAACGGTGGGTCATTTTTAACGGTAATCAAAAAATGTGGAGCAACAGTCCACGGAAATTGCCCGCCAAAATGGTTCAATTTTTAAATGCAACGCAGGTAAATCCTTGGTTGATACACGTAGGAAATTTCTATGCTCTTCGAGATTTGCCACGCCCAATACCGGTGGTGGTGGGATATGAAACGGGAGAGGAGTTTCAAGAAGCATCGGTAGATGCCTTGTTTGGAAGAAATAACATCTTAGGAAAACCGCCGGTGAAGCTCTCGGTTGAACCGGTGCCGCATGCAGGATTAATTGGAACCGATTGGAATTGGGAACGATTCCCAAAGCACCCTAATTATAACCTAGACGATAGCTGTGGCAACTTTAAGAAGCTTAATGCGCTAATGGACTCTGTCATTAGCAGCGGGGCTTCAACATCGGCGCAGCTATTAGTCCTGAAGGATGGACAAAAATTATACAGCCTGTCAAGAGGTAATTATTTGGCTCATTTTTCTGACGGCGACACCCTTTTACCCGTTGATGAGTTTACGGTTTTCGACATTGCCAGTATCACCAAAATTGTGGGTATGACGGCCGCCATGATGAAACTCTTCGAAGAAAGAGAATATCGTTTAGATGACCCCATTGGTCGTTATTGGAAGGAAATACGCAGATATCCTTGGAGTCATTTACCCATTTCAAACTTTTTAACACACCGCACGGGTTTACCTCCGTTTTTACCATTATATCAGCGAATTAAAAATCATCCTGATACCTTACTTTTTGATTCCATGCCAACTAGATTACAAGACAGTGTTTGGCGTTGGATTTGCAAAACAGAACCTAAAGGTGGATTCAATGCTGAATATGTTTACAGCGATCTAAATGCCATCATTTTAGGCAAATTCGTTGAGCACCTTTCAGATAAAACTCTAGATGAGTTCCTGTATCAAGAAAAGATCTTCAAAGGAGCTGAAATGAACATGACAAGATTCCATCCCAACGATTATGGTTTAACTTCTAGAGTTGCTCCTACGGCCATGGATTCTGCTTGGCGAGGATTAATTAGGGGTGAAGTTCATGATCCTTCGGCTTATTTCCTAGGAGGAGTATCTGGTAACGCGGGATTGTTTAGTAATTCAATTGACTTAGCCAAATTCATGCAAGCGCTGCTCAATTCTGGCCGAGACGATTACGATGGATACCGATTATTCAAGCCAGAAACGGTCAAGAAATTCACTGAAGTATATTACACAGAACGCAATACTGCACCTAATTACCGAGGCCTTGGCTTTGATAAACCCCATGGTATCAACGTCTATCAGGGCGCGCCTGCTTCATTGTTCGGACACTCGGGTTTCACTGGCACCTGGCTTTGGGCCGACCCAGAATCCAATATGGTTTTCGTATTTTTATCCAACCGTACCTATCCAAACGACCAAGTCAATTTACTCGCAAAAAAGGGTTGGAGAGGGAAGATTTTGAGTACGGTGGTTGGTAGATGGTAGAGGGTAGAGGGTAGAGGGTACCCGGATCTCTGGACCTGGACCTGGAGCCTGGAGCCCGGAACCCGGAACCTGGAACCCGATACCCGGTACCCGAATCCCGATACCCGAGACCCGGTATCAAGTACTCATAGTTGGAAACGAGAGGACAACGATTTGATTAATGCGTGGAGTTGCTTTTGAATGGAAACGAGCTCAGAAATGATAGGTTCAACGTCAGTGTTAGATAGTTTTTGCAATATCAACAGTTGACATTCGAGCTCAGAAGCAGACCCCATTGAAATGTATAAAAATCTGCAGAAGTCTTTTTCAGAGCCTCGTCCTGAGCCTTCGGCAATGTTCGAAGCAATTGAAATTGCCGCTCTCTTGCTTTGATTTTGCAATTCAAAATAATCTGATTTAGGAAGCTGAGAATAGAGTTTGTAGATGGCTAAATTAAGTTCAATAGATTGATTCCAGACCTTGAGTTTTTTGTAATTATTCATGCCACAAATCTCT
>CAYPBJ010000014.1:0-50166 GCA_964408945.1 uncultured Rhizobium sp. | reverse complement strand
AATAGATTGATTCCAGACCTTGAGTTTTTTGTAATTATTCATGCCACAAATCTCTGATAAACTTATTGTAAATCATTGGTAATTAATGCAAAAGGATCAATCTTGTTTTGCGTTTTTCGCAAATACCAACCACCATCTACCATCTACCATCTACCATCTACCATCTACCATCTACCATCTACCATCTACCATGTACCATCTACCATGTACCATCTACCAACTACCCTCTACCAACGACCAACAACCACCTACTGATTTCTTTTTTCCCTAACTTCGCAATTTAAAGACTGTCAATAATTATGAAGTTCAAAAATATAGTACTATCCGTATCGGCGGCGGCCTTGTTGACCGCGTTTGTGGCTGGCGGAGATTATCGCGCATTGAATCTTAATTTTATAGATTCAAGTGTCAATCCAGGTGATGATTTTTATTCCTTTGTCAATGGTAAATGGATGAAACAAACCGAAATTCCAAGTGACCGCGGTAGATGGGGTTCGTTTGATGCTCTCGGTAAAATGGCCGATTCAATGGCTCTTGATGTGTTGAAAAATGCTGCAAAATCAGGGCAATTTGATGCCAATTCTGATCAAGGTAAAGCCATTGCGTTGTACTCGTCGGTGATGGATTTGTCCAACAGAAACAAACAAGGTGTGAAACCGTTGGTGCCCTATTTGATGGAAATCGCAAGCTTGAAGACCAAGAAAGATATTTCCAATTATATGGTGAAATACGCTCCTTACGGGGGAAGTTTTTTCTTGGGATTTTATGTCGGTGCCGATGTTAAAAACTCAAATCAGAATGTCATGTATTCCTACGGACCTGGATTGGGACTTCCTGATAGAGATTACTATTTGAAGACCGATGATAAGTCAGTGAAGTTGCAAGCGGCGTATAAGAAATTTATTGTTGATGTGTTCAAAGCGTATAATTGGCAGGGAAATCCTGAGAACATTGCTGAGACTATTTACGGAATGGAAAAATATTTGGCAGAGAATAAAATGTCTCGAGTAGAGATGAGAGATCCTGCAAAAAGATACAATCCAAAGAGTTTGAAAGAATTTAAAAAGATGCACAAGGGGATGGACGTGGACGGCATGTTGAAAGCCTTGGGCGTAAGTCCCGATAAAATTATTGTTGGCGATGTGAAAAACATGGTAGCATCAGCTAAGATGTTTAAAGAGAGAGATGTGGAAGATTTGAAGGCGTTGCTTCTTTGGAGTGACATGCGCGGCGGGTTGGAGAATTTGAGCGAGGAATTGGAACAACTCCGATTTGATTTCTACGGAAAAACTTTGAGAGGTACACCGGCTCAACGTCCCCAGGAAGAAAGAGCATTGGCGGTAGTGAATGGCACCTTGGGCGAAGCTTTGGGTAAGTTGTATGTAGAGAAATACTTCCCCGAGGAAGCAAAAAAAGTGGCCAAGCAAATGGTTGATGACGTGATTGCTGCATACAGAGTTCGTATCAATAATTTGGATTGGATGAGCACTGAGACCAAGAAAAAAGCCAACGTAAAATTGGATAAAATGATGGTGAAAATTGGTTACCCCGACAAGTGGGAAGATTACAGCCAATTGACCATCAAAACCTATGCACAGGGCGGAAGTTACTTCCAAAATATGTTGAATGCGGCCAAATGGGGAATGGCTCAGAATATGGCTGAATTTGGCAAGCCCGTAGATAAGTCGAAGTGGGGCATGTCGCCTCAAACTGTGAACGCCTATTACAATCCTGTGAATAATGAGATTGTATTCCCTGCAGCGATTCTTCAGCCTCCTTTCTTTGACTTTAGAAACGATCCTGCGGTGAATTTCGGGGGAATTGGAGCCGTGATTGGACACGAAATTTCTCACGGTTTTGACGATGCGGGTGCACAGTTTGATGCCGATGGAAATTTGAAAAATTGGTGGACCGAGCAAGATTTGAAGCAATTCAAAGAGCGCGGTAAGAAGTTGGCTGAGCAATACAGCAGTTACGAAGCGCTACCTGGAAAATATGTAAATGGTGAGTTCACTTTGGGTGAAAACATTGGTGATTTAGGCGGAGTAGCATCGGCGTACGACGGTTTAATGATTCATTTAAAGCGTGAACCCGTGGCTCAAAAATTGGATGGATTTACACAGCCTCAGCGTTTCTTCTTGAGTTGGGCTACCATTTGGAGAAGTAAAATCCGCGACGAAGAATTGAGCATGAGACTGGTTACAGATCCGCATTCGCCCGGTTATTTCCGAGCGATAGGTCCTTTGCAAAACCACCCCGGTTTCTATGAAGCCTTCGGTGTGAAAGAGGGACATAAAATGTACAAAGCAGATCAGGATCGCGTAAAAATTTGGTAATGATAAAGTTGCTTAAATCTCCCCAGGTATTCATCAAGCAAGCTTTTGAATCGGTAAAACGCTTTCCGGTAACGGTAGCCGCAGGTATTGCGTTATCTATCATTGGATGGTGGGCCATCAAGTTGGGTGTTGAACGAGGCGAAGTCAATACTGATAAGTCTTATTATGACATGATGGAACGGGTTCTGTTGAGAGCCGGTATGATTGCTTCTTTGGCTTTACCATTGACTTTCACGGCTCATTTGATGGGCCGAAATAGACTATCTATTGGGAAATACGTGCCCATGGTTATGGTGCTGAGTATTTTGATTGGTGTTTACAACGATTTTAACGGATACTTTGATGGAATGTATTCAGAAGATCGGGTATGGTTGAGGTATTGGGGATATTCTCTGATTTTTCACCTACTGGCTGCGGTTTTACCCATTATCAACAAGCGAAATTCCAACGCCGTTTGGCAGTACAATCAAACCTTATTCATTCGCAGTTTCACTACCGCATTGTATTGTGGGGTTTTGTTTTTGGGACTTGCGGGCGCCTTATTGGCCTTAGATCAATTATTTGGAGTGCAGGTGAAGGGACATTATTATGCCTATCTCTGGTTTGGGCTTTTGGGTATCGGGGGAACCTTGATTTTCGTATCAGGTGTGCCTGAAAATATCCAACAATTGGATGACAAAGAAGATTTTCCAAAACCGTTGAAAGCCTTCTCACAATATGTGTTATTGCCGCTGGTATTGATCTATTTGGTCATTTTATATGCCTATTCCGGACAAATTTTAATCAAGTGGCAATTGCCTGTAGGTTGGGTATCAAACATGATCTTGTCGTTTTCGGTGGCGGGTATGTTGGCCCTGTTGCTTTTGTATCCCTTCGGAGCCAAGGATAAATGGATTCATACGTACACCCGAGGGTATTACATTGCATTGCTGCCGTTGTTGATTTTGCTGTACATCGCTGCTGGAATCAGAATTCAGGAATATGGATTCACCATTTTGAGGTATTCGTTGTTGGGATTGTCGGTTTGGTTGACGTTTATATCTATTTTCATGATAGTAACCAAAAACCGTTACATCTATTTGATTCCCATCAGTTTAGCCGCAGTTGCAGCCGTAGTTTGGTTTCTGCCCGGTGCGAATGCATGGGCCGTTTCCCAGCGCAGTCAAACGAATAGATTGCAAAATCAACTCAAAGAAATTGGCATCATCAAGAACAATCAACTTCAAAAGGATGTGATCCTTTCAGACAGCATTTCGAGTGCCATTTTTGAAGATGTTGATTACCTTTTTCAAAATCACGGAGTCACCGGTTTGGAGCCCATGCTTAAAATCCCTGCTCCGTCTATTTTGAAAAAGTTCAAATCAGATACTTATCGCGACTATAACCAAGGTCTCTATTGGGCAGCTAAAGACTGGTTGAGAGATACCTTAAAGACTTATGGGATTTATGAATACGGGCGATCAGTATACTATGATGGAGAAGCACCGATAGAAGCACCAGTTGAAGCGGCTACCATGGCTGATACGGTTTCCGTAACCACTGGTACTGGCCCGGTAAGTGCCGCAGTTCCTTTAAAAAGTAACTCGAAAATTTACCTCAGAAATAACATCAATTCCAACGAATATATAGTTCCCACTGGTAATTGGAAAAAAATGGTATCCATCAATCAGAGCGAATCATTAATTCCGTTTTTTACATGTGAAAATTCAAGTCCTAAATATGGAACACAGTTTGAATCGTTTGATTTTACTTACGATGCGGGATTTGATACCCTTCAAATCAATTACGGTTCGTTTTCTGATCAATATTTGTTCTATTCAGCCTTGCAAAAAACGTTTCCTCAAATTTCTAAATTAAAAGGAAATTCAAATAAGACCGAAGGATTCAATTGGAGCGATAAAGGACTTCGAATCGAGGGTAAACGCAGTTTGCTGATCATCAATAAACTCCACATGGTATATTGCGAAAAACGCAAAAGATTCGTGCCTAATTCCTTTTCGGGTGTGATGTGGATGAAGTAAAGGAGTCGTAAATTTGCAGTTCTATGAGTAGAAATAGCATCGGAAAAAACCTCATTCTCACCAGTTTTGGGGAAAGTCATGGGGCATTCATTGGTGCTGTTTTGGATGGATTTCCTGCCGGACTCGAAGTGAATTTTGCAGACATTCAACGCGAAATGAACCGCCGACGACCGGGTCAATCAACCATCACCACTCAAAGAAATGAAAGCGACGAAGTACAATTGGTTTCTGGGGTGTTTGAAGGAAAAACCTTAGGTACACCCATTGCCTTTTTAATCCCAAACAAAGATGCTCAAAGCGATGATTACTTGCACCTGAAAGATATTTACAGGCCCGGACACGCTGATTTGTTGTACGATCAAAAATACGGACACCGAGATTGGCGAGGCGGGGGTAGGAGCAGTGCTCGCATCACTGCTGGTTGGGTAGCTGCAGGTGCATTGGCAAAACAATGGCTCATGAATTACCATCAAATTGAAGTGACTGCTTGGGTGAGCCAAATTTACAATGTGTTAGCAGATTCTATACAGTCTATCCCCAGTCAAGATGCAATTGAACAATCTATTGTGAGATGTCCTGATCCTGTGGCCTCAGAAAAAATGGTGGAAGCCATTGAAAATGCCCGCCTCAGTGGAGATAGTCTCGGTGGAAAGATCACGTGTGCAATTCAAGGAATGCCCCTTGGAGTGGGAGAGCCGGTTTTTGGAAAATTGAATGCCGTTTTAGGCAATTATATTCTCAGTTTGAATGCGGTTAAAGGTATTTCCTTCGGAGATGGTTTTGATGCTGCCTCTAAAACGGGTAGTAACAACAACGATTCTTGGATTTATAATAAAGAAACGGGTAGAATAGGTACTTCAAGCAATCACGCTGGAGGCATCGTTGGAGGTATGAGCACAGGAGAACCCGTATTCATGGAAATTGCATTCAAACCTACCTCTACCATAGCCGCGATGCAATCGACCATTAATTCATCTCATGAACCGGTTCAATTGGAAGCCGCAGGAAGGCACGACCCCTGCGTTTTGCCTCGAGCCGTTCCCATAGTTGAGGCACTTTGCCACTTGGCGGTGATGGATTTGCTGTTAGAATCTGGCTCGAAAACGACAAACTGATGGAAAGAAACGACATATTAGAACAATTTTCTCGTCTGTTAGACGTTATGAACGACCTCAGGGAAAAATGTCCTTGGGATATGAAACAAACCTGGGAGAGCATACGTCCGCTGAGTATTGAAGAGGTGCACGAATTGAGCGATGCCATTTTGGAAAACAATCCAAATGAGGTAAAAAAGGAACTAGGTGATTTGCTGTTGCATATCGTTTTTTATTCTAAAATAGCCAGTGAGCAGGGTTTGTTTGACGTGGGTGAGGTTTGTGATTCTTTGATACAGAAGTTGATTCGCAGGCATCCCCATATTTACGGAGATGTTGTGGCGAGTGATTCTGAAACAGTATTGAAAAATTGGGAACAGATCAAGCTCCAAGAAAAAGGCCAAAAGAAAAACGGGGTGCTCGATGGGGTTCCAAAAGGATTAAACAGCATTGTTAAAGCCTTCAGAATGCAAGAGAAAGCCTCTCAGGTGGGTTTTGATTGGGATTCTGCAGATCTTGCCTACGAAAAGGTTGAGGAAGAATGGCAAGAGTTTCAAGAGGCAGATACCAAAGAACACCAAGAGGAAGAGTTTGGAGATTATTTATTTGCGCTCATCAATTTTGCCCGTTTAAAAGGCATCAATCCTGACACTGCGCTCGAAAGATGCAATATTAAGTTCAAAACCAGATTCCAAAGCATGGAAGTACAGGCTGAGAATTTAGGGAAGGGACTGAATGATATGTCTCTAGACGAAATGGAAGCGCTTTGGCAGAATGCCAAGATTAAAAATTGATTTGATTCCAGAAATTTGGGAAGCTCTTTTCAACGCAAGCGTAATCGTCAAATTCTAGATTTGGGTATAGCCTTTTCCATGGTGAAAAACACATAGCAATGCGATGGTCGTGGAAAGTTTTAATTTCCATGTTCTCTGAGTTGGCAATTTGAAAATTAGCTATTTTCTGCAATTGGAAATTCTCATCGTTTAGTTCTATGAATTCAAATCCGAATTTGTTTAGATTGAATTGAATAGCTTCAATGCGATCACTTTCTTTCGATCGTAGATTCCCTATGCCTTCAAAAATCACAGAGAAGAAATGATTTTTTTTATACCACCAAGCCATTGCAAAGGTGCTAACCAACGATGGAACAGCATCTGGAAAGTTGCGGCAGTCTATTTGGAAATCGTTGTCAGATAAATGAAGGAATTCTGCAGAAAAAGTGATTCCATCATCGGTAGGGTTAAATTTTATTCCAAGCTGTTCGAAAATTGAGAGGCTTTGTGAATCGCCTTGAGCCGATGGGAATTTAAGGTCAGTAATAAAAACTTGATTGTTAGCCTGATTGGTCCAGGTTTTCGCTAATAATTGTTGTATTCCATAAAGTGCAGAAGACCAATCTGATTCTACTCGTAATTTTTTGGGGACAACCGGAGTATGTGGTTTAATTTCAATGCGATTCTCTGTTTCAATGTAGGTACACGGAATTTGGAATTTCTGCAAAATATTTCGAGTAAGATGAATATAAGATTGAGAGTGGGCTGTACCAACAAGTTCAATGTTGATTTTTGGAAGATGGGTGAATTGACTGGATACGAGCATAAGAGCCGTAACAAATTGGCTACTCATAGTGCGATCAACAACAATAGTACCATCTGAAGGTATGAGTGATGAATTTAACTTTCCATTGATGGTACAAGGAAAATAGCCTTCATTTTCAAGATATTCAATGTTGGCTCCAAGATCATTTAAAACATCTACAAGCGCTTTGATGGGTCTTCGGTTTAGACTTTCATTGCCTTTAAGGGTAACTTTTTTACCTTCAAAGGAGAATAAGGCAAGAGCAATTCTTGCTGGAGTTCCCGCATCGAAAAAATCTAATTCCGTTGAGTTGGAGGTTAAATTTTGAATTAAAATTTGTGTATCGCGAGAATTGGATGGATTTTCCAACTCGTCGAGACGCTGATGAGCAAGATAAAGTAAGCTTAATGCCCGGTGAGATTCACTTTTGGATTTGGGTATATCAAATTTCTGAAGGTTCATTCACAACCGCATGTTTATTCAAGAAATAGCGAAGGTTTGCGTCGCTGATTTCTACATCAAATTTGCAACTTCCAACATTGATTGGCAGTGTAAATTGTATTTTTCCGTTGCGATTCTTCTTGTCATGCATTAGCAATGAAACAAGCGGTTCAACATCGTCTGTGCCCCAATAAATTTTTGGATAGGTTGGATAGATCAGTTTTTCGATTGTCTCTAATAATGAAGGATCTGTAAAACCGGCATCCACGGCAAGGAGCGTTTCCCAATAAATACCATTAGCTACACAATTACCGTGAGTAACATCTGGATTTTCAAAATACAGAGCCTCTAAACCATGTCCAATGGTGTGTCCAAGATTCAATAATTTACGTTCGCCTTTTTCTTTAAAATCACTTTCAACAATTCTTCTCTTAAATGTTATATTCTCACGAATAATGTCCATCCATAAATCCGTATTATTTAAAGATGGAATACCTTCTTGGATATAATTCCATAAAACACCGTTGCTGATGATAGCGTGTTTGATTATTTCAGCCCAACCGGAAAGAACTTCGAATTCAGGTAAGGATTCTAAAAAATCGACATTTCTTAAAATCTTAACGGGTTCAGTAAATGATCCTATGATGTTCTTGGTGCCATAAAAATTAATTCCTGTTTTACCTCCTTCAGAACCGTCAACCATTGATAATAAGGTAGTGGGAACATAGATACACGGAATTCCACGCATGTAAACAGATGCACAAAATCCTGCGAAATCTAAAACGGCCCCACCTCCAACGGCAATCACCAATGAGTTTCTGCTAACATCATTTCTGAGCATTACTTCCCATAAATCTTGGCAATAACCCATAGTTTTACAGTCATCACCGTCAGGAACTTCATAAATGATATTATCAAGTTTTAAATGTATTTGAAGTTTTGGCAAACACAATAATTTACTGGTTTGCGATACAATCACTACAATTTTATCGGGTTGGTTCTCGTCTAACCAGGTTTCAATGCGGGAGTCAATAGTTTCAGTTCTTACAATCATGTCTTAATGTTTTCGTAGCGCTTACTATTGGTTGGGTCTATATCCATGAGGAGTTTAGTCACGTTTGCTTTTTCGGCTGCTGTGGCTCCTTTGTATATCTCAACAAGTTCAGGCCATTTTGTAGTGAAAAACAATTTTTGCATCAAAGAGTTTCGATTGTTTTGTGAGGCCTCTTGTATTTTTTGTAAAGTCTCTGTGATTACTTTTCTTCCTTTTTCGGGATTTTCGTGAAATTGGTCCAGTCCCAAACGGTGATATTTGTAGCTTAACTCCCGAAATTCCTTGAATCTTGGACTTGTTAAATTTTCTGCTAGATAAAAACGATTTCTAAATCCTTTTCCATCGCCCTGATTCCAACCGGGTTTATTTGACATTAGATTGACAATGCTCTGTGCTTTTGTAAGATGTTCACTGCCAGCTAATTCACCAAAACTGTCATGATCAACTCCTAAGGCAATGTAAACGTAATAAGCCAATAAGGTGGTAAGATCATTCATATTCATGTTTTCCTGGTAATCTAAATTCTCAAATTCGCGATAACTAAAGGATACGTCGTCATCATTAAACTGAAGAACCGTAGTTTTATAGGTGGAGTTATAGACAGGTCTTATGACTTGAAGTTGAACCGTACCGGTAAAGTTGTTGTTTTCAAAATCAGTGATTTCCATGAACAAGGAAACATCAATTCGTTCTACCATCTCAACCTTGTCTTCCGTCCATTTGCGGTTGTTTATGAACTGTTGAATGCTGTTTTGCAGGGTTTGGAGGATGTTTTTATCGGATTGTTGAACACGGGGTGCAACAACTTGAACCGAAGCATTAATTTCTTGAGCATCCAAAGGATGGGTTGAAAAAAAAGCAGCAACTAAGGCAAAAAGTATTTTGAAACTATTTTTGGTGACGGTATTCGTTCTCATCGTTGAATAAAATCGTATTTAAGTGTTCCAAAAGGTAAACCGCAATATCTGTTTTTGATTTTAAATCAGACTCCATTTTTTGCCCTTTTTTATCCAAAATGACAATTTTATTGGTTTCACTCTGAAATCCTGTGTTTTCATTAACCATATTCAATACTATGGCATCTAAATGTTTCTTTTGTAATTTTTGAAGGGCGTTGTCTTCGCCATTTTGAGTTTCTAAAGCAAAACCCACCGAAAACTGATTTTCACGTCGGTGAGTAGAAAGTTCAAAAAGTATGTCGGGGTTTTTAACTAAATTCAGTGAAATGCGTTCTTCTGATTTTTTAATTTTTTCGGGTGCCACATCTTCCGGAGTATAATCTGCCACTGCTGCCGACATAATTAAGCCATCGCAATGCCCAAACAAGTCTTCACATACCTGAAGCATTTGTTTTGCCGATTGAACTCTTGATATAGAAATATTTCCGGCATACCGATTTTTAGAAATTTCTAAATGGGTAGGGCCCAAGACCAATTCTACATCTGCACCCAAGTTTGCAAGCGCTTCGGCAATAGAAATGCCCATTTTACCTGAGCTGTGATTGCCAATAAACCTAACGGGATCAATGGCTTCATAAGTAGGTCCTGCAGTTACCAACACTTTTTTACCCAACCAGCCTGTAATGGGCGGAGCAAAATAATCATTCAAGACTTGAAATAGGGTTTCTGGTTCAGCCATTCGGCCTTTGCCAGTTAATCCGCTAGCCAACGGGCCTTCTTCAGCATCAATAACATGAACTCCACGAGAGGCCAATGTTGCAAGATTCACTTTCACTCCTGGCTGCTCGTACATGTCTAAATCCATGGCAGGTGCAACCCAAACCGGACAGCGAGCTGATAGGTAAGTGGTAAGTAAAAGGTTATCGCATTGCCCTTGAACCATTTTGGCTAAGGTATTAGAACCTGCAGGGGCAATCATGAATGCATCTGCCCAAAGCCCAAGGTTTACATGGTGGTTCCAAAGATGGGTTTCAGGGTCAAAAAATTCAGAGTGTACTTTGTTTTCCGATAGAACGGAAAGTGTTTGAGCGGTTACAAATTGCAAAGCAGATTCAGTACAAATGACTTGTACGTTGGCACCGGCTTGTTTAAGCAACCTAACTAAAAGCGGAATTTTATAGGCGGCAATGCCGCCCGTAATTCCGATCAATATGTTCTTATTTTGGATCATTGGCTGGAGCTTCAGGCATTCTCCAGTAGGTTTTTCCGTCAATGTACTCGTGAGTAGCCAAAAGTGTAGGCTTCGGCATGCGCTCGTACATCAAACTGATTTCAATTTGTTCACGATTTTCTTGAACTTCCTCAAGATTGTCAGAGTCGTGCGCGAAAGGTTCCAAACGATTGCGCAATTCTTCTTTTTGCTTTTCAGCAATTTGGTCAGCTCTGCGCGAAATGATAGCGGTGGTTAAATAAACACTCTCGGTTTGTTCTTCCATGATTTTCAAATCACGGGTCTCTGCTTGATTTTTACTTTTTATGTTCATAAAAGTTCTTCCATTTTTTTAATCTCCTTTTTGCTGGTTTCTGCAAAGTTTTTGCATTCTTCGTAGTGTTTGCTGCTAGGAGGGTTGTTGTACTTATAGTCTTCGAAATTCTCAACTACCAATTGGTAGCGTTCTTTTCGTTTAGATTCAATGCTGTTTTTGGCATACAAGTATTGTGCTTTCACCGCAATGTATTCCAATTCTTCTCTTTCAGGAATGTCTGGGTAAAGTTTAACAGTATTTTTACTTGCCGTAACTGCCGACTTATATTCGGTCATGTTGTAATACTGCATGACCATGTCGTATTCTTTCTTTTGCAATTTATTTCGCAGCTCATCAATGTGCTGATTGCACTTTTCAGTGTACTCAGAATCGGGATGGAAATTCGTGAAATTCTGCATCGCTTCCAACACGTTACGCGTTTCTGATTGGTCAAGATCATGAGAGCCAATTCCCAAGAAATCACAATAAAGAGCCATATAAGCACATTCTACTGCTCTAGGGCTTGCAGTGAAATTATCTGTAAAGTCTTTAAAAAATAGCGATGCAAATGGGTAATCTTTTAAATTGTAATAACACATTGCCAAACGGTAATATACCACTTCTAAACTATCTGTGCGGCGGTACATATCCCGCAATTGTTCCAATAATTGAGCTGATTTAGCGTACTGTTTGTCTTGATACAAGGACATGGCCTTTTGGTACTTCAAAGAAGTATCTTTGCTCTTGTACACCTTTTGGTATTCACCGCAAGAAGCCAGCAAAACAAAGATGCTCAATGCCCAAACCAAGATTTTTGTGCGCATAGTTTACAATTAACCCGCAAATATAACGAATAACTTGTGAATATTAGCAGGCAATTATCGGTTAACTTTGTATCCTTTATGAGCAATAACCTCCCTCTTTCCGTGGTTTCGCGTCAAGTTCGTCGCGATATCCTCCGTATGGTACACGCTGTGAATAGCGGACACCCAGGTGGTTCTTTGGGCTGTGCAGATTATCTGACCGCGTTGTATTTTCAATACATGAATCACAATCCCCAGAAATTCGACCCCGCAGGAAATGGCGAAGATGTGTTTATAATGAGTAACGGGCATATTTCTCCCGTTTTTTACTCAGTTTTAGCCCGCTCAGGCTATTTTAACGTCAATGAATTGGCTACATTTAGAAAGTTGAATACCCGCTTGCAAGGTCACCCAACTACACATGAAGGACTACCCGGCGTGCGTGTGGCTACAGGGTCCTTAGGACAGGGGCTATCGGTTGCTGTTGGATTTGCACTTCAGAAAAAATTAGATAAAGATACCTCTACCGTTTGGGTGTTAACCGGCGATGGTGAACTTCAAGAAGGTCAAATTTGGGAAGCAGTTATGTTTTCAGCCCACAATAAGGTTGATAATATGATTGTTGCCGTTGATTTTAATCAACAACAAATTGATGGTTCAACGGGTGATGTTATGGGCATTACCGAACTAAAATCAAAGTTTGAAGCTTTTGGTTGGACGGTTCTAGAAATGGATGGTAATAATTATGAAAGCATACACTCGGTTGTTCCTCAAGCACAGTCGAATTTAGGTGCAGGAAAACCCATTGTTATTATCATGAAAACCGAAATGGGTCAAGGGGTAGACTTTATGATGGGAACCCATGCTTGGCATGGCAAAGCCCCTAGTGATGAACAACTAGAAAAAGCCCTAGCGCAATTACCTGTAACCGAATTAGGTGATTATTAATATTTAATGAATTTCAGGAAGATCAGTTGGATTTTACTTTTCTGGGGATGCGCTCTCGGGTGTATTCCTCTAAACGCGCAAATTCAAAATGCCTTCCCCGGACGGAAAACGCGCATTCTCTTTCTTCTCGACGGAAGCGGTAGCATGCTTGAGCCCATGGAAACATCAAACAGATGGTCTATTGCCATCACCTTGATGTCAAGAATGGTTGACTCTCTTAGAACTGTTCCAGATCTAGAGATGGGACTTCGCGTTTTTGGACACAATAAACCGAACGAACTCAGAGACTGTAACGATACTAAATTGGAAGTGCCTTTTGGTCCATACAATCACAAAGAGTTCAATAAAAAATTAAAGTCAATCAAACCACTGGGATACACCAGCATCACTCAATCATTGCTGGCTACTGAAAACGATTTCCCAGCAGATAAAACCGCCAGAAACGTGATCATTGTCATTACTGATGGTGTAGAAGAATGTCCAGGTGACCCTTGCGAAGTCAGTAGAGTCCTCCAGAAAAAAGGCATTGTATTGAGGCCTTTCATCATTGGACTTGGAACGGATTCAGAAAAATTCAGAACCGCTTATTCTTGTGCAGGAAAGTATTTCAACGCCGAAGATGCTTCGCAGTTTCAAAAAGTAATGGGCGTCATTGTTTCTCAAGTTTTGAATAATACAAGCGCTCAAATTAACCTTTTAGATCTACAAGGCCGTCCACTAGAAACCGACATACCCATCACTTTATACGACCAACAAACCAATGAATCGGTGGAGTACTTTGTTCATACCATGAACGGTAAGGGAATTCCTGATACCTTGTATTTGGATCCTCTGAGAAAGTACAACATGACGGTACATTCTCTGCCACCGGTAAATATGGCGAATATTGAATTGGTAGGAGGTCGACACAATACCATTGCAGCAAATACTCCAAGAGGTAATATTTTGCTGAAAGTGGGTGGAATTACCCGTTACAGGCAGTTAGAAGCCATTGTAAAAGTTAAAGATCAATGTGGGATTTTGCATAATCAGCCGTTCAATTCCACTCAAAAATACTTGACTGGGGCATACGATCTTGAAGTTCTTTCGGTTCCTAGGCTAGTTTTTAAGGACGTTCAAGTGAGTCAGAACAAAACCACCGTCATTGAGATTCCGGCTCCTGGAATGTTGCAACTTTCGTTGGCCAAAGATATTCAAGGTGCTGTTTTTCAAGTGAAAGATGGTAAAATGGTTTGGGTGATGGACCTTCCCACAACCGCAGGCCGACATGAATTGATCATTCAACCGGGAAATTACGAAGTGGTTTATCGTCCCAAAAGCGAAACCAGAACTCTGTACACCCGTAAAAAACCCTTTAGCATTACATCAGGTATTAATACCTCATTATCGTTATAAAAATCTTCAATGAAACATTTCGAAATACTAGGACAAAAAGACACGCGTAGCGGATTTGGAGCTGGACTCCTTGAATTAGGTCGCACAAATCCCAACGTAGTAGCCATGTGTGCTGATTTAACCGGTTCTTTGCTCATGAATCACTTTCAAGGTGAATTTCCTGAAAGATTCTATCAAGCAGGAATTGCCGAAGCCAATATGATGGGTGTAGCAGCTGGTTTTGCATTAGGAGGTAAAATCCCATTCACAGGAACCTTTGCCAATTTCTCAACCGGCCGTGTGTACGATCAAATTCGTCAGAGTATTGCTTATTCTCATGCAAATGTGAAAATTTGTGCTTCTCATGCTGGATTAACATTGGGAGAAGACGGTGCTACTCACCAAATTTTGGAAGACATTGGATTGATGAAAATGCTGCCTGGAATGACGGTAATTAATCCTTGTGATTACAACCAAACCAAAGCAGCAACGATTGCAATTGCTGACCATCACGGTCCGGTTTATTTGAGATTTGGACGTCCAAAATGGCCTGTATTTATATCTGAAGATACCCCTTTTATCATCGGAAAAGCATTAATGCTTAGCGAAGGTACCGACGTTACCATTTTGGCAACCGGTCACTTAGTTTGGAAAGCCATTGAAGCAGGTCATTTACTTGCAGAAAAAGGCATCAGTGCAGAAATTATCAATATTCACACCATCAAACCCCTAGACGAAGAGGCTATTTTAGCGTCTGTTCAAAAAACGGGTTGTGTGGTGACAGCAGAAGAACATCAAATGAATGGTGGATTGGGTGATGCAGTGGCTCAATTATTATCTAGAAAGTTACCCAAACCGCTTGAAATGGTTGCAGTAAACGATTCTTTTGGTGAAAGCGGTACGCCTGATGAACTTTTGGTAAAATACGGACTTGATACCCCCAATGTGGTTGAGGCTGCGTTGAAGGTGATGGCTCGCAAATGAATACCAAAGACATTTTAAACAAACTCAGAGAATCTGAGGCCATACAAGAATTACTGGGAGGAGTGAAGTCTTCCAAGTTACTGTATCTGCAAGGATTGGCGGGTTCTGGTGGGAGTGTTGCATGTGCTGCGGTTTTTGCCGAAACCCAAAGACCTTTATTGATTGTTCTTCCGAACAAAGAAGAATCACAATATTTCAAATCCGATCTGGAAAATCTCCTTAACGGACAACCCATTTATTTCTTGCCTGATTCTTTCGTCAAGAGTTTTTCTCCCCAAAGAGAACATGCCATGAATGTGCAGGAGCGCATTGAAACCCTCAATGCCTTACGTAAGAACAATAGACGAATTGTAATAACGTATACAGAGGCCTTGGCCGAATTGGTGGTAGAACGAAATACCCTAGAATCTAATTCATTTGAAATTGCCCGCGGACAAAAACTAGACATTGACTTTCTCATTGATTTTCTTCATGAAAACAGCTTTGAAAGAGAGGATTTTGTTATGGAACCCGGACAATTTTCCATTAGAGGGGGAATTGTTGATCTCTTTTCTTTTGCTCACGAGTATCCTTTTAGGATGGAATTAGATGGTGACATCATTGAAAGTATTCGTGCTTTTGATGTCAATTCGCAGTTGTCTATCAAGGAAATGGCCCATTTTACCTTGGTACCAAAGATTCAGTCGGATACCCATCAAAATACCTTTACTTCGCTATTTAGTTACCTTCCTGAAGACACCTTGTTGATGTCTATTGATATGCCTTCGCAATTGGAGAAATTGGCAAAGGCTTGGGAACGGTATCTTCAAGATCATCAGAGTGCTGTTGATCTCAAAGCGGAGCACATCCCCAAGCATCCAAAGGAAATTTGGTTGACCCCAAAAGAATGGTTCAACGGAGTACAGAAATTTACTCAGGTTTTTATGGGTGGTGAAAGGCCTACAGACAAGCACCAGAGCATTACGTTCAATCAAGAACCACAGCCCATATTCAAACGAAACATAGAATTGCTCAAAGAATGGATGCAAAGCCAGCACCAAAAAGGGTATAAAACTTTGGTCTTTAGCGATAATAACAGACAAATTGAACGGTTGCAAGTACTTTTAAAAAGTACCGATCAAGACGAGCAGTTTTCACCTGTTTATACTGGGCTTGCAGCTGGTTTTGTTGATGCGGATTTAAAGATGGCTTTCATTACAGAGCATCAACTTTTTGATAAATATTACAAACCCAAATCAAGAGCTTCTAACAGTGGCAATACATTGACATTGAGAGAGCTAAGGCATTTGAAGCCGGGAGATTTTGTGACACATATAGATCACGGAATTGGAAGGTTTGCCGGGCTTCAAAAAATGGAAATGAACGGGGTGAATCAGGAAGTCCTCAGATTGGTCTACAGAGACAATGACTTATTGTACGTCTCTGTAAATAGCCTTCATAAAATTTCTAAATATACCGGTAAAGATGGTACTGCGCCCTCATTGCACAAATTGGGTTCACCTGCATGGGACAAACAAAAAAAGAACACCAAGAAGAAAGTTAAAGACATTGCCCGTGAGTTGATTCAGTTGTATGCTCAACGAAAGAAGGAAAAAGGATTTGCATTCGCGCCAGATAATTACCTTCAATTGGAACTTGAAGCCTCGTTTTTTTACGAAGACACACCTGATCAAGGCAAAGCAATTGAGGCGGTAAAAAAGGACATGGAAAACGAGCAGCCCATGGATCGTTTGGTTTGTGGCGATGTGGGTTTCGGGAAAACAGAAGTGGCGATGCGGGCTGCGTTTAAAGCGGTCTGCGATTCAAAGCAAGTAGCAGTTTTAGTGCCTACCACTATTTTAGCTCAGCAACATTACCGAACATTTACTAAGCGATTTTCTGGTTTTCCAGTAACCGTTGAGTATCTCAACAGATTTAAATCGGCCAAAGAACAAAAGGCTGTGATTGAAAAACTTGCCGCTGGAAAGGTTGATGTAGTCATTGGTACCCACCGTCTGATTGGCAAAGACATCAAATTCAAAGATTTAGGTTTACTAATCATTGATGAAGAGCAAAAATTTGGCGTCGGAGCTAAAGAAAAACTCAAAAGCATTCGTGTTAACGTAGATACCCTTACGTTAACGGCTACACCCATACCAAGAACCTTGCACTTTAGCTTGATGGGTGCACGTGATTTGAGCATTATTAATACACCTCCTCCCAACAGACAACCCGTTCATACGGAATTAGCTACTTTTTCAAGAGATATTCTGGGTCGTGCAGTTTTGGATGAAATTTCTCGTGGTGGACAGGTATTTTTGGTTCATACACGCATCAAAGACATCCATGAATTGGCCCGTATTATCGAAGAAGAGGTGCCCGAAGCCAGAGTTTGTGTGGCTCACGGACAGATGGAAGGTCATGAATTGGAAGATGTGATGGTTCGTTTTATTGAGGGTGAATATGATGTGCTTGTTGCTACCAGCATCATTGAAAGTGGGCTTGACATTCCCAATGCCAATACCATTATCATCAACAATGCTCACCTATTTGGACTTTCAGACTTGCATCAGATGAGGGGTAGAGTGGGGCGTTCAAACATCAAAGCTTTCTGTTATTTATTGTCACCACCGCTTTCAGTTTTACCTGAAGATTCTCGAAAGCGTTTGAGAACTTTGGAAGAATATTCAGAACTAGGCAGCGGTTTCCAAGTGGCCATGCGCGACCTAGATATTCGCGGTGCCGGGAATTTATTGGGCGCAGAACAAAGCGGGTTCATTGCTGATATGGGCTTTGATATGTACCATAAAATCCTGGATGAAGCCGTTCAAGAATTGAAACAAGAAGAGTTTAGAGACATTTTTGACAATCCTCAAGAAATCAATATTGAAAGTCGTGATTGTCAAATTGATACACACTATGAGATCTTAATTCCCTCGGAATATGTGACCCAAACTTCGGAGAGAATTAGTTTGTATAGTGAGTTATCAAACATCAACACAGAATTGGGTTTGCAAGGATTTATCAAGGAATTGAAGGACCGTTTTGGTAGGCCTCCAGACGAAGTTCTTGCATTGGTAGATTCGGTCAGGTTAA
Source organism: uncultured Rhizobium sp. (assembly GCA_964408945.1). Lineage (GTDB taxonomy): Bacteria > Bacteroidota > Bacteroidia > NS11-12g > UBA955 > VMCP01. Next base: position 32,033 of record CAYPBJ010000014.1, on the reverse strand, counting down.
AGTGGGCCGCCAAAGAATTAGGCCTTGAAAAAGTAGCCCTGTTACCCACCAAAATGCGCTGTTTTTTTCCAGGGGATGCTGCAGCGCCTGTTTATCAATCCGAGGCTTTCACCATGCTCATAGGGATGGTAGCCACTCAACCGAATAAATACAATGCCAAACAAACGGATAAAGCATTCATCATTGAAGTAATTGGTATTTCGGATGTTTTTCAAGCACTATACGAGTTAAATGAATGGAAAAAAGCCCTAAAACCTGCTGTTGAATTATGAACAAATTGAGATTGCTTTTGTTGTTTTTTTATATTCTGATTTCACCTTCTTTAATGTCACAAGTATTTAATCCCGATTTGCCTTTCATACCAGGTAAACCATCTAGTTGGAGCGGAAATCCTACAATTAAAGGCCGATTTTTTCACCCCCAGTACCCAATGAATAAGTCATTTTCGGATGTTATGAAATGGAAGAAAATGAAAAATCCTTACGAACTAGAGAAAAAAAACGATACCTTCCAGTTGCCTATTGCACAAGATCTAAATGCTTTAAAATCAGATACTACCGATGGTATTTTTTGGTTGGGGCACGCCACATTCGTCATCAGAATCAACGGCATCCAGTTCATCACGGATCCTGTTTTTGGGAAAGCAACGGTTCTCAAACGGTTTTCAAAACTTCCTGTTCAAGTTGAAGAATTGCCTCAATCTCATTACCTTTTGATGTCGCATGATCATCGTGATCATTGCGACAAGCGAAGTTTGAAACTATTGAAGAAGTTGAACCCAAATTTGAAGTTTTATTCAGGATTGAATATGGATAAAATTCTGAAGCAATTTTTAAAAGGTTCAGAAGGACAAGTAGCCGGTTGGTATCAAAAATACCAAACCGATTCATTTGAATTGTATTTCTTACCTACACGACATTGGGCAAAACGCGGATTTTTTGACACCAATAAACGTCTGTGGGGCTCTTTTATTTTAAAAATTGGAGGAAAAACAATTTATTTCGGTGGTGACTCTGGCTATAGCTCACATTATAAGGAGATTGCTGAGTTATTTCCAGATATTGATTATGCCATCTTGGGAATAGGAGCCTTTGAACCAGAATGGTTTATGGAAACCAACCACGCATCGCCAGAGAAAGCCTATCAAGCGTTTAAAGATTTAAATGCAAAATACATGATTCCCATGCATTATGGCACATTTGACCTTTCTGATGAACCCGTTTGTTATCCGCAGAAAATGCTAGAAACAATAAAGGAGTCTCGTAAAGACTCCTCTATCATTATCCCCAATTTGGGCGGTAATTTAATTGTTCATTAAGTCAGTAGCATCTGCTTCTTTTTTCTTTTTCTTTTCTTTTGCAGGCTTTGGTTCTTTTGGAGCCTTTGGGGCTTTTTCTTTCTTTACTTTTTTAGGCTTTTCCATAGCAGCTTCTTCCGCAGATACCTCTGTGTATGGTTGTGCAGTTCCAACTGACGGGCTCTTTTCTATTTCTATGGCTGTAGCATCAGAGGTTGTTTCAAGTGCTGTTGCATCTCCAGTCATCTCTTCTTCGCCATTCATTGACTCGCCTAAGAATCCGTAAGGACAACCCTTATTGCTCAAAACGCCATATACCTTGCGGCAACTGTCTTTGCGGTCTGGAGTCATGTCATGGTCACGGTCTTTCCAAGTGATGATGTTTATATTGATACCTGCCATCCCTGAAATGCCGGTGGTGCTTCCATAGTTTATGGGCGCTAGAATGTCATTTACTGCAAAAAAAGCTTGTAATGGACCTAAATTCAAACTCATTCCCAATCCTACTCGGTGATTTGCTATGCCGGTCGGATCAAAATAACTGTAGCTCAATCGCAAATCCAAAAATTCATTCAACTCTTGGTGGATGCTGGTGCTTACAAAAGCTTTATCGCCCTTTACGCCATAACCAACCCCTCCAAAAACTTGAACAAGAGTTCTAGGGTGCAAGAAAAACTCTGCACCGATGTTATAGCGAGGTTTTAATTTTCTTTCAAAGGAAGAAATGCTACCGGCTTTCACTTCAAATGTACCGATGGCCGTGTCAATGATGTTACTAATTGTATTGTCATTGAAATCAGAAATTTGGTTGGTATCCAAACCATTCCAAGTCCATGTACTTTGATTCATTTTTACGCTTTCAACACCATAATCCCACATGATTGATCCAAGATTCTGAACCGATGCTGAAAATCTCCAACGCTCATTCAATCTGTACACTGCACCAAATCCGGCGGCAAAACCGCGGTTTGATGAAATAGGATTAAATCCATTACTCAAATTGTTGTTGATTACATCAGTGATGTTATAATTAGAGTCGTTCAATACTGACGCAATACTACCTCCAACGAGAGATGCTTTTCCATCGAGCTCACCGGTAATAGACATTGAATAAATACTAGAGGTACCCGTATCGGTATTGATTGACATATATGCTCTATCAAATCCCATATAAGCCAAACCATTCAATTGACTGAGATTAACACCTATAGATAATTCATTGGTTATATTTCGGCCATAACTTAAAGTATTCTGAATGTAGTTCTGAAATTCGGTTCCGCTAAAATCAAGATTAGCATCACGTCCTATATAAGCCGAGTTTCCGAAAAATGCCAACCCCAACATATCTTTTGGCATTCTCACCGAACCCTCTGTAACCATGCTCGAATTGAAAGACAAATACGATTTTAAACTTCTAAAACCAAAATGAAATAACTCGTTACGTGAGAAAATATCAGCCCCAAACTGTTTGTCGGGTTCATTTATCAAACGTGTAATAGTTTGATTGGCAGTTTCCGTAGAATTGAATATGGAATTCAGATTAAATCCTGCCAAACCCAATCCAACCGATGATCGCCCCATGCTTAAACTCAACTTATACTGAGGTAAAAAAGCAGGATTATTCAAATGCGATTGGCTGAAGTGACGATTATTTAACTCAAATATTTCTTGAGCTTTAACTTGGTTGTTTACCCAAACTCCTAAAAATGAGGCAATTAAAATGATCTTTTTCATGTTGGTGATTTATAGGGTTTGAGTATATTTTGCACGGAATGCCAATGAAACATCCAATCTACAATTGGTGTAAATGCTAACGGGTTGGCTTCCATCGTTATATGAGCTAAAATTGGTTTTAAGGATGATATGTTTCACCTGCTTTTCGTTCAACTTATCTAGCATTTTATCATTCATCAAGAACGTAGACATGTTTTCTGTTGCTTTTGTGGGACGACCATTCGCATCAACCACTGCAGATTGCAACAATGTTACATCTACCAAAGAGTCGATAGGATTATAAAGAGAATCTGTGAAGACCAAATCTAAAGACCCACCCAATGGGAATCCATTGATGGTTTTAATTTTAAGTTCCAACAAGTCAAAATCTTGAAGTCCTCTCAACGAAGAACCCTCTTCCAATGTATCTCTGTAAGTGAAATCTTTGGCAGTAAAGGTCATCGGAATATCTGCGTCAAAACCTATGGTAATGGCACTAGTCTGTGTAATATGATCTACGTATTGGCCGGTAAATCCATCAGGATTCATCAGCGCCTGTCCTTTTACATCAAACAAAACAGCAGGCATGCCTAAACATTCAACTATTTTTGAATTAGATTTATCAATGGCAAATGTTTGAGATTTTGTTTGTCCTTTTTCTGCTATGGTGGGATAAGGGAATGCCATGTCAGGAGCATTCATGGGCAATGCATTTCCCTGAGCATCTTTGGCAGTAATATCGAGTTTAACCAAAATGGGGAAACCAAATGAATTATCTACGTAAACATGCATCGAGGGATTGGCCATGGTAATGCCTTTTCCTAATTCAGCAAGCTGGCTTACATCCATGTTTTCAATATTGATGTCGAAGGTTTTACTTCCTAAATATCCATCGATGTAATCAAAACGAGCACCGCTTGCATCAAAATCAATTTGGATATAGTCAGAAGAATCAAACATGACCAATCCATTGCTAGCAGCAACTTCAGTATAAACAGCCATTCGAAGAATGTTGTATTCTTTAGCAGTATCTGCACCCAAGTATATTTGGGCACCGCTCAAATCCACGCTAGAATTCACAAACCCTGTGGGAACAGTGATTTCTTGTTTAGCAATGGGACTTCCGTTAAGTGTTGCATCTGGGAGTTCTAGTCCTACTTTTACCGTGGTATTGATGCTTGAAGTTGTTTTAATTGGAAGAAGAGCCGTTGTAAACTTTAGGTTCTTTATTCTGGCATCTAAATTAGGATCTGATAAGTCAAGTGCAATATTTTGAACGGGTAATACTTGCTGAGGTATTTTTGCTTTGCCACCTATGCACTTCATATTGTTGTAGGTTACTTCAATAGTCACTTCATCTTGCAAATCAATTAGTACCGGAGCAGAGCTTTTTGCAATGTCAATGCTTGGAATATTATATCCTAATTGATTGCTCAATGTTTTACCACCAAGGTAAATGCTGTCTTTGCCCGTTGCACCTGGCAAAACAGAGTTAAAAGTCGCGGTACCTAATAAAGTTTGAGTTGGAACGTTATCATAAATACCAATTTGAATCTTATTGATGGTGGTAGGTAATCCATTGGTCATAGAAAAGACCAAATACCCATTAGATAATTTTACAGATTCATAATCAGCACTTTGTGCTAAATTGGTAATGGTCAATAAGTCTGATTTTACAGCAGGAAAGGTATCTGTTGTTCCATTGGCCATTTGCAGTAATAACTTAGCTGTATCATTGGCGCTTTGCGACATTTGATCTAAGGTCTGCGAAGTGGTTTCTTTTTGGCCAGTGATAGACAATTCCCCAATTTTAAAAACAGATGTAGCGCCAGCAAGGGCTACGTCTTTTAAAATAGAATCAGCAGATAATTGAAAAACACTGTCTTGTTTAAAGGTTAGTCTAATCAATCCGTCAGGATCGTATTGAATGATATCGTCTTGTTTTAAGATATCTGAAGCAATGACTCTTGCATTTGCAAGCGGAGTAAGTACTTCTGGTTTGATGGTCACATCGTTGAACTTATCAAAGTTCACTTCGTTTTTCTTACACTGAGAAAAAAGTAGGGCGATGGACAATCCGAATAAATAGGTAAACTTTTTCATTGATAAAATCTATGAATGGATTGTTATTTTAAATGATAACCCAAAATTAGTGATTATCAGTCAGAATAAAGGTTTAAATGCCTAAAATGAGCGCTATTTTTAGTAAATAAACCACCAGAATCACCGAAAATGAGTAAAAAAAAGTAATTTTGGTCTGCCTAATGAAAATAACACCAGAACATCTTCGACTTAAATTTCCGGGTATAGAACCTGAATTACTGCAAGAAATTTCTAAGTATTCTGAAGTAAAAGAAGTAGAGGAAGGCGAAATTTTAATAAGAACTGGAGAACATCTGACGTCCGCAATCATCGTATTGAGAGGCGCGCTTAAAATTTATCGAGAAGGCGAGGAAGGTGGAGAATTTTTATTGTATTATCTTCAGCCAGGACAGGCATGTGCTATGTCAATGTCGTGCCTGAGGCACCAAGAACAGAGTCAAGTTATGGGAATGGCCGTGGAAGATTCAGAAGTGTTAATGGTTCCAATGGTAAAAATAAACGAATGGGTTAGAGAGTATCAATCTTGGCAAGAATTTGTTATAAATTCATACAGAAATAGATTCGAAGAAGTACTGGCCGTGTTAGATTCAGTCGCTTTTCGAGGCATGGACGAACGCTTGGAGTTTTATTTAATCAAAGAAGCCAAACGGATTAAAACTAACAATATAACTGTCTCTCACCAAGCAATAGCCAATGATTTAAACACCTCAAGAGAGGTGGTTTCTAGGCTTTTGAAAAAGATGGAACAGCGCGGACTTCTTGAATTGCACCGCAATAGCATCATTTGGAGAGGGCAATAATATTATTTAATCAATAAAACGGTTCCCTGGTGAACCTGAATTTCATTTTCAGGGCTCATGAACGTTGCAGTGTAAATGTATTGACCAGGAACACATTCAACGCCGTTAAATTCACCATTCCATTTCTCATTGACATCGCTGGTTTGGAAAACAATTTGACCCCATCGATTAAAAATTCGCAATTCATAATCCGAAATAGTCAACGGTGTTGTCAAACCAAAATGGTCATTTCTACCAATACTGTTTTGGGGTGTAAAGGCTTCTGGAAACCAATAAAGAGGTATGCTTTTAACCGTGATGGGCTTTACGATGGTATCAGCACAATTGTATTGGGTATTGGAAATCAACCGTACGTTGTATGTGCTGTGATTTGGAAATTGGTGTATGGGATTTTCGAGTGCAGTGAAATATCCATCGTCAAAATCCCAGTCCCATGATTCATCGTATTGCGATAAGTTAGTAAATAAAATATCAGACAACATTTTGGGGTTATCATCTGGGGAGAATTGGAAATCGGCAATAGCTCTTGGGTAAATTTCTATTGAACTTATGGCCGAATCAATACAACCATAACTATTTTCCACAGCAAAAGTGATAGGAAAATTTCCAAATTCCGTGTAGATTACTGACTCAGCGTCGTTGGAAGATCTTCTTCCATTGCCAAAATCCCACCATTTGTTGATGATATTTCCTCCACCCGCAGTAGATCCATGAGTGAAATTGATGGGCGTACCCTGGCAATCGTTTTTAAAGTCTATATAGGCATAGGGTTGGGGAGCAATGAAAACTTGACGACTCATGGTGTCTTTGCAACCTTTTGAATTGAATACAATTAGAGAAACATCAGGAATACCCACAGCGCCGTAATAATGCGATGTTTTTGCACTTTTTACAGAGGGTGTGCCATCTCCGAATTCCCAAATTTGATCGCCTAAAAATCCTGCTCCTGGCCAACTTTTACTTTCAAATTTAACCCATGCATTTTCACAAGTATCGTCAATTATAAATTGGGCGGTAGGGGAAGGTTGAATTTGGACTTTTTTATATGTAGTATCAAAACATCCCGATTGAGAACGTATAACCAATTGAGCATCAAAAGTTCCAGAAGTCGAATAATAGTGAATGGCCTTTTGTTTAGTAGAGATTCCCCCGTCGCCAAAATTCCAAACCCATTGAACGATTTTATCAGTACTTGTGCTACCTTGAGAGCTAAAAGTAATGCTGTCGTTCTGGCAAAATCCACTAAATACAAATGCGGCTCTTGGAAAAGGCGTTGTATCAGAAAGGGTCCAAACACCTTTGTAATTTTTTTTAGCTCGGTAACTTATTCGGTTGTTTGCCGCATCCAAATTACCCGTTAGAGGGTAATTCCATTTTCCCAAAGCAGAATTCCACCACAAAAGTCCCATTGAATTTTCATTGATTTTATCATTTCCACCAGAAAAATCAGTATTGGCATATTTATAATCCAATGTTACATCTGGAGAAACGGAATATCCCCCATCATCAACTATGAAATATCGATTGATGAATCGTTCGCTATTTTCTCCCTCACATTCATTTTCTGTGTGAAAAACACCCACGGGAAGCGGCCTATTATTGGGAACAGGAGCATCTGCTGTTGGGTAAGTAGACATTGAGATATACCCTGAATCTGCTGTTTGGGTTCCTTGATAATTCACGGTATACTGCATGGTAACTGGATTGCCGCCTGCATTTAAAAACGGCACCGAAAATACAGGCCCTCCATTTCCATTTCGAATGTTCCATTGAACCCAACCATAACCACTGCTTGAATTGGTTTCAGAAACTATACCGCCATTGGTATTGTATGTGATGGCCGAACTTTTTGGATTATTCACCACAAGAGTTCTCCCTTGAAGCTCAAGTTTAGAATTATTTAATCTTAAAACTCCGCTACCACCGCTAGAATAGCCACCGCCCACCAAAGTATTTACAAACATGTAAACTCTTCCATTCCCTGAAAGATTGAGCTCAGGGAAATGCGTTGTTTTATTCCCTTTGATTTCAGCACTCGGTGATGTTAACTCAACTTTGCCCTGATTGTTTGTGAATACCACAGATGAACCATCGTTGATCCAATGATTATCTACAATTAAATAACTGTTGGGAGATAAGCTGATTTTACTGTTTCCTGTCGACTTGTAATTTCCTTTGGTGCCGTTAATTTTAATGTATGCACCACTTCCAACTACAATACTTCCACCATTTTGGATGATTCCTTGGGACATCAATGCCGTTGAGACCCAAAAGCCAGAAAGCAATAATAACGACAGCGCTTTTTTCATTTCCAAATTATTTGGATTCGATCAACTTTTTGAGTTCTTCAATTTGCTTTTTAAGGACTTCAATTTGCTGTTGTTGTTCTTGCATGGCTTTGATCATGGGAACCACAAATTCACCATATCTTAGACCATAAGTATCATTTTCATTTTTGGGTTTATCTACCCCTGAAAAGTCATATCCTACTTCTTTGGCGGCTTTTTCAACATCTTGAGCTAAAAAGCCAGAATATCTGATTTTTTCTTGGTCGTATTTTTCTTTCCAAATCATGGTATCTGTATCCATCCCTACGAAGGCATACATTTTACGTACATCTAGATTATAGGTAACCGGTTTTAGCTTTAGAATGAAATCTAAGCCCACTACGTTTGATTCAATATTTCGTTTAAAGCGTGCGTCAGATAGATTTGTCCATCCAACCGGACCTCCAATACTAGTTACTGATGCATTACCAACCCTAACCTGATTGGAAGCGGTAGTGCGTGTGCTCGAGCCTAAAGCGGTTGTGTTACTCAAACCCGCAGCATTCGGACCGTTATAATACCCTAAGGAAGAGTTGTAATAACCAGTACCGTTTTGATAACCCGCATAATATCCAACTCCTTGGTTGTAATAACCTGATGAATTGTAGTAACCAGCAGCATAACCTACAAATGCATTTCCATAACCTAAATTATTGCTAGTCAATGCGTAATTCCCGAATCCTGCGTTGTAATGTCCATAAACATTCGCACCTAAGGCATAATAGCCCATAGCGGCATTCATAATACCTGAAACATTATAAAGCAAAGAATACATACCCAGGGCCATATTGTAAGAACCAGTGGTATTATTGTAAAGACTTTGAAACCCAATTCCTACATTGTAGCTACCGGAGGTGTTTGAAGATAATGCTTGATAAGCTAGTCCTACGTTGTGCACCCCACTTGAATTGTTGTATAACGTTCTAGCCCCTAAAGCAGTATTATAACTGCCATTGTCATTGTCATACATCGCTTCCCAACCCACAACAGTATTGTAATATCCACCCGCATTTTTAGCTAACGCGTTGGTTCCAATTGAAATATTTGAGTAGCCTGCTGAATTTACGTTCGAAGAAGTTCCAAAAGAAATGTTTGCATTAGATGCATTCAATTCTCCGAACCAAGTGTTATTTACTCTGAATCGTAAAGGAATATTATCAATAGTACCAATGAAATTATTGGTTGCAGACAGCCCACTATTCCCTTTGGTATTCCAAAAATCTTTCATGTGAATAAAGGACTTACTTTTTGTTAAACGAAGGGTGTCGTTTGAGAATTTTAAATCTTGGATTTCATTTAATGTATCATTGTCAACCAGGCGTTTTGTGGTAGTCATGGTAATCTGACCGTAATCATTCACCGTCACAATGGGATATTCATTGTTATTTCCATATACGCCCGCTGCAATACCCGTTTTTTGGATGTCAACTGTTCCTTTTCCCTGTATAAAGCCACCTGTAAGTCCTTTTCCAAAGGTGATTGATCTCATTAAGGGAACCCAGTTGGTTTTCTCGTAATACCAAAAGCCAATAGTATCATCCGTTTGATAAATAAGAAGTCCATTTGTGGGTGACGGAATCAAAAACTTCTGAGCACGTGTCATTCTAGGAATGAGTATTCCTTTGCTAGTGGCACTGACATCTAGCATAGCTGATGCATCTGGTGTTGTGCCTGTTTCATTAATCCCAACGTTTTGACTGAAAAGGGAAGAAGTTAACGTGAAAACAATGGCTAAAATGACTTTTTGTAATCTTCTATTCATAAATCAAAGATCTATTTTACGTGATTTTTTTGTAAATATAATGAGATTTTAGAGATTGTTATTTTTCGACCAAAATAATTTTTTCACCGTTGAATAGTTTTAAATCTCTTAATGTGTTTACATCAATCAGACTTACACGCTTAAAAACTTTAGTCCAAGACTCCAAAAACTGTACACTGTAGAGCCTAACATGATCCTTTTGACCCAAAAGCTCAAATCTTTGAACATTGGTCCAATGGAATTCTCCTTCAATGCTGTTGGGTAATATTGGAGAATAAGGAACCATAAGTATCGCTTTTCCTTGGGGTTTTAACACCCTGTTAATCTCACTTAAAGCTTGCTTTTCATCAACAATATGCTCCAAAACATGATTGGCTATCACCCAGTCAAATGATTCAGATTCAAAAGGTAAACAAGTGAGATCAGCCGTAATGGTTTTGGAACCGTAAGCAAACTTATAGCCCGATTTTCGAGCGTCAATATTCACCATTTTTGCGCCATGGGAAATTAACTTCTTATTTAACTGCCGTTCAGGAGCAACATGAAGAAAATCCAAGCAACTAAAATCTGAAATTTCACTTTTTAGGAACTCGTATACCAATCTATCCCTATCGCTAGAGCCGCAGGAAAAGCAATCACAGTTTCTGCGTCCGGCACCAATGATTTGGTAATTGCGAATGGCCTCATTATCATGCCCACGCCACAACCAAAGAATGCCTTTGTAACCACAAAGGTTACAAAAAAAAGGGCCCCGTGGGAGGAGTTTGCCAATCCAACCGCGGAGCCCGTATAACATCAGTGATGAATTAATTATTTAACTGAAATCAATTCGGTATCAAATACCAACGTTGCATTTGGAGGAATTACTCCGCCCGCACCGCGCTTGCCGTAACCCAATTCAGAAGGAATGATTAATTTATATTTACTACCTTCTTTCATTAAGCCAATTCCTTCATCCCAACCTGGAATCACTTGGCCAATGCCTAATTTGAACTCAATGGGTTGTCCGCGTCTGTAAGAATTATCAAATTCACTTCCGTTGGTCAATTTACCACTGTAATGTACAGCAACGGTTTTCCCAGATACTGCTTGTGCACCTTTACCTTCGGTTTCAACAACGTACCAAAGTCCGCTACTTGTTCTTTTTGCAGTGGGGTAGTTCGTAAGTACCCACTCTTCAAATTTCTTTATTTCTTCTGCTTGCATGGCTTTTTGTCTGTCAGCAATTCCTGCTTTGTATTTCTTGAATGCTTCGGTGTCTGTTTTAAAGTTTTCAGCTGCTTTACCGTTGCGAATAATTTCAATCTTTTCAATCTTATCTCCTTGTGCTATCGCATCAACCACTTCTTGTCCAGAAACTACTTTTCCAAAAACAGTGTGCATGCCGTCTAACCAAGGTGTAGCAACGTGAGTGATGAAAAACTGTGAACCGTTAGTACCAGGACCCGCATTTGCCATAGACAAAATACCAGGGCCAGTGTGCTTCAATTCTGGGTGAATCTCATCTTCAAATTGGTAGCCAGGTCCACCGGCACCAGTTCCCTGAGGATCGCCACCTTGAATCATGAATTGTGGAATCACACGGTGAAAAGATAGTCCATCGTAAAATGGTGTACCTGCAGATTTTGCATTGTTTTCCATTTTCCCCTCTGCCAATGCTACGAAATTACAAACCGTTAAAGGAGTTTTGTCGTAATGCAACTGCAACAAAATAACCCCTTTTGTGGTAGTCATTTTTGCGAATAGTCCGTCACCCAATTTAGGGTCTTTTGATTCTGTTGTCATAATTTTAGAAGATGTTGCAAAGGTAGTGCTCCAAGCGAGTAACCCCAAAGCCACCAACCATTGTGAAATGTTTTTTATTTTTTTCATGGATATTGTATTTGTTCTTTGATTTTCTTCGGCAACTTTTGTGCCACTAAATGATAACTTTTGTCAATGAGCTCAAAAATAAACTCTCTACTGAAACCCTCCAAAACAACATTATTCCAATGGGTTTTGTTCATGTGGAATGCTCCCGTAATTTGTTCATGCTCTTCTCTTAATAATAGCGCTTCTTCTGGGTCGCATTTTAACGCAATTTGATCAAATTCTCTGATATCACCCAAGCAAAACATTTTACCACCCACTTTCCATACCACCGTATATTCATCGAAAGGGAAGGTTTCTTCCACTCCATTTTTTGATAAACAATAAGATTGTATGAGCTCAAAATTCATTGACGTATTACAAAACTACTGATTCGCATTAAATTTGCACTATAGTAACCCATATTTCATGGCCAATTTTAGATATAAATCATTATCACTGTTTTTCTGGGGGATGTTTTTACTCATGCTGCCCCTTCAATCACAGCCTCTTCCGGTAACCCAGTCACAAAAATCCATTCGTTGGGAAAAATTAACATTCCAAAACGGACGTGCATACTATGAAAACACCCCATATTCAGGAGCTGCAGAGGCCTATTATCCCCTTAAAAAGGGGGCCGATCCAAGATCACGGCCGCGATTTGCGAAAAAAGGCAGCTTTATCAATGGGTATTTAAATGGAGAGTATGCAGTATACAATCCCAATCAAACTTTCATTTCCAGAGAAACGTATTCAAATGGCACAAAAGAAGGTCCGTTTTATTACTATTACGAAACGGGTGAATTGGAAGTAAAAGGCAACTTTAAAAAAGATTCTATTTTGGATGGATTAGTTGAAGGATATTATAAATCAGGCAAAAAATACTACACCAACAATTATAAAAACGGAGAACGACACGGAAAATGCACTGCATATTTTGAAAATGGAAACTTAGAAACAGAAACCGAATGGGCTGATGGAGTTCCTGTTGGTCGACATTTCGGATACTTCCCCGATGAAAATCTGAGGTATCAAAAAGCGTTCAATAACAAAGGTGAATTGCATGGTGAAAATTATATCTTTCATAGAACTGGTTGTCCAGCGAATGAAGAATATTACAAAAACGGCAAGCTAGACTCTGTACAGCGCGCTTGGGATGCTCTTACATGTACCATCATCAAATCCGGATTTTGGAAAGAAGGTAAACAGCACGGAGTTTTTGTTGATTATAACGCTTTTGGAGATACCCTCGCATTAATGTCCTTCGAAGAAGGTCAAAAACACGGTAAATATGCCCAATTCAAAGAAGCCAGAGAAGCAGATACAAAAAGAGCGTACTTGCAAATTGAAACAGTAGGGTATTACGATTCCGGATTTGCACACGGGTTTTGGGTTTATGGTCAAGTGAGTAATTATCAAAAGAGAGAAGGAACCTACGACCATGGGGTTAAAATTGGTACTTGGAAGTATTACGACCACAAGGGCGAACTTTTGTTGATCCAAGAATATGATAACGACGGAAATCTACTAAAAGACGAAGCGCAATAAAAAATGTCAAAACACAAAATTGAACCTTATGTCATTGGTTTGACTGGCTTGTCAGGTGCGGGTAAATCATTTTATGTTAATAGATTAAAAGAAAAATTCGGCTCTGATATTACCATTGTAGGGTTTGATGATTATTACAAACCTCTTGGAGAACAATTTATTGATGAACACGGTGAAGCCAATTATGACCTTCCTACGGCGCTTTACTCAGATAAATTCCATGAAGATTTGCTCAAATTGCTGGAGTATCATCCTGTGTTGATTAAGAAATATCAATTTGAACATTACGACGCTCCCGAGGTTGTTGAAACCGTTTATCCTGCTCCCATTTTATTGGTTGAAGGACTGTTTGTCATGGAATTTAAACCCGTAGATGCCTTGTTAGATTATCGTATTTTCATTGAATGTGATACAGAACTTTGTTTTGATAGACGATTGAAAAGAGACATCGCAGAGAGAAACATCCCCCGAGAAAGAAGCCTACATCAGTGGAATTTTCACGTGATGCCTGCTTACAATAATTTCATCCAACCCCACAAAGATCGTTGTGATTTAATAATCGAAAATAACGGTCCAGCTGAGGAAAATGTTGAATTTATCATAGAACAAATACGCAATAATGCACATCCCACAGTGATTCAAGAGGTCTTCTCAAAATTTAATCCGTAAATTTGCACAATTATGGCAATCATCATCACCGAAGAATGCATCAATTGCGGAGCCTGTGAGCCCGAATGTCCTAATAATGCCATCTACGAAGCGGGAGTTGAATGGGCTATAGCAGACGGAACTGGCGTTTCAGGTACGTTTAAAATGGCCAATGGAAATGAAGTAGATGTAAATGATAAATTTCAACCCATCAGTCAAGAAGTATATTTCATTGTACCCGATAAATGCACAGAATGCACCGGTTTCCACGAAGAACCTCAATGCGCAGCTGTTTGTCCTGTTGACTGTTGCGTGCCAGATCCAGACCACGTTGAATCGGTAGAAGTGCTTTTGGATAGAAAAGAACGCTTGCATTTATAATTTTTTGCCATCTTTGTGCTGTGGCAGAATCAGCAACTGAATATTCAAACTCAGCAATCATAAAAATTGCCCACCAATCATGGATTCCCCTGCGAAAAGAGCCATCAAGCGCTTCCGAGATGGTTTCATGTCTTTTGTTTGGTGAAAAAGCGGAAGTCCTTTCCCAGCAAGATGATTGGCTAGAAGTTAGATGTTTGCATGATCAGTACTTGGGTTTTATTCCTGTAAGCTATTTTGAAACCGCATTATCTATTGATTGGAATTCAGATGTTCGACTTTTAAGTGGACTATCATCAATTGAATTAAACCATCAGCCTTATTTATTATCACCGGGTAGTAAAATTCCTTCCAACTGTTTGAGTAATTTACATATTTACACTCAAATAAATAATTGGGTTGACTTTTGCTACCAATATCTAAATACGCCCTATTTGTGGGGTGGACGCAGTATTTTTGGAATAGATTGCAGCGGCTTTACCCAAGTTTACGCGCAGTTCAGAGGAATTTCCCTTCCGAGAGATGCATACCAACAGGCGGAAATAGGAGATGGGGTGAATTTCGGCGATCACAAACCCGGTGATTTAGCCTTTTTTCAAAACTCTTCAGGAAAAATTACCCATGTAGGCATCCTTTTGGAGGAACAAAAAATCATTCATGCCAGCGGCAAAGTTAGAATTGATCAGTTTACTTTCAATGGTATTCAACATGCTGAAAATCAAAATTTAACGCATGTATTAGCTGGTATTAAAAGATGTTTCACTGATGTTTAAACGGTTCATTTTTCTGTTTTTTTGGGGATTCTTGGGATTTCTGGTTCCGGGAAACCTGGGGTTCGGACACTTCAACGGGCTTCAAGCCCAAGCTTTCTTGCCACCAAAAAACATTAAAAATTACCTTCAGACTAAAATGATTGTTGCTTCACGAAGTGATTTAAAAGTAATTCAGTCAAATATTGTAGCTTTTAAACATGTTGAAGTACTAAAAGTTCAAGGGGCAGTTGACATTGCAGAAGTTGCAAAAGTTGCGTCATCATTAGACGGTTTGGATGAAGTTCAATTGATTGAATTTCAAGGTATTCTATCAGACGCCGACATCCAATCTTTGGAATGGATTCCATCCATTTATTTGCATGTTCCGGCAAATAGGGAAGAGGCTTTTTTACTTAATAGTGCATGGAAATATCTTCAAAATGTGACTTTGCATTTTGAGTCTGTTCCAGAGTCTTGGGAATTTCTCAGCTATTGGAAGTCACTCAAATCATTGATTCTTTTGGGGGATTTTGATGCCGAAACAACCAAGCAATGCATCAATGCTGCCATCGTTTCTTCGCCAAAATTGATTTCCTTGGGAATTTCAGTGTCTTCTGTTAAAGATATCCCTGTAGAAATAAAAAAAATAAGGAAACTCAAATCGCTAACAGTGATTGATTTTACCTCCATTGAGCAAGGTCAATCGTTGTTGGAACTCGGCGAAATGGTGTATCGGTTTCCCAAAATTACCGTTAAGTATGAATCGGCTACACCAACACTTTCTTCTGTTGAATTGGAATATTTACAAAAATTGTTTCACATTGAGTCAGCAGATATACCCAATTCAACGGTTGATGAAGATGAAAATCAACTCGACTTTGTTGCGGCTTTTGATTTTGGAATTGCCAATAAAAATTTGACTCATAATGAGTTAGTAGACATTGCCCCCAACAAAAAAGACAATTACCTAAAAAATTATTCCAACGGAAGGTACGTGTTCATTGGAAATTCAGAAAAAACCCAACGATTTCTTGGCGATCAAAGAGTGGCTGTGATTGTCCCGAAAGGGGCTTTATCTTATAAAGATAAAGCTGCATTTAATGGCGATTATTTAGTGGCTATTCGTTTTGCTCAGACTGAAGACGAACGTGCTGCAAACGGCTTGTCAACTTCAAATCCTGCATCTTCTCCAATTTTCAATTCTGTCGGTGTAGTTGATATTCGATTCTATGAAATTAATACCCTCAATGAATTAAATGTTAGAGATGGATATTTTATCCAAGTGAGATTTATTGGAAACAAGTCTGAGGCTGCCCAATTTTATGCTTGGAATTCGCTTAAGCAGAAATGGGAAAATCATTATGATTACGATTATGAATTTTCAGATGATCAGCTGCAAAAAATCGACTTTTACCAAATAGCCCAACAACCTTCCGCAGAGGGTATTGCTGTGAACAGCGAACGCTTAAATTTAGAGGAGTGTTTTGAACATTTCAATTATGCCTATTTAATCCCTCCCCATAAAACAGCCTTGTATTTTAGTCCTTTTCCCAAGTTTTGGGTGAGAATATCAGATCAACTACCAGCGGGAACCAAAGAATTTCGAAAAATACTCAGAGGAAAACCTCTCATTCAAGTGCGAACCATACCCGCTCCATCAAAATCATTCGTCTACTTGCAACTTTTTGATAGGACTCAAGTACTGTTTCCAGAATTAAAATCTTTTGAAGAATTCAATTTAGCACTTAAAACCGACAATGGAATAGCAGCTGTAAAAACTTTTTTTAAAGATCACAGAATCATCGATATACAGATTTATAGAAGCAATGGATTATTAACATTGAATTTAAAATGTACCGATGGATATTGGTCACTCAACGTTACAGAGCCTAAAGATTTACCTTTCTTAAACAATTCTGAAAAGTTGATTCTACAAAAGAAATTTGAAAGTTCCTTATCAAAGTATTTAAATATTCAATCTCAAAAAGCACTTGCACTTAAAAATTTGAACGAAGCTGAAAATACTAGGCAAGTACAGTTTTCGAGTTCATTATTATTAGGCAGTGCGGCCGCAATCAAATCAACTAAGAAACGGTATGAGTTTTCTATTAGAAGTGCTGGCACATTTATGATGGCTGCACCTGACACTATTTCCAGTGAATATAGATTGGAATTGGTGTTTTGTGAAACGGGCAAGATTCCTTTAAAAGTCAAGGAAGTTATAGTTTCATTAAATAAACCCACTGGATCTGTAGCCTTCTCCGCTTCAGACAGATATAGATTGCCATTCAATCCTTCTCAAATTGAAATGATTTTAGTTCGAGATCAAAAAAATAGAATCTATGGAATTGGCGGTGATGAACTGCAGAAACTTCAACTTGCACCCTATACTTTAACCTACATAGATATGCGGTTGATTCCTGGGGATATAAATACTCCTGAATTGCTCTATAAAATTCTATTGCAAAAACCCAAAAAATTAAAATGACCCCAACGCTCATACTCATTGGACTAAGTTCATATTTTTTAATCCTTTTAGGAATTGGTTATGTCACCGGCCGAAAAGCCAACAACGATAGTTACTTCCTAGGAAACAAACAAAGTTTATGGTGGATGGTAGCCTTGGGAATGTTGTCAGATTCCATGAGCGGAGTCAGTTTTATCTCCGTTCCTGGTGCTGTTTATAAATCCAACTTTTATTACATGCAAGTAGTTTTTGGCTACTTCATAGGCTATTTGGCCATAGCATATTGGTTGCTACCGTTGTATTACAAACACAATTTAACCTCAATTTATACCTATTTAGAGCAACGTTTTGGAGTCGTTGAGCAACGAACGGGTTCATTTTTCTTTATTGTAAGTCGATTACTTGGTGCTGCAGGTAGACTATTTTTGACTGCCATTGTATTTCAAAAGTTTTTATTTGAGCCACTTGGAGTACCATTTTTCATAACAGTAGCTGTAATTATTCTGTTGATTTTGGCTTATACCTTTAAAGGTGGAATTAAAACTTTGGTATTCACTGATGCTATTCAAAGTACCTTTCTTATCGGCGGATTGCTATTTACCGTTATCGCTTTACTCAATTCTGAGCTTTTGAGTTCTGTTGGTTTGTTTGAAATATTGAATAAATCAACTCATGCATCTATTATTAATTCAGATTTTTACAGTAATTCATTCTTTTGGAAGCACTTCTTAGGTGGGGCATTTATGTGCATTGCAATGACGGGTTTAGATCAAAACATGATGCAAAAGAATTTAAGTTGCAAGTCTCTCAAAGAAGCCCAAAAGAACATGATAAGCACCGCTTTTATTGTGGTTTTTGTGAATGTGATATTCTTGAGTTTAGGGGCTGTAATGATTGAGTTTTTTACGCAATTAGGCTCTTTTCCTGAAGAAACAGATCAATTTTTTCCAACCATCGCTTTAGGGCATCTTGGACCTGCCGCTGGTATGGCATTTGTTTTAGGGCTTTCTGCGGCAACCTTTTCAAGTGCAGATTCAGTGCTAACTACTTTAACCACGAGCACCTATTTTGATTTATTGAATTTGGATGCCAACGCTTCACTGTCTGACTCTAAAAAGCTATTATATAGAAGAGTCTTGCACGGTTTCTTCGCAGTATTGCTTCTGTTAGCAATCATGGGATTCTACAAATACTCTTCTGGTGCACTGATTGATGTGGTTTTGGGTTTAGCGAATTATACCTACGGACCACTGCTTGGCTTATTTGCATTAGGCATATTTACTAAAACAAATACCAACTCCAAAGCAGTACTGCTAGTCAGTCTAACTGTGCCGCTTCTTTGTTGGTATTTGGGTAATAATTCTTTTGTTTCGGGATTTTTAGGAATAGATCCTTTGAATCTTAAGTATCAATTCGGTTTTGAATTGTTGATGCTAAACGGACTTTTGTCCTTCTTGGGTTACTACTTTACATCAAAAATATCCCAACGTTTTTAGCATGCTTTTATAGCTCTGCTCTTTGGAGAACATTTTGAAAAAGTAATCGCCATTTTCGTCTCTATCTATAATGACATGCTTCGGCGCAGGTGTTAAGCAGTGCTGAATACCGCCGTAGCCCCCAATGCTCTCTTGATAAGCTCCCGTATGGAAGAATCCAATGTAAAGCGGGTCTTCCTTTTCAAATTGAGGTAAATAAATAGCATTCACGTGTTGCTCAGAGTTGTAATAATCATCACTATCACAAGTGATTCCACCCAACAATACACGCTCATATTCTTCATTCCACCTATTGATAGGCAACATAATAAACTTTTTATTAATGGCCCATGCATCGGGTAATTGGGTCATGAAACTTGAGTCAATCATGTTCCATTTTTCACGATCGTTCTGAGCTTTTTGATCTAAAACTGAGAAGATGGCACCACCAGCTTCACCTACGGTAAATGAGCCGAATTCTGTAAAAATGTCTGGTTCAGGAATGTTATTCTCTTCGCAAACTTGTTTGATTTGACTCACAATTTCAGTGGCCATGTAATCATAATCGTATTGGAAGCTCAATGAATTTTTAATGGGGAATCCTCCACCAATGTTCAATGTGTCTAACTCCGGACATTCCTTTCTCAGTTCAATGTAGACTCTCAAACACTTATGTAGCTCATTCCAATAATATGCAGTGTCATAAATGCCAGTGTTAATGAAGAAGTGTAACATCTTCAATTTAACTTGTTTATTGTTCTTTATGTGAGACCGATAGAAAGGTAAGATGTCTTTGTAACCAATTCCCAATCTGCTGGTGTAGAATTCAAATTTGGGTTCTTCTTCAGCTGCAATTCGGATTCCGCATTTGAATTCTTTGTCTGTAAAACTTTGAAGTAAACTAATCTCTCTTTGGTTGTCGCAAACAGGAATAACATTGTTCCAATCGTTGTTTATAAGTCCAGCAATGTTCTCAATGTAGTTCTCTTTTTTAAATCCATTGCATACAACATAGTGGTCTTTGGTCAATTTGCCTTGCTCTTCAAGAGTTTCAATGATGTTAATATCAAACGCCGAAGAAGTTTCAATATGAACATCGTTTTTCAATACTTCGTCTAGAGTATGTTGGAAGTGATTGCTTTTAGTGCAGTAGCAATAGTAGTATTTCCCTTTGTAATCTGCCTTAGCAATTGCCACATTAAACATAGATCGAGCTCGTTTAATATTCTCAGATATCTTTGGTAAGTAGGTGAATTTTAATGGTGTTCCGTACTGTTTAATTAATTCCATCAGCGGAATATCATGAAAGTAAAGATGTCCATTATCGTCCAAGTCAAACTCGGAAATTGGAAAATCGAAAGTCTGTTGGATTAAGTCGATGTACTTATTTTTCATTAATCTAAGTGAGTTGGATTGCTTTTGAAATGCAAAGATAACTCAATTAGATTCTTCTTTTTATGAATTTGCAATAAATGCAAAAATTTAATACTCTAAAGTTGTAATTTTGCGGAACCTTAGTAAAATACCATCATTTATGAGCAAAATCAGCGTAATTGGAGCAGGAAATGTCGGCGCGAGCTGTGCAGAGTACATCGCCATGAAAAACTTCGCATCAGAAGTTGTTTTGTTAGACATCAAAGAAAACTTTGCCGAAGGTAAAGCCATGGATTTAATGCAGACTGCTGCTTTGAACGGTTTCGACACTCGAATCGTAGGCAGTACCAACGATTACAGCAAAACTGCGAACAGTGAAGTAATAGTAATTACCAGCGGTGTTCCAAGAAAACCTGGTATGACTCGTGAAGAATTAATAGGTATCAATGCGGGAATCGTAAAAACTGTGATGGAAAATTGCTTGCAGCATTCTCCTAACGCCATCATTGTTGTAGTTTCAAATCCAATGGACACCATGACTTACTTAGCTAAACAAACCTCTGGATTGCCAAAGCACAGAATCATTGGTATGGGTGGTGCACTAGACAGTGCTCGTTTCCGTTATTTCTTATCTCAAGCACTAGGCGTTCCATCTTCTGAAGTTGACGGCATGGTAATTGGTGGACATGGCGATACTACCATGATTCCTTTGACTCGTTTGGCTTCATATAAAGGAGTTCCAGTTAGTCAGTTCCTTTCTGCTGAAGAACTAGATAAAATAAAAGCTTCTACCATGGTTGGTGGCGCAACATTAACAGCTATGTTAGGAACTTCTGCATGGTATGCACCAGGCGCAGCAGTTTCTGCATTGGTTCAGTCTATTGTTTGCGATCAAAAGAAAATGATGCCTTGCTGTGTTGCTTTAGACGGCGAATACGGACAATCAGATATTTGCATTGGTGTTCCAGTAATATTGGGTAAGTCAGGTTGGGAGAAAATCGTTAACCTAGATTTAAACGATGCTGAAAAAGCCGAATTCGCAAAGTCAGCAGACGCAGTTCGCAACATGAACGCTGCACTTTAAACTAATAAAATGATTCCCAAAGGCGTCTGGATGATGCTCATCGCCAGTTTGGCATTTGGGTTCATGAACGTTACCGTAAAAATGATTTCGGGCATGCATGTGTCCGAAATCGTTTTTTTTAGGGCCCTTGTACAAATACTTATTTCTGCCGTTTTCCTCATTCAGCAGAAACAATCGCCCTGGGGAAACAACCCTAGTTTGCTCATTCTTCGAGGCTTTTTTGGTTCTATGGGACTGCTTTGCTATTTCTATTCGTTGCAGCTCATGCCGCTATCAAATGCCTTGGTTATTCATTATTTATCACCCATTTTCACTACCGTTGTTGCACTTTGGCTCGGCGATGAAAAAGTTCATTCCAGGCAATGGTTATTCTTCGGAGTTACTTTTTTGGGGGTTTTGATGGTCAATCTACTTACATCGAATGTTGCCCATGAATTGTTCAATGGCACACTTCAGTTTCACCACATTGCTGGTTCGATTACTCCCTTAGGACTTGCATCTGCCTTTGGTGGAGCAGTTTTTTCAGCATTCGCTTACAATACCATCAGACGACTCAAGGGCATTGAAAATCCCAACGTTGTGGTACTTTATTTCCCCCTCGTTACCATTCCCATTTCCCTGATTGCTCCCATCACCGGCCTATCTACTTGGTTTATGCCCACCGCATCGCAGTGGATATGGTTGCTTTTAACCGGAATTTTCACACAAATCGGACAATTCTTCATGACCCGTGCCTACCAAGAGGCAAACACCGGATTGGTATCGAGTATCAGTTACGCAGGTATCATATGGGGCACCTTTTTCAGCATCACGCTGTTCCAAGAAACTTACAACTTCTATCAGTTTGCGGGGATGTTCTTGGTTTTATTGGGTATGGTATTGAATGTTTTTATCAGGGATAAGTCCATGGTCCAAAGTCCATAGTCTGTAGCCCGAATCCCGCTACCCGCTACCCGCTACCCGGTACTCGCTACCCGCTACCAACTACCGTAACCCGTAAGCCTCACAAACGTGCCTCATGATTTCTTGATCGGCTTCGCTGTATTCTTTGCCTCGACGTTGCATGACTAATTTGGCGGTTTTTTCGAATTGAGGAATTTTGTGGGGTTCAATGCCTTGAGCTCCGCCCCAACTGAAGTCTTGGATGAATTGGCGTGGGAAGCCCGCTCCAAAAATATTGCATCCAACACCTACAACTGTGCCTGTGTTGAACATGGTATTGATTCCGCATTTGCTGTGGTCACCCATAATGAGTCCGCAGAATTGCTCACCGGATTTATCAAATCGCTCGTTGTGGTAGTTCCAAACTTTGACTTCTTCGTAGGTGTTTTTGAGGTTGGAACAGTTGGTATCTGCGCCAATGTTGCACCACTCACCGAGTACAGCGTTACCTAAGAAGCCGTCATGACCTTTATTTGAATAACCATGTAAAACTACATTGTTTAGTTCACCGCCCACGTTGCAATAAGGGCCTAGGGTGGTTCCCGGGTAAATTTTGGTGCCTAATTTCACATTGCTACCTTCGCCCATGGCGAAAGGACCTCTAATGATGGAGCCTTCCATGACTTGAGCGTTTTTTCCAATGTAAATGGGTCCATCTTGAGTGTTAAATATGCAGCACTCGGCTTTTGCTCCCTCTTCAAAAAAGATGGGGTGTTTACCAATGATTTGGTTGGTTGAGGATATTTCTACAGAGGTTCTTCCGTTCGTGAGAAATTCAAAGTCTACGGCAATTTCTTGTGCATTCAATTTGAAGATATGGTAAGGACGTTTAATGGAACTAAACGACTCATTAAAAACCACTTGGTTTTCAAAATCAGCTGCGTTGATGCTGGTATTTGATGAACGTGCCGCGATTAATTGTCCATCGGAAGAAACCAAAGCCTGCCCGTTAGTTAATGCAAGAACAGCTTGAACTAGGGATGGGGTAGGTAGTACATTTCCAGAGAGCCTGATGTCACTATCAGACTGTAAACGAGGGAATTTATTTTGCAAATATTCGCGCGTTTCAAATCCCCAAGAAGACGCATTGAGCCGATGAATCCATTTACCGGCGATGGTCATAATTCCCACACGAAGATGCGCTGCAGGGCGGGTTAAAGTGAGTGGAAATAGGGAACGATCTTGAAGATCTTCGAAAAACGAAATATTCATGGAACAAAAATAGATAAAAAAAAAGAGGTTGCTTTTGGGCAACCTCTCAATGATCAATCTAAATTGATGAATAGTCTTATTTCTTTCCGTAACGCTTCATGAACTTATCGATACGACCTGCTGTATCGATCAAGTTTTGCTTACCGGTGTAGAAAGGGTGTGATTGAGAAGAAATCTCTAATTTGTAAAGTGGGTACTCGTTACCGTCTTCCCAAACTACGGTTTCTTTGGTGTCAACACAACTGTGAGTCAAGAATGAGTAATCACAACTCATGTCCTTAAATACCACTTTGCGGTAGGTTGAAGGATGTATATCTGCTTTCATATCAATATCGTATTGTTAAAAGGACTGCAAAGATACAAAGAAATCAGGAAATTTCACAATTATTTGCATTAATCTCCTAGTCCTTGAATTTCAAGCGTTCTGCTAGGGTCAAAATCTAAATCGGCCTTTTTAGTACAATCAAAAAGAGCCGGATTGAAATTCGGAGGAATGTTAAACGGATTGGCTTTGTATTTGATTTTTGGATTTTTTTGAATGCCGCTCATGAAATATCCAAACACGGGCATAGCCATTTGCGAACCTTGCCCCAAAGCACTGGTTCTAACTCGTACCGTTGGATCATCAGCTCCTACCCAGGTGGCACATACTAGGTTTTTAGTAACGCCAATAAACCAACCGTCAGCGGCACCTTGGGTGGTTCCCGTTTTTCCGCCTACGCTTCCTTCAATACCAAAACGACCGGTCATTCCAAAGGCGGTACCTCTTTGAACCACTCTTTCTAATAAATGAGTCATAATATAAGCCTTCTCAGCGCTTAATACTTGGTCGTGCTTCGGACTGTCAAACTCTTCAATGACGTTTCCGTCTTTGTCCTCTATGCGAACAATGAATGAGGGTTGTACCCAAAGTCCACTATTCACAAAAGCGGTGTATGCCGAAGCCATTTCGAACGGCGATAGTTCAACAGTTCCTAGACAGATGGAAGGAACATGAGGTACTTTATCTTTTTCTATGCCCAATCGTTCTGCAAACTGCACTACCAAATCGGGGGCATCATCACCCAAAGATTTCATTATTTGCGCGGTGATTAAGTTATCAGAAAGAGCTAAGCCCTTCCACATAGTCCAAACGCCGCCTTCTTTTCCGTCAAAATTGCGGGGAGACCATTCTTCACCTCCAGAATAAAAGGTAGTTCTTTCTCTTTTAAATTCAGTGCAAGGAGTGAATTTATTGATATCAATAGCCGTTGCATACACCAAAGGCTTGAAGGTTGATCCCACTTGACGCTTGGCTCTGATGTTTACGTGATCGTATTTGAAATATTTGTGATTGATGCCACCTACCCAAGCTCTAATTTGTCCTGATTCTGGATCTATAGCGATGAAACCTGCATGCAAGATTTTCTTGATGTAAGCTAAGCTATCGTAAGGACTCATCATGGTATCTTTATCGCCTTTCCATGAAAAAACCGTCATTTTTATGGGTTTCTTCAATTCAGCCCATATGCGTTTTTCATCGCCTCCAAACTCTTCTTTTAAAGCTTGGTAGCGTTCGGTTCGACGCATATGAGTTTCAATAAAATCTGGAATTACTTTTCTATCGGTAATGTATCGCCATGGTTTTTCTTTGCCCCAGCTTTTATCAAATTTCTGTTGGAATTCAGTGAGATGCATTTGTACGGCTTTTTCGGCCTCTTTTTGCATTTCGCTATTGATGGTAGTGTAAATTTTTAATCCACTTCTGTATAAGTTCAATCCGCGTTCACTGCACCACTTTTTCAAATATTCTCCCAATTCAGTTTTAAAGTATGGTGCAATTCCTTGAGAGGAAGTGGGCCTGTAATCTAATTTGATTGGCGTCTCCTTTAGCAATTCTAAACTGTCTTTGGTCAGATAACCGTATTTTTTCATTTGCCCCAAAACCGTGTTTCTGCGGTTTTTCGCATTTTCTGGATTATACCTTGGGTTGTAACGGTGATTGGCTTTCAGCATCCCAATTAAGACCGCGGCTTCTTCTACATTTAGTTCTTTTGGTGTCTTATTAAAGAATTCTTTTGAAGCAGCATCAATTCCGAAAGAAACTCCCGAAAAAGGCACCGTATTTAAGTACATAACCAAAATTTCATTCTTGGTATACCTTTTTTCAAGTTCAACAGAAATGACCCACTCTTTGAATTTTTGCATGATTCGTCCCAATTTATTGGATGGACGCTCAAATCTGCTGAATAAATTTTTGGATAACTGTTGAGTGATGGTACTGGCACCACCGTCTGTTCCAAAACTTGCAACCGCCCTCAACGTCCCTCGAAGATCAATGCCCGAATGAGAATAAAATCGAATGTCTTCAGTTGCAATTAAAGCATTTACAACATGCGGACTTAATTCTGAGTATTCAATGTTGGTTCTGTTTTCTAGGAAAAAACTACCTATAACAACACCGTCTTCTCCAATGATTTCAGAACTTAGGGCATTTTTAGGATGTTCCAAGTCTTCAACCTGTGGCATTTCGCCTAAAAATCCTTTAGCAACGGAAAAAAAGAAAAGCAATGAAAACAAGATGATTCCCAATAATGAGAACCAGATAACCCGAATGAATTTAAACTCGCGCATGGAGCTGCGAAATTACGGATTTTGTGCCTTAAACCAATCTAAGTAAGACTTCCAATTCATGCTTCCAACCAAGCGCTGCAAATTGTCTTTGCTTATGGTCGCAATTTCGTATTCGAAAAGTCCTTTAGTTGCGAAATAATCTTGTTGCTTTGCTAAATATTGTTGATAAAATCGAGCTTTTTGAAGGTTGGGGAAATTCTCAATAAGAATTAGATTTCCAGTAGAGATAGGGATAGATCTTCCAATAATTAGTTCGTCAAAAGAAAATTCTTTGTTGTTCAAATCATTAATTCCGGCTTTTATCAAATTGGTATTTGAACCTTTAGGAATGAACATGATACACATCATGGGATTGTTTGGAAGGTCGTTTAGATACATTCCCGAAGCCACAGCACTTGTGCTATCTTTTGAGGGATTTTTCCGTCGTTCTACTGCATTTATCAAATTGGTTGCGCGCTCGGAAACATCAGTATTGGGATAATCTTGAACAATTTGTTCGAAATAAGACATTGCCTTAGGATGCTCTGTTTTTAAAAGGCACATTGCATAAATAAAGTCAAATCTTGGCTGTAAAGCATTTCCAGAGTATAACTTGTCTGTGTTTAATTTGAATTCAATGGCTTGCTTGTATTTTTGATTTTGGAATAAAACCACTAAAGTATCGTAACTATTTTGGATGACTAGGTTATTGCTGTTTGCGGTTGATTCTTGTTCCATGCTTGCACCCGGATTCTCAATCATTTTGACGTAAATACTGTTGGGATATTCGCTTTTTAATTGACTTTTATACAAGTTTGATTTAATGGTATCAGAAACTGAACGATAGAGCTTTGATAATTCATAAAACACCTGGGGTTTGTATGCGCTATTTGGGTGTGTTTTTATTAGATATTCGAATTGATTGATTGCTTGCTGAATTTCTTGAAGCCTATTGGCATAAATTCCTCCAGATTCAAATAAAGACACTTCAATTTCTTGTTTCATGAGACCTTGTTTTTTCGAGTCAAAAGGAAGATCTGCGTAATACTTGCGTTCGTCTTCCGGCACATTTTTTAGAAGGCTTGAATCGACGGTGTTCTTTTCACCAAGAGTTTTGGATGGATCTGAATTATTTGTATTGTTATTGTCAGGTTGCGGACTGGTGGCGTTTGCTAATTCAGTTGATTTAACATTGTATCTCCAGAAATCGCGATTGATTCTTGAACCCCATTTTTTATTGAATTCATTGATGCCATTTTTTCGGGTAACTACATTGTAAAATGGAAAACTGCTTCCGGTTCCTCCGCTATTGATGGTGGGAGAGGGCATGCCGCCTGGCATAACGCTGTTATTGTTGCGGTTGTTTTTTTGAGCTTGAAGTTCTTTTTCAGTCTGCAATTTATCAGCCAAATCTTTTTCGGCTTTTTTTGCCAACTTGATTTTATCCTTTCTAAAAGTTTCATCATTGACCATTCGAATCAATGAGTCATTGTTTCTGATTCTCAACAAGTGTTCCAACAGATCAGATAAAATTTCATTTTTGGCAGCAATAGATTCAAAATCAGGATGCTTTTCATCTAAAGATTTCATGGCACTGTCATAATACAATCCTGAAGTTTCAAAGTTCCTTTGAGCAAAATAAAGATCGCCTAGTTTTAAGTAGGAAGAAGTAAGCTGAGTTTTATCTGTTTTCGAGAATTGAACAGATGTTTTTAATGTGTTCAATGCTAAACTTGTTTGTTTCGCGTTGATTTGGTTCAATGCAATTCTATAGTATATCTGTCCGCGAAAATCTAAGTTCTTATCGTCTTTTAGCATGTTTTGAAGGATTTTATTTGCCTTCATGTAGTTTTTTTGCTTAACGCTAAGAATGCTTACCTGTTCAATTTGTGCGTTGAACGCAATTTCGTAGGGTGGATTAAACCTCGGAATTCTTCCGTAAAAGAGTTCAGCCTCCTTGTATTTTTCAGTAGCTTGATATGCCTGTCCCAAAGCAAAATAGGTCCTGTATTTATCCATTCTATTTCTAAGAAACGGCAACGCTTCGCGCAGAAGTTTTTGCGATAAATGGTATTTTTTTTCTTTATGATATACCGCACCCAATGTAAACTGGGCTAAAGGTTTCAATTTCTTAGGCAACTCAGAACTTTCTGAAATATTTATTGCTAGAGCTTCTGCATCTACAATTTTATTTTTGAGCATAAGCGCTCTAACTGTCCAAAGTTTGGCTAAAAACTTTATTTCTGGATCGGGGTATTGACTGTTAACAAAATCAAAAATATTGATGGCCGCGGTAGCATCTCCCTTAAATAGATAAGCTTTACCTGTCAACAAATATGCATCATCAACCCACCGACTCTTGGGGTGTTTATCAATCATGGTACTAGACCTTTTGATGACATCATCCATTGCAGCCAAATTGGATTGCAGAGATTCTAAGGAACCGTAATTAAAAAGTTCAATGGGTTGCCTAAAATCTTCTTTGTAAGCGTCTCGAACGGTCTCAACGGTAGTTAACCAATTTTGCTCGGCATTGAAGAATTTATTGTAATGCGCAAGAGTGTTGTGCCATTCTTTGTATGCCCATGCGTTTTCATTCTTACAGGAATATCCTCCTAGAATGAAAAGGGCTATCAATATTGATTTGTAGGTAAAGTTACCTTTTAAGTGCATAGATTTGTTTGTAGAAAACGATATTTTTGAAAAAATATTGGTCACTGAGGGTTATGAAAAGCAAACGCAGCAAAATTATCTCTAAACTTCGTAACAAACATCGTTTTGTTTTAATAAATGATGAGTCGTTTGCCGAAGTTGCATCTGTGCGGCTCACATTGCTCAATGTTTTAAGTATTTTCAGTGGGCTATTGATCTTATTTTCTTTGGTTTTCTATTGGATATTTGCATTTACCCCAGTACAAAATTTGCTTCCCAAAGAGCTGCCAAGCTCCGCGCGAAGCGAAATTTTAGAATTGCACGAGCAGCTTGACGAATTGAAAAATCAAGTAGAAATCAGAAATTCCAAAGCGGAAGTGTTAAACAACCTGCTATCAGGCAAAGAAAGCCTTTACGATTCTACTTCTCAACGTCAAAATCCTGCTAATAATTGATTATCTTTGCAGAACATGTTGGGAAGTTCAAAAGCTAAGCCAGCCGTTGCAGGCCAAACTCTTCTGAATCTCATAGGTTCAGGCACTGTAATTAAAGGAAACATCGTTTGCAATGGAGACATTCGCATTGACGGACAAGTTGACGGTAATGTTGAAGTAGGTCAAAAATTGGTCATTGGCGAATCTGGCAGGGTAAAAGGCCATATTATTGCTGGCGACATTAACATCTCAGGAGAAGTTTTAGGCAATATCTCTGCCGATAAAACAACGGTTCTTCATGGTAAATCAAATGTTACCGGTGATATTTCGACCCAACAAATCATCATTGAACAAGGTGCTCAGTTTAACGGAAAATGCAGCATGGGTTCCACTAAATCAACTCAGCAAACACAGAATAACGACTAACCTGTTATGTCGGTGAAAAGCAATCTTGGTTTTATGAGGTTTGCTAGCATGGCATTTCAAATGATTGCAACCATATTGGTTTTCACCTTTTTAGGAAAATATATCGATTCATATAAAATAATAGACTTTCAGATTTTTACTGTTGTAGGTGTGTTGCTTGGGTTAAGTATTGCACTCTATCAAGGGTTTAAATCCATTAAACAGATAAAATAATAACCATGAATAGTTACGAGAAAAGAATTTCAGTAGTAGCAGGCTTATTGCTCGTAAGTGCTGCCATTGCTCAAAACATCATGAATTATCCATTAACGCCGTTAGCATATTTAGCTGTAGTCTATAACTTGGTGGTTTTTTCTGTGGTTCATCGGTTTATTCAAAACGATGGTGGAGACCCTAAAAAATCAATTCGTCGTGTTATGTTAGGCTCTATGCTGCGTTTGTTCTTAATCGTTATTTTCTTAGGAATCAGTCTTTTCAATTTAGGGAAAGTAGATCTTGGATTTATTCTCATCTTTATTTCAAGTTTTCTTTTATTTCTTTTCTTTGAAATGTCTAAAATGTATTCTAAATTGCGCCCCGATTCGGAGCAAGCCAAAAAATAACCAAATGTCTGATAATCAATACGTTGTGAAAAGTGCTTTTTTCGGGAAGTTATTATTTCTCCCCTCATTCTTGTTTTTTGTAGCCAATATGGCTTGGGGAAATCCCGAAAATCATGCAGCACAAAATGTAGCAGAACACACTATCGCAGTATCAGATAGTGGCCACAACGGTCATGTTCATGGTTCTGAAGCTTCAGTTCATGCATCATCTACAAATCATTCAGAATCCGGGCATCAAGAAGATTCAAAATACGATCCAGGAAAAATGATTATGGAGCATATTGGAGATGCTCATGATTGGCATTTATGGGGTGAAGGAGATCAAGCTGTATCTATTCCATTACCTGTTATACTATATACTTCCTCTAAAGGACTAACGGTATTTTCTTCTTCAAACTTTCATCATGGACACGAACCTTTTCAAGGTTTCAAGTTGCATGACGGACATATTGTTTGGCAAGATGAAGCCAATACTGAGACCATATATGATCTATCAATCACCAAGAATGTTGCAGCCATGATGGTAGCAGTATTGTTTTTGATTGTTGTGACCATTAGAATGTCTAAACATTATACTTCACGCCCTGGTCAAGCCCCTAAAGGATTTTACAACCTTATTGAGCCTTTAATTTTGTTCATCAGAGACGATGTTGCAAAACCAGCTATGGGTGATAAGGCGCATAAATTTGTTCCGTTATTATTGTCCATTTTCTTCTTTATTTTCGTCAATAATCTTTTTGGATTAATTCCTATTTTCCCAGGTGGTGCCAACGTTACTGGAAACATCGCTGTGACCATGGTTTTGGCTTTAGTGGTTTTCATCACAGTAAACTTAAATGGTAACAAATACTACTGGAAACACATATTCATGCCTGATGTACCTGTATTAATGTACATAATCTTGATACCCATAGAGATATTGGGTGTTATTTTGAAGCCTTTCGTATTGATGTTGCGTTTATTTGCTAACATTACCGCAGGACATATTATCATTCTAGGATTTTTCAGTTTGATCTTCATTTTTGGTGCAATGAATCCAAATTTAGGTTACGCTGTAAGTCCGCTGAGTGTAGCATTTACGGTTTTCATGAGTATGTTGGAATTGTTGGTGGCGTTTTTACAAGCTTTTGTATTTACGTTGTTGACATCAATTTACATTGGAATGGCCATTGAGGAACATCATCACGCAGAAGATCATCACTAAAATTTAAAACCAACACATAAATAAAATAAATATGAGTTTAATGAACACGCTTCTTCAAGCAGCAGACTTAGCAGCTGCTTACAGCAAAATGGGTGCCGCTATTGGCGCTGGATTGTCAGCTATTGCTGCTGGTATTGGTATCGGTAAAATTGGTGCGAGTGCAATGGAATCAATTGCTCGTCAACCAGAATCTACTGGTGACATTCGTGCAAATATGATTGTTGCTGCAGCTCTTATCGAAGGTGCTGTATTCTTCGCAATCGTTGTTTGTTTGTTGATTCTTTTCTTGTAAGATATCCATCGGGGGCCTTAAACGGCCCCCGATTTTTTAAAAATTAAAAAAAATGCAATTAGTAACACCCGCAATAGGTTTGGTATTTTGGATGGGACTTA
>CAYPBJ010000013.1:0-58272 GCA_964408945.1 uncultured Rhizobium sp. | reverse complement strand
CTCAAATCAACTATTTAAACGCTTTATACGATTTGGTAATTGCTAAAATTGACTATCAGAAATCTCTAGGAATGGGCATTAATTTTTAACAAAATGAAAACAAATAAATATATAATCATTGGATTGGTACTTCTTGGAGTTCCATTTATTTCAAGTTGCGGAGGTGGATCCTCAACAAGCAAGGAAGCTAAATTGGAGGAATTGAAAAAAATCCAATCCGAAATTGCTGCACTTCAAATGAAAGAAGCGGCCTTAAAAAAAGAACTGGATGTGAAGGTTGTACAAAGGTCTAAATTAGTTGAACTTGATACCATTTCTTTGGGTAAATTCACTAGTGCTCTAAGTTTAGAAGGTGTAATTGATGCTAAAAGTAGCACAATAGCTACATCTAAAGTTCCAGCTGTAGTTACAGAGGTTTTAGTATCTGAAGGTCAAAATGTAAAAAAAGGTCAAGTACTTGCTAGATTGGAACAAAGTTCACTTTTGAAAAGCAGACTCGAATTAGAACAACAATTAAATTTCGCAAAAACCTTGTATGAGAAGCAAATGAGACTTTGGAAAAATGGAATTGGTACTGAGGTGCAATATTTATCTGCTAAAAATCAAAAGGATGCATTGGAAAAGAGTTTAAATACCCTTGACGCCAATATTGATATGTACAATATCAAATCTCCTATTGATGGCAGTATTGAAGCCGTTGATATTAAAGTAGGTCAAACTGCTGGCCCTGGAATGCCTTATTTTAAGGTAATTAACATGAGTTCAGTGAAAGTGGTTGCCCAGGTGTCTGAATCATATTCAGGAAAAATTAACAAAGGAGATAAGGTTAATGTTTCCTTGCCTGATTTAGGAAAAGAAATCTCAGGTACTGTTTCATTTGCAAGTAAATTCATTGACCCATTGAATAGAACCTTTAAGGTGGAAGTTTCATTAGGTAGCGTTGATCAAATCAAACCTAACATGATTGCTAAGTTAGAAATTGAAGATTATGCAAACAATAAAGCAATTTCAGTCCCTACGAATTCCATTCAAATAACAGAGAATGAATCATTTGTAATGGTTGCAGTAAACAACAATGGTAAATACACTGCAAGTAAACGTTCGGTTAAAATTGGCAAATCTAACAATACACATTCAGAGATCATTTCAGGATTGAATATAGCCGATTTAATCATTGTGACGGGTTTCCAAGAATTAGCTGAAGGACAAGCAGTAGAAATTGCAAAATAAAGTCATGTCGAAATTCAAAGAATTCAAGCCCACAAGTTGGAGTATAGATAATAGAACAAGTATCTATATTCTTACTTTTTTCATCAGTATTGCAGGGATTTTTGCATATGTCAATCTTCCAAAAGAGCAGTTTCCTGATATTGTCATTCCCACAATTGTGGTTCAAACTATTTACCCGGGTTCTTCACCCAAAGACATAGAGAATCTTATTACCAAGCCTCTAGAGAAAAAGATAAAAGCAATCTCGGGTGTCAAGAAACTCACCAGTCAGTCAAAGCAAGATTTCAGTATTGTTACTGTAGAATTCAATACGGATGTGGATGTTGCTCAAGCAAAGTCTAAGGTCAAAGACGAAGTTGACAAAGCTAAAAGTGATCTTCCCACAGACTTGAAAATTGAGCCTGCGGTGATGGAAGTGAACTTCTCTGACATGCCCATCATGTATGTAAATATTTCTGGTAATTATTCTCTTCAAGATTTGAAGAAATATGCTGAAATGGCCAAAGACAAAATTGAGTCGTTGCCAAGTATAACTAGAGTGGATATGGTTGGGGCATTAGATAGAGAAATTCAAGTTAATCTCGATATGCCAAAGATGATTGCTGCAGGCATTACTATTGATGACGTATCACGCACTATTCAATACGAAAACATGAGAATTTCGGGAGGCAATATTGATATGGTTGAAATGCAAAGATCAATCAGTGTTAGCGGTGAATTTGAAAGTGCCGAAGAAATTAAAAACGTAGTTATTCGTTCAAATACAGGTGCAACTTTGTATTTAAAAGATATAGCTACAGTTGCTGATGGATTTAAGGAAAAGGAAAGTTATGCTCGTTTAGAAGGTAAAAATGTAATTACTCTAAACATAGTAAAGCGAAGCGGCGAAAATCTAATACAAGCTTCAGACGATTGCAGAAGCATTATTGGAGAATTGAAAAAAAGTGGAAGTTATCCAAAAGGTCTTGACGTTGTTTTTACGGGTGATCAAAGTACTCAAACCAGAACCACTGTTCATGACCTGATAAACACGATTATCATTGGGTTTATTCTAGTAACTGTGATTTTGATGTTTTTCATGGGTGCGACCAATGCCATTTTCGTGGGACTTGCCGTGCCACTTTCTTGTTTTGTGGCATTTTTAATCATGCCCACAATTGGATTTAGCTTGAACTTTATTGTACTATTTTCATTTTTATTGGCATTAGGTATAGTAGTTGATGATGCTATTGTGGTAATTGAGAATACTCATAGAATCTATCACACTGAAAACTTAAACATCATTGATTCAGCCAAGAAAGCTGCAGGCGAGGTATTTTTGCCCGTCTTATCAGGTACTTTAACTACAATTGCCCCATTTATTCCTTTAGCATTTTGGCAAGGTGTGGTTGGAAAATTTATGTATTTCCTGCCAATTACATTGATTATTACTTTATTAGCCTCTTTGGTTGTAGCTTACATTATCAATCCAGTATTTGCAGTTGATTTCATGCAAAAAGAAGGTCACGGAGAGAACGAAGATAAAATTACATCAAGACGCAAGTTTGCAAAAAGCTTGAAAATTTGGAGTGTTATCATTGTTGTTTCTTATTTGTTAGTTGGATTCGGATTTGGAAATTTGATGCTGTTATTTTTTGGCATTTATGCATTGCATCATTTTTGGTTGAAAAAAGTAATCCAAAATTTCCAAAATAAGCAATGGCCAAAAGTCCAAAATGCTTACACGAGGTTAGTTACGTCTACATTAAATGCAAAAAGCAGTATTCTATTACTTGTAGGAACATTTGTTTTATTGATTGTCAGTTTTGTAATTACTGCTATCAGAAAACCGGGTGTAGTATTCTTCCCATCTGCTGACCCTAACTTTACTTATGTTTATTTAACGCTACCAACTGGAACAAGTGCTAAACATACAGATAGCATTGTTAAAATTGCTGAGAACAAAGTTTTCAGCGTTTTAAAACAAAACAACAACCAAGAATTAGTAGAAAGCGTAATTTCAAACGTAGCGGTAGGAGCAACAGATCCTAATTCAGGTGATAGAACTATCAGCAGTAATAAGGGTAAAATCACCATTGCTTTTGTTGAATTTGCAGATAGAGACGGCAGAAGTACTAGAAAAGTACTAGAAGCCATTAGAAACCAAATTGGAGTCATGCCTGGGGTTGAAATCATCGTTGAGCAGGAAAGAAACGGCCCTCCCGTAGGAAAAGCTGTGAATATTGAAATTCGCGGTGATGAATTTGAGCCACTGGTTAAAACAGGAACTCAACTTAAACGATTTTTAGACGATAAAAATATTGCCGGAGTAGAAGAACTTAAAAGTGATTTTGTTAGCTCAAAACCAGAATTACTAATACAAGTTGATAGAGAAAAAGCAAACAGATTTGGAATTTCAACCGCACAAATTGGTATGCTATTGAGAAATTCTATTTATGGTGTAGAGGCAAGTAAATTTAAAGATGATAACGACGATTACCCAATTATGGTGCGTTTGAAAAAAGAATCCTCCAACAATTTAGAAGCTCTTCTAAACACAAGAATTGCCTATCGTGATATGGTTTCTGGTGGAATGCTGCGTCAGATTCCATTATCTGCCGTTGCTCAAGTTGTACCGGCTAATACTTATGGTGGTATAACCCGTCTAAATCAAAAACGTGTAATTACTCTTGCTTCAAATGTTTTAGATGGTTATGCACCTAATGAAGTAGTAGCCAAAGTGACAGAATCCATTGAAGAGTACAAATCTAAATTCCCTAGTGATGAAATTGAAATTGAATTAACAGGAGAACAAGAAGAACAAAAGAAAACAGCTTCCTTTTTAGGAACTGCTATGTTGGCTTCAATAGCTTTGATTATTGTTATTTTGGTAACTCAGTTTAATTCAATTTCCAAACCAATCATCATTCTAAGTGAAATCTTCTTCTCAATTATTGGAGTTCTTTTGGGATTTGCAATTTTTGATATGGACTTTTCAGTAATTATGACTGGTATTGGTATTGTCGCTTTGGCGGGAATTGTTGTGAGAAATGGAATTTTGATTGTGGAATTTGCAGATCAATTGCGTGAAAATGGAATGCCGTTGAAGGAAGCCTTAATTGAAGCCGGACGTACGAGAATGACTCCAGTTTTGTTAACAGCATCTGCCACAATTTCTGGACTTATTCCATTAGCGATAGGACTAAATATGGATTTTGTAACTCTGTTTACAGAATTAAATCCACATCTATTCTTTGGAGGTGATTCAGTAGCATTTTGGGGTCCGTTAAGTTGGACAATGATTTATGGATTGGCATTTGCCACATTCCTTACACTATTCTTAGTACCATCTATGTATTATCTCAACGAGAAATTCAAACAACGAGTGTATCGTTGGTTCGGTATTCAATACAACCCAGATATTGAATTAAGACCAAGCAAGAAATAAATGCCATAAAAAAAGGGCGGCTCTAAACGAGCCGCCCTTTTTTATATGTTTTGATATTTTAATCTAATACGAAGGTGTTTTTCTGTCTGAGTAAACCTCTTGTCCAAAGTTCAGTAGTGTATTTACCCTTTTTCAATTTACCTGCTAGTGTACCAGAGTTAGGGAATTTCCATTTAACTTTTTGAAGTGCTCCATCAAAAGTAATGTTATCTAACATTGTAGTTACTTGTGACTTGTCTTGCAATTTCTTGTTTGTTAAACTCAAAACACCTCCATCTGGATCTAGTAAACGAATAGTAACTTGTTCTTCAACTACCGTGGTAACCATTGGGTTTTCAAGAACATCAAACGTGATGGTGAACTTATCTACTTTTTTAGCTTTATTGGTTAATTC
Source organism: uncultured Rhizobium sp. (assembly GCA_964408945.1). Classification (GTDB taxonomy): domain Bacteria; phylum Bacteroidota; class Bacteroidia; order NS11-12g; family UBA955; genus VMCP01. The sequence goes on along the minus strand of CAYPBJ010000013.1, from coordinate 53,221 downwards.
ACGCTTTTCGCTGAAAGCAGAAGTAATTAAAGTTCCAAATTGAGGCATTGCACCCTTCTCTAGTCGTTCCTTCAGCTCTACATTCTCAACACTTAGGGCTTCTTTTTCATTTTTTGCAACCTCTACATCAGTAATCAATTGATTTCGTTCAACTACGATGGTATCTATCTGTCCGGTAAGTTGTTTAATTCTTTGCTTAGCTTCCTCAAGCTGTTTGCGGATACCAGTTAAATTTACTTTCGAATTATCTTTGGTTGTGACATTTACATCTCCCCCACCAACATTGGTGATTTGAGTCAATTGTCGGCGTAAACGGTTAATTTCACGGTATGCAGCAAGAATTTTAGGATTATTATCTCCTTCCAATTCAGTTACTTTGTTGACCAATGTGGTATTTTCTGCTTGCAAACTCGCAACTACCGCATTCAATGAATCTTCCATTTTCAATAATTCTGCTTGCATTGAATCTCTCATTGCTACTAATTCTAGTTGCTTTTTTGCTACTGAATCTTGGTTGTTGTAATAGAGAAATGCATTTGTTCCCGCTGACAACAATAAGAGTATCAACAAGATAATAACTACACCTGTTCTTTTCATAGTTTCTTTAATCTTACAATATTAATGAATTCAACCGACTTATTGAGCACGATTGATATAATCCTCAATGGTTTGAAGATTTGACCCGATATATAAAATTCGGTTTTTACGATCTAAAATCAAAAAATGAGGCATTTTATGAACGTTTAATTTTGATATGGTTCTTGAATCGGCAATCAGTTGCTTTACATTTAGTGAGAATCTTGAATTGTAGCCTGTAATATATCTAATACTGCCCCCAAAGTTCAATAAAACAGCATCAAATTTAGGATTCTGTGCATGTTTTCTTAGAATTTGATGAAGCGCTGATGAGTCTCGTTCAAAATCAGAATTAATTGCACTCCATACATAAATCAGTTTTATATCAGCCTTCTTACTGAGAATCTTTGTAATTCGTTTTCTTTTCAACCTACGTTGTAAGTCAACCTTTTTACTGCTTTTAGGAGCTAAAAAGATCTTTACCTTAGGAATTTTTTTACCGATTGAAATCCTATTTTTCGAACCTCCCAATTCAATGTAATTCAATAGATAACCATCTTTAGATTTCTGAATCTTGAATTGATAATCTCTCCCCTTCCAAGGAATACGATTTGCCTGTGACAAGGGCAATGAATTGTCTGCATTGAATATGCTATCACCATCAGACAGTAAAATCAAATCAGTTTCATCAAGAAATGATCCATTGAAATCTCTATCTAAAATACCAACATGAGATCTCTCTGAAGAATCTCCAATGCATGTATATAAAACAGCTTTTCTATTGGCTTTAATTGAATAATTACTTCCAAGATAGTGTCTGGGGCCAACGAGTTCCTTCATAGCTGTATCGTTCATTTGAGCAAACTTCCTAAAGAGAGGAACAGGAAACCATTGTAAATTATAGCCACCGCCAAATGAATCCAATTGAAGAAACCACTTATCTGCTGCAATTGATTTCAAATGAGGTTTGGCATCATTGGAAAAATTGCCATCGCCATTAAAATCAATCCAAATGTCTAATTTATTGATAGTTCTTTGAAGCAAATAATCGGGAATTACAAACGCCAAATATTCGCTTTTCTGGGATTTTATCACAGAATTACGATATAAGTAACCATAGGCTACTGTATTCCAATTGTAACCCTCTTTGTTTTGGGGTAAAACTACTTCCTTAAATCCGATTGTGGTCTTAAAAATGTCTGCACCTGTTAAATCTACGGGTTCATACATGATTCCCTCTTTCAATTCAAATACGGGTACATGTCCCATAGATTGAAAAGAAGACTTCTCATAACCTACTTTATCTAGGTTGTAAGTATTGTTTGGGGTGGGGGATTGAGCATTCAGAAATAACAATGAAAAGATACCCCATAAAAATAGACCATATTTTAGGGAGCTTTTCATTATTTGCAAAAACGAATCAACATAACAATCACCGCGAACAAAAACATGAAAATGGATATTTTGTTGATTCCATGCATCATTCTGAGATTAAAGTTAGGTTTATCGCCTGTTGATTTCTTAAATGTAAGATAATCAATCATTTTCTTAAATACCATGATTTCAAATTTAATTATTTTTTATCTAGATCTATGGGGTTGTTAACTTTCTCAGATGTCAGAGCTAAGTCTAGTACTTCAAACATATTTTGAACGTAATGAAAAGTCATGCCTTTGAGATAGCTTTGATCAATGTCTAAAATATCTTTCTCATTTTGAAGGCATAGGATGATTTCTTTTATTCCAGCGCGTTTAGCAGCTAGAATTTTCTCTTTGATACCACCTACGGGTAACACTTTACCTCTTAAGGTTATTTCCCCGGTCATTGCCAAATGAGACTTTACCTTGCGTTGAGTAAACAAAGAAGCCAATGAGGTTAAAACTGTAACACCAGCCGATGGTCCGTCTTTTGGGATAGAACCTGCTGGAAAATGGACGTGTATACCCCATTTTTCGAATACTTCTGGTGAAATTTCCAAATAGTCTGCGTGTGATTTCAGGAAGGTGTGGGCCAGACTGACACTTTCTTTCATTACATCTCCTAATTGACCTGTCACTTTAAGCTCAGGTTTACCTGGTATAAGTGTGCTTTCAACAAATAACACAGAACCTCCCAAAGGACTCCAAGCCAAACCAGTTACAACACCAGCAGTTAGGTTATTTTCATACATTTCGGGTTCCATTTTTTCTGAACCCAAGATTTGTTCCACCTCTTTGGGAGTGATATTGACTTTGATTTCCTCTTCTGAAGTAGCAATGGTTTTAGCGGTTGATCGTGCCAAGGCAGCAATTTTCTTGTCTAGACCGCGCACACCACTTTCCCTGGTGTAATTCTCAATGATATATGCAATTCCCGCATCAGATACTTTAAACTGCTTTCCTGTCAATCCATGTGCTTTTCTCTGTTTTGGAACCAAATATTTTTTGCCAATTTGAAGTTTTTCTTCCATTGAATAGCCCGATACTTCAATTATTTCCATTCTGTCTAACAATGCAGGCTGAATGGAATCTAATGAATTAGCAGTTGCTACGAAAAGAACTTTACTGAGATCATAATCCATTTCTAAGTAATTGTCATAGAAATTGGTGTTTTGCTCAGGGTCCAAAACCTCTAATAACGCTGAACTTGGATCACCTCTGAAATCACGGCCTAATTTATCAATTTCATCAAGCACGAATACCGGATTGGAGCTTCCAACTTTTTTCAAGTTTTGAACAATTCTGCCTGGCATGGCACCAATGTATGTTTTCCGATGTCCACGAATTTCAGATTCATCATGAAGTCCACCCAAACTCATTCTAACGTATTTACGTCCTAGAGCTCTAGAAATGCTCTTTCCGAGGGATGTTTTCCCTACACCTGGAGGGCCGTATAAACAAATGATTGGGCTTTTCATATCGCCCTTTAGCTTTAGAACTGCTAAATATTCAAGGATTCGGTTTTTGACCTTTTGCAATCCAAAATGATCTTCATCAAACACTTTAGAAGCATGATTGAGATCAAAATTATCTAGTGTGTAATCTTCCCAAGGAAGTTCTAAAAACAATTGAACATAATTGAGTCCAACTGAATAATCAGGAGAAGCTGGATTCACTCTTTGTAAGCGATCAAGTTCTTTCTCAAAGTGTTCACGCACTTCGGGTTTCCAGGATTTAAACAGTCCTTTTTCACGAAGATTTTGAATTTCTTTATCGGGAGAATCACCGCCTAATTCTTCTTGAATGGCCCGAATTTGCTGGTGAAGGAAGTATTCTCTTTGTTGCTTATCGATATCAGTTCTAACCTTGTTTTGAATTTGATCTTTCAATTCAAGCATTTGAAGCTCTTTAATCACAAACTCCAATACTTTTTGGGCTCTTTCTTTGGGATTAGTAGATTCTAGAATGCTTTGTTTCTCAGGAACAGTGATGTTCAGATTAGAAGCCACGAAATGAATCAAGAAATTACTTGAATCTATATTGCTGATTGCAATAGAAGCTTCACTTGGTAAATTGGGTGACAAACTGATTATTCTGTTCGAAATATCCTTTACAGACGAAATGATGGCCTTGTATTCTTTATCGTCTTTAATTTTATCGTCAAGTTCAGGGTTAACCTTTGCTCTTAAATAAGGTTCATGATGAACAATTTCCCCAATTCGTAACCTTCTCTTTCCTTGAATAATTACTGTTGTAGTTCCGTCAGGCATTCTCATCAGTTTAATGATCTTTGCCACTACCCCAATTTCGTATAAATCTGAAGCTCCAGGATCTTCTACTTCAGCATTTTTTTGAGCAACAACAGCTATGGTTTTATCAGCTTTATTTGCATCTTTCACCAGTTTAATACTTTTATCTCTTCCAACGGTAATTGGAAATATAACTCCTGGGAAAAGCACCGTATTTTTTATAGCTAAAACAGGTAGTTCCGTTGGGACTTCCATTTTATTGCTTTCATCTTCTTCTTGTTTCGAAAATAGAGGCAAGAATTCAGGTGAATCGTCTACATTGTCATCATCTCCATTGAAGTGAATGAAGCTATTTTTCTTTCCAAACATGTTTGTTGCGAAGGTACAAGACGCGTGCCATAGATACAAAACCCGACATTCTGTCACCCGTGTAATTTTTTTTTCACCGATATTGAATTTAACTTGGATTTATCGACATTTGTAAAAACCAAAAAAAGAAACATGAAATTCAAATTTTTCACATTGGCATTGGCATTACCTGTATTGTCATTTTTAGCTTCCTGCGGAGGCGAAGAGGAAGCAGCCAAACCTACCATCACTTTAGAGACTGGCGGAATCACTGCTAACAAAGATGTTGATGCTGGATCGAAAGTATCATTTAAAATCAAAGCTGTTTCAGCTTCAGGCACACTTTCTGGCGTTACCATTATTGCTACTTATGGCACCAAAACCGTCACAGTTCTTGACACGGCTACAGGGGCTGCAGACATGATTTTCACTAAAACTATTGATGCAATTGGTTCTCCTGGTGACGATGTTAAATACACTTTTACGGCAAAAGATGGTAACGGCGCTAGCAATTCTGTGGCAGTTACATTATCTGTAGTGCCCGTGATGGCTTCATTGGATGGACAGAGCGGATTCCAAATCTACAATGCAAATTCAAGTGGTTTGTTTACTTCATTTGATTTAGCAAAAGGAATTCCTATGATTTCCGGTGCTGCTCCTGTAAAAGATATCATGGATGGAACAACTTCTGGATCATCACAATGGTCTAAGTCATGGGCTTCTGCAAATGGATCTACTTTTTGTAAAGTAAGTGCTAATGACTGGGTAAATGCATCATCAACAACATACTTGTTTAACCTTTGGAAAGCAAACAAAGACAAGATGACAGCAACTTACACCAACTTAACTAAAGATGACGTGATTTTGGTGCGTTCTGGCCAAGATTTAGATTTCAACTTGTTTATTTTGAAAATTACAAACGTAGTTGATTTACCTGCAGCAGGTAATAACAACGATTACGCTCAATTTGATTTCAAAGGCGTTATTTTGTAATATTATTTTTTGCACATTTTCCAAAACCCCCGTTCAATACGGGGGTTTTGTTTTTAATTCGTATCTGATTTATGGAAATTAAAAAAATAGGCGTTTTCACATCGGGTGGAGATGCACCTGGAATGAATGCTTGCGTAAGAGCTGTTGTTCGTGCTGGTGTGCATTTTGGAGTAGAGGTATACGGAATTCATGGCGGTTATCAGGGTATGATTGAAAACGAAATCACCCCTATGCAAGCTTCAAGTGTCGCTAACATCATTCAATATGGTGGTACCATTTTAAAAACAGCGAGATCGAAAGATTTTATGTCCCCAGAAGGCAGAAAAAAAGCATACGATAATATTCGGAATCATGGTATAGACGCGCTAGTATGTATTGGTGGTAATGGCACATATACTGGAGCCATGACTTTTCAACAGGAGTTTGGCATTCCTTGTATTGGTTGTCCAGGCACAATTGATAACGATTTATTTGGAACTGACTACACCATAGGATTTGATACAGCAATCAATACTGCATTGGATGCAATTGATAAAATTAGAGATACGGCCGATGCCCATAATCGGGTATTTTTCATTGAAGTAATGGGTAGACACTCAGGTCATATTGCGCTATACGCAGGTATAGCAGGCGGTGCTGAAGGTATTTTTATCCCCGAAAAGGAAAATGAATTTGAGGATATTTCCAATACATACATCAAAAAGTCGCGAAACAAGCAATTTTCCATCTTCGTAGTGGCAGAGGGTGAGCAAGACGGGCATGCTTATGAAATTGCTAAAAAGTTTCAAGAAAGATTTCCTCAAACTGATTCAAGGGTCACTGTTTTGGGGCACATTCAACGCGGAGGTAAGCCATCAGCAAACGATCGAATACTAGCTTCTCGATTGGGTGCACACGCTGTAAAATCTTTATTAGAAGGTCAAAATGGAGTTGCTGTTGGTATCATCAATAATCAAGTAACTTTTACCCCCTTTGAAAAGGCTATTTATGAGAAAAAAGACATAAATGAGAATCTTTGGATCATGAATAATATACTGACACGATAAAATGATAAAGAATCTCAGCATCAAAAACTTTGCTCTAATTGAAAATTTGCAATTAGAATTTCAAACTGGCTTAACATCCATTACAGGTGAAACTGGAGCTGGGAAAAGTATATTACTTGGTGCTATTGGTTTAATTTTAGGTAATCGGGCTGATACCTCTTCCATCAGTGAAGGGGCAGATAAATGCATCATTGAAGCCGAATTTGATTTAACCAATCATAATTTGAGTGCACTTTTTGAAAGTTTAGACGTTGATTATGAAAATCCTTGTATTATTCGAAGGGAGTTAACCTCTCAAGGAAAATCAAGAGCCTTCATTAATGACACTCCTGTTGGTTTGGCTGATTTAAAAATGATAGGTAGTAATTTGGTTGAAATACAAACTCAAAATACCACTACTCTAGTTTCTCATAAATCTGAACAACTCAAATTATTAGATGATTATCATTACGGAAATACCCTTTATATGGAGTATTCCTCGTTATGGAAAACATTTATCAATAAATCAAAACAACTTGAACAAACTCGTGTTCAATTGAATGATTTAAAGGCCCAAAATGATTTTAAGTCCTTTCTTTTTAATGAGATAGAAACTTTTAATTTAAATGTAGATTCTGATTCAAAGCTTGATGAGGAACTTCAATTATTATCTGAAGTCGCTGAAATCAAAACAGCATTAGCTGGTTTAGAAGATTTACTTTCTGAATCAGAATATTCCGTTCAAAATAACCTAATTTCTGGAGCTGGTTTGCTGAAACCATTTTCCAATAATTCAGATATAAACACTTTATGGCAAAGATTGAAATCTCTCCAAGAGGAAGTTTTAGATTTAAGTCGAGAATCTGAGCGTTTTAAAGAACGATTAAGCGAAGATCCTGAGAGATTGGCTTTATTGAATGATCGTTCTGCCGAATTAGATCGTTTATTGAAAAAACATCATTGTCAATCTGTTTTTGAATTAAATCAAAAATTTGAAGCTCTTGGACAAGAATTAGAGTCAACAGAAACGTTGGAGCAACATGAAATAGAATTGGCGAAGGATGTTTCAAAATTGCATGTTGAACTCTTAAATCTAGCAAGAAAACTTCACGATTTAAGATTATCAGCCGCAAAAAACTTGACCGATCGTGCAAAAGCAATATTAGAACAATTAGCTATGCCACATGCTCAAATTCAATTTGAAATTGAATTTCAAGAAAAGCTATTGAACGATAAAGGTGCGAATCAGGTAAGCTTATTGTTTAATGCAAACCCAGGAGGAAAACTCCAACCTGTTGAATTAGTTGCATCTGGAGGTGAGTTGTCAAGATTGAATTTTGCATTTAGAAGTCTAATTTCGGGGAGCAAATATCTTCCAACGTTAATCTACGATGAAGCCGATACAGGAATAAGCGGTGAAATTGCAGGTAAAATGGGATTATTATTTAGGCAACTCGGACAAAGGCATCAAGTTATTTGCATCTCTCACCTTCCTCAAGTTGCTGCAAGTGGAGATCATCAGTTTGAAGTTTATAAACAAATAGAAGATTTAAAAACTCAGACATCCATTAGAGTCCTCAACGAAAATGAGCGCGTTAATAGCATTGCCAAGATGCTTTCCTCTGGTGAGTTAACAGATGCTTCTATAAATAATGCTCGTGAACTTTTAAAGATCCAAAGTGCTTTCTGAGTTCTTCAGATTTTCAAAAAAGTGATCAATCTTGATTGGGGTATTTTTAGCAGCAGTCGTTGCTAATTCATCACATCTTTCATTCTCTTTGATTCCAGCATGTCCTTTTACCCAATTTAATTCTAATTGAAATCCTTTCCGTGTTTCCAAAAAAAGCTTCCACAAATCAGGATTTTTTACATTTTTGAATCCTTTTCTAACCCACCCTTCTAGCCATTTTTTTTCTATGGAATCGCAAACATATTTACTATCAGTAAAAACCTTAACGGGTATTGATTTGTCTTTAATATTCTGAAGGGCTACAATAACGGCCAATAACTCCATTCTGTTATTGGTAGTTTTTCTGTAACCTTCCGAAATTTCTTTTCTATGACTTCCATAAAACATCACTACTCCAAAACCTCCAGGACCAGGATTTCCCAATGCTGCCCCGTCAGTATATATTGTTATCCAATTCGACATATAAAAGTTTCTTCAAAGATGAATAATTTTGCTTTATGAATGCTCAAATAATTACCATAGGAGACGAATTACTCTTGGGACAAACGATTGACACCAATAGTGTGTACTTGGCCCATTTCTTAAATCCGTTGGGTATTCAAATTTCGAAAAAAACAGCCATTTCAGATAGTAAAGAAGACATAATCAATACCTTAAAATTGGCTATTTCAGAGGCTGATGTTATCATTATTACTGGAGGACTTGGCCCTACAAAAGACGATATTACCAAAAAAACTTTAGCGGATTTTTTTCAAACAGGATTCAGAATTGATCAAACTGTTTTAGACCATTTGGAAAATATTTTCAAGTCAAGGGGTCGAGAACTTTTGGAAACAAATAAATTACAGGCAGAAGTACCGGAGAACTGTGAGGTTCTTTTCAATCAGGAAGGTACCGCACCAGGAATGCTTTTCAGACATACCTTTAACGGAAATGCTCGATGGATATTTTCACTTCCTGGTGTTCCAAACGAAGTAAAATACATTTGTGAATATTCTATGAAACCCATTTTGGTTTCTGAAGTTGAAGGCACCGTTTTAAAAAATAAAACTCTTTTGACCTTAATGCAGCCAGAAAGTTTGTTATCTAGAGATTTAGAGGATTTTGAAGGTCAATTACCCAAGCATTTAAAATTAGCATATTTACCCAGTTTTAATCTCGTAAAACTTAGATTAACAGAGCAGATTTCAGGTTTAGACTCTGTTTTTGATGAGCATTGGAATATATTAAAAACTATTTTGGGAGATCGTGTTTATGCAGAAGGCGATGTATCCGTTGTTTTTCCCATTGTAGAATTTGCGAGAGAAAATCAATTAAAAATTGCCACAGCTGAAAGTTGCACCGGTGGATATATTGGAAATCAATTTGTCAGACTATCTGGTATTTCCGATGTATTTGAAGGAGGTGTGATTAGTTATTCAAATGCACTCAAAACCCACATTCTCGGGGTTAGAAAGGAACTTATTGATGAACATGGTGCGGTCAGTGAAGAAGTTGCAAAGGAAATGGTTAGAGGCGCATGCTATAATTTGAATTGTCAAATTGGGATTTCAACTACAGGTATTGCTGGACCTACAGGTGGAACTCCAGAAAAACCGGTAGGTTTGGTTTTTATTGGATTAAAATTCATGGATCATGTGATAGTTAAAAAACAAAATATTCGAGGTAATAGAGAGCAATTCATGGAACGTGTTCATAATGCTGCTTGCTTTTATTTAATGCAGTTGATTCGTAAAAGTTTATAAAGAGTTTCAATCTGTGTGATGTAAATTTGCAGCATAAATGTCTGAGAAGATTCTTATTTACGATTTCGGTTCGCAGTACACTCAATTAATTGCGCGTAGACTCCGAGAACTTAATGTTTATTGTGAAATTCACCCCTACAATTCAAGTGTAGCTGTTGATTCTAATACAAAAGGCGTCATTTTAAGCGGAAGCCCTTGTTCTGTTAATGATATAAACTCACCCGATATTGACTTTTTAGAAATCAGTTCTAAGGTGCCGTTATTGGGAATCTGCTATGGTGCACAATTGATGGCCAAAAAACTTGGAGGCACTGTTGGAAAAAGTGAGCACCGTGAATACGGTAGGGCAAACATGATTCAGACAGGCGAAAATAATGCCTTGCTAGATGGATTGAGTTTTGAAAGCCAGGTATGGATGAGCCACGGCGACACCATTACACAGTTACCAGAAAATACGAAAATTATTGCCAAAACAGATTCTATCCCTGTTGCTGCATTTGAAGTTACAAATCAAAAAAATGAAGTCTATGGCATTCAATTCCATCCTGAAGTTTATCACAGCACAGAAGGATTAGAACTGCTGCGAAACTTTGCGTTTAATATTTGTACTTGTACTGGCGATTGGACTCCAGGGCATTTCATTGACGAATCAGTAGCCCATTTGCAATCAATTATTGGTGATTCAGATAAAGTCATTTTAGGATTGTCAGGTGGCGTTGATAGTTCTGTTGCTGCTGCATTGTTAAATAAAGCAATTGGCAATAGACTGACTTGCATATTTATTGATAATGGACTACTAAGAAAAAATGAATTTGAGGAAGTCCAACAGAGTTATGCATCGCTGAACCTTAATTTGATTGCAATAGATGCATCTGAAGAGTTTTATAGTGCTTTGAAGGGACTTTCAGATCCGGAAGCTAAAAGGAAAGCCATAGGAAGGGTATTTGTTGAAGTTTTCCAAAGAGAGGCTGGAAAGATCCAAGATGCTAAATGGCTGGCTCAGGGTACAATCTATCCAGATGTCATTGAAAGTGTGAGCGTAGGTGGTCCTTCAGTTACGATCAAAAGCCATCACAATGTAGGCGGTTTACCTGAAAAAATGCACCTGAAAGTAGTTGAACCGTTGAGAAGTCTTTTTAAAGATGAAGTACGCAGAGTGGGTAAAGCCATTGGCTTACCCGATACATTGTTGAATCGTCACCCATTTCCGGGCCCTGGGTTTGGAATTAGGATTCTAGGTGAAGTAACTAAAGAAAAAGTAGAATTGTTACAACAAGCTGATTATATTTACATTAGCAAATTAAAGGAATCAGGCTGGTATGATAAAGTTTGGCAAGCGGGAAGCATTTTACTCCCTGTATATAGCGTTGGTGTGATGGGCGATGAAAGAACCTACGAACAAGTAGTTGCGCTCAGAGCCGTTAGTAGTACAGATGGAATGACTGCTGATTGGGTGCACCTACCCTATGAATTGCTCGCTGACATTTCAAATAGTATCATTAACCGAGTAAGAGGAATTAACAGAGTTGTTTACGATATCAGTTCTAAACCTCCTGCAACCATCGAATGGGAATAAACCACAAACATAGCGCCTTAATTATAAGCTTGATTTTAACCTTTGCTAATTTGGTTAATGCTCAATCAACTAATTTCAAAATTGGTATTTTATTGCCTTTTCAATCTGAAAATACAGATGCCTCCGCCAAGAATGCTGAAGCCATGCTTGATTATCTTGCAGGAGTGAGAATTGCATTAAACGAATTAGATGGTTTCGGATTTAAAAGCCAAGTTCATGTATGGGATCTAAGCAATAGAGACTCAATGGATGTAGTTAAATTGGCGAAAAGTCCTCAGTTTCAAGAGCTTGATCTTTTCATAGGCCCCATATCGCAAAACATGGTTTCTGCCATTGCTCCACATGTAAAAAATTCAAAGCTGACATGGATTTCTCCATTGAAAAATTTGAAACTGCCCAACACCAATACTCATTTAAACTTTTTCGGGCCTGATTCAATAAGAATAAAAGGAGTAATAGAAGGACTCAAAATACGATACCCTAGATATAAATACATAATTGTTGGCGACCCTAAGAATTCTGATTTTATAATTTACCAAAAAATGGTAAAGAGGGTTCTACCATCAAAACGAGTATCATACCATACATTGAAAAATGGAACAATTTCACCTAAAATACCGGCTGGTGATAGTTTGATAATCATCAACACCCATTTACCCCAATCTTCAAAATCAATTCAAGTAAAATGGTTAGATAAAAAATCTGCATCTTATATAGTTGGTAATTTAGATTGGTTCGCTGATTTTTCGCAGCAATCAAATGTTGATGAATCCAAAATCATATATCCTACCATTAATTTCACTTCCCCATCAGACAGTGCGTTGGTTGAATTTGCCCAGAATTACCGGAACTTATATTTGAGCGAACCTAGTCGTTTTGGATATCAAGGATATGATCAGATGACTTTTTTGGGACTCAATATGTTGGCTTTTGGCTCTAATTTCTTATTGAATGCACCGAGTAGTGAATTTATAGGTTTGATCAATACCATAAAGCCATATAAAACCAATTCAACCAATTGGTATAACGAAGGAATAAGATTCATTCGATTTGAAGGCTCAAAAAGGGTTTTAATGAGATAATTCTTTCCGATGATAAATGGATTATCCTCACCCTATTTTCAAAAACAATTGAAAATAGCCCTTGAAATCATCGATAATTATTCATTCAACGAACCATTCCACATTTATTTAAAGAAGAAATTCCAACAGAATAAAAATTGGGGGAGTAAAGACCGTAAAAACTATAGAAATATTTGTTACACCATACTTCGAAACTACCCTCTGTTTAAAGATTTGGATTTAGACAATCGCATTGCAACCTTTCACGGTATTGCTGAGGGTAATCTAAAATACAATGCGTTTGAAGAGTTAACATCCTATATAGAGCAAAACATTAACTTAGAAACGTTAAATCAAAGCTTCAACCATATTGCACCGGTTTTTTTTGTGCCATTTTCAAAGACTCAAACAGCAGATACATTGGCCTTGTCCAAATTGATGGGTTACGTTGGATATGCAAAAGATACGGAAAGTTTTATTTTCGATGGAAGCAGCAATTTAGATGAATTTGTAATTGGAAAGTTGGGATACATTCAAGATTATTCAAGCACAGCTGCAATTAAGAGAATTTTTGAATATTGCAATGACGCCGTTGTTTGGGATGCTTGTTGTGCCTCAGGAGGAAAAAGTTTATCCGTTTTAAAATTCTCAAAACCTAAAAAGCACTACTGCAGTGATATTAGATCAGAAATCATTAAAAACCTAATTTCTCGTTTTATACTTTCCCCTTACAATTTGCCCGAAACTTTTGTTTTAGATGCTCAAAATTCATTGAATAAAGATATTGAATTCGATAAACAAAAGAATATAATTATTGCGGACCTGCCCTGTTCTGGCTCTGGGAACTGGCGCAGAAACCCTGAAAACCGATGGACATTCAATGAAAGTAAGTTGGTTAAATATCAGGAGTTACAACGAAGTATTTTTACAAATCTTTATGAGAAAATACCCGTAGGAGGGTATTTGTATTATATGACCTGCTCCATTTTTCATGCTGAAAACCAAGGAAATATAAAATACCTTCAAGAGAAACACCAAGGATTAAAAATCGTATTTGAGCAATACTTTGGCGGTGAAATAGTAGATAATACTACCGATGTATATTCTGACTATATTTTCGGGTGTTTAGTTCAAAAAACTAATACGCCCATTTTAGATAAATAGCGCCCCAAGTAAATCCGCCACCGAAAGTACTCAATATCAAGTTATCGCCTTTTTTGAAACGACTTTCGAAATCATACAAACAAAGTGGCAAAGTACCTGCAGTAGTATTTCCATATTTTTGGATATTTATAAGTACTTTAGACTTATCTAATCCCATTCTATCTGCAGTAGCATCAATAATTCTGAGATTTGCTTGATGAGGAACTAACCAGTCAACGGTTTCTGAGGTTAGTCCATTTCTATTCATAACGTCATAGCTGACATCTGCCATATTTGTGACTGCAAACTTGAAAACAGTTTTACCTTCTTGATATACGTAATGCTTTCTGGCCTCAACAGTCTCTACAGACGGTGGAAGCAATGAACCTCCAGCCGGTTGTTGTAAATATTCTCTTCCTGATCCATCTGAGTGTAATTTTGAATCTATAACACCAAAACCATCAAAGTTGGGTTCTAAAAGCACACAACCAGCACCGTCACCAAAAATAATACACGTATTTCTGTCGGTATAGTCAATGATAGCGCTCATTTTATCTGCTCCAATAACCAGCACTTTGGTATATTTACCAGATTCAATAAAACGTGCACCTGTTTCTAAAGCATAAAGAAAGCCCGAACAGGCAGCACCAATATCAAATGACCACGCATTCTTGGCACCTATTTTATCAGCAATTACATTAGCAGTGGCAGGAAATACATAATCTCCTGTTACAGTAGCGCAAATGATTACTTCTATATCTAAAGGGTTAATATTTTTTTTTGCCAACATAGGTAAAATGGCACCTACGGCAAGATCCGATGTAGCCTTACCCGTTTCGTTAAGAATATGTCGCTCCTCAATACCAGTGCGAGTTCTAATCCACTCATCGGTAGTATCTACCAATTTCTCTAAGTCTTTGTTTGAAAGGATATTTTCAGGTACATAACCACCAACAGCGGTGATTGCAGCATGAATACTCATGGTTAATTTGTTGATTTTTGGGTTTCAGTAATTAATGTTTCAAATGCATCAGAAACTTTTCCGCAATAATCTGATAAAACCGAGTTTCTGCATAATTCAACCATCTTTACAAAGGTCTCAGCTTTGGATATACCATGACCAACAACAACAGGTGCTTTTACACCTAAAATTAGGCCGCCGCCATGATTTTTAAAGTTCAATTGATTTAAGAAATCATCATTGACTCCTCTTTTGAAAAGCTTGTAGAAGAATCCTTCTATTAATTTCACAATCACGTTTCCAGTAAATCCATCGCAAACGAGTACATCACTATCATCATCAAATACATTCCGGCCCTCTACATTGCCAATGAAATTAACTTGTTTTGTTTGACGTAATAATTGGTGGGCAGCACGTGTTAAAATGCTTCCTTTCTCATCTTCCTCGCCAATATTAATTAAACCAACGCGAGGTGAAGAAATATTCAAAATAGACTCGGCGTATAAACTTCCTAGAAGCGCAAATTGTTGTAAATGTTCTGGTTTACAATCGGCATTGGCTCCAACATCAAGAATCACTCCTTGATTACCAGAGGGTTTAGGAACAGAAGCCAATAGGCAAGGTCTATCAACACCTTTAATGGCTTTAAGAATCTGAATAGACCCTACTAACATAGCACCTGTATTTCCGGCACTCAAAAAGGCTTGGATATTGTTTTGGGCTAAAAAGGCAAAACCTTGAAAAATACTCGAATCTTTTTTAGATGCAATTGCCTTTACTGGATGCTCACTCATTTCAATAACCTCAGAGCAGTGAACAACCTGTACCCCGTCTAAATTTAAATCATTATCTGTTGCAACACTTCTAACAACATCAGAATCTCCAAAAAGAACTATCTCAACATCTGTGAAAAGTGTTCTTGCTTGAAGTGCACCCTTAATAGCTTCGAGTGGACCGTGGTCGCCACCCATAGCATCAACCCCAATCCTCATTATCAATTACGCTTCGTTTCTACCCTTCATCACCTTTACACCGCGATACATACCTGTTTCGAGGTTAACACGGTGATAAAGAGAGATATCTCCAGTAACGGGATCTGCAATCATAGGACGAACTTCTAACTTATCATGAGTACGACGTTTGTCTCTTCTAGTCTTGGATATTTTTCGTTTAGGATGTGCCATAATTCTATTTTATTTCTCTTTTTTATTTAATAATTGTTTTAACTTATCCCATCTTGGATCTACGCTATTTTCATTCGTCCCGAATTGATTTATAATTCGAGTAACAGAGTCATCGCAGGCTTTATTTTCAAGAGATTCACAAGATTTAACCATGGGTATACAAGGTAAAAATGACTCGTAAATACTTGAAGCTAGATTCAACTCAAAATCAGAAGCGCGTAAATAAATCAATTGTAAGTTTATATCATCATTGGATATTGTTTCGATTTCACTGGAGTTTATGTGTGCAATAACTCTAAAGTCAGGTTTCACATTAAACCTCACTGAATTCAAACATCTATCACAAGTCGATTTCAAAGATCCAGTACCTTTAAGATCAATAATTAACATTGAATCACTTTTAATTACTGACGCCAAAAAAGTTACCGAAGCACCACTTATTTCTTGATTTCCAAAATATTCAAAGAACTCATCGTTCACTTCATATGACAATTGATGTTCACCATTTGATAGTTTGACAAAGGCCAAATTGAAATAGTTTAAATCAAAGGACATATCGTTAAACGAAGCGCAAAGATAATGCTAATTTTCTAAATACACAACGATGATTCATATAAAAGAAAAAGGCCTCATATAGAGGCCTTTTCAAAATAATCTTAATAAAATCTTCTGAATTAATACTCCCAAAGATCATGTTCAAATATGAACAAATCATTCTTAATCTTTTCAGCTTCTAAAAGCACCGCTACACCATCATCTTTAAAATCAACTTTACTTGAAATGTAAAGATCATCATAATCTGTTTGTTTCACAATGTAGCTATCAAACAAACGGTGTAAGTTGAGCTGTTGATCCCAATTTAAGCGCATGGCATCATTGTATCTATTAAAAACTTGAGATTTTGCTAATGTAGGTCTACAATCATCCATAAGCAACCAGAAGGGTTTGCTTTCACCCACTTGCTTTTTTTGTGTAGTTCCATCAGGTAACTGTACATCAATTACTTCAGGCTTAATTGGTGCGATTCCAATAATAATTGGCTTCATTTCGCCATGCTTGTAATCAAACACCCAATCTTCCATTATCTCAAATTTCTTAATGTCATAATACTTAAAAGTAACTACAACCATAGAATCAACATAATCATCGGCTGTAGCTTCCTCAGCAGCTACACCTGGTGCTAAAACAGGAACTTTATCTAAACTTGAAACGATTTCAAGAATTTTCTCAGGAGTTACAACCCTTCTAAAAGAATCATTCGCATAGGCTCTAACCAAACCTTTTGTACCTAATTCCCAAAACACTTGGGTGATAGGGCTTCTTGGCCAGGTCCAGTTCTTGTTTAATTTTTGACGTAAATCAATAACTCTCCAAACTCTTTTTCTGAACTTCACATCGGCTTGACGAAGATAAGGTCTGCGAATCAAGAGTGAGTCTCCTTGAACAAGAGATAGGTTCGTATCTTGATTTACATACTCTGGCTCATAATGAGCTTGAGGTGCATCATCATAATGTGTACCAATTGCTTCAATTACTACCTTCGGTGCTTCAGTTGGCTGCGGTGTTGGAGTTGTAGCTGAAGAACCTAAATTCACTTCCTTATTGGTGGCTTTTCCACCTTTTCCGGTTGTAGTTTTCTTAGGTTCATCATCTCCTCCACCCCATCCTCCGCCCCAATCCTGGGCGCTTAATGGCAAACTAGCACCAACTAGTCCTAAAATTAAAGCTATGCGAAAAATCTTTTTCATATTTTTATTTTACTTGTGCACTTGCATTGTCAAGTAGACGACTTGTTCCATCAGGACCTACTGCTGTAATGTCTGTAAATGTCATCAAATCACCAGAACCTAACATTCCAAGAATACCTTTTACTGGCTCTAAACTAGCAGAACTGCTCTTTGCAAAACGAGGACCGTTAGTTCTACGGCCAACTGCCATGAATTTGTAACCAGTAACTTTGAATTTAACACCTTCGTATACAAAACCATCAAGAACGGCTGTAGCAGCTTGCTGATATTTAAGTGCTTCTAAAGAAACAGAACCTTTAAATTCAACACCTCCACAACGGAAGCGTGGATCTGGTACTCTATTTACTTTAAATACTTTCTCACCCATAGATTTTACTCTACCGTCAGGAAGCTTTACTGCAACTTGAATTTTAACTTTTGCATCTTGACGACTTGGCACACTTACTGAATATTTACCTTTAGAACCCACAATCTTTGCGTTTGTTGGTCCATCTTTTTCATTTACGATACGTACCAAATATTGTGAAGGATCAATACCTCCGACAGAAACCGAAACTGGGTTCTCAAGACCTACATAAAACACCGCCAATGCATCAGCAGAAATCGCAGCAGAAGGTGCAAAGGCAGTAAATTCTGCATCAGCATCGATTGATTCTTCTCCACCACCTGGTTTAGGTACAACAATCTTTACTTTCATACTATTCGTTCCTGGAGACTGAGGAGTCACTTTGTATTTACCAACACCGGCTTCAACTGGTACGCTATTTCCATTGACAAAAATCTTCATTTGAGCTTTGGAATTGTAAGCTGCCAATAAAATGTCGGCTTCATAGGTCTGACCAGTAACAACAGCACCAGTCTTAGCTGATACCACAGGTATAATTGCATCAAATTTAAAATCTGCAGCACTCACTGATTCCGCGAGAGTTTGACAAATTTCAGATTCCAACAATTTCGCATCGTTCTCAATTTTTGACATGATTGCAAACACCGCTGCTAAAGGAGTGCTATGCATGTAAACTTCAGCCCAATTCAATTCCTTGCCTTCATGATCTTTAATCTTACCAGACTTATTTGAAAGTGGATCTTTCACATCTCCAGCTAATAATGAGGTTTTTTGTGAAATTTCTGTCAACTTACTCTTAAGGTATGAAACAGTTTCTGGATTTTTACCCAAATTTGGGTCTTTAGAAGCCTGATTTAAAAGGTCTAATAACTTAGCACGAGTATCGTTAATTGAAAACTCGAGATCTTTACCACGTTTACCCGCTAATTCTTCATTAAAATAACGAACGTGATCATCTAAGTTATCACCAGCTTTTAATTCTGGCATCTCACCCATTTTTGTCTCAGCCCAAGGATAAGCCTTGAAGAACTTATATTCACTCTTCTTTTCCTCTTCAATATTGAATGCTTCAACAGGATCTAATTCTGTCTGCTTAGGGTCAGTAGCACCCAAAGAATATCTCAACAAATCAGTTTTGATTGAATGAATACTTTCAACAAAACCCTTAGTGATGGTATTTGCATTACTTGAAAGCTTTAACGCTGAAGCCGCAGCTACGTTATCGCCTGACAATTTCTGTAAACTTTCAACCATCTTCACTGTCTTCAAGTCAATATTTGCAGTTGACTTCTTTAGTGAATTGTCGATTACAGTAAATGCCAGCAAGATTTCTTTTGTAACGTTCAACGCCAAAAGTGCAGTCAACACGAGATACATCATGTTGATCATCTTCTGACGTGGACTCTGTTTTCCACCTGCCATTTCTTCTTAGATTATTATGTTTAAATAAAACGTTGGAATCAATTATTTGTTGCCGCCCATAGCGCTCAACATGTTGCCATAAATATTGTTCAAGTTTGACAAATTCTTATTCAAATCTTCAATTTCAGACTTGAATTGAGCAGTAGCATGTTCGGTTGCTGTGATGTTACTTAGAACACCAGAAAGGCTGCTAGAGAAAGAACCTAAAGAATCTGAAACAACTGATGAACTTTCAGAGATGCTGTTCATATTAGCAGCTGCTTTGGTTGCGCTTTCAGCATATTCTTTTGTTGCTACAGCCGCACTTGACATACTTGCCATATCTTTAACATTTGAACTCAAAGACTGAAGACCAGTACCTAAACTTTCAATCAATTCAGGACCAACTTTTGCTTGTGCTAACATGCTATCTAATTGCTGAGATACGCTGCTACCACCTGATTTTCTAGATGTAGGCTCACCTCCGGCTAATTCGGGATATACCAATGTCCAATCTGGTTCAGAATGAATTGGTTCAAACGCAGAAATAGCGAAAATTGCTGCCTCAGTCAAAAGACCTACTGACAACATGAAGTTCGCACCTGCTAAGTGCAAAATTTTGAAAAGTGCTCCTACAATAACGATTGCCGCACCGAAACCATAAACGAAGTTCATGGTTGTCTTCCACTTCTTAGATTCAAAAAAACTTTTGCTCATTTTAATTTTTAATTAGTTTGGTTATTTTGTTTTAGTTGTTATTTAATGATTATTTACTGTCTAGGTTTGAACGGCCGATATACTCTTGTACACAACGGAACCCGACGTAACATTTACTTGTATCTTGATACTCATAGGTTCTTGCACCGCATTCGATGAAATAACCTACGTCTTTCCAAGAACCACCACGAATTACTTTACGCTTACGAGAAATTGGAATTTTCTTGATTTTTTCTTGTTCTGCAGCGTTCATAGAATGCTCTTTGATATAGATATCATAGTTACCATTTAGGTCATGAACTATTGAGTTGTTGGTTTCATCCCAAGCAGTAGAAGTCCACTCAGCTACGTTTCCTGACATGTTATACAGACCGAAATCGTTAGGGAAATAGGAATCTACACGAACTGGGTAAACACCACCGTCACTTGCTCCATAGTCGCCGCGCATTGGCTTGAAGTTAGCCAACATACATCCTTTACTATTTCTAGCATAGGGACCACCCCATGGGAATCTGTTACCTATCCTTCCTCCTCTAGCTGCGTACTCCCATTCATATTCAGTGGGTAATCTGAAATCTTCTGTATTTGGAAGACCCATTTTAGACCAATAAGAAGTCTTTAGTTTAGTTCTCCAGTGACAGAAAGCTCGAGCTTGTGCCCAGTTCACACCAACCACAGGATATTCATCATATTTTGGATGCCAGAAATAATTTCTAGCCATTGGCTCATTGAATGAATAGGTGAAATCTCTAATCCAGCAAAGAGTATCAGGATAAACTAACACATCTTCGTCAACCAAGAATTCGCTTCTGTTTTTAGGATTATACTTGTCGCGATCAGTATTTGCTGCCAATACAAGATCTATCCATTGGTAGTGATAGACTAATTTACGGGTATCGATTTGACGTTTAAATTGGAAACGCTCATTTCCTTGGTAACACATCTTCTGATACAAGATTGCATCGAAGTTTTCACCACTCTTTGCTCGGTATTTCCAATCTAAAGGTTCATCATAATTGATGAATTTCATTGGATTACCATCGTTATCAAACGCGTTAGGATCGTATTCAAGATCCTGATCATCGTCAATTCTAGAATAGAACAAAGCTGCGCCAGTTGCAGGTTCAGTTGGCTTCTTGGCCAACTCTAAATGCACACCTTCACCAGTCTCTTCGTTTAAGATGGTACGAGCCAATGAATCAATAACGAAGTCCACAAATTGGCGGTACTCATTGTTAGTGATTTCTGTTTCATCCATCCAAAAACCAGAAATGGTCATTTGTTTGTTAGGTTCGAGGTAAGACTGAAATACGTCTTGGGTTCCTTGACCTGTATGGAAGGTTCCTGATTTAACATAAATCATTCCTGGAGGTTGTGGGTGAAACCAAGGACTTCTGCCCTGAACTCCGATCAAATCTCCTGTATCGCTAGGACAACCAGCGATAAACATGGAAACAGATACCATAGCGGCGTAAAAGAATTTACCTTTACCTAATACACCAAGGTTGATGCTCCTATTTTTCATTCTTGAAATGAAACCGTTAATTGGGTTTTTCATCATTATCAATTTTTTCTTAATCAGATATTTTTATTCCGAAGTTGCAAAAATATGGATTTCATTGAATTTTCCAAGTTTTTGAACCTTTCAATATTTCTTAACGTTTTTTTTAAATGTTTATTGTGTGTGGATAACATTAATCAGACTTAGGGTCACGAATCATGTAACGAGGGTGACGATAAATTTTTGGGGGGCGATCTGGTAACTCGAAATTAAAGCAATAATTCACTTGAATTTCATGAGTACCAAAACTAGTTCTATACACATTGGATAAAGTAATATCATAAGAATACCCTACTCTTAAATTACTTCTTTCAGACATAGCTCCCGATGGCAATGGCACATAGTAGCCAAGCATCAAACTCAAAGCATCAATTCCAAGTCCGTATGCCCGTAAATTCACTCCACCAGCATATAATGAATTCCATGTAACCATTCCTTGAAGGTCAAGTTCAGGTTTAATAAAACCACCGTTCTCTCCCATCGCTGATTTCAACATGAATGCTGGTTCTAATGTTAGAGCACCGTTACCCAAAAAGTTTTCTTGTTTATAACCACCCATTAAATATAGGTGTCGAGCAGTTGTTACTTTAATATTACCACCGCTACCGTATTGATACGTTTGAGGCACAAGATGAGATAATGAAACTCCAGCCCAAGCACCGTCCATGATGTTTGGATTTTGATAATAAGCACCTGCACCAAATGTTACACGTGTATCTGCAACTCTAGCATTGGGTATAAATGGATCATTGGGGTCATGATATCTAAGTTTTGATCCGTCTAAAGCTTTGGTTAATGAAGTAACTTCAAATCCAAGTCTGATGTCAGAACCATCGGGCAATGTGTAAGCGCCAGCAAATCCGCCTCTCATGTAAGTGTTTTCTTCATAGGCAATATTATCTTGCATGAAAGCTCCGTATAGTCCGCCGATATTGATTTTTTCACCTTTGATATTTAACGAAATAGGGGCAGTGAATCCAATACCTGTTGTTTGAGGTGCAATGTTGTTACTGAAATTTTCGTCAATAGGAGTACCCCTTTTTGTTTTCAGGATGGAAGTTTGGTCTTCATAACCCACCCATTGTTGATGATTGATTGCATTCAAACAAAAATTGCCAGAAGCACCTGCGTAAGCGGGATTGAACAGCAATCTGTTGTATGCAAAATGGGTAAAGTTCGGATCCTGTTGGGCCCTCACATTAGAAGCAAACAGCATAAAAGCTGCACCGATCCATAGTTTGTAGTTTCTCATCGTCAATCTGCGCATGATTTCCGTAACAATTTCAAATATGAGCCAAATACTACACTTTAACAAATATTTTTTGAAACTCGTCGTAAAAAAGAGTGTGGATTACCGGAGTATAACTCGATATACTGTCTAATAAATAAATCACCATATTTGTAGACAGAACCAATAATAATAACAGTATGCCAAATATATTAGTGATTGATGATGAAGCACCTATCAGAGAAACCTTGAAGGAAATACTTGAATACGAGAACTTTGAGGTTACTTTGGCTGAGAATGGCGAAAAGGCCTGGCAAATAATTCAAAAAAATGACTTCGACGTGATTTTGTGCGATGTTAAGATGCCAGGTATAGATGGTGTGGAATTGTTGGAAAGAGTTCAGGCATTAAAGCCAGAAATTCCTATGGTTATGATTTCCGGACACGGAAACGTAGAAATGGCCATTGAAAGTACAAAGAAGGGAGCCTATGATTTTATCACCAAGCCACCAGATTTAAATAGGTTGTTAATCACACTCAGAAATGCCATAGATCGAAACAACTTGGTGGTGGAAACCGCAGTCCTGAAAAGAAAAGTGGCTAAAACTTTTGATATAATAGGTGAAACACCGGCTATTCAAAAAATTAAAGACACTATCGAAAAGGTTGCGCCTACTGAAGCGAGGGTATTGGTTACCGGAGAGAACGGAACGGGAAAAGAATTGGTTGCTAGATGGATTCACGAAAAAAGTACTCGTGCTAGTATGCCATTGATTGAGGTCAATTGTGCGAGTATCCCCACTGAACTGATTGAAAGTGAACTTTTTGGACATGAGAAAGGCAGTTTTACATCCGCAATAAAGCAAAGAATTGGAAAGTTTGAACAAGCTCATGGAGGCACTTTGTTTCTTGATGAAATTGGTGATATGAGTATGGCTGCTCAAGCGAAGGTACTTAGAGCGATTCAAGAAGGAAGAATTTCGAGAGTGGGTGGAGATAAAGAAATTAAAGTAGACGTGAGAATTGTTGCAGCAACGAATAAAAACCTGCTCGACGAAATTGAAAAAGGCAATTTTAGAATGGATTTATATCATAGATTGTCGGTAATTTTAATTCACGTACCAACTCTTAATGAGAGAGTAGATGATATTCCATTAATTGCCAATAAATTCTTGGGTGAAATTTGCCAAGAAAACGGATTATTGGGAAAGAAATTTACTGAAGATGGCTACAGAGCGTTGCAAGATGTGAATTGGTCTGGTAATATTAGAGAATTAAGAAACGTAGTTGAACGATTGGTTATTCTTTGCGATAAAGAAATTACGGGAGACGACGTATACTCTTACAGCAATCCAGCACAACGAGGTTCAGATCCCTTTGGTGTTGTAGATAATTACGCGACCCTTCAAGATTTCAGAGATTGGGCAGAAAAAGTATTTATTGAACGCAAGCTCATCCAAAATAACTGGAATGTTGCAAAGACTGCAACTGAAATTGATATTCAACGTAGTCACCTCTACAATAAAATTGATAAGTACACTTTAAAGCGGAGATAATTGGGTTTGATAATGCCAACAATCATAGGCACAGATATACATCAAGCAGCTGATTTCCTTCGAAAAAATGAAACGGTGGGAATACCCACTGAAACTGTGTATGGATTGGCAGCGAATGCTTTGAATGAGCAAGCTGTAGCGAAAATATTTGAAGTGAAAAATCGGCCATTTTTTGACCCGTTAATTGTTCATATCAAAGAGGTTTCACAAATACATTTGTTTGCCGCTGATATTCCAAAATTAGCGCTGAAGTTGGCTGAACATTTTTGGCCTGGGCCACTTACCTTGGTTCTCAAAAAGCAAACTATTATACCTGATCTTGTTACCTCTGGTGGGGACACAGTTGCGTTGAGGATGCCCAACAATGAAATGACCTTAGAGCTTTTGAAACAGTTGGATTTTCCGTTGGCCGCACCAAGTGCAAATCCTTTCACTTATGTTTCACCGACGTCGGCGGTGCATGTTTTTGATCAACTTCAAGGAAAGATTCCCTATATATTGGATGGTGGTAGCTGTAAGGTAGGTATTGAATCTACCATTGTGAGAGTATTAGAAAATTCAATTGAGATTTTGAGGCCAGGCGGAATCTCTGAAGATGCATTGCGTAGTTTTCTACCTGATGTTCAAATATTTGGAATTAAAGAAAACATTTCCTCACCTATCGCTGCACCCGGACAATTAGAACACCACTATTCTCCCTTTTGCAAACTGTATGCTTTAGAAGATCACATTAAATTAGATGTTCAAATAGATGCTGTAATTTATTGGAGTAAAAAATCGGAAAAACTAAAAGATTCTGGGGCACAAAATTTCTACTTTACTGAAAATGGAGAATTTTCAGAAGGAAGTAAAAACCTTTTCGCCCTTTTGCGCAAATTGGATAAAGGAAATTTCAAAAATGTTTTGTTTGAATGGGCTCCAAACGAAAATCTTGGTGTAGCTATTAACGATCGACTTAAACGTGCGAGCGCTAAAAGAAGTTCATTAATCTAGATTTGTATATCAGAATCTTCTAGTTCTTCGGTAATGAATTCTAGCGTATTGTCTAGAATGAACCAAAAATCATGGGGTGCTTCTGATAAATCTTTCATAGGGTGTTTGCATCCGAAAGTGTGATCTTGTCCATCAATTTCAATTTTAGTGCTATGATCACAAGCCTCGTATAAGTTTCGCGCGGCAGCAATGGGTACTACCATATCTGAGTTTCCATGAATGATTAACCAAGGTTTGGTCAAAGAACCTGCTGCTAAAAGGATGTTGTATTCTTTACTGTGTAGTTCTAAGTCTTGCCAAATGATGTAATTCAAGGGCATTTCTTGGTTCGTTCTGGTATTCAATATTTGGACGGTACCTTTGGATTTCCATTCGTTTTTATCGATGGATTTAAATAAAGTTTCATAACTATCAATGGCAGCCCACGTAACAATTTTATCTATATAATCGGGGAATTTAGAGGCAAATAAAATCACATTAGCTCCTCCTCTACTATGACCAAGCCAAGATATCTTTTCAGGATGCAGGTTATACTCTTGGCAAGCTTCATTAACCAACCAAAGGGCAATTGATTCCATGTCACGTAGTTCTTGAGTAACGGTGTTGTCAGCAAATCTTTGAAGATCATCAAAATCTCTTCTATCAACCCCATTGTGGGTGAAATTAAAAGTAACTACGGCAGTGTTCTCTGTGACAAGAAAATCGTGCAAATGAGGAACAAAGGCCCAATCTTTAAAGCCTTTGAAGCCGTGAACATAAACGATGGTTTGAATTCCTTCACTGGAAGGAAATTCGGGTAAAAACAAATCGACGGCCATGTTATGACCGTCGATTGTAGTGATTACCGATGAAATTTTTCGGTTCAAGTGGTGCCCAGGACCGGAGTCGAACCGGTACGAGGGTTAGCTCACTGGTGTTTGAGACCAGCGCGTCTACCAATTCCGCCACCTGGGCCTCTCATTTGAGGACTGCAAAAATACAATATTTTTCAATTATTACAAAATTTATTGCTCATTAGGTATAGAATTATGCCTTTTCCATTCAATGATTTCCATATTAGAAATGGCTCCTTGATTTATTTGAAATCGCAATGCCGTTCTAACTTGATGAAAACCATGCAGTCCGCAGGCACCCGGATTCAAATACATCCAGCCAAAGATGGGGTCATTTTTTACTTGAAGAATGTGTGAATGCCCACAAATAAATAATTTTGGTTTGAAGTAAGCCGCTTTACCCAGAATCTTAGCATTGTACTTACCGGGTTTTCCTCCAATGTGTGTCATGAAAACCTTTACACCTTCAACTTCGAACTGATTGATAACGGGATGATAGTTTTTAACATCTGTTCCATCAATATTTCCGTGAACCCCTCTAAGGATTTTATTTTGTTTTAAAATTGCTTGATGCATGTCTAAATTGAGCCAATCGCCGGCGTGCCATACTTCGTCAGCCCAATCCACGTGTTGAAGGATTCCTTCATCTAAATATCCGTGATTATCGCTTAATAGGAAAATTTTCATGCCTAGATAACATTCTAAATAATTCAACAACTGTCAATCCAATTAAAATTGAAATGATAGAATACCACGGAAGTAAGTATCGAGCGGCTCCAACGGGTCCCAAAAGTAAAAGATAACATATAAATGCACCCAAAATCATTAAAGTTGCATGATCTAGAGCCTTCCTTTTTGAGAGGATTATAATTGAACCTGTAAAAGCTATCATTTTCAATAATCCAATAAAAGCGAATATCGCAATGTAAATCCACTCATACACGGGGCGTGTATTTTTTTGTGGATTCCCATCATTAACGCCTAAAAATCCAGAAGATTTAGGCCAATTCCAAAAAACCATAGCATCGTATCTCCCGGGATCAAAAAGAGTCTGTACAGAACCTTTTAAGTGAATAAGTGCATATTCCATAGGATACATTGTGATTGATTCTAGGGTTTGGGCCTTCATGAATGAATCAACCACCCTATTCTCTTTAAGGTTATGCTGTATAAATCTTGATTCTGCATAGAATATAGAATCAACGCGTTCAGGATTCATTACTACATTAAGAAGCATTTTTCTATTGTAATAGTAGGAATTTGTGGTTCCCATAGAGGTATATGCAGGCAGTTGATTTTTTTGATGATTAAAGAATATCCATCCCCCGAAAAAGAAAAACGGGAAAAACACTTTTATCCAATTGCGTTCGTGTTTAAGTAAAAATTGAATCGCTGGCAAAATTAGAAGATAAATGAAAATGGGCTTCAATCCAATCAAAAAAGCCACGGAAATTCCGGTGTTTTTTCTTTGAATGAGTTGTTTAAATAATATCAATAAAAATAATTGCGCTAATATATCGGGAAGTTCAAGTGCTGTGTAATAAAATTGAAGTGGGAAACTGATCAATAAAATTAATACTACTCTGAAATGTTTTTCAGCATTCAGAATTTGGAGAATCTGGTGAATAACAACCGGAATAAACAGAGATGCTATCAATTGAATGATTCTAAGCGAATAGATGCCGGGTGAGGCAGTTAATGGAAATTGAAGATACGATAGGGCCGGATAAAGCGGGGATCGTCGCATTTCCGCCAAAGGAGTATCAGAGATTTGAACGGTTGAGATCCAGCTCAATGCAGTTTTGAGATATTCGGCAGTATCAACTAGCTCCGCTGGGAATAAATAATGCCAAAAAACGGCTAAAATAGCAAAAAGTGCATAGACCTTAGCCTCAAATTTTCCATAAGTACTTTTAATCTGATTTATCATTTGTACAGCCACTGCAAAATAATTGAAATGATAGTGGTAAACAGAAATAGTGCTAGTTTAACCTCAAACTTTTGTGACTTATAAACGAGAATAGACAATCCAAAAACAAGAATTGGCAAAAGAATATGACTGATTTGAAAGGGCGGCCTAAATTTGAAAGGGCTTATGGAATTAAAAATTATATTATTGCTCTCCAATGCAAAACGAGCTTTTAAATAAATGGGAGTTAAATAAACGTAAGCCATTTGGCCGGGTAAAACTCTGTAGTAAGTCGCTTCATCCACTTCTACTTGAATGACTTCACCGGTATTTTGATCAGTTAAAACGAGAGAAAAATCGAGTTGTTTGTTGATTTTAATTTCTTCATCTAAATCTAAAGCCAAATCGGTTTTAGCTACCTCCATATTTTTAATTACTGGAGGAAGAACTTCATCTAGAATATGTAAAAGTGAAATAAAGCAGAACAATACGGCCAATAACGAGGCGAAACGAGAGAGTTTGACTTCCATTTCGCCCGTATATTCTTAAATTTCGGTGTTGCTATCCCACTGTTCTAGGTAGTCTGCAACTTTTCTAACAAACATGCCACCTAGCGCACCGTCAACCACCCTGTGGTCATAACTATGACTTAGGTACATCATATGTCGAATTGCTATTACATCACCTTGTTCAGTTTCAAGTACAGCGGGTTTCTTGCGAATTGCACCCACGGCCATAATTGCTACTTGAGGTTGGTTGATTACCGGAGTTCCAAATACATTTCCAAAGGAACCTACGTTTGTAACGGTATAGGTACCACCTTGGATTTCATCTGGGCTTAATTTATTGTCGCGTGCTCTTATTGCGAGTTCATTGACTGCTCTGGTTAAACCTAAAAGATTCATCGAATCAGCATTTTTAATTACTGGAACGATTAGATTTCCATTTTTTTGAGCGACAGCCATTCCAATGTTAATGGACTTCTTCTTGATGATTTTATCTCCATCTACAGAAACATTGATCATTGGAAAATCTTTAATGGCTTTAGAAATGGCCCACAAGAAAATGGGGGTAAAAGTGATGTTTTGTCCTTCGCGCTTCTTAAAAGAATCTTTAATTTTATCTCTCCATTTCACCAAATTAGTAACATCCGCCTCCACAAAACTTGTAACGTGTGGGGAAGTATGCATACTCATCACCATGTGATCAGCGATAAGTTTGCGAACTCTATCCATCTGAATGATTTCATCTCCATTATCGAGAGACTTAGCTACTGGTAGCTGGTTGTTTGTTGCGGGAGTTTGGCTAGGTGTAGTTTGAACTTGAGTTGCAACTGTAGCAGCCGAAACTGCAGGAGGTTGAGGTTGAGGTTGAGTTTGAACGGAAACGGAGCTTCTGTTGTTTAAATAAGTTAGAACATCAGATTTAGTAACTCTGCCTTCGAGACCTGTGCCTGGAATTTTTTCCAACTCATTAAAGGAAATGCCTTCTTGCGAAGCAATATTCATCACTAAAGGAGAGTAAAATCTTGAGCCTGAACCTTTAGTTATGGGATTTACGGTTTGTTCAACAGCGGCTTGAACTTGATTTTCTAATACGTTTATTGCTTCTGCTACAATTTCAGGCACAATAGTGGCTGTACTTTCTGTAACAGGGGCTGTGGAATTTGTAGAACTAGCAGCTACACCCTCTGCATCAATAAACGCAATAGGTTCACCTACTTTTACAACATCTCCGTCTTGGAATAATTGTTTTGTCAGAATACCTTCTTCGGTGCTAGGGATTTCGTTATCTACTTTATCTGTAGCGATTTCAACCAGTGGTTCGTCTTTAGCAACGTGATCACCTACATTTTTCAACCAACGAATCACAGTTGCTTCGCTGATACTTTCACCCATTTTGGGAACGAGGATTGGTTTTTCTGCCATAGGAATTAAAGTACAAATTTCGTATTTTTCCTTGGGTTCGCCAACTCAAATTTCAGAACCTATACCTACTATCTTCATGAGTGCCTCAATTTCATGTTGTTTTTCACCGTCATGTTGATCACCATAAGCAAAATGTAGATTTCTCAGTACCCTTTTAAAGATGTCAATTGGACTGCATGGCTGATAAAATTGAGTTTGTTTTTCAACTTTAATCACTTTCAAAAACGCATCAATGCTTTCTTCTGCGAAGATTTGTCCTTTACTAAAAGGGTTTAAATAGAATAGCACTTTACCACTAAAATTTTTCAAGTTGATATCCTGAGGGTCATAAAAGCCATTGGGGTTCATTTCAGAATGTAATTTTCCATAGGCTAAAATGAAATGTTGTGGCAGATTTACACCAAACAAAGGGATTCCCAAACTATTTGCGATTTGCAAATAGAGCATAGCCAATGAAATTGGATTCCCTTTTTTGGTCTCCATTACCCGCGTTATTAAAGAGTTATCAGGAGAGTGATACTGAGTATTATTGCCTGAAAATCCATATTCTTTGAAAATCACATGATTCAAAACTTGAATTTGATCTAATGGATTTCCAACACCAGATAGTTTTACCCAAGCGTCTATTTTTATTCTATTCAAATGAGCCTTGATTAGACTTTCGCTCAATCCAGGATATTGCACTCTACTTGCCAACACCCAAGCTTGCAAGGTACTTCTTTGTTCATCGAGCAGCCAATCATTCACTGCAGAATGGAGGGCTTTTCTCTGAATTAGTTTAAGTATTAATTCAATTTGATTTGAACAATCCTCAAACTGTTTTGACAAATAGGCTTCTTCAAGCGCAGGCAAAATTTCATCACCAGATTCAAGAAGTTTATTCTCAACAATTTGAACTACTTCTTCATCTGAATCATCCAAAAGTTTCAGCAGAGCATGCAGTTCATTTCTTTCCATTTATCCAATGTAATTATTTTTTTACTGTTTTTTTAGTAGCAACTTTCTTTTTGGTGGCTGGTTTAGCTGTTGACTTAGAGGCTGTTTTTGATGTTTTAGAAGATTTAGAAGTTTTAGAAACTATATCTTTTGTTAACTCTTGAATGACAGCATAAGTTACATCTTCCACTGCCATCCCTTTAGGCATTTTTATATTCTCTTTACCAAATTTGATGTATGGACCATATCTACCATCCTGAACAGATACATCTTCATTTTCGGTAAATGTTTTTAAGATTTTCTTACTATCTGCTTCAGCTTTTTTTGCTATAAGTTCAATTGCAGAATCTAATGTAATCTGGAAAGGATCTTGATTTTTGGGAATACTTGCAAATAAATTGCCGTGTTTAACATAAGGGCCAAATCTACCAGCTCCTACTGTCACCTTTTTATCTTGATAAACACCTAGGTCTAAAGGTAGGCTTGGTTTTGAAAAGTGATCATCCAAAAGTTCCTTGATCGAATCTTGATTTAGACTCATTACGTTGATTTCTTTGGGTAGATTGATGTATTTATCGGCTAGTTTTAGATACGGGCCATAACGTCCATTACCCACTACAACCGGTTCTCCTTTGTAATCAAAACCATTGTTCAAAACAGAAAGTAATTGAATAGCATCACTAAAAGTTACAGATTCTAATCGCTGCGTAGACAACAAGCTAGCATATACAGGAGTTTCTGTCTCTTCTCTACTTCCTAACTGAACCATTGGGCCGTATTGACCCATTCGAACCAATACTGTTTTTCCGCTAATCGGGTCAACACCAAGAATTCTTTCTCCGTTTACGCGAGATGCTGTCTCAGAAACCGACTGTAAATTCGTTTTGAAGGGTCCATAAAACTCTTCAAGCATATTTTGCCAACTTTTTAGTCCTTCTGCAATTTCATCGAATTCCTTTTCCACTGCTGCGGTAAATCCATAATCCATGATCTCAGAAAAATGGCTAGCCAAGAAGTCTGTTACAAGCATTCCAATATCTGTTGGAAATAACTTGTTCTTCTCCGCTCCGTAATTTTCTTTAATGGCTTGGTCGGTTAATTCATTTCCTTTTAGAGTAAGAATTTTTATGGAACGTTGCTGAGCTATTCTCGATTCGGTTTGAATATACCCTCTTTGTTGAACCGTCTTAATGGTTGGAGCATAGGTAGATGGTCTACCAATTCCTAATTCTTCAAGTTTTTTGACTAAAGCTGCTTCAGAATATCTCGGTGGGTGTTTATCGTATTTCTCGGTAGCTACCACTGAATGATTAACCAACGCTTCATTAACAAACATAGCGGGCAACATACCCTCTTGGTCTTGATCATTCTCATCGTCGGTACTTTCTAAATACACTTTAAGAAATCCCTCAAATTTAACCACTTCACCTTCGGCTTTGAATATGCTCGCGTTTTTGTTGTTTGATATGCTAACAACCGTTTTCTCAAGTTCAGCACGGGACATTTGAGAGGCAATTGCACGCTTCCAAATCAATTCATATAATTTTTTTTCCTGAGGATTAGAACCTGCAGAATGATTATTGAAATATGTAGGTCTAATGGCTTCGTGAGCCTCTTGAGCCCCTGAAGTTTTTGTATTGAAATTTCGGGGGTTTG
The DNA here is from genome assembly GCA_964408945.1 of uncultured Rhizobium sp. Classification (GTDB taxonomy): domain Bacteria; phylum Bacteroidota; class Bacteroidia; order NS11-12g; family UBA955; genus VMCP01. The sequence goes on along the minus strand of CAYPBJ010000013.1, from coordinate 20,440 downwards.
AGAATTTTTCACCATATGCTGACAGGATCTCAGTCTTTGCACCTTCAATGGCTGTACCGCTGAGGTTAACAGAATCAGTTCTCATGTAACTGATGTGCCCGTTTTCATAGAGTTTCTGCGCAATTTGCATGGTACGAGAAACATCATAACCTAGTTTTCTAGAGGCTTCCTGTTGAAGTGTTGAAGTAGTAAACGGGGGTGCCGGATTGCGGTAGGTGGGTTTAACTTCAATTGAACTTACTTGGTAATTTGCGCCTTTTAACGTCTCCAAAAATGTCTTTGCTTCTTCACTTGTTTTGAAACGTTGAGGTAAATCGGCTTTGAATTTTTTTCCTTTAGAAGTTTCGAATTCCGCACTAACTTTAAAATCTGCAGTGGTATTGAATTCGTTGATTTCTCTTTCTCGTTCAACAACTAATCTTACTGCCACAGATTGTACTCGACCCGCACTGAGTCCGGTTCTTACGCGTGTCCACAAAACGGGAGAAAGAGAATAACCTACTATTCTATCTAAAATTCTACGAGCTTGTTGCGCATCTACTAGAAACTGATCAATATCTCTGGGGTTGTCAACTGCACGTAGAATTGCTGGCTTAGTTATTTCATTAAATACAATTCGCTTTGTTGGGATTTTTTTAAGTCCCAACTCTTCGTAAAGGTGCCACGAAATTGCTTCTCCCTCACGGTCCTCGTCCGTTGCTAACCAAACAACTTCTGATGATTTTACAAGTTTTTTGAGCTCACGAACAAGTTCAACTTTGTCATCAGAAACTACATAATGGGGTTGAAAACCATTGTTGATGTCAATGGCATTGTTGCCGTCTACAAGGTCACGAATATGACCCTTGCAGGAAACAACTTTAAAATCAGAGCCTAAAAACTTTTCAATGGTTTTGGCTTTTGCTGGAGACTCTACAATTACGAGGTTCTTCATAAAATGGAAATGATTTATTGAGCTGAAAAAATGATTGTTCTTGAATAAGTACCGGTTTCTGTAGTGAGTTTAACAAAATAGATTCCGTTTTGGTTGTTTTTTGGAGCTTCAATTTTAAATTCTTCAATTCCTACGTTTAAACTTCCTTGAAAAATATTTTGAATTTTCCGTCCAGAATAATCGTATAACGCCAAAGAAGCATTTTGAGTTGGAATGAATGAATTTATTGTAAATGTTGCAGTTTCTTGTGCAGGATTTGGATACAATTGAAATTTAAAACCTTCCTTTTCTAAGGTGCTTTCACCGGCAAACCATTGTCCAATATTGATATTATCAATGTATACTGGGTTTCCACCTGCGCTTTGAATTTCAAATTTGAAAATTACATTGGTCTTTGAACCCAAGCCAATATTATCTAAATTTCCAATACCGTGTCTTTTCCAATGACTAGGTGAAGATGGTACCCAATTGGATGCAAAAGAGGCACCTGTATATGACAGTGCTGTTCCTGATCTTTCATAAATTTTCTTGAAAGTTGCACCACAGTCATCTGAAGCATATACACGAAGAATTTCTGTTGCATCAGCATTTGGTTGAGTGTAAGAGCAATAAAACGTCATTTTCCCCCCTGAACCACCAGGTATTTTGGTCATATCAACATTAGGAGTAACGAAAGTGTATAGGTTACCTACGTTCGTGCTTCCAGTTGCAATATTTGCAACGTAACATTTAGAACCTGTGAAGGCTGTTTTATTTGTTACCGCAAATTGGTAGGGAGAAGCAGATAAGTGTTTATATCCTATATTCACGGGATCTGCTCCTTCAAAACCTTCCTCATAATTTGGAATTAAGGAGCCATTTTTAGGTAGTACTGTGATGTAATTGTCTTTCTTAATTGAATTTGTTCCTTTTGAATTTTGTGCTAACAATGAAACCGAATAAACTCCTGGTGTTTGGTAAATTACCGTAGGATTAATATCTGAAGAAGAAGGCGTAGAAGCACCTGTAAAGGTCCAACTTCTCACGGTGGGTGCCCCTTTGCAACTCAAATCAAAAAATTGTACGGGACTACCGGCACAAATCACACGTGTATTTGAATTAAACTCTGCAGTTGGAGCTACTGATGAATTGGTTGCTCCTGTGGCAATTAAATTAGATGCTGTAACATTCGACGAACGAGGAGTGCTCTTTAATTCACCATGCATAATTGCAATCTGATCGAAAGTAAATACCGACATGCAGTTACCTCTCGAATAATCCATGAAATTCTCCCACATGTCAGGAAGGTTCGGATTATCATTGCTACATGAATTACCATTGGAAGGACAACCCGCATTGGTGAAGGTGCTAGCTACTGGAGGTGTATCATCGCAAAAATCTCCACCATTACAACCGTCTTGAAAAGTATGATACAATCCGAGCCAATGTCCTACTTCATGAGTAAGAGTTCGTCCCATATCATTTGGATCACCTGTGCCAACGGTTCCTACTCTATCATGTCTGATCACAATTCCATCTTTTGTAAATCTTGCAGAACTTGGAAAAACTGCATAACCTAGAACCGTTCCTGTTGAGTTAGAAACAATGTTATCCACTACCCAAATATTTAGGTATTTCTTATAATCCCAATAAACCAGATCTTTAACAGGCTCTGACTCCATATCCATTTGCAAGCCAACAGTAGATTCAACACGGTTTATACCGTCGAAACATTTACCGTTAGGATCAACTGAAGCAAGAACAAATGCAATATCAGCAGATCCTACAACATTTTTAAACGGTTCTCTTAATTTTGAGATAGTAGAGCCTTTAAAACTGAAATCCTCATTTAATATTCTCATTTGATCGAGAATCTGTTCTCTAGAAATATTGTTATCTCCATTTGTGTGCACCACGTGAAAAACAACAGGAATAGTATATTTTGTTGCTCTTTTTTGAAGGGCATTGTAATTCTTTTGAAATTGTGCTATTTCTGCTGGTCTGTTTTGTTCCAAGATTCGCAATTCAGGATGCTTTTTAGATAAATTCTGAAGGTGTAAATCAGACCCACAAACGTGTTGTGAATGAGCCAAGTAAGTTGTTGCAACAGCAATAGATAACAGAATGAGTCGTTTCATTTTCGCTTGCAAATAAAGTTTAAAAGTGTGGTACATGGTTAAATCTGTCATAAAAATGAGATCTATTTTGTGAATAACTAGTGTGAGTAGAACAAGAAATGGGGTGTTTATAATGATATATATATTTTCCAGAGGAAAAATAAACCACTGCCAAAAAATCAATTTGGTATCTTTTTAGTTGTGGATTAATTTTTTTAAAGTTCTTGATGGCTATTTTTAGGTTGTCTTGTTTTTTCAATGTGAATTGCCGGTCAATTAACAGTTGAATCTCAGGTAATGCCAATCTTAAATACGGTTTGTTTATAAAGCGTGTCTTAACTTCTGTAAAATGACAGCATCTATTGTGTAACGAAATTATATCTACTTCTAATTTACCTGTTCTCCAATTTTGTTCCAGGATTTCATGTCCGTTTGAAATCAACCAATCTTTTGCCTCGGCCTCTCCCATTCTTCCCCAAAATTGATTGTTCAAATGCATAGTACTTTCTATTGTTCCTGCAATTATACTTGAGTGATTCTTTGGTTCCTAGGGATAGTATTAACTTTGTGGAATGGATTTTTGCGTTTTTCACAAATTAACGAATGAGCGTTATTCCGTAACTTGGGATAAACAAAAAAAATTATTTCAGCAGTTAATTGAAAACAAGAAGATAGGTGCTGACCTTCCTCACCATTGTATAAGCGTTGAACATCCACATGTCTATACGTTTGGGTTGCATGCAAAACACAATAACATGTTGGCCACCCCTGAAATGCTCCAAGGATTGGGCGCAGAAACCTACGAAATTGAGCGTGGAGGTGATATTACCTATCACGGGCCCGGCCAATTAGTGGTTTATCCTATTTTAGACTTGGAAAAATTAGGAATAGGACTAAAAGCATACGTAGAAGGATTAGAGTCTTGTATCACCTCGGTTTTGAATGATTTTGGAATCAAGGCAGGTATTGTCAAAGGCCGAGTGGGTGTTTGGGTGGACATTGGATCGTCCACAGAAAGAAAGATTGCTGCCATTGGTATTAAAAGTAGTCGATACATCACCATGCACGGAATTGCTTTGAACGTAAATACCGATTTAAAAATGTTTAATCATATTGTTCCTTGCGGTATCATAGATAAGGGAGTTACTTCTATGGAAAAAGAATTGAACGAAAAAATTGATCTGTTTGAAGTAAATCAATCTTGGGTAAACCATTTTTGTCGTAAGTTTGGAGTTATTGTACAAAATGAAAAAGTCTAATTACTTAGTTATTGGAATCATCGCCTTAATATTTACGATGGTTACTTACAGCTGCTCTAGCTACAACGGTTTGGTAGATCTTGACACTGAAGTTGAAAAAACTTGGAACAATGTGGAAACGCAGTACCAAAGAAGAGGTGATTTGATTGAAAACTTAGCCAAGACCACAATGAAATCGGCGGAAGTTGAAAAAGGTATTTTGTCGGATGTAATTTCTGCCAGAACTGCCGCTAAAGAAATCAAATTAACTCCTGACCAATTGACTCCTGAGAATTTACAGAAATTCCAAAAAGCACAAGACAATCTAAATAGTGCTTATAGCCGAAGCATTAATGTGCTATTTGAACGCTATCCCGATTTAAAAAGTATGGAGAATTTTGCAAAATTGAACGATGAAATCGCGGGCACTGAGAATAGAATCAGTACAGCACGCACAGACTTCAACGATGCTATCATGAGATACAATAAAAAAGTTCGCAGATTCCCAAGCAATATTTTTGCCAATGTTTTTGGTTTCGAAAAGAAAGACGGCTTTAAAGCAGATGAAGGCAATGAAAAAGCGCCTGATATGTCTGAAATTTTAAAATAAAACTTCATGTTAAAAATGTTTCCATTTTTGCGCAAATTTTCCCTCGCTGGACAAATCAATGGTTCGTTGGTGAGCGAAGCTATTGCGAAAGTTGAAACATCTACGTCAGCAGAGATCAGGGTGCATTTTACTACTTGCCCATCAAAGTTATCATTATTGGAAGAAGCTCAAACTGTTTTCAATCAATTGCAAATGCACAAAACGGATAGCCGAAATGGCGTCCTCCTTTTTCTAAGGTTGAAATCAAAGGAAATTGCAGTTATTGGAGACGAAGGTATTCACCAAAAAGTAGGTGCTGAATTTTGGGAAGCAGTTAAAGAAGAGATCATTGAAACTATTCACAGTAATAATCTCAATGACGGAATTGTGAGAGGTGTTGAAGTGGTTGGTAAACAATTATCAAAACATTTTCCTCCAAGTTTCGAAAATCCTAATGAGCTTTCCAATGAAGTAACCAGTTCTCGTGGTTTTTTTTAGAATATTTGAATGCGATTTATTCTTCTTAGCTGTTTATTTCTGTTGAATCATGCGGTTTTTGCTCAGCAAAAACTACCAAAATATTATAATTATATCAACGATTACGCTGATGTTCTGAGTACAGATGATGAAAACTATCTGAACAACGAACTCCTTAAACCGTTTACCGATTCTACCAGTGTAGAAATTGCCGTTGTTATTGAAAAATCTTTGAATGGTGTTGATGTCTTTGATAGGGCCATGTTTATTGCTCGTGGCTGGAAGATTGGTGACGAAAAATTGAACAGCGGAGTACTTGTTTATATTGCTATTGATGACCGAAAATACCACATCGCAACCGCTGATCAAACTCAAGGATTGCTCACCGATGGCGTTGTTGGTGAAATTGGACGAAAAGAACTCGTTCCGGGGTTGAAAAAAGGCGACTATTTCAACGGTATCAGAAACACCGTTTATGCTTTAGCACTTACCGTCAAAGAAGATTTTAAAGGTAAAACCCGTGAAAAGAAAAAGAAAGAGGAGTTTCCTTACGCGGCAATCCCTATCTTGTTTTTCATTCTTTTTTACCTCATTTTTATCCGCAGAGGCGGCGGTGGCGGATTTTCTCGAAGAGGCTTTTACAGCCCTCCGGTTTTTTTCTGGGGAAGTGGATTCGGTGGAGGTAATTCTCATGGCGGTTTTGGTAGTGGCAGCGGCGGCGGATTTGGTGGATTTGGCGGTGGTGGTGGATTTAATGGTGGGGGTGCCGGCGGAAGCTGGTAAATGTTGTAAATTCGCGGTTTATGTCGGATTTCCAGAAAGACATCCATACTCCTGGGCCTGAAAAAGGCATCATTGAAGTCATTGGAGCAAGAGAGCACAATCTTAAAGAAGTATCGCTGGAAATTCCACGCAAATCTTTGGTGGTTTTTACCGGTTTATCTGGATCAGGTAAGAGTTCGCTGGCCTTCGACACCATTTTTGCTGAAGGTCAACGCAGATATTTAGAGAGTTTCTCAGCATATGCCCGTCAATTTGTGGGCAATATGAAACGCCCTGACGTTGATAAAATTAAAGGTTTAAGCCCGGTAATTGCCATTGAACAAAAGACCGTTTCAAGAAATCCTAGATCTACCGTTGGAACTGTTACAGAAATTTATGATTTTTTGCGATTACTTTATGCAAGAGCCGGTGAAGCTTATAGTTATTTAAGCGGCGAGAAGATGGTACGCTTTTCAGAAGAACAAATCCAGGAATCTGTATTAATGTCCTTCGAAAGCCAAAAAATCACACTTTGTGCGCCTGTCATTAAGGGTAGAAAGGGGAATTATCGGGATTTATTTGAGCAAATCAAAAAACGTGGTTTCAACAAAGTATATGTAGACGGCGTGGTCATGGATATCACCACGGGCATGCAACTTGACCGTTATAAAATTCACGATATTGACATTGTTATTGACCGATTGGAAGTTAAGTCTGTATCTCCTCAACGACTGAATGACAGTGTTAAAACTGCATTAAAAGTGGGCGATGGCTACTTGACTGTGCTTGATGAAAAAGGCATTCCCTACCCTTTTTCAAAGTTCTTGATGGATCCAAAAACGGGTTTGAGCTATGCTGAACCACAACCTAACTCGTTCAGTTTCAACTCGCCTTACGGTGCTTGTAAAACTTGCGAAGGACTTGGGGTTAAATCTGAGGTAAATCTTGAATTTATCATTCCTAATCCTAAACTTTCCATTAATAAAGGAGGTATTGTTCCGGTTGGTGAATTGAGAGAAAATTGGACGTTCCAGCAACTTCGAAGTATTGCTAAGATGTATAAATTCAGCTTGGCTGACCCTATTGAATCTTTGTCGAAGGAACAGTTAAACGCGGTTTTATACGGGGTTGAAGATCCCATTGAAATCAAAATAAATAGCGGCGAAAACAAAGGTCGTACCTACGAAAGCACCTTTAAAGGTGTCATTCGAATAGTTTCTGATTCCTATTTCGAGTCAGACGATGACAGAATGCAACAGTGGGCTGAGGAATTTATTCACGAAGTTAAATGTCCGGAATGTCAAGGTGCTAGATTGAAGCAGGAATCGTTGCATTTCAAGATTGGCAATAAGAATATTTCGGAATTATCTTCCATGAATATTTCTGATCTCCACGATTGGATCATGAAGGTAGAGCCGCTATTAACAGAGAGACAAAAGAGCATTGCAACCGAATTGCTCAAGGAAATTTCATCGAGATTGTCTTTCTTGGTTGGTGTTGGATTGGGATATTTGAGTTTGAATAGCCCTGCAAAAACACTTTCAGGAGGTGAAGCTCAAAGAATTAGATTGGCCACTCAGATCGGATCCAAACTCGTAAACGTATTGTATATATTAGACGAACCATCTATTGGTTTGCATCAGAGAGACAATGAAAAATTGATTCAGAGTCTGAAAGATTTACGTGATTTAGGCAACTCTGTACTTGTGGTAGAACATGACAAAGACATGATGTTAGCCAGCGATTGGTTGGTTGAAATTGGCCCATACGCGGGCAAAAAAGGCGGACAAATCATTGCTAGTGGAATTGTATCTGATTTCTTGAAATCTGATACCACAACTGCAAAATATTTGGCTGGAAAGGAACAAATTGCCGTTCCGAGTATACGACGTAAATGGTCTGATAGCATCAAATTAAAGGGTTGTAGAGGACATAATTTAAAAGGAACTGACTTAGAAATTCCATTGGGAGTTTTTGTCTGTGTTACCGGGGTCAGCGGTAGCGGAAAATCCTCCATGGTAAATGAGACCCTCTATCCTCTTGCTCACCAAAGAATTTACGGATCACATTACCGAGTATTGGAACACGATTCCATTAAAGGATTAGAACATATTGATAAAGTCATCCGAATAGATCAAAGTCCCATAGGAAGAACCCCAAGAAGTAATCCTGCGACATATGTAGGTGTATTTCAAGAGATCAGAAACCTATATGCAAACCATCCGGAGGCAAAAATCAGGGGCTACAAACCAGGAAGATTTTCTTTCAATGTAAAAGGTGGAAGGTGCGAAGAGTGTTCGGGCGGTGGCCGAAAGGTGATTGAAATGAACTTTTTACCCAACGTAGAAATTGAATGCGATGTTTGCCTTGGCAAGCGCTACAACCGCGAAACTTTGGAAGTCCGCTACAAGGGCAAGAGCATTTCAGATGTCCTAGACATGCCCATAACGCAAGCAGTAGAATTTTTCGAACATATCCCGTTGATTCACCGAAAAATCAAAACCATGGAAGAAGTTGGTTTGGGATATATAACTTTGGGTCAAAGCAGCACAACTTTAAGCGGAGGTGAAGCACAACGGGTTAAATTAGCTACAGAACTAAGCAAACGAGACACTGGAAAAACGTTATACATACTTGATGAACCTACCACAGGGCTGCATTTTGACGATATCAAACAGCTTCTTGGTGTACTTCAAACTTTAGTAGACAAAGGGAATACGGTCTTGGTCATAGAACACAACATGGATGTCATCAAAGTAGCTGATTGGCTTATTGATGTAGGTCCAGAAGGCGGTGTTGGCGGCGGCGAAATTGTGGGTGTTGGAACACCTGAGAAAATCGCAAAATTACCTCAATCACATACTGGAAGATTTTTGAAATTGGAATTGGTAACGGGTAGCGGGTAGCGGGTAGCGGGAGCCGGGAGTCGGGTGCCGGGTTATTCATCAGCCTTGCTTCCGAAACCCCAAACCTGACTTACGAAACCCGAATCCCAAAGCCTGCTACCTGCTACCTTTTACCAAATCAAGCCTTAGGCTTTTTGATTGCAGGTGGTGGTTTTATTCCGGGGAATGCCTTGATAGTTCCTGAACCGTTGGTGGTGGAACTGGAGGGTCTTGGTGTGGCTTGAATAGCACCACCGGATGATTGAGTATTTATTTCAGCACTTGATTTGGTTGGTGTGGGTGTGGGTGTTGAACTTTTAGACGGTGCTGGTTTGAGCTCGGAATTGGTGTTGTTGGTTTTGTTGATTTCGGTTGGTGTGGTTGTGATGATTCGGGTATTGTTGGTTTTAGCGTTGGTATCACACAAACAGTTTTTGCATTTACTTAAATAATATCCTTTTAATCTTGGGTCAGAAATTGAGATTACCTCTGAACGCACTTGGGGTTCTTCAAGCCAAACTGTGTCAAAAACAACCAGATTAGTAATATAGGTGGTATCTAATCTAGAGGGTGAAACAACCTCTTTCTCTCGCTCAACTGAACTTAAATCAAATAAAAATCCAAATTTGATGTTTTCAATTTTGTAATCAACTGTTTTAACATCGTTTTTATATTCGAAACCGTTGAAAGTTGATTGTGAAATATTGACAACTTCCAACTGATTTCCTGTGCGATTTTCGTAAGATGCGAAAGCGCTGATACCCGGTGCTAATTTGGCGCGAATACCCAATTCGTAGGCGAAGTATGGTGTTATGTCAGTAGAAATATTTTCAGAATTGGTTGATTCGTAATTGGTGGACGTTCTGTGTGCTTCGGTATATTGTTGGGTACTGTAAAAATTGAATCCCACCTTTGCCGCAGCGTATGGATATAGTAATCCCACTCGTTTTTCATAACGGGCAATTCCATGAAAGGTAACGGCAGAAGTTTCTAAACGCGTAAATCCTTTATCTTCGAGATCATTGTTAAAGGCTACTTGTGTTTTGGGACCTCTGCGAAAATGATTAAAATCCATTCCTAAGCCCCAGTTGAATGAGCCCAGCTGTGTTTGTGGAATGAATTTACGTCCCCCGAAAAGAAAATGAAAACCAAATCCACTAACTTTATTCATTTGCGAACCCGGAACGAACTTAGAATCTGAGTTTCGAAAACGAAGGGTGTCCCAGGAAAGATTATTGGTGAAAGATTCTTGAGAATAGTACAATCCCAAAGCAAAATCATTGATATATCTTTTGGGCTTGGAAATATAGCGGTAAGTGGGTTCGGTTTGATTCACCGTGTATGATACTCTTTCGTGTTGGCTGGCAACCACGTATTTTGCAATGCTTCGATTGGTAGATGAGATTCGAAGGGTATCAACTTTGGAATCATTCAGCGTTTGATTTGTTTGAATGAAGATTCCAGAATTTGGGGTGTTTTGTATTTTATAAGATTGAATTTGAGCGTCAACCGAATGGAAATAGGCACCTAAAATGCCCAAAACTTGAAGAGATTTGCGAATCATACAAACTATTTAACACCAAATTTAAGGATATCCCCCAAGAAAGGAGAATATACTTAACTTTGCAGGCCAGTTTATGTCAAGTTTGTCAGCCATCAGCCCCATTGACGGAAGGTATTCCAAAAACACCCAACCCCTACAATCGTTCTTTTCAGAAGCCGCATTGATTCAATATCGAGTAAGAGTTGAAATTGAATATTTAATTGCATTGTCGCATGTTTCCCTTAAAGGATGGGACTTTGGAATGCTCTTAGATAAAGCCGTTGAATTGAGAAATTGGGCCAAAAATTTATCTGAAGAAGAGATTTTAGGAATCAAAGAAATTGAAAAAACAACCAACCACGATGTAAAAGCGGTAGAATATGCCGTGAAAAACAAACTGGATTCATTGGGATTGGATTACTACAAAGAATTGGTGCATTTTGGATTGACTTCGCAAGACATCAACAACACTGCTATTCCATGGTCGTTGAAAGACGCTGTTGATCAGGTATTGATGCCCAAATTGATGAGTATCGTAGAGAAAATTGAATCTCAAGGCGATGAATGGAAAGATCAACCTATGTTGGCTAGAACTCATGGTCAGCCAGCCAGTCCTACCAACCTTGGCAAAGAATGGTACGTTTTTGCAGTGCGTTTGAGGGGTCAAATTCAACCCTTGAATCACATTCCCTACAAAGCAAAATTTGGCGGAGCAACGGGCAATTTGAATGCGCATCACATTGCTTTTCCTGAAATAGATTGGATATCTTTTGCTGATAACTTTGTGAATTTACAATTGGGATTGGTTAGAAATTCAATGACTACTCAAATTGAACCCTATGATTCTTTGGCCGCTCAATTAGATGCCTGGAAAAGAATTGGAAATATATTGATTGATTTTTCGAGGGATATTTGGAGTTACATCTCCATGGATTACTTCAAGCAGGAAATCAAAGCCGGTGAAGTTGGATCAAGCGCCATGCCTCATAAGGTTAATCCGATTGATTTTGAAAATGCTGAAGGAAACTTGGGTATTGCCAATGCCTTGTTTGAGCATTTATCAGGAAAATTACCCATTTCTAGGTTGCAAAGAGATTTGACTGATAGTACCGTTTTAAGAAATTTAGGGGTACCGTTTGGACATCTTTTGATTGCGTTAAGTAGTTTGGAGCGTGGATTGAATAAAATCATCTTGAACGCGCAAAAAATGGATGAAGATTTAGACAACAACTGGGCTGTGGTGGCTGAAGCGATTCAGACCATTCTTCGTCGTGAAAAATATCCAAATCCATACGAAACGTTGAAAGAATTGACACGTAGCAACAGTAAAATCACCCGTGAGACCATTCACGAGTTTGTAGATAGTTTAGATATTGAACAACGAATTAAAGATGAACTCAAGGGAATTTCTCCAAAAAATTACACAGGTGTTTACCCCAAAAAGGGTTAAAATACTCGGCTTTTCAATTATTGGATTTTTCACCCTATTTACCGTAGTTTGGTTGCTGGGTAGAAATGCTATTGTTGACTGGGGATTGAAAAAAGCTCAATCCAAATTAGCCAATAAAGGCATTGAATTTAAAATAAAGGAAACTTCCTTTGATGGAATTTTTGGAATTAGATTGGGTCATGTTTATTTGGGTGCCAATTCCAATAATGGAACCCTCCCACCCTTGTTTGTGGCTGATACTTTTGGTTTTTCGGTTGATTTTTGGAACACCTTATGGCATGGGCCGAGCATTCAAAATCTAAAAATAGCTCAAGGCGAATTGAATTTATTTGACTCTGCTGGTATTCAAAATTTTGAATTTAAGTCTGAAGATGATGAAGAAGTTGTAAAAGAATCGAATGAGAAAACAAACATCATCAAAGCCGCTAGAAAATTATTGGCCCAGGTACCCAAAAATTTGCTGATCAGAAATTTCAAAATTCGTGTTCAAGATTCTGCTGAAATTTATAAAGCCGACATTCAAAGTATTAATTTTAAAGGTGAAAATCTCACAGCTAATATTGAACCCTATATTATTACTGGAGAATTAGATAGAACTGACCTCACTGGAAATATTGAATTTAATTGTACAGATCCTCAGGGAAAAATTAAATTGCCTGGTGGGTACTTTGGATTTGGTAAAGCAAAATTTGAAATTCAAGATCTAATTGAAGGTAGCAACAACGAAATTGAAATTGTTGCTGATGGAAATGTTGAGAATCTGAGACTGCTTCACCCAAGAATTTCTGACACAACTGTTCAATTGAGAAAAATTGCGGGTAATGTCAAAGTGAAATACAATTCAGGATTGTTGGAACTTGACAGCAACAGTACTTTTAAATTGAATGCACTCAATTTCACTGCTGGGGGACATTACGAATGGGATCAAGGTAAAACCTATTGGGTCAACTTTAAAATTCCCACAAGCCAAGGGAAGAATTTATTTTCAAGTCTGCCTGCCGGTTTGTTTCAAAATACTTCTGGAATTAAAACGAAAGGAAGTTTTGGTTATCGCTTTTTTGTTTTCTTGGATGGGAACAAATTGGAAAAGACCCGTTTTGAAAGCGAATTAACCGGTGATAAAGATTTTAAAGTCATTCAATGGGGGTTGGCACAGCCGGCTAAATTGAATGGCTCCTTCAGCCATACATATTTTAGAGGTGACAATGCTATTCGGACTTTCATGGTTGGACCCAGTAACCCAAACTTTACCAATTTTAATGAAATTTCACCGTATGTGGTGAGAAGTGTTTTGAGATCGGAGGACCCTTCTTTTTTCTATCATAAAGGATTTTACACGGAAGCATTTAGAGGTGCCTTGATTCATAATTACAGAGCCAAGAGATTTGCACGCGGAGGCAGTACCATAAGCATGCAACTTATCAAGAATGTTTATTTAAGACAGCACAAAACACTGGCTCGAAAAATAGAAGAAATCATGCTGGTTTGGCTCATTGAGCGAGAAAGAGCGGTGAGTAAAAATCGTATGATGGAAGTTTACTTGAATTTGATTGAATGGGGACCTAATGTATTTGGAATTGGAGAAGCAAGCTGGTTTTACTTCCAGAAATATCCTATGCAACTGAGCATTGGGGAGAGCGTTTATTTGGCTTCATTAATTCCTGCACCTAGCAAAGCACGCTGGAGCATTGACTCATCAGGCGCTGCCAGTGAACGTTGGAGCCGTTTTACTGTATTAAGAAATCGTTTTCTAGCGGTAGATAGTTTAGAGTTTGATAGAGATGACTTTAAAGTTCAACTCCACCCAATGGCGGTTGAGAGGCTCAGGGGTCCACAAAAACGACAAATTGACGTTATTCCTGAAGAAATCGAGGAAACAAACTGACGAATTGACGCTATTTTGAGGGTGGAATGAGATTTGTGCGTTCGGAAGCATGAACACACAACAATTCACCATCAAGACTCAAGAGACCTTGAACAAAGCTCAGAATTTGGTTCTGGCTGAAGGTCAGCAGAGCATAGAATTAGCACATTTAGTGCTCGCTATTCTCAGAGAAGACGAGGAAATGATGAAGTTTGTCTCAGGTAAAACTGGGGCCAATATCAGTAACCTTGAAAAGGTATTAGAAATTCAAATTAAAAAGTATCCAAAAGTTGCAGGTGGACAAATATATGCATCTCAGGAACTCAGTAGGGTTCTTGCGGTTGCAGAAAAATTCATGAAAGAGTTTGGTGATGAATATATTACCAATGAACATGTATTAATGTCGGCTCTGGAAAGCAACGATGAAACTTCAAGAATTTTAAAGGATGCTGGATTTAAATTGAATGATTTAAAAAAAGCCGTTAAAGAGCTTCGTGGTGGCCATAAAGTAGATAGTCAAACCTCAGAAAATCAATTCAATGCACTCAAAAAATACGCATTGAATCTGAATCAACTGGCGCGTGAAGGGAAATTAGATCCCGTTATTGGAAGAGACGATGAAATAAGACGTGTACTTCAAATTCTAAGCAGGAGAACCAAGAATAATCCCGTTTTGATTGGTGAGCCCGGTGTGGGTAAAACAGCCATTGCCGAAGGATTGGCACACAGAATTATCAGAGGCGATGTACCCGAGAACTTGAAATCCAAGCAAATCTATAGCCTCGACATGGGAGCTTTGGTTGCTGGTGCCAAATATAAAGGAGAGTTTGAAGAGCGTCTGAAAACCGTGGTGAAAGAAGTGACTCAGAGCAGCGGCGAAATTGTGTTGTTTATTGATGAGATTCACACGTTGGTGGGTGCTGGAAGAAGTGAGGGTGCCATGGATGCTGCAAATATCTTGAAACCCGCTTTGGCAAGAGGTGAATTGCGCGCCATAGGTGCCACTACCCTAGCCGAATTCCAAAAATACATTGAAACCGATAAGGCTTTGGAACGTCGTTTCCAAAAGGTTATGGTTGAAGAACCAGATACTCAGGAAGCTGTTTCTATTTTACGGGGACTTAAAGAGCGATATGAAGTGCACCATAAGGTTAGAATTAAAGATGAGGCCATCATTTCTGCTGTAGAAATGAGTCAACGGTATATCAGTGACCGATTTCTCCCAGATAAAGCCATTGATTTGTTGGATGAGGCAGCCAGTAAATTGAGGTTAGAGATGGACTCTGTTCCAGAAGAATTGGATGAACTAAATCGAAGAATCATGCAATTGGAAATTGAACGAGAGGCCATTAAACGTGAAAATGACGAAGCAAAACTGGGCAAGCTAAACGAAGAAATTGCCAATTTGAGTGTGAGACAAAACGAACTTAAAGCGCAATGGGAAAACGAAAAAAATGTCCTCACACAAATCCAACAGAAAAAAACAAACATCGAAAGTTTAAAATTGGAAGCGGAGCAGGCTGAACGCGAAGGCAATTATGGTAGAGTGGCTGAAATTCGATATGGATTGATCAAGAACAACGAAGAAGAATTGTATGCATTAACCATGAAAATGCGGGAAAATAAAACCGGAAAGGCATCGATGGTGAAGCAGGAAGTCGATTCTGATGATATTGCCGAAGTAGTAAGCAGATGGACCGGTATTCCGGTGAGTAAAATGCTTCAAAGTGAACGTGAGAAGTTGTTGAAACTCGAAGACGAGCTGCACAAAAGGGTCGTTGGACAAGAAGAAGCCATTTCGGCGCTTTCTAACGCTATTCGTAGAAGCAGAGCCGGACTTCAAGATCCGAAGAAACCCATAGGGTCATTCATTTTCTTAGGAACAACTGGTGTTGGTAAAACAGAGCTCGCAAAAGCTTTGGCAGACTATATGTTCAACAGTGACCAAGCCATGGTTCGTATAGACATGTCGGAATATCAAGAAAAACATACTGTTAGTCGACTGATTGGAGCGCCTCCGGGATATGTGGGATACGATGAGGGCGGACAATTGACAGAGGCCATTAGACGCAAACCTTACAGCGTAATTTTATTGGATGAAATTGAAAAGGCTCACCCCGATGTTTTCAATATTCTTCTTCAGGTATTGGACGATGGGCGACTCACTGACAACAAAGGCAGGACCGCAAATTTCCGGAACACCATCATCATCATGACATCTAACATTGGTGCGGATGTGATTAGGGAAAACTACGAACAACTGACTATCACCAACACAGAAGAAGTTCAAGCAAAAACCAAAATTCAAGTGTTTGATATTTTGAAGCGAAGCATAAGACCTGAGTTTTTGAACAGAATTGATGAAATTGTGATGTTTGAGCCTTTGAATAGGGAAAATATCAGAGCCATTGCACAAATTCAATTTGATTTATTGTATCAGCGATTGAACGAAGCAGGATATCAATTGGATATCACAGAGGATGCACTTGATTGGTTGGCGCAATTGGGATTTGACCCGCAATTTGGTGCTCGTCCATTGAAGCGTGTCATTCAGAAAAAGGTGATGGACGAACTGAGTAAATTTATTTTATCGGGATCAGTAGATCCAGCCAAACCCATCAAAGTAGATTTGGCTGGAACGGAATTGGAATTTTCGCAGAATTAAAAATTCAACTGAGCCTGAAGTCGCAAGAAACGTCCGGTTTGAAGATTATCTTGTTTCACAAAGTCTTCATACCGGCGTTCGGCAATGTTGTAAGCACAAACCAACTCAAAGTTCTTAAATGGAATCCATTCAATTCCGAATTCCAGTTCTTTAACTTCATAGGAACGTGCATCTAATTCGTGTTTCTTGCCGCCTTTATAATAGGTGTATCTAGCAAAGGGGTGAATGATTTGTTTGTTTGGGGTTTTTATCATGTAATTAACCAATACATAACCGCCTTTTAAATCTTTCACTTCAATTGAGTCAGTGAATTTATTGAACTCAGGTCCTCGCCCAACATTGTATTCAGCCTGTAATCCAAATGGCTTTGGATATATAACCATGGTTCCCGCAACCCTTTGATCAAGATATGTAGCTGCTGGATAGATATCTGACTTATTGAATTTAACACCCTTGGTTAAGCTAGTAACTGTATACTGACCCGTGTATGCTTGAATACCGGGTTCGAAAATTTGATTTTTATATTGAAAAGGCCATGTAAAACGAGTTACTTGGTGAAGATTGTCATTTTCATCTAGTCTATTAGCGTTTTGTCCGTTGTATATTCCGTAGGCGAAGCATCCGTAATCTCCTGATCCTTTAAGGCCATCTTTAACCAAAGATTCCAGCAATTCACGCTTCTTTTTGGGTGCCCAATAGGCGAAAACCCCGATTTCACGCTCGTTAGAATTACCGCTGTTTAAGGCATCATCACGGTCAAGATTCAAACGATTCTGTGAACTTTGCATATTAATGAAGCCATAAGGGGTCTTACTTTGTCCAAATCTCAGACGAAATTCATTGTCATCATCTAAACCAAGATCAAAGTATGCGTCTCTAATTTGTCCATAATGCTGAGCAGTAGCAGAAGGGGCGCTCGCAAAATCATACTGAATGTACATATACAAACGAGGATGAATTTGTCCGGCAACTCTTAATCGGTTACGACGAATAAAAAATCCACCGTTTTCTCCAATGGAACGATCACATTGTTCGCATTTCATGTTTGGATTGGTTTCAAAAAGTCGATTGTATCTAAACTGGACATATCCGCCCAATGATATTTTTTCAAACCATTGTTTTGCAGGCGATGTTGGAGTATTGATTGGTTCTTTGAATTCTGGCAGATTTGGGATTATCTGTACTTGCGAATAAATTGAATCTGTAAATAGCTTAGAATCACCGTTAGCCAGAGTGTTTTGAGCAATTAAAGACACTGCGATAATTAACAAATGATTGAATTTAAGTTTATTAATTGTAAACATAGTATTATGCTACAAAACAATTGCTTAACATTGATTTAATATTTACCTAATTATTTTCTTTGTGTTATGTTAATGTTAACAGAATTGGAAAATAATCATAAAAAAACCGGCCCAATTGGGCCGGTCGTAAAATTCTTGTTTAAACTAGATTACAGGATACTCAAGAAATAATAACAAATTCCTGCAACTAAGGCGCTAATTGGAATGGTGATGATCCAAGCGAATAAAAGATTTCGTGTTACACCCCATCTAACGGCGCTTAAACGTTTCGTTGCACCTACACCTATAATTGAACCTGTAATTGTATGTGTTGTACTCACGGGTATTCCCATTTGAGCGGTTACAAACAGAGTAATTGCACCTGCAGTTTCAGCCCCTACTCCTTCCAATGGTGTAACCTTGGTGATTTTGGTACCCATAGTTTTTACAATTTTCCAACCACCACTTAGCGTACCTAGTGCAATGGCTGTATAGCAAGCCAAAGGAACCCAGTTTGGAATTTCTTTAAAATCAATGATCTGTCCGCTTGCAATCATGGCAGCACCAATTATACCCATAACTTTTTGGGCATCACTACCCCCGTGACCAAGTGAAAAGGCCGCCGAAGACAGTAATTGAAGTTTTTTGAACATATTGTTCATTTTGGCTGCTGTAGGGACTTTTATCTTTTCGACATACACATAGATGATAGCAATTAAGGCGAACATGGCCATCATAATATAAGAAAGAGTTATATTGTCTGCCTTTTCAAGATCTTTTCTAAGGGACTTTGATACGTCAATTTTATAGGCATCGATAAACTTAATTCTTTCTTTATCGCCCAACGCAAGTTTGGCAGCGATAGCGGTTGCTGTGGCCGAGTCGCCATTTTGTGAAAGCATCTCAAATTCAGGTTGACAACTGTGGATTTTCTCTTTGGCGGCCAACATAGCTGGAATTTTGGTTGAGTCAAAAAATGCTTCTTTTTTCAAAGCACCAAATCGAAGTATTTTTTCAACAACTTCGCGTTGCTTGTTGATTTGAATATCAGATACATCCACATGCGAAACTATATTTTTTACCACAAAATCTGATCCTTTGGTTTTATAGTCAGCTAGATAAGGTTTTGATTGTTCAAAATGCAAAACAGCTAAATCATAATTGGCCTTTACCTTTAAGTCCTCTGGGTGTTTTTTCCATTCTTTTTTGTACTTATCTACTCTATAAAACTTCGACAAGTTCTCTTCCAATTTAACGCCCATGTAGTAATCGAAAATCAGGAATAATGCCGCTGAAGAAACAGCAATGAAACTGAGTTTCAACCACATTTTACGAGAAATAGTAACCAGTGTTATGTAGGCAGATAACAGCATACCAATGATTGGTGCTAAAAAGATGAAATAAATGGTTTTCATTATGCTATCAGATTCTACAATCTGGCCGATAGGCATCATTCCCTTTTCCATAAAAGCGTGCATTACGGCTGCACCGGCAAATCCACCAATCAAAGTATGCGAAGAAGAAGAAGGTATACCATACCACCAGGTCAATAAATTCCAGAAAATAGCGGCTAAAAGACCCGCCAAAATTACATCTAGAGTAATGTAATTTTCTGCAACCGTCTTAGAAATGGTATTGGCAACTGCATGATCTTTAAAAATAAAGAACGCAGCGAAATTGAACATAGCAGCCCAAAGAACCGCTTGGAATGGAGTTAAAACTTTTGTACTAACAATTGTAGCTATGGAGTTAGCCGCATCGTGAAAACCGTTGATGTAATCAAACACCAATGCCAGCACGATAATTAAAATTACCATTGAAGTCATGGCAACTTTATTAAGCGTATTTAACGATGATTGTTTCGATTACATTGGCTACATCTTCAAACTTGTCAGTAGCAACTTCCATAACCGTATAAACTTCACGACGCTTGATTAGTCGTTTGAAATCATCTTCTTTCTCAAACAATTCGCGAATACTCAAATCAAATACATTATCTGCGTGATTTTCTAAACTATTGATTTTCACAATAGACTCCATGATTTTCTCGGGACGTTTTAGCTCGCGCAATTGCATAATAACCTTAGATACTTCGTGAGCACCTTGACAAATCAATTCAGCTAGGTTTTGAATTCCTGTATCGTTTGGATTAACCCCGTGAAATTGCATTTTTTTACTAGAAGCATAAATGTAATCAGCCACATCATCCATTGCAGTAGCTAGATAATGAATATCTTCTCTGTCAAATGGGGTGATGAAATTCTTACCTAATTCTTGGAAAATTTGATGCGTAATTTCATCGTTTTTATGTTCTAGATCTTCAATTTGCTTATTAATTGCCGTTCTTTTTTGTTCATCGGGTTCATAAACGAACTCTTTAAATTTAACTCCCATCTCTGAGATATTCTTCGCTGTTTCCTCAAATAGATTATAAAAAACCTTGTCTTTTGGGAGGAAAATACTGAGTAGATTGTTTAAAGCCATAGCAATTTAATTTGTATGCGAAACTAAACAAGAATCAAGTCTGCTTTTTACATGCAACACAAATTTAATATTTTGTTAACATTGGGTCCTAGTAGTGGGTAGTGGGTAGTGGGTAGCGGGTAGTGGGTAGTGGGTAGTGGGTAGTGGGTAGTGGGTAGTGGGTAGCGGGT
>CAYPBJ010000012.1:0-61957 GCA_964408945.1 uncultured Rhizobium sp. | reverse complement strand
GTTGCGGTTGTCGAGGTTCCTCCTGTTGTCGACTCCTGACCAACTGTAGAACCAGAAGTTCCTGTTCCTGTAGTTGTTGCGGTTGTCGATGTTCCTCCTGTTGTTGACTCTTGACCAACTGTAGAACTTGAAGTTTCTGTTTCTGTAGTTGTTTCTGTTTTGCGATCAACAAATTCTGTATTTATTAGGTCTGCTGAATTATCAGAAATCACATTGATGAGATTTGATTTTCTAGTTAACCAACTTTTTGATGCAGTTGTTGCAGCTGGATTTGGCGGAGTATTCTGTGCTGAAGCTATGGGTGGAACAGTTACTGGTGCAGTTGTTGCAGCTGGATTTGGCGGAGTATTCTGTGCTGAAGCTATGGGTGGAACAGTTACTGGTGCAGTTGTTGCGGCTGGATTTGGCGGAGTATTCTGTGCTGAAGCTATGGGTGGAACAATTACTGGTGCAGTTGTTGCGGCTGGATTTGGCGGAGTATTCTGTGCTGCAGCTTTTTGCAACTGTATTTTCTTGTAGTAATTCAGACCCATTTTTGCCACTCTGTGAGCCCTCACAGTTCCGCTAAATAATCCAGCAGCGATTGTAGGTGGCAATCCTCCTCCAGCTGCATTTGTGGATGAGCCGGTTTGTGGGGCTGTCGTTGCGACAGGATTTGGCGGAGTATTCTGTGCCGCAGCTTTTTGCAACTGTCTTTTCTTGTAGTAATTCAGACCCATTTTTGCCACTTTGATAGCGCTCACAGTTCCGCTAAATAATCCAGCAGCGATTGTAGGTGGCAAACCTCCTCCAGCTGCATTTGTGGATGAGCCGGTTTGTGGGACTGTCGTTGCGACAGTATTCGGTGGAGTATTCTGTGCTGCAGCTTTTTGCAACTGTCTTTTCTTGTAGTAATTCAGACCCATTTTTGCCACTTTGATAGCGCTCACAGT
Source organism: uncultured Rhizobium sp. (assembly GCA_964408945.1). Lineage (GTDB taxonomy): Bacteria > Bacteroidota > Bacteroidia > NS11-12g > UBA955 > VMCP01. The sequence goes on along the minus strand of CAYPBJ010000012.1, from coordinate 61,025 downwards.
TCCGCTAAATAATCCAGCAGCGATTGTAGGTGGCAAACCTCCTCCAGCTGCATTTGTGGATGAACCGGTTTGTGGGACTGTCGTTGCGGCTGGATTTGGCGGAGTATTCTGTGCTGAAGTTAATGTACTCGAGGAATAAAGTTGTTGAGATGCACTTAGATTTGAAGCACCATCATTAGAGTCCGTTAATTCTGGATTAGGTGAATTTGCTTGTCTGGCTTCATCTTCTTTTATAGGCTTTTGTTCTGGAATTGATCCAGCAACTGACAATGAAGGTGCAGACATGTCTGCGGAATCTGAATCTAACTTTGGTTCAGCTCCATCACCCGAATCGTTGTTTGCGATAACAGAGGAGGTGGCTGAACTAGAAGCCCCAAGTGCACCCTCATCTGGAGGAACAGTTAATTTGGGTGATGCTTCTGCAGCCGATATTGGAGCTCCTCCGCCAGTATGGGCATCAACTTCGGCACCATTTAAATCTTGATCATCAGTTGTTGCTGCCTGTTGATGCCCTTGTATCATAGTTTATATTTGAATTTATGCTAATGATTTATTACCTCTAATACAATGTTAGTAAAGAATCATTAATTATTGTGATCAATAATTTTATAACGAATTCGTTACTGACAACCGTTTTTCGATGAGTTCTTCCCCGGAGCCAGATAATACTTCTTCTGGTGTTACTCCAATTTTCTGAGATACATGAAATGCATCGAATACCTCTTTATCTTTATCTGACGGATCTGACGGGCTTTTATCTTCAGTAGAGTTCCCTTCTGCTGGTTTAGCTGTCGCCGAATCTTCAGCAGCAGCCGTTTCAGCAACATCACTCGGAGATGGAACCATTGGTGCTGCAGCGGCAGGTTGTTCGGTTGTATTAGGTGCAATTGACTCGGTTACAGCTGGTACAGCGGCCGGTGAAGTAGTTTTTTTACCCCAATTACTCCAAAAATAGGATTTTTTGCTAGCTGCAGCTTGTTTTTCAGCCGCTTTGGCCGCAGCAGCTGCTTTCTCTTGAGCTTTCTTTTCAAAAGCTTCAGGATCTAACCATTTGTCTACTTTCTCAACTATATTATGAATAAATGAAATTCCACCAGCCGATTTAAATTTGTCCTTAATTCCTCTTGCTACAGAAAATTTCGATTCCGCATCTTTATTACCAGGTTTGGCTCTTTTTTGGGCAAGTTTAGTTTGCTTTATTTCTTCTAATTCCTCTGCTGAACCCTTTTTAATTTTATTTTCGTCTGGTATTTTAGATTTATCTGATTCTACAGTCTTATTACTTTTATTAAAGAGTCTACTTGGATTATACCATTTTTTCTTGTTTTTCTCGGATGTATATTCTTCATTATATTTCCCATCAGCCCTCATCTTGGCCTTTGCAGCACTTATTTTTTTATTATTTGAAATACTCCTTGATAATTTTGCAATTCCCATACCTCCCGCAATCAGTCCGCCAGCGATTAATAAAGGCAATCCAGCTCCAGCAACAGTGCCCATTATTGCAGCAGCAATCCCCAAACCCGCACCGACCATTTTTAAGGCTGATAACCCTATACGTTTATTTTTTTTACTCTTGACGAAATTATTCCATTTTTCACCTATTGATGTAAGAGGGGAGAATTTTCTGTTTTTCCATTTTCTACCAAGCTCCTCAAAAAACATTTTCCCACCCTGATAAAGAGAAACCACTGACCCAACTGCGCCCAATCCTCCTGCAACTCCTAATGCAGCTGCACTACCATGAGCAACGGCTGCCAATTTCGCAGCTCCGCTGCCTACACCAGCTATGCCAGTAACCACACTTTGTGCTCCGCTCCATTTAGTTTCATTGCCCAAAGTGACACCGGCTGTGTCTCCTGCTTTTTTGGCTGCCTCTTCTCGTTTTATACCATAATGCAAATCAACTGAGCCAGTAATTACTGATATTCCACCCATAGCAGTAGTCAATCCACCACCTACATTAGCTCCTGATCCCAATTTTTCTGCGGTTGAATAATTATGTGCTTGTGACCAATCATGATTGCCGTTCCATGCATCAGAATTAGCCCATGATCCCACCTTTAGAGCATCATACCCTGCACTTAAACCATCAACACCCGCACCGAATGCACTGCCAGCTAATTCATTTGCCTTAGTATCACCCGCGGCAGCTGCAATAGTCGTTCCTAAAGCGGCTGCGCCCCCAATGCCTCCTGCGGCTATCCCCACTCCACCAATGTTACCAATAGTATTTGTTATTCTTGTGCCAATAGACCTATTTGCATTTGCCCCTGCATCAGGATTTAAATCAGCATCAATTGGAGTAGATTTTGCGACAGAGGGAAGAGCAGTTTTATCTGCCTCTGAACCACCAGCATCACCAACTCCGGCTACCGAAACAGGTGGTTTTTGTATACCCTCCGCAGCCTTAGGGTCAGAACTAATATCTTCAGAATCAGATTTCGACAACTCCGCTTTGATTTCCGAGGTCAAAGCATCTTTTTCTGGATCCAAGGATTGGCCAATGTTCAATCCTGAATCTTCTCCAATTATATTTGAAGCCTCTTTTTCTTTTTTTTCATCGTGTGCTGCAATCATTACTCTACTTTTTTAATTCCTCCGTAATACATTGTAACAGAATCTTTTGGGAAATGACTCCATTGTTATGGCCCAAAGCTCTGAGACTTGCTTGCTTTACAATATTAACTATTTGACCACCAACTACTAAATAATCTTTTGCGATTTTTTTCAGATCTATGTCAGAATCTAATAAAAGGTCAAGATTTAGGGCTTTCTGCCAAAGCTCTAAACGATGAGAATCATCCGGTGTTTCGAAGTAAATCATTTTTTGGAAACGTCTTAAAAATGCTTCGTCTATGGAACTTTTTAAGTTGGTTGCCAATATGACAACACCTGGATGGTCTTCTATCATTTGAAGAAGAAAACCCACTTGTTGATTGGCATATTTTTCATTGTTTCCGCCTGAGGTAGTTCGTTTTCCAAATAATGATTCTCCCTCGTCAAAAAAGAGTATCCAACGCTTGTTTCGGGCCTGTTTAAAAAGATTGGCTATGTTTTTTTCGGTTTCGCCAATGTACTTACTTGATAATTGAGATAAATCTATTCGATATACATCTAATCCGTGTTTCTTACCCAATAAACCTGCCACTAAAGTCTTTCCTGTTCCAGATGGACCATAAAAAACTGCCTTGTATCCAGGCTTTATTTTCTTCCTCATAGACTCGCTGGAAAGTAACTGATTTTCAAATTCGAGCCAATATTGAAGATCTTTGATCTGGTTCAAAACATCCCCCGAAAGAACCAAATCCTCCCAATCTAGATTCACCTTCACCAAATTAGCTGGAAAGTTCGCACTGTAATCAGGCTTGTTGGCCACACCGGTGGTCAACAGATCAAAAGTGTCGCGCGTTAACTGAATTTTTTGATACGTAATGGGGAAGTTTTCATTGTCTGAGACAAACTCTAAATATTCGTTGTTGAACAATCTGTGTTCAGGAGTAATGACATCCATAACAGATAAACGCTCGTTCAAATCACCGTTGGTCAAAATATAAATAGCCGTTTCTCCTGTGGGAATGAAACCCGTTTGATTTCTGATCAACACTCCGCCAAAACGGGCATTGTCTGGATGTTTATCTTTGAGTGCTTTGATGATAGGCTGAAAAATATCGGGTTTTAGAAAGACTGCAGCCGCTATTAAAAATACACCTCTCTCTAACCCATTCAAGTTCAAATTTGCAACAAAGTCTGAGTAATACTCTCCAGAAACCAAGGCGGGAGGTTGTATTTCACCGTGATTTTCAATTTTATCTTTGAGTTCATCGGAAGCTTGCCCAAGTTGATATAATATGATATTCTCGAGCCATTTGAGATCGTTGTTTAGGGACCTATTATTCATCGGAGTCAGGTTCTTTATTTAAGACGGCAATTTCTTGGTTTGTTCTGATGATGCTTTGCTTTTCATCTAGCATAGCTTGATATTTCAATAAAAACTCTGTTTTAACAGTGTCAATGGTTGAAGTGTTATCCGGATCTAAAATTTGATCAATTTGATTGGCAACGGCCCCCAATTGACCATATTCGGTGATGTACCGCTGAATAATTTCTTCATACTGACTTTGTTTAGATCTGAGAAGAGTGAGCTTCTGGGAATAATGTTCAACTGCTTTTTCCCTTGATAGCATTCTGACAACTTTTCTTGCTGGAGGATCTGCCATCTTTCTTTCATTTCTTGGAATTACAGCAGTTTTTAAATTCTCCACCTCTAAATATTCTCGTTCAATTCTGGTTGGACTGTATTTGTTCTCCAAGGCCTCATCAACCTTTTGCAAAAATCTAGTTTTCTTGTCTGTTAGAGTGGTTTTTTCAACACTTGAACCTTCCTCAAGATTTAAATTTTCGATGCCCGCATTTAAATCCGTTCCATCTATGATTGCCTTTAACTCGTCATAAGTAGTTGCGAAATGGTTTTCTTCTGTGGAGAATGGAGATGTAGCAACATCAGGTTTTTCTCCACCAAATAAACCTATTCCTCCTGTTTTATTGATCTCTTTTTTGGTTTTCGACAACACATAGGTACCCTCACCTTTGGTTTCACCCATGTTCCAATTCAAGAGTTTTTTCTTGTATAAGGTCTTCCTGTAAAATAAAAATTTGCCGTCTAAACTAACACCACCTTCCAATGTCGCATTTGCAGAATAGGCATAATTTAACACTGTTTCCGACATGATAAACTTCTCCCCCTCCTTTTTTAATTGCGTATTTTCAAGTTTAGCTTCTCCGGTTGCTTTGAGAATTCCGCTAAGATATATACCTCCCTCTAATCCAACAAAAAATGGAATACCTGCACCAATTCCCGCCTTAACATTGGCTTGGATTTCGCCATTTACTTTTGCACCGGCAGAATATTTTGCAGAATCTTTATCAAATTTTATTCCTGCAGAAACCTCTCCACCTACACTTCCCAAAAGCTCAAATGAAACGAAAACATAAATACCACCGGGAGGAACTATTGGGAAATCAAAGTTCAAACCTGTGCCACCTTCAATGGATGGAAGCGGTGCTTTTACGTGGGCGAGCCCACCAATGACTTCTGGTTTCCAGTTTTTTTCTTTCGAAAATTCAAGATCTACCTTGGCCATTCCCTCAACACCAAAAATTTCAGCCGAACCTCCAATTCCAATAACCTGAACTTTATAGTTCTTCGTGGGGCCATGAATTTTAAAAGTGGGCACGGCTACTTTCACACCATCTACAATCTCAAATTCTTCTTTATCTGAAACCGTAATTTCTGCGACGTCCCAATTGTATTTGGGAGTGCCTTTTGGATTGAATGAAAAATCTGTAATCTTACCGCTACCGGTTCCCAAATGTGGAATATCATGCACATCAATAGAAGCTTCTGCCACTTTGAGCGTTCCACTTTCGTAATTAATTCCATCTAAAGTAAGATCTACGTGACCGAGAATATTCGTTGCCGAAGCACTTCCCTCAGAAATAGAATAATCGAATTTATTGTCTTTATAACTTACCCCTACAACACCAGCTACCGTAAAATCATCTAAATGCAAACCCAACTTCGCTTTAACATCAATATTGATTTGAGAACCTTTCTTATCAATGGTTCCGTTAAATCCTTTGATTTTAAATACATCTGCAATATTGATTTCACCCTCATAATTTAGATTAAGTTGCGCAAAATCAAAATCACCATCGTATATAGATAATTCGGAAATCTTACCCCCAATTTTATGTCCATAAACATTCAATTCCAAATCAGCTGATTTTACTAAAATCCGATCTCCAACCATGGCAGCTGCAATATCCAATCCTGAAAATGATGCAAAAAAATTATTCTCTCCCCCAAAAAACAACGAAGCGTTTAAATAACCCAAATGTGATTTCATGTTATTCACAATTCCGCGCTTTTCTTTGTCATTACCTGTAAATGGAGCTTTCACCGCATCTTTAACCTGATCTATCAAAGAGTCACCACCTTCAGGATGAGAATCCAACCATTGATCAGATAGTGCAACAATAGATTTCGCATCTGTGATTAGTTCATAAACACCAATTATATCTGTTTTAAGCGATTGAGTTTTTGCTGTATAATCTGCAAACTTTTCAACCAAAATTTGATAGGTGCTTTTCTCTCCCGTGAGGGCCTCTTTGATTTTTGCATTTAATCCAATATTGGCCTCTGGTCGCATTACCAAGGCCTTCTGGTCAGCATTTACCAACTGAATGATTTGCCTAATGGATGCTTCTTTGGTTTTATCGCCTTCCGTTTTATTCTCAGGGTGTTTATATAACCAAGTATTTGCCAAATCTAAAATCTCCGTTTTCAAAGTGCTTTTGAGATCACTTTCTGGAGGAAGTTGTTGATATTTTTCAACCTTATTTTGAATTTGTGTGAAAGTAGTGTTGAACCCAAATCCGCTCTCTCCTTCCAAAATAATAGCGTTTGCCGAGGTACTCAGTTCTGTCTTTTTTTCGGACTCTTTTTCGGGGGATGCTTTTTCTTTAGCTATCGCCGATTCCTTTTCTTCAGCGAAAGATTTTACACTCTGCACCGATTGAAACTTTTCATCCTTTTTTTCGGAGTGACTGCTCAACCATTCGTTACACAATGAGATTAATTTCTTAAGTACAATACTCTTTCTATCGTTATCTGTGGCCTTTTCAAATTCGGCTTGAGCCTTTTCAATTCGGGTAAAATTTGTATCGAAACCAAAAAAACCTTTGAACTTTGCCATGGTGCTTTTCTCCCCTACTAACTTGGGCATGGATTTGGGAGCTTCAGATATTTTTGATGCACTCGTAGTTTCTGGAAGCACGGTTGGCGATTCTTGCAATAACTCAGATGGAGCTTTTTCACCATCAGACATCTCAAAATCTGAATCAGCTTTGGGCAACCTTTCTGAAATTGGAGTAATTGCTGGCGATGGCACATCAGTCTGTAAATCAGCCGTTAATGGTTGTTTTTCAACGGTTGATTTTGAACCTTGTTGTTCGATCAATTCTCCTTCGGTACCCATAATTTTAAGTCCTCATGTATTTGCCTTGTTTTTGCAATTCCCTTTTTATGGACTTTTCTAGGGATATTGGATCTACAATGGTTGAATCATGTTGAACGCATCTATAGACGCATTCTCTTATTACATTCGCAATCATTCCCCCAGTGAGTTCATAACTTTGACTTAATTTTTTATAGTCTACATGAAACTCAATAGGCGAATTTGGCAACTTCGTCATGCTCGTCCACAATAAAAAGCGCTGATCTTCATCAGGAACAGGAAAATTAATGATGTTTTGAAATCTTCTTGTGAAGGCATCGTCAATAACCGATTTCAAATTAGTTGCCAATATGACTATTCCAGAATAATCTTCGATTCGCTGCAACAAGTAGCCAACCTCTTGGTTGGAATATTTATCATTGGGTGAATTGCTATTGCCTCTTTTGCTGAAAAGCGATTCTGCTTCATCAAAAAAGAGAATCCAATTTTTATTTTCTGCTTGATGAAAAACTTTTTCAAGATTTTTCGCTGTCTCACCAATATATTTTGAAACTAGTTGAGAAACGTCAATTTTGTAGACATCAATACCTAATTTCTTGCCCAATAAAACCGCAGCCATTGTTTTACCTGTTCCCGAAGGACCATAAAACAGAGCTTTGTAACCTGGCTTGAAAATATTGCCAAATCCCCATTGATCATACACTTGATTTTTGGTATTCTGCCAAACTTCAATAAGATTCAATTCTTGAATCACCTCATCAGCGAGGATCAAATCTTCCCAATTTGAATTTGTGCTTACCAATTTGGCTGGAAAATCAGAGCTAAAATCGGGTTTATTGATTTTTTGATTCAATAAAAGCTCTCTATAATCAGATGAAATATTGATGGTCTTATTGAAAAAGTGATTTTCTTCAGCTTCAATCTGAATGATTTCGTGTTTTAAAAGCCATGATTTGCCATTGAATAATTCATAAACTAAGGTTCGTTCATCAATAGAACCGTTAGTAAACAAAAAAACAGAGGTTTCTAATGTAGGTTTAAAATAATGATTGGAATCTGACTTGCCGCCTAAGTTCTTTCGGTCTTGAAATTGCAATTTATACTGTAGCAAAAAATCAAGCATTAAAGGATAATAAGCATAGACAAATGCCAAGAGAAGTGTGCCTCTTTCAATTTCAGACAGCTGATAGTGTTCAACTAAATCATGGTAGTAATCAAATACTTCATCTTTAGTATCGATATTTTTCCATGACAGTTCAACAGATAATTCCTGGCCACTAGCAAAAAGTTCAACCTTTTGTTGAATTAGATTTTCTAAAACTAATAGGTCTTTTTGTAGTTGAGCCGATAGCATAATCAAGGTTTATGTTAAATCTAAATGAGGAAGCAAATTACGACATTCGGTTCGAAGAAGTTAATTAGGGTACCGTTTTTTTTACGAATGGTATTACTAATTCAATTTGAATTCATTAGGTTTGCGACTGAATGAATCCAGACAATTTTTTCAGACAAATGGAATTGCGCACCGAACGCGAACTCTACAGAAGGAGTTTCAAGGCGGCTGCACAAAGCCAAGATGCCATGTTTGAAAAATTCCAGAACAACAAAAAAGAGGCCATGAAAAGGGCTTTTGCCAGAGAAGTTAAGTGGTTTTTTATTACTTTATTATTGGCACCCATTTTAGCGTTTGGATTTTATTATTTGTTTGCTCAAATCATACCCAATATCATCATAGATTTAGCCATTTACATGGAAGGTGTGGAAACGGTTTACCTGTTGCTAGCAGTCTTTTGTTTTGTCAGCATTTACTTGGCTAGAATCATAATTTGGGCACTTAAACGTAGCTAGTTATGATTTTTGAGGTAGTAAATGCAATAAGTAAAGAATTAAATCTACACCTCAAATACCAATTCGGTAGCACTGAAGATTTGGTTGTATTTTCAAATATTTTAGATTTAAATGGAGGAAAAGCGCTCCAACAAGACAACACCGTTCACTGCCTGATTCTAAAGATTGAGGAAGATAGAACTTTAAACAAAACCGGTGGTTACAGAGGTCCGAGTGCTCCAACACCTAGCCTTTTTAATGCGCATGTACTTTTTGCCGCCACACATTCAGGCAAACAATACCCCGAAGGAGTTAATTTAATAACTCGCATCATTGAATACTTCGTTCAAAATCAAAGCCTTGATTCAACTAAAATTGAGGGTTTACCTGATAGTATTGATAGATTAACCGTTGATTATCTATCTTTTGAATACAATGAATTGAGCAACGTTTGGAGTACCATAGGAACAAAACTACTCCCATTTGCCGCCTACAAAATCGGATTTATACCGGTGCAACCTGTAGCTTCATTAAGCTCTAAAATAGAAAGAATAACAGGTATGGGAACAAATCTAGATCAAAAAAATTAATGGTATGAAGATCGTTCCATGGCTAGTTATCGATTCTAAGCATACTTTCTACCGAAGTGGAAAGATGGAGTTTTTAGAGATATTTCCGAGCAATTCAACTCGCGATTGGCTCAAAAACCATAGAAATTACTTTAGAACTGTAGATCAAACTTTTATCATTTCTTGCGGTGTTGATTCTGATGGAATCCCAGAAATTGAACCCCAAAATCAACCTTATTCCCTTCATTTTTACTTGGGCACCAAAGATGTGAACTTTGCGTTGTTTACAGAATGTAACGACAAACCATTACACTCACATTCTTTTCATTTTAATGTTGATTTAAATCCAAGTTTAGATACGCCCATTGTCCTAAATTTAAAGGATGCCGAGCATATAGAAGAAGTGAAACCCATTTCACTGCCTTCTGGCTTTTTTAAATTAGGAGAATTAAAAATCAATATTCCTTCATTTGGTGATTTTGTAAAATCGAGGATAGTTAACGAACCGTCCACTTTCATCATTGAATCAGCATCTAAGTCATACAAATTAATTTTTGCCATAAATAAACTTGGAAATACTGAGCTAATGCCAACAGAAATCATCGAAGAATCTGGAATTACCAACTTCAACCTTCTTAACGTGGATAACTCAAACCATGCATTTTTTGCTTCTGAAGGTGAAATTAGCATCGACAAATTAAACTCTCTCGAATGTGTACCTTATAGAGTACACGGAAACAATAACAGGATAAAACTCAAGTGCAGGGTGCCAAAATTTGGGCTTTCAAACATTTCGAAATCCCCAAGTTATCCACATTTGCCTGTTTTGCTCCAAGAAATCAAATATTAATTGTATAGATTTGCGTTTTAAGTGCTTTTTAAATCAACCGATAAAAACCTAACATTTTAAATAATATGGCGAATTACAAAACCCCTGGTGTTTACGTAGAAGAGATCTCCACGTTACCACCTTCAGTCGGACAAGTGCCTACTGCTGTACCTGCGTTTGTGGGGTACACAGCAAAGGCCATTAAAGGAGGAGCATCGATTCTTAACCAAGCGGTGCATATTTCTTCTATGCTTGATTACGTTGATCATTTTGGAGGTGGATATGTACCATCTGAGATTAACGTTTCTTTAAACTCTTCTTTACAAGTTGAAGGAATCAAATTAGACAAATCTTTCTATTTGTATGATGCAATCAGAATGTTTTTTGCCAATGGCGGCGGAGAGTGTTATGTTGTAAGTGTAGGTGGTTACAATGACGATATCGAATTTGAAGCACTACAGAATGGTATTGATGCTTGCAAGCGCGAAAATCAACCAACTATTTTGGCATGTCCAGATGCAGTTTTGTTGAGCAAGTCTGATCAGTGCTACAGTTTGCAACAACAAATGTTGATGCAATGTGCCATGATGCAAGATCGTGTTGCTGTGTTAGACGTTTACGAAGGTTACATCCACAGAAAAGATAAAGATGTAGTTTTGAACTTCAGAAATGGTGTTGGTGTAAACAACCTGAAATACGGTGCTTCATACTACCCATGGGTTTACAACGCATTGCCACACAAATACAATCACGAAACCATCAAAATCAAAGTTGGTGATGACGATAAGCGTTTAGAGGAAATTTGTTCACACCCTATTTCAGTTAAAAACTTGAACATGGCTGTATCAGATTATGCTAAAGTAAAGGCATACTCAAATGAAAAAGATTATAAAACAGCTTTAACTGATATTTTAGACAACATCAACGGTGATGCTGCTGATTACAACGGCGGAGCAAGTTACTTGGCTGGTGAGTTGAAAGCATTGTACGATTTTGCTACTAGTTTCTTTAACAGCGCGGCGGTTGCTAATGAAATGAGCGTTAAAGTAAATGCTAGTTCTAAATTTGCAGGTTTATTGAAAGAGTTTGCTAGCTATGATGCGGCTGCAGGTTCTGGTGCATTTGATGCTGCTGCTTATCCTACACTAGATTTGGGAGATGCATCTCCTAACGCAGCTATTGCAGGTGCAGAACAAGATGAAATGAAGAATAAGTTGATGAAAGATACCCTATACAAATTGGGTGTTGATCTAAGAAACATCATGGATAGCATTTTGGAAGATGCAGAATCTATCAAAATCAACTTAGGTAAAATTGCATTTGACTACAACCCATTGTTGCAGAATATCGTGAATGAAATCTACAAAGAATTGTCAAAAATTCCACCATCTGGTGCAGTTTGTGGTGTTTATGCAATGGTTGATAATCAGCGTGGTGTTTGGAAAGCTCCTGCAAACGTAAGTCTTGCAACTGTTTCTAAACCAATCGTTAAAATTGATGACGCACAACAAGAAGATTTGAACGTTGACGTAATTGGCGGTAAGTCAATAAATGCTATCAGAAGCTTCACTGGTAAAGGTACTCTCGTATGGGGTGCTCGCACACTAGCTGGTAATGATAACGAATGGAGATACATTTCAGTACGTCGTTTCTTCAACATGGTTGAGGAAAGCATCAGAAATGCAACAGGTTGGGCCGTATTTGAACCAAATGATGCTTCTACTTGGATTAGAGTTAAGGCAATGATTGAAAACTATTTGACCAATTTGTGGAAAGCTGGCGCTATGGCTGGCGCTTCTTCTGATCAAGCGTTCTTCGTGAATATTGGAATGGGAACAACCATGTCTCAAGTTGATATTCTTGAAGGAAGAATGAACGTCGAAATTGGTATGGCTGTAGTTCGTCCTGCTGAATTCATTGTGTTGAAATTCTCTCACAAAATGCAAGAGTCTTAATTAAATCCTTTGTAAAATTAAAAAATTAAAAAATAAATCATGGCAAATCCAGATTATCCACTACCAAGGTTTCACTTCCGTGTTACCTTTGACAGCACTGTAATCAATTGCAGCGAAGTAACCGGATTGAATACCGAACTAGACGTGATAGAATATCGCGATGGTGCAAGTGTTGAATTTAGCACTCAGAAAATGTCAGGACTTAGAAAGTTTGGTGATATTGTAATCAAAAAAGGCGTTTTCCAAGATCACGTTGAATATTGGGATTGGTACAATGCAGTTCAAATGAACAACCCAGTTCGTAAAACTGTAACCATCGAACTTCTCGATGAAACTCACTCTCCTATTATGACTTGGGCTTTGACCAATGCTTGGCCAAAGAAAGTGGAAAACCCAGACTTGAAGTCTGATGCGAGTGAAGTAGCGGTTGAAACCATTACCCTAGTTCACGAAGGTTTGAGTTTAGCTTAATTTTCATTGATCTAATTCAATAATGTTTCAAAGTCTACCGGTAAATGCGTTTCATTTTAAGGTAGACTTTATCTTTCCCTTGCCGTCAAAATCCCTCGATGCCCGATTTGAAAGCATCGAGGGAATTGGCAAGTCAATTGTATCCAATAAAAAAACAGGAACCCAAGAAGTTCAAAACTCCGTTACTAATAGTTCTGCTGTTGAACTTGAAAAAGGTCAACTCACCTTAAAAAGAGGACTAATTCCAGGGTCATTTCTCATAGATTGGTTTGAAATGAACATCACCCTAAAAAAACGCATTCCCATTCCCATTGTAGTAAGCGCACTTGACGCGAATCACGCTCCTATTTATTCTTGGTTTTTTTACAATGCCTATCCCATTAAATGGGAAACTGGTGGATTTAATGCCATGTCAGGCAAATACATTACTGAAACCATTGTTATACAATATGACTGGTACAAGCAAGTTAACATGCAATCTGGCATGTTTAGTGCTGTTGCAAATGCAGCCTTAGGTGCTGCAAATTATGTTGCCGATGCAGGCTCTAATGTTGCTCAAAAAGGAGTAAGTGCTGTAAAATCTGGCGTTGATTCTGCCGCTGGCGCAGTTGGTGATATTTTAGATTAATCTCAACATGACTGAAATTAAAAAACTGGTTATAAAGGCATCCATAAGATCATCTTCCGAAGTTGACAACACAAACAATAAACAAATTACCCAGGAACAATTATTGGCTGCACTTGAAGAGTTAAAGTTCCAAATGAGCAGTGATATAGACAAACGGATAAACAGTGTATTATCCAAGAAAATGAAAAAGTAACTTTGTTGTATGCTTCCAGGATTGAGCACCTTCAATAGTTTTCAAATAACAGCCTACAAGGATGTAGATTGTACATCGTCCGTTTTCCCAAAAGCAAAAGGAATGATTGCCTTTGATTTTATGAAAATGATGTACAAGTTCTCTTTCAATCCTAATTCTCTCGAAATTAAATCATCCAACCAATTTAACCTACTTCAACCTACTGGTTACAGCGGAATAAATCCGAAATTCATAGCTCAGAAACCAAAAATCCTTTCTGTTGAATTAGTTATAGATCCGGGTGCCGAACCTAATTTCATGTACTCTCTTTCAACAGGTCTACCTGCTAGAGAATCATTGCTTTCACTCGGAGATAGAATTCAAATTTTTGAGGATTTAGTTGGATATGAGTCTACTACTCATAGACCACACTATTTACTGCTTAGTTGGGGAGAAACCATTAACATGAAAACGACCATCAAAGAATATAAAATAATTTATGGTCGTTTTGATGAAAACGGAAAGCCAACACGTGCCCACATTCAAGCCGATTTTCTAGAGGTTATTTCAGCAAAGGCCATGTTAACAAAACAAGGCAGACAATCTCCTGATGTCAGTCATATGGTTGAGGTTATGGAAGGTGATACTCTGCCTAGTTTATGCAAGAAAATTTACGACAACCCCAATTATTACGTTGAAATCGCTAAAATCAACCAATTAAAATCAGTTAGAAATCTTAAAGTGGGTCAAAAATTGTATTTTCCTCCTTTGAAATAAATCACCATGTTTGGAGCTACAGTAAAGGATCATGAAACCGCTTCGGTTGAGCTAAGCATCAAAGGTAAAGTTTCAACTTTATCCAATCACGTAGTAAAAGTTGAAGTTTCCAAACAAGCTAATAAAATTGCCAGAGCTCAAATTTGGATACTTGACGGCGATGTTGCCTTGCAAAAATTTGAACTTTTTGAGCAAAACTCCTTCGATATTGGTGATGATGTCATCATAAAAATTGGTGGAACCGTAACTGGACTTAAACAGGTTTTTAAAGGTGTGGTTAGCGGTGTTGCCTCCGAAGTGGCCACAAATAATAGTTTTTTAGTAATTCATTGCGCTGATAAAGCTTTGGGAATGACCAAAGGTAGAAATACCAAGATCTTTTTAAAGAAAAAAGACGATGCAATTATTAAAACCTTAATTGGAAATACCTCAGGACTTACTCCCAAAGTTGACGCATGTACCATTGAACACGAAAAAATGGTTCAATACGGCATCAATGATTGGGATTTTATGCTCATGAGAGCTGAGGCGAATGGCATGCTCGTATTCAATTCAGATGCTGAAGTTACGGTTACAGAACCCACTCTAAGTGGCTCTCCTGCAGCAACGTATTCATACGGTAAAGAGCTCCTCACCTTTGAAAATCACTCAACGGGTGAACCGGCACTCACCGAAATCAACTTTACCCGTTGGGATTATGACACAGCCAATGTCAAAACGGAAAAATCTGATACAACCACAACATTATTGACACCCGATGGTGTGAAATTCGACAAATTAAAAGCCCTCGGAAAACCGACTGCTAAAGTTGGCTTCTTCACTTCTGGTATTCACAAAGCCAATCAATTCAAAGAATTGCTTAACGGAAAGGTAATTCGCTCCTTATTGGCTTCTCAAAAAGGACAAGCTACTGTTTTAGGAGATACCACCGTGTTACTTGGTGATATTTTTGAAATTAAGGGCTTAGGAAAACTTGGAGGAAAGTTTTTTTGCTCTGGCATAGAGCACACCATGGAAGATGGTTTATTTACCACTACCCTTTCTTTTGGGATAGATGAATATTCACATTGGGAAAGATACCCTTCGCTAAACAATGATTTTGTGGCCTCGACCGTTGGAACTATACATGGAATTCATTTGGGAACCGTAATGAAATTAGACGGTGATCCAAATACACAAATGAGAATACAAGTTAAATTGCCCGTTTTTGGAACCGATGCATTGGTTTGGGCGCGTTTAACTTTTCCTGATGCTGGAAAAAGCAGAGGTATTTTCTTCGTTCCAGAAAAAAATGATGAGGTTGCAGTTTCATTTATTGATGGCGACCCCAATCAACCCATCATTCTTGGTACCCTTTATAACAAGTCAAATACTGCTCCTTACACCATTGACGCTAAAAACAATAAACGAGCTATTATATCTAAAAACAAGGTAACCATTGAGTTTGACGATGAAAAAAAGAACTTGACGCTAAAAACTCCCGGTGGAAATTCTATTTTATTTGATGATGCGAAGGGCATTACTATGAAAGATAAAAATGGGAATAGTATTGAGTTAGGAAGTGCCGGAATTACCATCAAGTCATCGAAAGAAGTTAAAGTAAGCGGTTTAAAAGGCATCAATTTGGCGGCTAGTGGAGGCCCAGTTAAAATAGCCGGTTTACAGGTAGAAGGAGAAGCAAAAACCACCTTGAAACTCGCTGGTAAAGCGACTGCCGAAGTAAGTGCTGCAGGTATTTTGACCCTTAAAGGAGGAATAGTAAAAATTAATTAATAAATTCGCTCATTATGCCGCCAGCAGCTAGAGTCACAGATATGCACACTTGTCCCATGCAAACACCCGGAATTGTTCCAATTCCTCACGTCGGAGGGCCAATAACAGGACCAGGTGCACCAACTGTATTGATTGGGAATATGCCCGCCGCAGTTATGGGAGATATGTGCGTTTGTATCGGTCCGCCAGATAGCATTGTTAAAGGATCGGCAACCGTATTGATCTGTAATAAACCTGCTGCCAGAATGGGCGATACTACCGCTCATGGAGGTTCCTTGATGAGCATGTGTCCCACAGTCCTAATCGGAGGATAAACATGGAACAAGACGAATTGGCTTTCTTAGGTAAGGGATTGCAAATGCCCTTTCAGATAAATCCATCCACAGGAAAAACTGAAATGATCAGCGGTGCTGAGAATATTGAAAAAAGCATCAATGTAATCATGTCTACAAAGCCCGGTGAGAGATTGTATCACCTGGATTTTGGCATTGATTTAACTCCCCTTCTTTTTGAACCTGCAGATGAAGCAACCTTAAAAGAAATTGAAACCCGAATCATAGACGGTTTAACTCAGTTTCAACCTCAGATCATACCCGAATCAGTTGACTTTAAAATAAATGCTCTGGAAGGTGTTGTATTAATAGATGTTAAATTCACAATTCGAGCAACCAATACCCGCTCAAATTACGTTTATCCCTTCTATTTAAAGGAAGCTAATCAAGATTAATTCATTGAGTTGGGATAGGAACAATATCAGATTTGAATCGAAGTCACAAAACAATGTGAACCGAGATAACACCGTTTCACATTCTCTGATATCCCCGCTTTCTAAAGAAGATGTTATAGAATCTCTATTGCATCTTTCCAAACAAATTACATACTACAATAACAAAGGCAAGAACGACGGTAGCATTCACCGTTTTTTCTCCAATAATTTATCATTGGTTCTTGCAGCCGTATTGAGCGATGAACTGGGAAAATCAATTTTTGACCTCAGGGATATTATTAAACAAGTTGAAAATCGATGGATTCAAGGTCTTGATGTGTTGAGAAGTCAGCGCGCTTCAACTTACAATTTGATCTACATTCAGTTAGATCATCTTGAAATTCTTAAAAATGCTTCCATTGCGCAACAGTCTGAAATTCAAGAACTCATTCCCAGTTTTCATGAATTGGTGAATTATTACCAAAAGTCACTTAGCCACTGGTATGATTTTGATGTTATATCTCAGAAGAAAAAGTTAAACCTCAAACTCAATGCACTGACGGTATTTTCTATTGAATCTTCTAGAAAATCTCAAGATTCCTTGGCTTGGTTTCAAAAAATCAAACTACTCAAAAAAGACATTGATGTAATTGAACTAATTTGGGGTAAAATAAAGTTAGAAGCCAAATTAATTCTCAATAATTTAATTGAACAACGTTCCTTAGACCCTATTGCATCCATAGCACATATCACAGGCGACATGGTCAATGAGATGGGCACCATGTATGCTAACAGAGTTCTTGATGGAGTAGCAACGTTCTTTTTAGAAAAAAGAGCAGGCATTTCAAAGTTTGATTTTGTTCCTGATACGTTATTTGCAAAATACCTTTGGAACCCAGAATCATCTGTAAGATCACTTTCGCCAGGTACATCTTTTGCTTTAACGGCAAAATCAACCCCTGAAGTAACCCTTCATGGTGAATTAAATGATTACACTCAGCTAAATAACCAAACCATTCTAAAAAAAGTGTTGGTTGTGAATTCGGAGGGGATCCTATCAAAAACAGAAGATGATGTAATACATATCAATACTGAATATCCTTCCAAATTCAGACTGGATCAAACAAAAAAAATAACCGATCATCAAGTATCACCTTTTTATTTTCAGATAAAAAGTCCGCTATTTGGATTGCAAGGCAATGTTCTCAAATGGACCATTGGACTAGAGTTTGATTATTTCACTTTTCAAAGAATATATAAGGCCATTTTTGATTCACAACCCAATTTAAAACAAGTTTACGGCGAAGATTCACCAAATACCGTCATAAAGAATTGGATTTTTCCTTCAATGGCAATATTCTATCAAACCCTTGATGGTATAGAATATGAAATACCTTTAAGCCGAATTGAACTCAATGTATTCATTGATAAAGCAAGCGAAACAAGTTCGCTTTCTTGGTCAATCATCATTGATGGAGATAATCCTCCTCCGCTTGTAAATGCAAAAGGAGATGTTGAACTGAGATTTAAATTAAAGCGCGACTTTTTATACAGTTACGGATTTTTCAGCCACAACAAACTCAATCGGATACTAATTAATATTGACGTTCTCTCTGTGGGAGATGTTCAGATTTACAACGATTTTGGGAAAATTGAACCTTCCACACCGTTTAATCCTTTTGGAACTAAACCTGAATTAGGTTCTAGGTTTTTTATTGGACATCCCATGCTTTTTTCCAATGCCCTAAATAATTTAAAAATTACTTGGCAATGGTATGGTTTGACTGATGCAGAAGGCGGACTTTCAGATCTTTACAAAAAATATGGATTCATAGAATCAGACGATGATTTTATGGTTGCAGTAAGTGCTTTAAGGTCTGGTACTTGGTTTCCTGAAACTGAAAGACAATTAGTTCCTTTGTTTGCCAGTGATCTTTCAGAATCTCATCCAATCGATTCTAAACCCACCGTTTCGAATATAAGACGAATCAACGAAATTGATTTGTTGAAACTTGATTTAAATCGTCCTCAAAAGTCCTTCGAAAACCTAAAAGAGCCATTTAAATCGAAATATGGATACATTGCTCTAGAACTTGTAAGCCCGGTGGGTGCATTTGGACACGGCAAGTTTTCTGAAAATCTTCAGAAGAAAGTAGGCAATCCCAAAATGACCGAATATTTGCCTGAGCCTTACACTCCTACTTTAGGGAATTTGGTCATAGATGCATCTTTGCAAGAGTCAATTACTTACAAAGATTTTGAAGATCGCATTACAAGTTTTGGAATTGATCATTACATCTTGAATAAAGAGGCTAGCTATAACGATGGATTGATGCCTCAAGACAATCACAAAAGTTCCATCTACCTAAATTTATCTGAATTCTCAAATACTTCAGCGGCATTGTTCTTTGAGTTGCCCTCTTTTAGAAGTGGCAAAAGCATTGAATCTCCAAAAGAATGGTATTGGTATGATTCCAATCAACTTAAATGGAACAAAATCGTTGAAGAAAATATTGTTAAAGACGATACCTTAAACTTTGAGACTTCAGGTCAAATTCTGATTCAAAATTTGACTCAATCGGAAGAATTACCTTGGATAAAAGTAGTTTCTCCCTTTGATACTTCTTTGAGCTGGGTTCAGAATATTGATACGCAAATCATCAAATTAGAATTAACTGAAAATCCACTATTTGACAAAAAGATCACGCTTACTAACATAGAAATACCTGAGTTTCTGGGTGAAGTAATGAGTGAGATTGCACCATATCAGCAAAAAGACCTGTATCCCGTTAATTTATTCAGTAATAAAACGGCTCTTTATTCATTTCAATTTAGACTTCAGAATAAAATCAGCAGTTTCAAAGACCTGAGGGAATTTTTATTGGTCAAATTTCCAAAAATTCAAGACTTATTGGTATTGAGTCATAAAGACGAAGAAGAAAATTGGATGGGAGGATTGGTTCGAGTAGTGGTGATTCCAAAATCAGATATTTCACAATTGATGAAAGCTGAATGGTCTCGATTAACCAGTAAAGAATTGAGAATCATAGAACATTTTCTAAATTCTAATGCTCCTTTGGGATGTAAATTTCAAGTAGAAAATCCTATTTATGAAGAATTAATCATAAAATGCAACATCACCATTGCAGCTGGAATGGACAAAACAGAGGCAAGAGAAAAATTGCACCGCGTATTATTGGAAGGTACTTTAGAACAAACTGGAGCGATTGAAACCGGTTTTTCTTTTGGCAAGTCCTTGTATAGCTCCAAATTACTTTCCATTTTAAGAAGCCAAAGTTTTGTTACTTCGGTTACTAATTTCGCAGTTTACACTCGATTTGATGATTATTTAAAACTTCCCAGTGAATTTAATAGTTTAAATTATCAAGTGGATCCTTCGAAAATATCGCATGTTTTAATTCCAAGTAAAAAACATTTATTGGATATTAAAGATGCAAATAAACATGCTTCTGATGGTATCGGGGTTTCAAATATGACTTTGGAAACTGATTTTTTGGTTGATAGACTTCAAGATTTCAAGCTGCGTAAAGGAGTTGGCAAATTAAAAGTAGGATACACCTTTAAAACCGAAAGAAACAGTAACAATGAATCTAAAATTCCCAAAATCATAAAAATATAGAACTAAAATTGTCAATAAAAAAGGTTTATACAGATAATCTTATTAATTTCACGCAGTTATGGGGTCCCGTCGCAGATCTGAATTAAAAAACTATTTTATAAAGGGAAGAATCCCAAAAGAAGAAGATTTCCAAGATTTGATTGATTCCACCGTGAACTTAGTTGATGATGGTGTTGAAATCAATGATTCAGAGGGACTTGTTGTTTTTACAAAAGAAAATCACTCAGCCATTTCCATTAAAAGCCACGACGAAGAAAACGAAGCTTTTTGGAGAATTAAAGTTGAAGACGAGCGTGATCATCAGGTACTCAAATTCAAACACAGCATGAATGAGTCACCGGTGCTGAGCTTGAGTAGCTCTGGTTCTGTTGGAATAGGTATTGATGACCCATTGCATACCCTAGATGTTAATGGAACCATTGGTTCACATGGAAGAATCAATTATTACCGATTTGGAGAAGTACCTGCTGACGGACAATGGCACTCCATTGTTGAAAATCTAGAAAGTTATTCGGCATTTGAAGTTATTGCCAATTGCGGTGAAAAAGGTGCGCATGCCATGACACATGCCATAGCTCTTTGTACCTTTGGTAAAAGCAAAGGGGGCATTAATCAAACTCAAAACTTTTTTGGTAGATCACGAAATAGGATTCAACTTAGATGGGATGGCGATTATTTCAAGTACAACTTGCAAATAAGAACTATGCGCCCTTACGCTCGTGAAACCGTCATAAAATACCATGTAGGATTGTTATGGCAATAAAGGAAAATACTGAATTTCAAATTACCATTACCGCCAAGGAAATCAACATCATTCTTGATGGACTTGCTAACCAACCTTACAAGTTGGTGCATCCTTTGATAGAAAAAATACACCTACAAATCCGCAATCAGCAACAAACAAATTCAATCAAATCCCTAGACAAGGGGTAAATGGCTATGGATGAAGAATTGGAAAACTACTCCATCGACATCGCAACTGAAATTCCCGAAGAATTTGATCTCATCAAACTTCGAGAAGAAACCATAAAAAAAGTTCAAGCATATAGTGGTGCAATTTGGACAGACCACAACATTCACGATCCTGGAATTACCGTTCTTGAGCAAATTTGTTTTGCTTTTGCTGATATTGCTTTTCAATTTCAAAAACTCAAAGATCCAGATCAACTAGAGCAGTTCTTATCAGTAAATAGTTTCCTCAGTCCAGATAAACTTATTACCCAAAGTGGGTTTCTTACTTTTGCTGACTTTACAGACCGTTTGTTGGAACACCCGCATATTTACAAGGTTTTCTACATTCCATCACTATCCAATCCGTGTGCTTCTGGGGTATACGATATCATCGTTTTTAGCGATAACTTTACTTCTGATTTAGAGTTAGAGCAATTCATCAATGAACTCAAAGAAGGAGCAAGACCCATTTGTTCATCCATTCAAGGCATTCATTTTCCGCCATATAGAGAAGTTACCATTAACATGGATGTTGAAATCAAAAATCACGATAACTCTCAAAAAATTGCACAATCATATTTTGGGCAAGCCATGGATTTTCTTCGTGGGGGACAAACAACGGCTGATTTTTCGAATTCACGTATATTCAATGTGAGTACGTTTTCTAAGAAAGTATCCTTTGAACTCCAATCTGCTGATCTTGTTACGGCCGTCAATCAGAATGAATACACCCAAAACATTAGAAATATTTCCATCAAAGACCCCGAATTTAACTTTGTTTGGACCTTAAAATACCAACAACCCTTCCGTTTAATCCTCAACCCCAAAAGTAAAATTAACTTATTCATTGGCAATAATTTGGTTGAGAGTCTAACATTTGATGAGATTGAAAGAATCAATATTCAAGAAAAAAACTCGGCCAATCTAAAAGGAAATAACGAGAATCAACCCGATGTTGAAATGGTTGAATATTCTTCTATTCAAAAGGGTCTACCCTCCTTTTTTGACCAAGAAAAGGAATTGTGGGGTGAAATCAAGGAACAAGATGCATCAGGACTGCAATTAAAAGGTGTATTATCTGTTTTTGATTTAATTATTTCTAAGTTCATTTCTGACTTGGAACAATCTTTTGACATTCTCAATCAACAGACATCCAATTTAACCAAACTGTCGCAAAGAATATTGAAAGAAATACCCGGAATAGAATATGTTTGGGCAGATTTCAATGATAAATACGATGCGCAAATTGCTGAGAATAAAAAAGACAGTGCGAATCGGTTTACCCAATGGAAACTCTATTTAGGCGACCATAAAAACAACCTTCACGAACTTGTAAGTCATACCTACAGATCTGAAAGAGATACTTTTGAAAAAAGGAAGAATACGTATGCTTTTCTTTTGCATCTTTTTGGATTTGACTTTGATCTAATCAGATTTTTCAAACCTGATCTGACCTTAGAAGAGGAAACTCGGTATTACGAGTCCATCCTTTCGTTTTGGTTAAAAAACAGAAATCAACGCATTCATACGGTCAATTCAACTGGATTGTGCTTGGTCAGACCTTCCAATCAAGGATTTGTTGGACTGATGAGTACTTTATTGAATTATAACTTTAAAACGGTTGAATTTGTGAAGTACTTGGAGAGTATTTTTAAATTGATTCAAGTTGAAAACGGAACCTCCATTGAACTAAAGCAAAATTTTGATTCTTTCGTGTATTGGGGAAGAAGTGCCGAAAATTACATTACCAATACTGACAACGTAACTCAAATTGTCAATGACAAATTCAGTTGCATTGGAACCCTTGGAACCCTAATTGATGATGAACAAAAAAAGGAAATTACTTCAAGAGTTAAATACATTCACGATATCAGTGAAGGATTTTTACTCGTTGAACATTTCGAACTGACACCGCACATCAATGAGCCCGTATTTGGCTGTCAGATTCACTTAAATGACAACATCATTTTCTCTCTTGATTCAAAATACCTTTTAGCAGATATTTACGAGATTTTAAACAAACTAGAAATAGCGTTAAACTCTGAATCCTATAGATTCAATGTTCTTTCTGTTGGACGAAAACAGTATGTAAATATCATTGAATTTGATTTTAACCAATTGCAAATTCAGAAGTTCTACAGTTCTCGAAAAGAAGCAGAAAGCGATCAAGAACGATTGATAAAACTATTAAAACCAGACAATTTCAAATACCAATTTTTTGACAATCAGTATTTTAAGTTTGGAAATGTCATTGATCCATACAGTTTCACACTGTCAATAGTATTTCCTGATTGGCACAGCTCTAGTTACAAGAAGGAAGATAAACAGCGTATTCTTAAACTCATTGACGATATCACCCCACCTCATTTGATTGTTAATCCAATTTGGATTGATCCTTTTGAATTTCAGTTGTTGTTGTCGAACTTAAAAGACTTTTACAACAACAAATTTTCCTCAAGTTTAGAAAATAGTAGAAGTCAAATATTGGAAATCTTGCTCAAACAAGATGATTAAACACCTCGTTTATGCCTAAAAAGCTAACCATAAACGAATTAGAATTAAAAATTGACATTCCAAATTCCCTAACCTGGAACGACGGTTTGGTGGAAAAACTCAAAAAAGGAATTGAAGATGCTTTTGATCATATCAACTCCAAAAACCAAATCTTCAAAAATGATGGCATTGATTTTATAGAAATTGATTTGGGTACCTTGTCTAGCATTGATGAATTTAAAGATGCTTTGACTAATGAATTATGGGTGACTTTTGCCCCATATTTTAAAATTTTGGATTCTGAAAATTCATCTCCAACATTGTATGATCTGTTCAAGTCCCCTAAAAAAAACAATCAAACTCAGGAAATATGGTCTTATTTGAATTCCTCCTTTGAATTCAGCGATCAAAATATAGATGAATTGATCAAGAACTGGGAACGAAATTCCATTTTGAGTTTGTCTGATATCCATGAATTGATGATTCAACTCTTGGGAGATGAACTTTCTGGAGAACTCATTTCATGGTACCGAAAGAATTTTGGAGAAACGGTAGATCCGAACTTGCTCAAATTGTTCATTGAATTATTCCAACGGAAAAGGAATAATTTATCTCTGAATAACATCGTATTATTTGAATCAATTTTTGAATTATGGTTTAAACAAGATATTTATTTGCTTCTTTTCCATTCAAAAAATGGACCTTTTGAAGAAAAATTACTCCAAATAATTTTGTCGAGATTGTCTGATGATGAAATCATGGAAATCAACCAACAAGGTTTTTTCCAAAGCATCATTAAAGGTAACAGTTTAGATTACCAAAATCTCACTAAAGTTTGGCAAAAAAGACTGATTCAAACGTATTCCCTTCAGAAGGTAGATGGATTTCTAGCAGAAACACTTCCCATACAATGGACCAATACCTTAGGAAAAAAATCTTACCATGAGCTGGAATTTTTCTTGCACCTCCTTGCCTATTTGAATATTTCACCCAATCGGAAACTATATTCAATAGCCATTCAAGCGGTTCTATTGGGAAAACCATTTAACATCACAGAGTGGATTGTGCATTTCTTCGAATTGGTTTACCCGGAGCTACCCAGTGAATGGAGAAATTCAAAACGATTCGAAGAACAAATATTAATGCAGCTATCCATGTTCAGGGAGGGAAAAAAGTCAATCCGATCTGTTTCTGAATATTGGCTGTGGATCAAACAGAGCGACACGTTCATGTTGCTTTGGAATAAAAGCATTCCAGCTGCGTTAAAACGATTAACATTAATTTCAGAATATCTCTATCAGAGTGCGACTGTAAATCCAAAATACCCTTGGAAAAAACGCCTATTTCCAACCACCAATTTATCACCCAATATTTCAAAAGATGCCCCCAAGGTCATTGAAATATTGATTGGAGACATTAAAAGTTGGTTGAATGTTACCACTCCATTTTCAACGACAAATTATTCCGATAAAGAAATATTACACATTCACTTGGTTATAGGTGAAATTAAGAGTTTACTGTTTGACTTTGAAACATTCTTGATGGTATTATCAAGATACTACAATCGAAGTGAAGGTTGGTGGCGTGAATGGGTGTTTACATCGCCCATCCAAAAACAGTATTTGTTCAATATTTGGCGCGACACCGTTTTGCAAATTCAAAAACTTGAACAGGTAGTTACTCTTGAAATAGCCGAACGAGAATATCTGAAAAACGATGAATTGAAATTAAATCAAGAAGAATTTGATGATTTCCCCAACCTTAAGGCAAATGCGAGCATCGAGTTACTTTACAATCAATTTGAAGAGTTCAAAAAGGGGCTAACTGAAGAAGAATGGAGCGTTCTTCAGAAGTTCATTGAAGACCAAAATTCTGATGCCAGTAAATTCAAACTGAAATTTAAGTCCATCGAAAACGCCCTGTTAATTTGGTTTGCCTATTGGAAAACTACCTCCCAAGCAGAAGTCCCCCTAAAAATTCAAACCGTTCACAGAACGTTTCAAAGTCAATGGTGGAAAGAACTATTGAAAACCTCGCAATGGATCAATCTCATTTTAAGCAGTCACCATGTGACCAATTCCCCGCAATTTGAGTTTTTATTAAAAATCAGTAAGGCACTTTCAACCTTAATTCAAGAAAATATTCAACCGGAATCAATTTCTCTTGATCTTTTTCAGAATAATTTTCTGTTGATTATCGAAAATCAGATTCAAGCAAATCTAAAACGAATTCAATGGCAGCGTTCTGAAATTTCTTTGGCAACATTCTTTCAATCGGCGGAGTTTCATAAAGCCATCAACGATCTAGCCAATTTACTGGGTATCAAAAATGAACTCCCCAATAAACCGGCCACTTTTGAGTTCATTAATTTCCCTTTGTTGGAAATCAAGTATTCACAAGATATAAATCAAACTCAGGTTATTGTAAGACCTGAAGACGTTTCCACACTTATTTTAAAAGTAGACGTACAAGAAGAACCTATTGATCCTATTCTACCGGGTAAATATCTAGATATTGTCTCGTTAGTAAAAGAACTTTTTCAAATATTGGTTCGATTCGATATTGAAAAAAAGAGTCCTTGGCAATTAAAAATCAATCATTTAATTTCAAACCATTGGACAACCTTAAACGGATTTACCGTTTTGGTGGTGGATGAATCTATTCTGAAAATATTGGACCTTGTAAAATCAAATTCTCAGAATTTTTTCCAAAATTTATTGCTGTCAAAGACTTTTCTCCGGGGAATTGAAACGCTGCTCGAATATTCAGTCCCCAAAAATCAGCAACTAGAATTTCTTCGAAATGAGATTCTTTCTTCAATTATAAAAACGATTGAAGGTTTGGATGAGATAAAGATAGATTATGCAAATTCAATAGATAACAATGAGCCCCACCCTGAATTAGAATTGTACTCTTTACAAAGTCTTTTTGAACAGATTGGATGGGGGAATTTGATTAATGTCTCAGAAACCATCAAGGAAATCACTCTTGATATAGACCAATTTAAGGATTCTAAACAGTTTTGGGAGCTGTTCTTAAAACAGAATCCTGAGATGATCCAGGTTTTAAAGAAACATCCTCAAAGAAACGAATGGATAAAAACACTCTCGTTGAAAACCGATCAAGGAATTAAACGACTGAGCGATATATTTTCGTTAGAAACCTCTGTTGATTGGTTTAATACTATTGCAGCTTATGGCTGGAAAATGCATGAAAAATCACTTTGGGAGTTATCCCTTTTCATCAAAAATGAACATTCCAGCAATTCACAATGGGTATTTATAGATAGTATCAAACAATTATTGTTTGAAATTCAAACTCCTTTAACTAAAATCCAATTTCTTCAATTAGTACTAAAAGTTTACCGCAAAATAGAGCCTAATTTGGGTTTGTCTCACATTGCTAAATTCACCAACTTATTTCAAGAGTTGCTTGAATTCTCAGACAATGAAAAAGAATTTGTTAGAATTGAACATGATCTTCCAAAGATTGATGAAATCAGTCACAAAAAAGAAATCAACTCTTTGGAAATCTTTAATAAAACCGAGGAATTTGATTTAAAAACCCTAGAACCTGCTTTGTTTCAATGGGTGCTAGAACATCCAAATATTACAGAATCAGCCCTTGAATCAACTTTAAATTTCGTCTGGGATCAACATGGGCAGAATCAAAATTCGAAATTGAAAAAAAGATTCGTAAAAGAAGAGGTTGTTAAAAAGTGGAAAATAGAACTCTCTAATTTTATGTGGACACACTACGTAAATTCAAGGGAACCATTGAACCAAAAATCAAACTACTTCATGCCCATAGCCCAAACTTTTGCGCATTGGAAGAGCACCTACCAACTGCCTTATACCTTACAAATAAGCTCAATAAAACCTCTAACATGGTTAGAATGGTTGAACAAAGTCAAGACGCCAAGTTTCCTTAAGATAACAACAAAATTCAGCGAAATTAGTGATCCTCTCAACGAACTTAAATCAGATGTTATTGGCAAATCAAAACTTAAAAAAGAAAATATCCCCAAAACAGAGAAAAAAGAAGCTCCTTATCCTAGCTTTTTCAACGAGTTGAATTGGGAAGTCTTGGGTCCCAATGATACAACACCGTATTACATTACACATTTGAACTCTGCATTTAAAGAATGGAAATCATTCTTTTCACAGATAGATAAAGACATAGTTTCTGAGAGCTTCAAAGAACAATTATTCTTAGTTACGTTGGTAAGCAATGAAACTAGGTTCATTGAATTCATTTCCTCCATATTTAATGGTTGGGAACAATCAGAAAATCTAACCTTAGAAATTCAACATGCATTAAAATCAACCATTGGTTTTATTCAACGTGAATTAAGATCTGTATTAAAATCTATTCCCAGTGAAAAAGAGACACACAATGAGTTATTCCAGACTATAGTGGCACTGAGAATTTATCATGCATTGTTTAACTCAAATAGTGGCTTGTTTTACCAAAAAGAGTGGCACCAGTCCATCATCAGTAGAATCAATGAAGAAAGTGATCAAACATTTAATAGAGCCAAAGAACTGATTGCAGAATTCTTCAAAAGTATAGAACAGAAAATCAGTTATTCGCTGCTTACGGAAAGCCAGGAATGGTATCAAAAATTAGAACAAGTCAGTGCGCTGACTACAGCACCGGTTAGCGGAATTCTCACTTTATTTGAAGTGATATTTAATGAATTATCAGCATCAACGAGCCCTGAAAAAACATCGTTTGAACATCCTATTCAGGAAATTGATCAATGGCTGCACCATTTGAGAAAATTCAATTTCAATCAGTGGCTGATTGATCATTGGCTTCCCAAAACATTGATTCGATATACAGAAATTCAAGGTACAACGCAAGAGATTGAAAATCTAGATGATTTAGAATTTTTCGAAAATTGGACACTAAATTTTCTACAACTTTTTGAGAGAGGTCCACAAAAATATGACGGGAGCGTCATTGAACAGCTGATCGTTTCTGTAATAAATCCTCAAAATGAAGAACCAAAAGATTCACAAAGTGATGATTTAAATAAATTCAAAACGGATGTTGGTGAAAAACTAAAAGAACTTTGGAAAAGGGATGTTGAGCCCTTAAAACAAACCCAAAAGTTATTGAGCGATCCAATACAAAAAGAAATATTAAAACTCAAAGAACTCGGGGAAAATATAGAAATACCCATTAAGGTAAACTTTGAACAAAAAAAGGAATCCGTTAATGAGCAAATTAAAACAGAAATTAATCGTGGCACTAGATATACGGCCAATTTATGCGGTATGATGTTGCTTGCGCCGTTTTGGGGTACTTTGTTTAGAAGATTAGAACTGCTTGAAAAAAATGAGTTTAAATCATCTGAGCATAAATTACTAGCTTATCAGACCATCCTTGCTATTGCTCGCATTGACGAAGAGTCACCTCTGGAACTCCAAGATTTGATTCCTAGAATTATTGTTGGAATTCCGCCAGAAAATGAACTTAGCGGTTTACCACAACTCACTTCAGAACAAATTGAAGAAATCACCAAATTCATCTCGGCCGTAAGAAGTCAATGGCCGGTAATGATTAATTTCAGCAACCGAGGATTTATTGAATCGTTCCTTTTAAGGAGAGGAACGGTATGGAAAGAATCTGACAGTAAATGGATGATTGAGGTTGAAGGTTACGGCTCAGATATCATCATGCAAACTCTTCCTTGGGGATATGCAACCATGAAATTCCCTTGGACATCATACATGATTTTTACGGAGTGGAAGGCTCCTTAGAATCTTGCTTCTTAGCCTCTGACTCATTTTTTCGGAGTAAATATCCGGAACCTTCAGACAATTTTTGATCATTTACCGCACCCTCTACATCACCCAAACGGGCCTTCAAAATAGATCGGAATTTATATGCTTCTGAATAATTTTTACGCAAGGCGATTGCATCGGTCAGTGACAGTATAGCCCCCGTAGAATCGCCTAAGTACACCTTATTCTTGGCTAGGTAGTAATGAAATTCAGGGATACTGTCTGCCAATTCAGCGACCTCATTATAAATGGTGTTTGCTTGTTCAAATTTTTCCATTCCGTCAAAAGCTCTAGCCTTATTGATGATGAGGGGAATATAATTGGTATTGAGCTGCAATCCTTTTTCAGCATAAGCAATGGCCATTGAAGGTTCATCGGTCATAAGGTAATAATCAGAAAATGCGCTGTATACCATGGGGTGATCTTTTGAAAATAATCGCGCTCTATCCAAAAAATATAATACTGAGTCTAACTGCGGTTTTTCCATGTAATTCCTTGCCTTCAATAAATTGGCTTCCCAGTTCTTGGGTTTTCTACCCAAGACATGATTGATATCATTCAAGCTCCTGTCAAATAAACCCAACTCAAAAAAGGCACTTGCCCGGGTCAATCGATACAGCATAGCAGTGTCGTTCAATTGAATGCACTTGGTTATCAATTGAATGCCTTCCTCATAGTTACCTGTAGCTACTTTAAGCCGGCCCAATTCATTTAGTGCGTCTTCAAAAACGGATTCATCAATTTGAGCCGATTTAAAATCATATTCCGCTGCTTCGTAATTTTTTTGCGACATATAAATTTTGCCCCGACTTAAATAGGCATTACCATAAAATGGATCTATTTCAATGGCTTTTGAAAAATTTGCTACTGCCCCATCTGGATTGTTAGATTTTATGTCAATTACTGCCAAATTGTAATAGGCCAACTTGTTTTTGGGATATATCTCCAGTAATTTTTGATAGGCTGTTTTTGCTTCTTCGTATTTCTGTGCTTCAAACAGTTCGTTAGCCGCCGCCAACATGACATCTTGAGCTTTATTTCCGCAGAATGTAAAAAACAGCGACAAAAGCATGAATGAGAATAATTTTATAGCGCGATTCATCTTCTTTTTTTGTGGGATATTTGTGGATATCTCTATTTTTGTATTACTTTTGACCTCCCACACCCAAATGCATAGAAGTCTAGGCCAAATATACAATTTAATCCTTCACAGAAAAACTCTATTGGTTGCAGTTCTATTGCTTTGGTCTGGTATGGCTTGGACACAAAACAAAGAGGAAGAGATCAAGAAAGAAGCCAATAAAGTATCCGAAAAAATTAAAGCTGGAAAAGAAAAAGGTGGAAAGTTAAAAACCTTTGTTTTAGATACTATCCCTGCCTACACCGATGAATTTGGTGATTATCTAAAAGAAATTGTTGAAAGACAAAATAGATTTGATTATTTGGACCAAGTTCCCAAAACAGGCGCCAAAGAAAATGTTATTTTAACAAAACCCCGCCGATATCAAGAACTGGTTGAACAATTCAACAAACCGGGAATGAGTGAAGCTGAATGGACAGGCATTGAATACCCAGCATTTGCAGAAAAAAGACAGCGAAAGAACTTCCTTAAGGAGATTTATGCATTTCACGGTTTTTGGGAAGGGAATTCCTATGAATTGTATGATTTTAACGCTATATCAAGAATTGGGTATATTGGTTTCCAAATTAACAGCAACAACGGAAAACCAACTAAATTGCCCAATTGGGTTAAATCCAACCTAGCTAAAAGATGCTCTCAGTATCAAGTTGCTCTTGATTTAGTTTGCGTGATCGCATCCCGAAGTGAGACTGAAGCTTTCTTGTCTAATCCAAAAGCATGGGAAGTATTTGCTGATTCAGCCATTCAAGCACTATCTAAAAATAATGGTTCAGGTTTAGTCATTGATCTTTACGGTGTAAGCGATAAAACGCAAAAGCAGTACAAAGAATTTATTAAGTTCATTAAATATAGACTGGGTGAAGTTTCGAATAGATTGGAACTTTCGGTTATTCTACCTTCACAAGACATTCAAAATGCTTATTCCGCTCAAGACATTTCAGGAATTTGTGATCGTGTCATTGTATTTACCTCAGACTACAACAACTACAGCGGTATTTTATGTTCTGCAATAAGTCCATTGGTTTCAAATCGCCCAGATGGTTTATCGGTTGACAGAACCTTCAATGACTATATTAGACGTGGTGTTCCTACCAATAAAATTATTTTGGTAACTGATCTATCAGGAAAACAATTTACTCAAAAACAAATCAATACTCGAAGCAACGAGGGTACATTCTTTGGAATCGTGCCATTTACAACATTTGAAGAAGATTATTGCGTTAGATTCAGACCTCACGCCGAAGAAGATAATTTAAGTCAATATATATCTTTCAGCAGTGGATCTGATTGGTTCATCACATGGGGCGAAAATCTAAAGAGTTTATCATTAAAGGCTGATTACATAAACAAAAAGGATATAAAAGGAGCTGGATACTATCATGTTTCTGGAGCAATGAGTAAAAGCTCGAAGTTTTGGCCCTTGGTTTACAAGAAATTTGCAGTTCCCGAAACTTTAGCAGATAACAATCTTACAGAAAGTTTCTTGTCTATTCCTGATGGTGCAAACATTGATTCTATTTTATCGGTCAATCAAGCTTTAGTCATGAGTGCTATCAATTTAGCCAACAATCCATTTCTTCCTGAAAAACCCGAAACCAAACAAATTGAAAAAGCCAATCTGCAAGCTGTGGAATACAAGGAAATTGGACGTGTAGTTGCTATGTTCTTTACAGTTTTGCTGATTAGTTGCATGATTGCGCTTTCAGTGGCCATGTTTGATGAAAAGGTAAGAATGGTTTTACTTTACGAGTACAGCTATTATTTTGTAGTACCTAGTATAATGCTGATTGTGGCCATTACCTTTCGATTAACAGGTTTCATCTTAAATACTGGCATGGAATTTCTTGTAGGTGGTTTATTCGGATTATTACTCAACTTTTTGATCCAATCGTTTTTGAAGAAACGAGAAAATGCCTATGAAAACACGCCTTAGTATTGTTACTTTATTCACACTCATCATCTCCATGGGAAGTTGTTCCCACAAAAACTTTTCATACCAATTTGTATCCAGGTACATTAGTGACTCTAATTGGTTGTATCAGCTTCAATTCGTTCCTAATAAAACTTTGGTGCTACAATCTGGTAAAAAGAATGTCGACTTTGCCGTGAATGCTGGCGGACATTTTATTATTCGGAAACGAGAAATAGATGAATTTATATTTACACCCGTTACTACCGGTGTTTTAGTGAAATTTCAAAAAGATACTGCAGTAGTACAATTTTCTGAAGATCCCGACGGATATTTAACTTTCGCAAAAGATAAAAAAGAAGACCTTTTCTATCTCGTCCCTGATACTATCATTGACGAACGATTTGTAATCTATTACCAAAACAGGCTGTGTGTCACCAGCAAAAAAGAACCTAAAATAAGACTACAGGTTCAAGGTGTGGAAGTGTCGCAGGTGAATAAAAATAGAATGATCCAAAAAGGAATACGTGCAGAGAAAATGATCAATAAAAAGGAAGAAATTCCTGATTAAAGTATAGGTAATCAGTTATTTAAACTATCTGATAACAAGTTGAAATTCAACTCACAATAGGCTTGAAAATCTTTATTTTCCTTCTCTAAATGGATGAACTTCTCTTTTTGGTTCAACCAATTAACCAATAATTCAGTTTTAATAAAAACCTCTTTAGAGTTCTTGTAATCAAGAGACCTTTCAAATTGCTCCAAGAAATTACCAGCAATAGAAATTTTGGGTTCCGTAGCAAAGAACAGTGCCTTTTTTGATGTGGTTTGAAATGCACGAACGAATGCTTGGTGATTGGGGTTATTATTCAAAATTCTTAAGGCCCAATATTTGGCTGATAAAGGTACTTGCGCATAATCACGCATAACAATGTCTTTCAATCGATCATCAGAATTGAATTGGTGTGCAGGTATATACTGCCTCCAACGTTTGATTTTACTTTCAAGTGTATTTGATTCAAAAATGGGCAATAAATAAGGCTTCAACAATTCAGGCAATACGGTGTCTAAGAGTTCCATCGCAAACTGTGCATCATCTGCACTCGATTTATCGCCCGTCATAAAGCCTTCAATAACTTCCATCTCTTCCCTACTATACTTCCAAGAAAGAAGAGTAAATACCTGCTTAATGTACATATCTCGGGCTTGTTTAAGTGATAGATATAAATAATATTCTCGAAGGTCCTCGCCTCTTAAGTCTTCGATACTCAAATCTATCCAAACCAAGGCTTCCCCAATATCCATCAACATGATATTGAATTTAGTTTCAATCTCTCCTTGTAAGTCCAGGTTCTCGTTGTAATAACGGCTTAAAATTTCAGCTTTAAAAGGAAGTGCCGCTGCACGGGCTAGATCTAATAATTCTTCAATTTTCGAAATTTGAGCAGGTAGATTTTGTACTGTTTTAGCCTGAATGAGAATGTCAGAATGATAGAATTTCTTAATGGCTTCTTTCGTTTCAATACCCCCAGCATTTGATTTTTCTTTAGAAACCTGAACTTCTGTTATATTAGATTTAGCAGACAATCGATCTTCAGCAACACTCTTTAAATAGGTAGACAATCTAACCGTGTAACGTTTTGACACTCTATTTGTTCGAGTAACCCAAAATAGGGCTACCATTAAAATCATAAATACTACCAGTACCAAAAACTCTGTACTCTCTGCATCTTGATGTAATTGTGCTGCAATTAACAAAATAAATGCGGCTATGGCAGTAGCAATCTGAGAAACAATCCCTTCGATTGCTGTTTGCAAACCGGCTTTTTCAGCTGGTTTGGCAACTTGCATCATTATTCTAGAAGCTGGTGCCTCAATGGTTCTTCTAAAGACTCGTTCAAACCACTTCAAACTTAAGATGAAGTAAATCAAAGAAACCATGGGCAATTTCAATCCAAAATGCAACACCATTACCAACAAAGCCACCGATAACAAAACCCATGAAAATACCATCAGAGATTTACGCGTTGTAAGTTTACGAATGATTTCAGCTGATAAAATGGAACCTAAAAGTTCACCTGATTTCACCAAGGCAAAAAAGGAAGATACCACATCTGAGGTAGTTGTATTATTGAAAAATGCAATTTTTCGGACAGCGACGATGTAGGTAAAATCAACCCAATAGATCATTAGTACAGAAATTCCTGTGGTGATAATTACTACTTTAAAGAAAGGAATATTCCAGAGACTTTTGAGTTCTACTTTGTCTTGTAATGAATAAGTAGATCTACTTCCAGTGGTTTTGATATATTCCACTACAGATAAGCCCAAAAGGGGCAGCATCGCCAATGCGCCAACAGCAAATAGGGCTGTAGAATTCCCAAATAAGTCAACTATGGTAGGGGTAATTAAAAACGCCAACATAGCTGCTAGAGTCTCACCAATTCCCAATTTAGCAACCCATTTTTTTCCTTGCACTACACCAAGAACTTGAAAACAGTTGGTGGCAATATTCAAAGCAAATACAGCACTAAAAGGTATCACTAAGGTGAAACTTGCAATACCTATGATTTTCCTCAAAAGACCTTCTTCAGGAATATTCCGGTTAATGATCAATAAGAAAAATAACCACAAAGCGAATAAAACGGTAATGATAAAGTGTGACTTTATTGCACCGTAGTCCTTCTGAATCCTTTGAAAAAGTTTAATTAATAGAATCCCCCCCAGTCCAGAAGAAAGGTAAGCATAGGGAACTTCGGCAATTTTCAATGCGCCAAGCATAGATGAATAGGCCGCAACGAAGAAAAAAGCATTAGCCAATCCACTAAAAAACGATTGTGCAATCAATCGTTTCAATAGCCATTTCTTGTCAGAGTCTAAGTCTCCGTAAATGAGCTTTGATATTTGAACCGTTGAAATCAAAACCTAAAGTTTAAGGCTAAATGTATGTTTCGGCCAGGTTGAGGAACTAAAGGACTTTGAGAACCTGAAGCAGATCTAATTCCTGGAGCTGCATAATATTGATTCAACAAATTTCGTCCAATGACTTGAAAAGTAATATTTTGGAATAGATCTATTTTTAGCGCAGCATTGATCAATTGGTACCCTGGAATGGTAACTAACTGTGTAGCATTTGCTAAACTAGTGCCTTTTCCGGTGTATTTATTACCAACCACATTTGAAGAAATATAGAAGTAAATTTTATCTTTCAAGAATTTAGTACCAAATCCAGCATAAAATGTAAAATCAGAAATTTGTGCAGTTTTTAATGTGGTGATTTCATCAGGATTGGTTGACGATGGAGTTAAGAACACAGAATGGTTCACGGTAGCATTGGTATTAAAATCAATAAATCGATTGACTTTCCATTGCGTGTTCATTTGTGCACCTATAACCTCATTGGTGGTATTGGGCCAGTTCCCATATTGGTCTAATCCTTTTACCTTGTTGGTTATCAACATATCTGCGTAGGTTGACTTGTATCCTACCCACTCTGTGGTGAACTTCCCGCCTTTTAAAACATGGGTCACATTAAATTCTAAGTTCTTAACTGTTTCAGGAGCCAAATTATCAGGAGGAATTCTGCTTACCGATGATGAGAATCGAACAAAACTTGGGAAGGCGAACATTGCCTCAGAATAAATAAGCTTGAACACCCAGTTTCCGGGATAAAATACTGCACTTAAACGTGGATTAAACTTGCCGTATGAAACTTTACTGTCTTCATTTACCCAAGTATAATCATATCTTCCGCCCACATTGATGTTTATTTTTTTTGCCGTATTTGAATAGGTAAATGATCCAAATCCGCCGCCTTCAAACATGGCCGGGTTGTTACCTCCAGGATTGGAAGGAACGGTTCCATTTAACATAGCATTATCTGAGATAGACGAAGTCAGGTAATTTGATTGAAATATTCCGTTCCGTATTTCTAATCCCACCAATAAATCAAAATGATCATTGATGGTATATTGAGCACGAAACTCATCTCTAAATTGTTTACATTGTTGAAAATACGATACTCTGATCCACTCCGGATTTATTCTCCTGGGATCAAAAAAGTCTATCAATTCTCTTCTGTCTTGTGCGTAACCATTGAAGGTTGTTAAACGTGATTTTACCCCAAAATCAGAAATTCTGTAGTACGCCGTATTGTAGAAGAACCACTTATCACCTAATTTCTTTGAATACCGCGACGAAATAAATTGCTGCCTCGCCTGCCAATTGGTAAATAAAGAGTTCACAGAAAAGAATCTATCTACATAATCTGGGGTTGCCCCTTCATCTCTATCTTCTAAATGTAAATCTAGGATTAAATCACCCAAAGTGACGCGCAAGTTTGCATAGGTTCCAAATGTTTTATCGCTGAATATTTTTGGGTCAGCACCTTTATTGTAAAAGCCTTGAATATTAGGAATCTCATTGTATTTCAACTGATCCAATCTCTTTGCCTCATCAATGGCAAATTGCGTAGGAAGAATGGAATCACCTTTGATTTGGTGATAGGTTCCGTTAGGATCTTTTGTTGTGTAAATATTCTTTATAGAATCTTTAGTTGTTACCAATGATAAGGTTTTTCGGTAATGATTGGGCCCAAAGTCTGCTTCTGTCCATTGACCATCCCAGTTTGGATATTTACTGAGATTGTTTTCATCGCTTTGGTAAATCTTTCCATTCATTTGAATAACCACTCCGTTTTTCAATTTCACGGCTGTAGTTCCTTCGAGCGCCTGGGTATTGAATGCGCCAGTGTTGATTCTTCCAGACATCATAAACTCGGTTTTTGGTTCACTTTCGAAGGATGTTTTATTCGATTTAAACAAGGTACTACCTCCTTTGGTAACAATATTTAATACCCCAGAAAATGCGTTCGCTCCGTATAATGAAGATGCCGGACCATAAATCATTTCAACGCGTTCAATGGATTCAACCGGAAGTTGCTTCCCGAGATAAGCAAACTGTGTCCACATTTCATTGGCTTCAACTCCATTTATTACAACTAACAAACGATCTGACATGTTGGCTGAACGGTAACCTCTAACAAAAACAGATTTATTTACAAGTCCATTGGTACGAGAAACGTCCATCCCTGGGAGATCATCGAGCATCTCTTCTACGGTTAAATATCCTCGTTCTGCAATGTCTTTAGATGTTAAAACAACAATAGTTGCTGGTGCAAGTTCTTGTTTTTCAGCCTTTTTAGATACAGACGTAATGGTATTGGTCTTCATTGATGCTCTAACATCATCTAGGGCTTTTTTGAATCGAAGTGGATCATCAATTTTGGGCTCATAATCATCTTTAATGGTGAGCAATTCACGCAAATACCACTTTGCTTTTTCCGAAGAATCGATGGCCAACAAAGATTTTGAAAGCAAAGCATAGGCTTCAATTTTTGACGGTCTGCTGTAACCAGAAGACTCCAAACAAATGTTAACGGCGTCTATGGCTTGTTGAAATCGGCCAATTTCATAAAGGTATTTTACTTCATCCAAATTTCGATCACAACTGCTTTGTGCTTGAATTCTAAGCGGTGTAAAACCGAGGAAACATCCCCCGAAAAAAATAAAAATAGACTTGACTTTTTTTGATAACATCTCCAATTAATTTAACGCTTTACTCAGCCCTTCTGAAGACAACAAACTGTATTTCAAAACCTTATCTTCACTCCAAGATAATACACCCGCTTGATCATTGTCTGTTGATATCCATTCCATTCCGTAAATCCATGATTTATGAATGTCTAATCGTAAAGCATCTGATGATACATTGCCGCTTTTAACATCCTTCATGGTGATCATTCTTAAAGTATGGTCATAGCCCGCGCTGATGATGGTTTCATCGTGGTTTAGGTTATTCACCCACATAATTTCCGAAATTCGAGATAAGTGTAAACGAGGGAAATCATTTTCTTTTATACCGTTCACTTTCATCAATTCACCATCTTGAACATTTCCAATAATCATTTTACCGTTGTTGGTGCCCAAAACAAATCCAGACTCTGTTTGATTGATTGACAGAGCAGTAATATTCTCTGTGAATTCTTTCCGCCAAGCAGCTTTGCCAGAGTTTTCAAATTCGGCAACTGAATTGAAACAACTGATCTGATTGCTGTTGTTACAGGTCAATACTTTTCCTTTGGGGGAGATGTAAAATAATTTGACATCTTTGATGAATTTCGGCGTACCCTTAAAATTCTGGAAAGCCCACACATGGCTACCGTTAGATACAAATAAATTTCCACCTTGCTCTTGAATAATGGCTCGAGCAGTTGGACGGGTATCTTTAAAAATATTTTGCTTAAAATTCAACTTTCCGTTGTTCACGGAGTATAAAGAAAATTGCCCATCATTAAAAACGACGACAGCTTCTTTAGATTGATTCACCAAACGCAATCCCGCAACATTTTTAGGAAGCTCTGTTGATCCAATAGCAGTAATTGCTCCTTTTTCTATTTTGGAAACAACAGCCATGCGGGCTTCGTCTACGCTCAAACAATAGTTGTCTGAAAGTGATGCCATCTTAACCGCTGCTTTGTGGCTTAACAGCTCGTTTTTTCTTTGCATCTTGTGTGTCCAACCCAAATACAACGCATTAATGATGCTGTTTTTAGATTCTGACCCGCCCATTTTTTTGTTGATTTCATAGGCCGATTTTGCCAATTCTAAACTTTGATCGTATTCGTTCTGCGCAAATTTTGAGGCGGCAGCCAATGCCTTTGCATCTGCATCTGACAAGGTTTTAAGTTGCTCGGTTTTTTCTTTTTCGGTTTTAGCGATTAACTCCGCTCTTTCGGCTTTTACCCTTGCCAAATCTGCGTCATTACGGGCAATTTGTGCTTGAATTTTCTCTTGATTTGCTCTTTCTTTTTCAGCCAAGGCCTGATCAGTCGCAGCTAAAGCCTTTTTGTAATTCTCTTTAGATTCATTTAACGCCACTTTAAGATCTTCACCCTTCTTCTCCAATTCTGCTTTGGATGCCTCTACCTTGATCATGGCTTTATTCAAATCAACCAAACGATCATCGGCTTTTTTCTTTTCAACCGCCATTCCTTTTTGAGCAATGGTAGCTTGTTTACGAGCGGTGTTAGCCCAAAGTGCCATTGACACTGCAACCAATGCCACTGAACCTACAGTAATGGCAAAGATTCTCGCCCTTTTAAGTCGAGCTTTTTGTTGAAATTCCTTGTATTCTTCTTCCCGTTGTTGTTCAGCTATTGAATATTCCAAAAACAACATGGTTCGGGCAAACTCATGGTTGATTCGAGAAGCCCATAATTCATTGGGATTGTTATCGTTTTTCCATTTTATTGCCAAAGAAAGTTCAGGGTTTCTCCATAGACCTCCTCTTCTATTTTCGTATTGTTCAGCGGCCTCGGTAAGACGAAGATACATTTGAATGGCTTCATTTTCCTCATCCACCCACGCCTGTAAACGAACCCAAACCCTCATGAAACTTTCGTGCGAAATATCTAAAATACTGTTGGAATCAATGATTGTTCCAACTTCTGGCGTCAAAAATGCCCTTCCTTGTTTTCTGAAAACATCAACCACATCCGTAATTTGTTGAATGGACGTGCCTGTTAATGTTTCAACCTCCTTTACTTGTGTGGGTCGTCTAATTCCTCTGTTATCAGTACTGCGATCAGTTAACGTTTTAAAAATTGACTTACAAAGTATTTGTTGATCGGCATTCAATTCATCGTATGCTTCTTCAGCGTGTTGTGATAATGCTGATTTTAAAGTACCGATGGCTTCGTATTGTTCTACGTTTAACGCACCATTTGCTCCTTGCTCCTGCCAATAATCCCAAATTCGCATCAGCGCATGTTGAAGTATTGGAAGCTGATCTGGATTGTCACCTAAATCATTGAGCAACCTATTCACCAATGCAGGCTCAATTTCTGCACCTCCAACGGCAATTGGACCAGTAATCACTTGCCTAACCTCTTCTCTTGTCATGCGCGGAATCAGATAGTGTCCGTCATTGATTGCTTCTGGAAGTCCTTTGAAATTGGTACAGTCGCCCAAGAAATCGCTCCTCATGGTGAGCACCACGAAAACTGGTAAGTCTCTCCTTTCATTGGCTTTTAACAAGAGATTAATGAAAGCTACAGAGTCTGAAAAACCTTTATTCTCTTTTTCAAATTTGCTGAATCTAAATATTTCCTCAAATTGATCAATGAGTATCAGCAAATTTTCACCCGATTGACCTATGTTTTGCTCATAAAACTCGATCAAGCCATTTTCCGTTCTTCTTAAACCTGCTTCTACAATGTCTGAATAATCAGTGCCATCTATGCCCAACTGAGATAAAAAATCTTCGTTTTCAGATGCCAAACTTTTAGCTAAATTTCCAATTGGATTGTTCCCTGGACGCATAGTTACCGTCTTCCAGGTTGAACCTCGTTGCGCCATAAATCCGCCATAAAGCGATGGCAACAACCCAGACTTCACTAATGATGATTTTCCACTTCCTGATGTTCCTATTACCGCTAAGAATCTATTTTTTCTTAGTTTGGATATTAAATCATCGACTTGATTTTCCCTTCCAAAGAACAGAATATGTTCGTCTTCTTCAAAAGATCTTAATCCGGGAAACGGATTACTTATTTTAAAGCTATTTAAAGTGCTTACAGTTGAGAGAGCCATGCTTTTACTTGATTAATTTCAATCGTATCTATGTCTTGGTGAAGAATTTCGGATCCTTTGTGTCGACTTCCGCGAATGATAACCGCCGGAAAATCTATGTTTTCGCGCCCATATGCTCTCGCTCTCATCACCTCATTGGTTCTCATTTTCAACCATTTATCTGAACCTGAATTTTTAAGAAAAATCAGTGCATCTGCCGCTATCAAATGGTTCATATGATTGGTTCTTATTGACTTTTCATCAGGTTCAAATGCAGAAAACAAAAAAGTTATTTCCTCATTTTGTTGGTTATTCATCCAAATTTCAATGTCAGGTTTATCGTTGAAATCACAAATGACGTACACTTTCTTTCCATTGAGTCTTTTTACCTCTTCTTTTTCCTTCTTGAGGATATTAATTTCCTTTTGGAGATTCTCTTTGATAACGTTTTTAAATAATTCTATGAATCCCACTACCACCTCAGCAGAGCCGATGTTTTTCATGGATGTCTTTGCATCAGCCAACAGCTCAGCCTGTCTATCAGAAGTTGCCACTGCATTATCTGGAACCCACAAGAATCTTTTCCCGGGCTGCGTAGAAAACACTTCCTCAGCAATGTCATTTTGAATTTCAACAATACTTCTATTTGAACCCTGAGGAATGGTACCGTATTCACTACCCAGCATGTGAATGCTTATATTTGATTTCACCAAATACTTTCGAATTTCAGCGGTTGCTGATGTAACGTGGTGAGGCAATTCTTTTTCAGGATACACCGTGACACCCATCGAAACCAATTCTCTCTTGAGTTGATCTCGGTATACCACTAGATCTTGGCTGCATTCAGATAGGTAAACACTTATTCCATTAGTTTCCTGCTGAACTAAAATTTCTTCTTGGGCAATTTTAATTTGAGCAATATCATTGGCAATGTCATCAATCTTTGACCAAAAGAATTTCTCTGTTTCGGGGGATTTTGG
Source organism: uncultured Rhizobium sp. (assembly GCA_964408945.1). Taxonomy (GTDB): domain Bacteria; phylum Bacteroidota; class Bacteroidia; order NS11-12g; family UBA955; genus VMCP01. Next base: position 18,763 of record CAYPBJ010000012.1, on the reverse strand, counting down.
TTCAAATCTAGTTGCCTTAAATGTTACATTATCTTGAGACCAAAAGTGATACATTTGATCCGTCTGAATTGCTAGCGGATACAAAGCAGGATTGATACTTGCATTGCAAACGACAAAAACCTTAGGCTCACTGTTAATAGCCGAAGATTGAATCACATCGCAACAAACCTCCACACAATCTTGAGACCGTATAAACCATTGAGAATAAACCGGAATAATCACCTGATATGCTTTCGGTTCTCTTTGGCTCCCACCAACCAAATCTTGAGGAAAAAGCACATCAATTTCAGGTGTACCCTTCAAAATTTGACCAATTTTTACTGATAAACCTTTATAAAATGCTTCAATCCAGCTCACAGTATTCTCATCAATCGACTTTTGATTGTCCATTTGATGCGCAACTATTGCTATTTTAATCAATTCAGCCACTTAACATCAAATCTAAACAATTTAGTGGTATTGTACAAATTGGTACGAGGTAACTGGTAACTGGTAGCGGGTAGCGGGTGCCGGGTACCAAGTCTCAGGTGCCGGGTGCCGGGTCTCAGCTACCAGACCACAGACTACAGACCACAGACCACGGACCACGGACCACAGACCACAGACCACAGACCACGGACTACGGACTACGGACCACGGACCACGGACTATGGACTATGGACCAAAGACCAACTACCTACTCGCCCACAAATGACTCAAATGCACCAAAACATCTGAGGCTTTCTCCATGTCTTGTACACTTACATATTCGTGCTTGCCGTGGAAGGCCATTTCTCCCGTAAAAATATTGGGGCATGGCAATCCCATAAAACTCAAACGACTGCCATCGGTACCGCCGCGCGCGCTGCCCAATTGAGGCTCCAATCCAGCCATTTTAATGGCTTCAATGGCGTACTCTGATATTGCGGGCGTCAATTTTACTACTTCCTTCATGTTTCGGTACTGCTCGTGCACCGACATGTCTGCCGTTGCTCCAGGATAATCAGCTACAGTAGATTCCATAATGGAACGCAAACGATTCTCATGCTCTGCCAACATGGCTGTATCGAAGTCGCGCACAATAAACTTCACCCAAGCATGCTCTGCAACTCCACCCATAGTAACTGGGTGTACAAATCCTTCCATGCCTTCGGTGGTCTCTGGAGAAAACTCGCCTTTGGGCAATCGATTTATGAAGTCACCGGCAATTTTCAGAGCGTTTACCAACTTGCCTTTGGCGTAACCAGGATGAGCTGAAACTCCGTAGAAATTGATGGTGGCCCCGTCAGCACTGAAGGTTTCGTCTTCGTAACTTCCGCGTTCGCCAGCATCTAAGGTATAACCGTAATCGGCACCCAACTTCTCAATATTTACGTGATCTACTCCCCTACCAATTTCTTCGTCTGGGGTGAACAATATTTTAATGGTTCCGTGCTTTAGCTCTGGATTCAAAACCATTCGCTGAACATAATCCATGATGATGGCTACACCTGCTTTGTCATCGGCACCCAATAAAGTGGTTCCCGAAGCGGTGATAATATCATCTCCAATGCGTTCTTTCAAATATGGGTGATCAACCGTGCGAATCACTTGAGATACATCATCGGGCAAAACCAAGTCTTGTCCCTGGTAGTTTCTGTGGATGATAGGCTTCACTCCGGCACCGGTGCAATCGGGCGATGTATCGACATGTGAGCAAAAGCAAATCACCGGCACATCAGCATCCACATTCGATTCTAACGTTGCGTATACATAACCAAATTCATCCAAATGAGCGTCATTTAAACCCATCTGAAGCAATTCCTGAACCAATATTCGGCTCAGGTCTTTTTGCTTCTCGGTGCTAGGCACGGAGGTAGATTCAGGGTCACTTTGTGTATCAATTTGCACGTAACGGCAAAATCTTGAACTGATGCTTTCTTCTTGAAACATAATAATATACGAAATTAATGGGGCTTTACCAAATCGGTCAACGACATTTCCAATGCTTTTGACGCAATTCCGGTTGATTTAGGATTGAACTGATGAACTCTTGCCAAGGCTCCTCCAATGATGTTGCTCACATCTTTGAAGATGGCTACATCGGTAAGCTCTGCTTCTTTACTCATCAAATATCCGAAAACACGGGCCATTCCGCAATTGGCAATGAAATCTGGAATTACTGCCATATTTGCATCTGCCAAACGAGCTATCGGACCCATGAAAATTTCAGCATCCGCAAACGGTACGTTTGCGCCACAAGAAATAACTTCAATTCCCGATTTAATCATACGGTTCACTTGATCTTCAGTTACCAATCGGCTTGCTGCACCTGGAATAAACACCTCGCAGGGTATATCCCAAATACGCGAGTTAACTTCCTCAAATGAAAGCATGTTTGGAGCATTCAACTCGTTGCCTTTTCTTGACAAAAAGAGCTCCACAATTTCGTCGTGGCCCAAGCCTTTTTCAGAAATGATTCCACCTTGACGGTCAATGATTCCGGCAATGCGGATGCCGTATTTGGTCAAGTAAAATGCTGCAGCTGCTGCTACGTTGCCCCAACCTTGAATAATCGCTAATTTGTTGTTGGTGAATCCACCAAACACTTCATAATATTGACGAACTGCTTCTGCGACTCCCCAACCGGTGATCATATCCGCGATGGTCAACTTCTTGGAAACATCCGGAGACAATCTTTCATCGGTGATGGGTAATAGTACCCCTTCTTGAAGTCGTGAAATGGCTTTCAATCGTTCTTCGGGAGTATATGCCGTATGGTATCCATTCACTACTCCTTCTTGGGGATGTAAAATACCCAACTCAGCAGTCATGGGAATTACCTCGTGTATCTCATCTACGTTCAAATCTCCGCCAGTTCCATAGTAGTGTTTTAACATAGGACGAACCGCTTTATACCATCTTTTTAACACGTCTTTTTTACGTGGATCGGCTGGATCAAAATTGATTCCCGATTTAGCTCCGCCTATTGGAGGACCTGCGATGGTAAATTTGACTTCCATGGTTTTTGCCAAACTTTCCACTTCACGTTGATTCAACCCTTTGCGCATGCGAGTACCGCCACCGGCAGCACCGTTCCTTAAAGAGTTAATTACTACCCAGCCTTCCGCTTCGGTTTGGTCGTCTTTCCATGCAAATACAATCTCGGGCTGTTTGCCTTCGAATTTTTCTATAAGTTTTTCTACTTTCACAATAAATGAATTCTTAAATAAAAGAGGAAAAATCACCATCCAACGAACCACCAATTACCGCTACTGATGCTCCAGTGGCTTTGTTGTTGACGTTGGCTATATTTTTCACTCGCATAGCTCCTAAAAGGGCAAAAATCATGGCTTCCTTGTAATTTACCAGCTGCTTATCTGGAATGACAATGTTGGAACTGGTTTCTGACTGAATATAATCAATCAACGTCTTATTGAATGCTCCTCCACCCGTAACCAAAACTGACAATTCAGAAACATCTTTATCGCTGTGCATTTCTAAAGCACGCGCTATTTGAACAGCACAATGCATCACCAAAGTTTTCATTCGGTCTTCAACTGGCTGATCATCAAAATCGCGAACAATGTGCCAAAATTCTTTGTTTATCCATTCTCTTCCTAAACTCTTAGGGCCTTTTCTTTGGTAAAACTTAATTTGATTGAGTTTCTCCAGCAACGGATAAATGATGTTTCCAGAATCTGCAATGAGTCCATCTTCATCGAACTTAAGTCCGCGCTCGCGAGCCAAACGATTCAAAACAATGTTGCAAGGTGCAATGTCAAACGACATTCTATCGCTTCCATGTCCAACCGAAAGATTGCAAAATCCACCCAAATTTAAACACGCGTCGTATTGTGAGAATAAAAGTTCATCACCCACAGTAACCAAGGGTGCACCTTGACCACCTGCCGCTACGTCTGCTCGTCTAAAGTTGGTCACAGCAGGAATTCCCGAGGTAGCAGCTAGGGTTGCTCCATCGCCCACTTGAGCCGTCAACCAACCGTGTGGATCATGAAAAATGGTGTGTCCGTGAGAAGCGACTAAATCAATGTTCAAGCCAGATTCTTTTTGAAATCCACGAGCCAATTCCCCTAAATAACGCCCGTAAAACACATCGGTTTTGGCGTAAAGTTCGGGGGTTTGATAACGCAATTGCGACAAGCGCACGCGCCAAGTTTCATTGTATGGTACCGTGATGGCTTGAATGATTTCAACCGTCCATTTCCCCTCATTTTGTTGAACATTGCACAACGCCAGATCAATGCCGTCCATGCTCGTTCCGCTCATTATCCCTAAAACATTCATTTCTTGTTGCAAATGGTGCTCCATGCAAAAATAAGCAAATTTTGATGGCTGCAATGAAACGCGTAATTTGCAGTCTATGAATCGCAAAAAGTTTCTTGCTTTCGGGGGAAGTCTATTCGCCGCCTATCATACCCAAAAACTCAAAGCAATGCCTGTTAACCTAGTTGAAAACTTAGACCTAGGAACCGAATCTTGGGAACTTCTGCGCACCCAATTTCCATTGAAATCAGACCTGACATTCTTAAATAACGGCACCATGGGAATCACTCCCAATTCCGTACTTAAAGCCTTGAATGATTCATATATCCAAGTGGCCGAAAACGCTGCTTATCCCCACCATGACAATGCCTTAGAGAAAAAATTAGCCGCAGTTGTAGGTGCAGATTCCGATGAACTTTGTATGACCAAAAACGTCAGCGAAGGCATCAATCACATTTGCTGGGGACTAAAACTAAAAAAGGGCGATGAGATCATCATGACTACACACGAACACGTGGGTGGTTGTGCGCCGTGGTTGCACCGAGCGAAATTAGAAGGCCTTGTAATAAAGACTTTTCCGTTAGGAAAAACGGCCGAAGAAACCATCGAAAGTTTTAAAAAAGCCATCACTAAAAAAACCAAAGTAATGGCCGTACCTCACATTCCGTGTACCATTGGACAAGTATTGCCCGTCAAAGAACTGTGTGAAATTTCTCGTAGAAACAACATCATATCTTGCATTGATGGAGCCCACCCGTTGGGAATGATTCAGTTCAATCTTCACGATATGGGCTGTGATTACTACGCCGGATGTTTCCATAAATGGCTCTTAGGCCCCATCGGAAACGGTTGGATGTACATTCGTAAAGACCTCTTAAATACTACAAAAATTACTCATGTAGCAGCCTACAGCCTCAATGAATTTAACATGAGCGCTCAACCTCCCATGCTTTCTGATCCCATCAATCAAGCCAGTAGATATTCTTACGGAACTTTCAACGGCCCCGGTTTGATAGGATGTCAAGCAGCTTTAGATTTTTACACGAGTATTGGTCCCCAGAAAATAGAAAACCGCGTCAAAGAATTATCCAAAGATCTTCAGAATAAAATCATAGATATGAAGCTCCAAAATGGAGTTTTTTTAGAAATGCTGACCCCAGAGGAAGATCGTTCGCGCGGCGCTCAGGTGGGATTCAAAATCACATCAGCCAAAAAAGACAAAACTTCGGGTGGATTTGTGAATTATGCTAGAAGCAAAAAAATCATCCTCAGACATGTTCCCGAAAACGGCATTGATTGCGTGAGAGTTTCAACACATTATTACAATTCCATGGAAGACATTGATCTTTGTGTGAAAACGCTGAGAGATTATATTTATGAAGCTTAACGGTGAAGAAGAGATTCTGGAAAAACTAGAAACCGCTTGGAAGAACGGAGAGCAAACGTTTACACTTTTTACATCGGGAAGCACTGGAAGTCCCAAGAAACAAGAGCTAAAAAGAGAATTGCTGATTTGGAGTGCTGAACAAACCCGAAAGCATTTTATACAATCATCGAGTTTGAAGCAACTCATTGTCTTACCCTTAACAAAGGCCGGCGGATTCATGCAATGGGTCAGAAGCAAGGTGTGGGATGCTGAAATATATTTACTAGCCCCATGCGCGAATCCTATGCTCGCCTATCATGGTGACGCACGAATTGTATCTCTGACCCCACACCAACTTTTTCATATTTTAGAATCAGAAGAAAGCAAAGAGCGACTATCTCAATTTGAAACAGTATTAATTGGCGGGGCACCGTTGTCTGCTGCCTTAGAATTTAAAATTCTAAATACATGGCCAAAGGTCCATTTTGTGCATACTTTCGGCATGACCGAAACCTATTCGCACTTCGCAGGCCGAACTTTGGGAGAAAAGCATTATGTATGCATCGATGAAACCCAAATCAGGACCACAAATGAAGATCAATTGGAGATTTCAAATCCCACAACTGTATTTCAGTGGTTGAACACCAAAGACAGGGTAGAAATCATTGGTGAAAATACCTTTAAATGGTTGGGAAGATCAGATTTCACTATTAATTCTGGGGGATTAAAAATCCAAATTGAAGATATTGAAGCTCAAATATGCGAGCAGTTTCAATTAACAGAAAATGATTTTTGCTGTTGGTTCGAGGAAGACCAAGCCTTAGGACAGAAACTAATTATGTTGCTAAAAAAAGATATCATTTCCAGCGAAAATTTACCAAATTTCGAAAAACAATTAAAGGAAAATCTCGGGATTATGGCCCCTAAAAATATTCATATAGTCAATGAGTTGATTCTAACCGAATCAGGGAAAATAGATAGGCGGGGAAGTTATCAGTTCAACCGGTTTTGTTAAAGTCCCATATAGTAAACCATTGATGCCAAAAATGATGCAAAACCAAATCCTGAGATCAAGTTAGAGATTTTGGTAAATTTTATGTATTCTTCGGGGGCATTCATTTCAGATAACCTTTTGAAAGTCAAATAGTAACTTACAAGCAAATAGACGGCTAAGACCACAAAATAGGCCAAATGTGGATTGAAACCCAAATTACTTCCTGACTGTTCAAGAAAAACAATTACCATATAAATAACCACAATACCCAACAGTAAAACAATGTTGTTTACGCGGGTTTTTGCAAAGGCGGAAACCAGTTTACCCTTTTCTTCGTTGCTTAAATTTTTCAACCCTCTTTCCTTTACCAATCGGGAACCAAAACTAGATAGTAGAAAAAGCCCCATTCCGATATAAAAAACTTGTTGTGGATCCATAAAATTTAGTGATTAATATATCAAATCTACCTAAAATTAAGTAGATATGTCATAGAAAATTGAATGACACTCCTTTTTTGCTAACAAATGAATGCCTTCTTTTATTGAAAGGTCTAAATCATTTTGTATATGGTCAGCAATTCCCCACCAAGGTTCAATACAAACAAACGGTGCGTCAGGTTTTTTCCAGATACCCCAATAAGGCGCATTTTGTGCATCCATCCGTGCAATTAATTCTCCATTTTGAACCAGACTCATCCCCGTGATACCTTCATTTTTAAAGACAATAGCATCGTGACGAAAATAATTTTCATTAAGTTGAATTTCACCGTTTTTTAATCGCACATCTTCGGTTTCACCCGTATAAAGTCCATCAGATATCAAATGCCGTTGAAGAACCTCGTGAGATGGATTTTCTTTTCCTTCTCGATGGATGATGATTTTACAGGTATCAACAGGCAATTGAATAGCAAAACCAGGGTGAGCACCAAACGAAACGGGCATAGTTGATTCGCCCATGTTGGTGATGGTGTTTTCGGCTTGCAGCCGATTTTCTGAAATTGTATACTTTACATCCAACTGAAAATCAAACGGATACTGACTCTTGGTTTCTTGGTTGGATTTTAATTGCAAATGTAAATGAGTATCGGTTTGCTGAATCACCGCAAACTCAGCATCGCGCGCAAATCCATGTTGCTTCATGGAATATATTTTTCCATCGTATTTGAATTGATCGTTTTTCAATTTCCCAACTACAGGAAACAGCAAGGGAGCCGTACGATTCCAAAATTTCAAATCAGGTTTCCAGAGTACTTCTTGTGTTTTGTACAGGTTTCGAAATTGTAAAATTTCAGCTCCTTTGGTGTTAACTTCTACCAAAATATGTGTATTTTGCAGTGTAGCGTTGGTCATTAACCGCAAAGAAATGCTACATTTGACTAACCCCAAAAATAAAACTATGAATAAACGACTAAAGGCATTAATCATTGACGATGAACTTTCAGGTCGTACTATGATAGAATTTTACCTGAAAGAATATTTATCTGATCTTATAGGTGAAACAGTTGCAGTATCAGACCTCTGTCAAGCAAGAAAAGAAATAGACTCTTTCAAACCAGATATTGTTTTCTCAGATATTGAATTGAGAGGCGAAAATGGATTACAAATACATCAAGATCTCAACGATTCAGTGCCTGTTGTTATTGTAAGTGCGCACTCTCAGTATGCTTTAGAAGCCATACACAAAAATGTGTTTGATTACCTTTTGAAACCTTTGACAGAATCTGAAATTGAACGATTCCGTACCCGATTGGAACATAAAATCTTAGAAAGCTCACCAAAAAATTCGTCCACCTACAAAGCCAGAGAAGAGAATTTAATCATTAAAGATGGTGGAGAAAGCATCATGATTTCTTATCGGGATATTCACGTAATTGAAGCCTGTGGTGCATATTCTAAAATAGTTACTGAGAAAAGAAATTATATTGCATCTAAAACACTCAAACACATTGAAGATTTGTTGCCCAATGACTTTGTTCGCGTGCATCGCTCATACATTGTACCTTTACATCAAATTAAGAGTTACAGCAGTTCACATGTATGCCTGAAAAACGGCCAACACATATCCGTCTCCAAAACTGGAAGAAAACAATTGCAGGAGCAGTTGTAATCTTCATGAACCTTTGTGCTTCTGCACAAACGCCCAGTTTTCAAGACTATAACTATTTCGATAACCGAACCGGTTTACCTTCACACATTACCCGTAAAACACGGATTGATCAAAACGGTACGGCTTGGATTGCCACAGACGCGGGAATCAGCATCATTCCTGAAAATCCAGACATTCATCAATCCATCATTAAACGAGTAGGTTCTGTTCCCGTTTGGGATATTTATTTTCACAAGAATTTTGTTTACATCGGAACTTTAGATTCTCACATTTTGGTATTCACCCAAAATTCAGGAGAGTTTTCAAGAAAAATAAGGTTTGAAAAATTCAGAAGATTCAGAGAAATTAACGGCAAACTATTTGCTCTTGGAACAAAAGGAATTGCCGAAATTTCATTAAAAAATCCCAAATGGTGGCTACTAACTCAAAATACAGCCAGCAAGACCACAGCATTAGACATGTGTTTTTGGAAAAACACTTATTATGTATTCCAATACGGTAAAGGAAATATTCTATCTTCTCAAAACGGCAAAGATTGGCATAAAGATGAATCAATCGTAACCAACGAAATCAAAAAGTCGGGTCAAATTGCCATATGTGCGAAAACCTTTAACAACCAACTGTATGTCGGAATGGAAAGCAATCAATATAAAATTTTCTATAACGCGAAAACATGTGATTCTTTCGTATTTGCTCAACGGCCAGAAAAATCTTATGCCATTTGGGACATTGAATCTGATGAGGATAAAGTATATTTTGCTCTTGGAAACCACCTCAACTTTGATGAGGGGTCTGTTATTGTTCACCATATAAACAATAGAAAAACACCCACAATTGAAGAACTACCCGTATTTCCCTTCGTCTGGGGTATTACGGTTGACACTCTTAATAATGGTTTGTGGTTAAATTCTATCATTTCAGGGGTTTCTTTTATACCCGATTTGGGTAAGAGAATTTCTACACCCACTCGATTTAATGGATTTATTGCTGAAAAAAATTACATTTTAGGATGGACTAAAAACGAGCTATTTATCAAAAAAAATAATGTTTGGTTAAAACATGAATTACCAGTAAATATTAAAAACTGCTTTTATTTCAATGACCAAAATATCTTTGTTCACTGCGAAAAGGGTTTATACCATATCAATGAATCAACTATCAACCAAATTTCACCTAAACATTATCAATTCTGTGAATTGGTAGGTGATTATCTTTATTTAACAGAGTATTTTCATCATGTAAATGCACTAAATATTAAAAATCTGCAGTTTACTTCAAATATTCACCCAAAACTGCGATCAATTATTACACTTAAACCCATACAAAATAAAGTTTTAGCTCAAACTGAAAATAATGGGTTTTTTCTGATTCACGATAAAACAATAAAACCCGTAACACTAGATTACAAAAAACCCAAATCGAAAAACAACTTTTTCTTCTCAGGAAATTTACTCATTTCCGAAAATGGCAAAGAGTTCATCTTCTACAAATACAACGATTCAGAAGCTAATTACAAATCATTAAATAAAATCAATATTGCAAATCTGTTTTACAATCAGAAAATTGATTGGATTCAAACCAATATGCATGGGATATGGATTTTTACAAACAGTACGTTAATTCAGTTAGCATTTAGAGACCCAAAATTTGGCTTACAAATTGTGGGGCAATATTACTTAGGAAAAAGAGCGAATGAAAAACACAAGGTTCACCTTACAGATAATGGTTGCTTTATTCTTACAGGAAATTCTATAGATTACCTGCCTTTTAATGCCCAAAATCAATGCTCAAATAAAGGCGGCATATCTGTTAATCTAGACAATTATAAATTCTTCTCCAGTTCAATTACAGGTAGAGTTTGGCAAGGTTCAAATTTTCAAATAGCTATTAAAACACCTAAATTCATTCAATTTCAAGATGGATATATTCAAATGGAACTCTTTGATGAAAATGAAAAGTTAATTAGGCAAAGTATTTATCCGAACAATACACCAATTTGGTTTAATGATTTAAATGCTGGTATTTATCAAATTAAATTATTCAATGGCAACAATCAAAAAAACATTATTTTCCGAGTCAACAAACCATTATTTCAAGTACCCGCATTTTGGTTTCTTTTGTTTTTAGGTATAGGGTTACTCGTTTTTGTATTAGTATTTAATCAAAAAGAACGCTTCAAACTTTCGGAGAAACTTCTCTCAATGGAACTTGCAACGTTGAAAAATAACATGAATCCCCATTTCATTTTCAATACCATGAATTTAATCCAGTCTTTGATAGTGAGAGCAAATGTAAAACAAGCCCTTAAAGCTACCTCAGAACTCGCAAAGCTGAACCGTTTATTCCTAGAGACCTCTAACAAAGATTTTGTTCAACTTTCTGAAGAGATTGAATATGCTCAAAAATACGTTGGCTTGGAACAAATGAGATTTGAATCTGATCAGTTGTTTCAGTTTCAAATTCATAAAGACGAGTCTCTCGATGCTAAAAGTTGGTATGTTCCACCTTTAATACTTCAACCCCTATTGGAAAATGCCATCAAACACGGTGCTCTAATGAGCAGCACATCTACTAATATTTCCTTAAATCTCGATCTCGCATCGCCCCATTTGTTGCTTATTACCATCAGAAATGAAATCAACAGAAAAAGAAAGCCCAAACCCGGAACACAAATCGGACTTAAATTGGTAAGCGAACGTCTGAACTTACTGAATCGTAAATATCCGAATCTGTTTCAATTCAACCTAAACATTGAAACGTCTCCATATTACTTTACCGTTTTCATCAGCATAAAACGACTTGACCAGCAATGGATTTATGAGTAAGTCCGCGATATCCTATATTTAAATTGGTCCTTTTTCTTGGGATGAGGTATTTTGACTACATATCCAGGGTAGATTTCATTGAGCTCAAACAACATCTGACTGCGTTTTAGGTTTCGTACCAAAGGCCGTAAATGGAAAATCTGCAGAGCCATATCAATTTCTTGTTCTGAATAATCACCGTTTGACAGGGACCTGATAGATGTAAAGTCAAACTTTTGATCAACCAAAGAAGTATAATCATTCAATGTTCGCCTATTTACAATGCCCGTTCCGCGGTAATACAAGAACATGAAATAAACAATGAAAATCAACAAGATCTCTATTATGAAATACAAAATGTAATCAGTATCAAATCCCCAATCCTTTTCAGCTTCTAAAGGCGAAAATTGGCCTATTTCTGTTTCTTCGTTAAAATATAATTTAATAAACTCCTGAATATTAAATTTACTAACTTCACCGCTTCGGCTATAGGTGAAAAACTCATCTCCTACTGCAAAAATATAGTTACTGTCTTTGCCGCTTCTGAACCTAAATTCTTCTTCTCCAAATAAATTGGGACAAGAATAATTCTTGTAAACCTTACCCGTTTGCTTGTCAACTATTCGGTCTATCATTCCAGCCTGCGCAACCAATGCATACCTTGAAAATTGGTTATTTATCACGTTCTTTTGAATGACCGCCTCAGTATTTATTTTATAGTCGTAAGCAACTGAATTTAGTGTCTTCATATTGATGAAGAATAAACTCGACTTTGCATCGTTTAATACCTGAAACCCGTCTACATTTCTGATTCCATATACCATTAAAGAATCTCCCATCAACACTCCAATGGATGAAAAAATATCAGGAATATCTCCTTTTATTTTCATGAGATCCCACTCTCTATTTTTTCTATTAAACTTGATTAATTTAGAGTGAGAATGCCAAAATCCATATCCCCCGAAACAATAAATATCCCCTTTATACGTGAATAGATTTCTTCCAAAGTTGTGGCCGTGAAATATAGACCTATCCAAGCGCCTAAATTCATTCCAACTTTTTGTGTAAGCAAATAAATAATGTGTGCCGTGCGGATTTAGAAAAAAAGTATCTCCTATGACTACATAATCAGCCTCAGACATTAGAATGTCTTGGCCGCCAATTAATGGATTTAATTCTGAGTTTGCACGCCTAAGCAAATCACCTATTGGCAACTTAGACTTCGCTTCAATCTCTGCAAATTGTGCGCTCAAGGTCACTGAAAACCAAGCAACTAAGAAAAATAAGACTTTCAAACTCAAAACTCTGTGTTAGCGTCAAAGGTACACTTTGACACTTTAAAATTCAACAATCAGTTTCTTTACAATTTGTTAACAATTGAAACATCCAAACAATGTTGATTTGTAAAATAAAATAACAACCAAACTTATTCTTAAATTCAATGAAAAAATTAGCACTTTGGATGTTAGTAACCTTCAACATGGCAATTACTTTTGCCCAAGTTACAACATCATCTATTGGTGGAACGATTCTTTCCAATGGAAATGCAGTTGACAACGCTTCTGTTACAGCGGTATTGACAACAACCAATGAAACTTATGCGACGCAAACACGTCAAGGTGGAGCGTTTGACATCTTCAACCTTCAAGCCGGTGGACCTTATACAGTTACTATTGCCGCTCCTGGCCAAAAAACCGTAACAGTTGAAAACGTATACCTCATTTTGGGTGAAAACTACAAGTTAGATTTAGATCTTTCTACCTCGCTAGAAAAAATTGGAGAGGTTTCGGTATTAACTTCGAGAAACAGCGGTACCAAATCTGGTGCTAACTTCAACTTGTCTTCAAAGCAGTTGAACACATTGCCAACTATCAACCGTTCTATTGATGATTTCACCAAGTTCACACCTCAAGCTGGCGGAAACAACAGTTTCAACGGTCGTGATGGTCGTTTCAATAACATCACCATCGATGGAGCTAACTTCAACAACAACTTTGGTTTGAGTTCCAACAACATGCCTGGTGGTGATGCTCAGCCCATCTCTTTAGATGCGATTGAAGCAGTACAGGTAAACGTTTCTCCTTACGATGTTCGTCAAAGCAACTTTACCGGTGCCGGTGTTAACGCGATCACCCGCAGCGGTTCGAACAAAACCGAAGGTTCAATCTACACATTCTTCAGAAATGAATCAATGAATGGAACTAAAGTAGGCGAAACTGAAATCACCAACATTCCTCCCTCTACTGCAAATATTTACGGTTTCCGCCTAGGCGGTGCCATCAAAAAAGATAAAGTTTTCTACTTCGTAAACTTTGAGCAAGAAAACCGTTCTTTCCCAGGTTTGACTTGGAAAGCTACAGATGCTAGTTCAGACCCTACAGATGCCAACCTCTCACGTGTAACCAAAGCGGATCTTGATGCAGTACGTGCGCACTTGAAATCTAAATACAATTACGAAACCGGCGACTATCAAGATCTTGGAAACTTTGCCACTGCAAACACCAAATTCTTAGGACGTATAGACTGGAACATCAGCGCTAAACACAAATTGAGCGCTCGTTATAACTATGTAATCAATACCAATGATCAAGTTACCAATGGTACTTCAGCTCCCGCTCCACGTTCAACCTCTAACCGTTGGTCAAACAACGCCATGAGTTATGCAAATTCTTTGTACAATTTCACCAACACCGTGGGTTCATTGTCTTTAGAATTAAAGAGCAACTTGAACAGCAAAATGTCAAATCAGTTGTTGGTAACTGGTACCCAAGTTGTAGACGCTCGTGGATCTAATTCTTCTCCATTCCCATTCGTTGACATCAAAAAAGACGGAGATCAGTACATTTCTTTTGGATACGAATTGTTCTCTTGGAACAACAAAGTAATCAACAACACCTACTCATTCATTGATAACTTCACTTACAACACCAACAAACATACTTTGACTGCTGGTGTTGCATTTGACTACATGTATGTTGGAAACAGCTTCATGCGTTACGGTTCTTCTTACTACCGTTACGATTCTTTGAGTCAGTTCCTTAGCGATGCACAGCCTTCTGCATTTGCTATCACCTATGGATATAACGGAAATAAAAATCCAATTGCAGAATTAGGATTTGGTCAAGCAGCAGCTTACGTTCAAGACGAATACCGTTTGAATAAAAACTTCAAGTTGATTGGTGGTTTGCGTTTAGACCTGCCCATCTACTTTACAGAGCCTTTGGCTAACGTAGGTTTTGATAAATACACAGACGCTTCTAAGCCTGTATTTAAAAACCCAGAAGGCGAAAATTACATGTACGATCCTTCAAAATGGCCTACTGCCACTCCTTTGATCTCTCCTCGTGTTGGTTTCAACTACGACGTGAAGGGTGACAAGAGTTTAGTGGTTCGCGGAGGAACAGGTATCTTCACCGGTCGTTTGCCTTTCGTTTGGTACACCAACCAACCTACAAATGCATACGGTTTGCAATCTACATTAGAAATCACCAAGAAAGCTGATTTAGATAAATACGGAATCACTCAATTTGAAGCAGATCCTGCTGCTTATTTTGATTCTTTCCCTTCAACTCCCGCTGCTTTACCAGCAACAGGTGGTTCTTACGCTTTGGTTGACCCTAACTTCAACTTCCCACAAGTTTGGAGAACCAGCTTGGGTGTTGATTTTAAACTTCCTGGTGACATTGATTTCACTGCTGATATCATCTACACCAAGTCAGTTCGAGATATCTACCAATATGATGCTAACATGAAACCTTCTGATACCATGCTTTTCCAAGGAACAGAATGGGAAAGAGCCGCTTATACCAAATCTGCAGCACGCACCTATACTGGAACCGTTCGTAATGCGATTGTATTGGCAAATACCAACCAAGGAAGTGGCCTGAGCTTTGCAGCTACTTTGAGCAAGACTTTCAAAAATGGTTTCAATACTTTCTTAAGCTACTCAATCAACAACACTCGCGACATCACCGCGAACCCAGGTTCTCAGGCAGCTTCTGCTTTCCAAAACAATGCCATTACCGGTACCACATTGGGTGACAATCAGAACACGCCTTATTTGTCTTTCTCTCAATATTCAACTCCTCACCGTGTTGTAGGTGGATTGTCTTACAAGTTTGAATACGCAAAGCGTTTTGCAACTACTGTTTCTTTGACTTATGCTGGATTCAACGCTGGTCGCTTCAATTACACTTATTCAACAGACATCAACAACGATGGAATAAGTGGAAACGACTTGATCTTCATCCACGAATCAAAAGACATTAAATTTAAAAACTACAACGTGACTGTATCTGGTCAAAGCAAAACCATCACTGCTGAAGAGCAAGCTGCTGCTTGGGATGCTTACGTAGCACAAGATGCTTACTTGAGCAAAAACGTAGGTCAATTTGCAGAACGTTATGCTGCTACCATGCCTTGGTTACACCGTTTTGACTTGGCTATCTACCAAGATATTGCCCAAAAAATTGGTAAAACCGACCACAAATTGCAGTTGAGCGCCAACATCTTGAACATTGGTAACATGATCAACTCATCTTGGGGTATTGCTCAACAGTTAACCGTAAACAATGGTGCTGTATTAAAAACCAATTCAGATGGCACTTACCAATTCAACGCTGTGAATGGTTTGTTACCAACCGCCACTACCCGCGACGTTGTTAGCACTTCTTCTACTTGGGGAATGCAATTGGGCGTTCGTTACTTGTTCTAACTTAAACTTAAACGTTTAATACGAGGCCGTCACTTTCGAGTGGCGGCCTTTTTTTGTATTTTTGAGGGATGTCTGACTCCACTTCTAACAAACCCCTCATTCTCATCAGCAACGACGACGGTATCACCGCTCCCGGAATTCAAGCCCTGATTTCAGTCATGAAAGAACTCGGCGAAGTCATTGTGGTTGCTCCAGATAAACCCCAAAGCGCTATGGGACATGCCATCACCATCAACCAAACCATTCGCCTTACCGAAGTGCACATGTACGAAGGCGTTCGTGCCTTCCAATGCTCTGGAACTCCCGTAGATTGCGTGAAACTCGCCATTGATAAGGTACTTGATGGACGAAAACCTAACCTCATGGTATCAGGTATCAACCACGGCTCAAACGCCTCCATCAACGTCATTTACTCAGGTACCATGTCCGCAGCCGTAGAAGCCGCCATCGATGGAATGCCCGCCATCGGATTTTCCCTTTGCGATTACCGCTGGGAAGCCGATTTCGAATCCATCAAACCCTACATCAAACAAATTGCCCACGAAACACTCAAAAGAGGTTTACCCTATGGAACCTTATTAAATGTCAATATCCCTGTCCCCAAAGAAGGAAATAATATCAAAGGCATCAAAGTTTGCCGTCAAGCTCAAGCCAAATGGAAGGAAGACTTTGATGCCCGACAAGATCCTTTTGGACGCACGTATTATTGGATGACTGGTCAATTTGTAAACATGGATAAAGGTGAAGATACTGATCAGTGGGCCTTGAACAACGACTACGTTTCTGTGGTACCCACCATGTTTGACCTCACAGACCATCAACGTATTTCCCTCATCAACCAATGGAATCTACACACTCATGAATAATCAACCCCTGAAACCCAACGTTACTCACATTCTGGTTGGAATCATAGCAGCCCTGATTGTACCCCTTTTGGTGGGCATGCCCATTGCACATTTCCAAGGAATCCAACCCATTAATTTTCTCAAAGCCATCAAAAGCCTGAGCCAAGCATACAATACCGCATTTCAAGTGGGCGTAGTTGCCGATGTGGGAATTTTCTTCCTTCTGATGAAACAAGATAAACACATTTTTTGGGCCCGCGGCTGGATGATTGGCACCATGATTATGGCCACCATCGCTCTGGTACGCATCGCCGAAGGATTCTAAACCCCATTTCTAATGTCTAAAAAGCTCTTTTTCTTTGCCGGGGAAGCCAGTGGCGACCAACACGCCTCGGTCATGATTCGCAAAATCAAAGAATCTGAGCCCGATACCGAAATCGTTTGTTGGGGAGGCGACCTCATGCAAGCCGCTGGTGCCACCCTGCTCTCCCACTACCGCGATCGAAACGTCATGGGACTGATTGAAGTCCTTAAAAACCTAGGCACCATTCGCCGGTTCATGCAACAAGCCCGCGAAGACATCTTAAGCCACCGCCCCGACAAAGTCGTATTCGTTGACAATCCCGGCTTCAACCTTCCACTAGCCAAATACGCCCATTCTCTGGGCATCTTTGTACATTGGTATATCGCGCCCAAGGCCTGGGCCTGGAACGAAGGGCGCATCAAAACCATGCGCAAAGTCATTGACCAACTCGACGTCATCTTCCCATTCGAAGTCGAATTCTTCACCTCCCGCGGCATGCCCTGCACCTACGTTGGCAATCCCACGCTTGAGTTTATCAAAGGGTTTCGGGAGGCGGAGACCGGGTCTCAGGTACCGGGTATCGGGTCTCAGGTACCGGGTAGCGAGTCTCAGGTTTCGGACCACAGACCACGGACCACCGACCACAGACTATCGACCACCGACCACGGACTTCAGACCATCGCCCTTTTACCTGGTTCTCGTCCGAACGAAGTCAAACATTTGTTGCCCATCTTTGTCAAAACCGCACAGAATTACAGTCCAGGTGCGAGAATATTAATCGCTGGTGCACCGAGTCTTACCGAAGACTTTTATCATAACATTCTCACCGAGCACCACTTGAACGCAGATATTTTATTTCAATCAACGCACCAGATTTTACACGAGGCATCTATTTCCGGGGGATATGCCCTCGTTGCCTCGGGCACAGCTACCTTAGAAACCGCGTTGCACAGAGTCCCACAAATTGTAGCCTACCGAGTTCATCCCATGACTTATTGGGTAGGAAAGTACCTTTTGGGTATCAAACACGTAAGTTTAGTGAACATATTACTAAAACGGGAGCTTATAGAAGAGCACCTTCAAAACCTCACCATACCCACCCTCAGCGCCGCCCTCGACCGCCTCTCAAAAAACCGCACCCAAATTTTATCGGGTTACGATGAGTTGGAAGAGATGTTGGCCTTTAGTCCATAGTCTGTGGTCTGTGGTCTGAAACCTGAAACCCGACACCTGTTACCCGAAGCCCGAAGCCCGAAACCTAGTACCCGGTACCAGGTACCAAAGACCAGGTACCAAGTATCATTTGATTTGCAAGATTGGTCAAAAGATAATACTTTTGCAGTCCCCAAAAGGGTGACCCGTTCCCATGCACCAAGAACACCGGG